>NZ_HG424622.1 GCF_000336385.2 Lysobacter antibioticus HS124 | reverse complement strand
CCGCAACTGGAACCCGTACCTGCTGATGGGCCTGGGCTACCAGCGCTCGGAAGAAGAGTATCTGTCGGCCGTGAACCTGCTGCCGGCCGAGCGTAAGGAAGGCAACGTGGCCGCCAAGGTCGGCGTCGGCGTCCAGGGCGACCTGGGCCGCGTCGGCATCCGCACCGAGCTGGCCTACCGCGCCGACTTCGACGACAACAGCGTCAACGGCGTCGATCGCAACGGCAAGTCGGAAGACTGGTTCGGCGACGTGCTGGCTTCGGTCGGCATCATCGTCCCGCTGGGTCCGGAGCCGGTGGCTGCGGTGGCTCCGGCTCCGGTCGTGGAGCCGGGCTGCGCC
>NZ_HG424621.1:239-40576 GCF_000336385.2 Lysobacter antibioticus HS124 | reverse complement strand
GACGAAGCCGCAGATGCGTTGCGCGTCGACGCTGCGTTCGACTTCTGCGGTGAGCCCGAAGCCGTCGCCGTAATCGTCGACATGCAGGACGAACGGGTAATTGGTGCGGTCGTGGCCGCCCAGCGACTCGACGCCTTGCAGGGCCGGGATCGTGCCGTCGCGTTGGCTATAGCGGTAGTTGAGCAGGCTGGCGAACAAGGGCGCATCGGCCGGTAGGCCGCTGCAGCGCTGGGCCAAGCTCAGCGAGGCGTGCTCGTGGCGCAGCAGCTCGGCCAGGGAGGCGTGCACCGCGCGCAAAGCGGTCTCGACCGGCCTGCCGTCGATCCTCACCCGCAACGGCAAGGTGTTGAGAAACATTCCCATCGCCCGCGCCGCATCGGCACCGGCCTGCAACCGGCCGAACAACACGGTGCCGAACACCACGTCGTCGCGGCCGCTGCACAGCCCCAGCACCTGCGCCCAGGCCAGATGGAACAGGCTGGCCGCACCGACGCCGTGGGCGCGGGCCAGGCGGCGCAGCCGCTCGGACAATTCCGCGGGCAGGTCGTGCCGGGCCTGCTCGATCCGCGAGCCGTCGCCCTGCACGTCCACCAAGCCGAATGGCGCGGTCGGCTCGTCCAGGTCGCCGAGCATGGCGCGGAAATACGCCTCGTGCTCGGCCTGCCCCGCATCCTGGCGCGCGCGCGCCACGAAGTCGCGGAACGGCACCGGCGCCGCCAGTTCGTCGCCGCGTCCTTGCAGCAACGCCCCCACCTCGTGCAGCACCAGTTCGGTCGTGGCGTGATCCACGGTCAGGTGGTGGTGCAGCAATTGCAGCAGCCAGCGCCCGCCGACAGGATCGAACGCCGCATAAGCCTGCAGCATCGGTGCGCGGCGGAGGTCCAGCCGGGTGCGGCGCGCATCGGCCCGTGCCTGCAGTTGCGCCCGCACGTCGCCGCGGGTTGGGTCCAGATCGAGTTCTTGCACGCGCAGTTCGGCGCGGCGCCAGACCACCTGCACCGGCTCGTCCAGGCCTTCCCAATGCACGGCAGTGCGCAGGATGTCGTGGCGCGCGATCACCTGCTGCAGGGCGGCGAGGAAGCGGTCCAGGCGGGCGCGGTCGTCGAAACGCAGCAGCGCCGGCAGCAGGTAGGCGTCGCTTTCGGGCTGCAGCAGGTGGTGGAACAGGATGCCTTCCTGCAACGGCGCCAACGGGTAGATGTCTTGGATATTGGCCATGCCGCCGGGTACGGCGGCGGCGATCCGCTCGATCTGCGGCTGGTCCAGGCGAACCAGCGGCAGCATCTCGGGCACGATGCGTTCGCAGCCACCGGCGATGGCATTGGCCGGTATCGCGACCGCATCGCCCTGCCCTTGCTCGGCGCATGCGGCCAGCGCACTCAGGCTCGGCGCGGCGAACAGATCGCGGATGGACACCGGCAGCCCTTCCTGGCGCAGCCGCTCGGCCAGTTGCACGGCGAGAATCGAATGGCCGCCGAGTTCGAAGAAGTTGTCGCTGCGGCCGACCTGATCGACCCCGAGCGATTCGGCCCAGATCCGCGCCAGCGCCTGTTCGACCGCTCCGCGCGGCGCCTCGTAGGCGCGCTGGCGATAGGCCTGATCGTCCGGCGCCGGCAGCGCCTTGCGGTCCAGCTTGCCGTTCGCGGTCAGCGGCAGCGCCGGCAGGCGCACGTACGCCGCCGGCAGCATGTAGTCGGGCAAGCGCTCGCGCAAAGACTCGCGCAGCCGCGCCGGCTCGGGCAGCGGCGCGGCGTCGTCGGCGACCAGATAGGCCACCAGGCGCTGGTCGCCCGGCACATCCTCGCGCGCGACGACGATCGCTTCGCCGACGCCGTGGATGCGGGCCAACTGCGCCTCGATCTCGCCCAGCTCGATGCGGAATCCGCGGATCTTGACCTGCTGATCGTTGCGGCCGAAGTACTCCAGCGTACCGTCGGCCAAGTAGCGGCCGAGATCGCCGGTGCGGTACATGCGCGCCCCGGGCACGCCGCTGAACGGGTCGGGAAGAAACCGCTGCGCATCCAGCTCCGGGCGCCGCAGGTAGCCGCGCGCCACGCCGGCGCCGCCGACGTACATTTCGCCGGTGCAGCCCACCGGCAACGGCCGACCCTGCGGGTCAAGCACGTACAGGCTCAGATCGCCGATGCGCGCGCCGATCGGACTGGCGCCGGGGCGCTCCGCATCGGCCGGCTGCAGCGCCCGATAGGTCACGTGCACCGTGGTCTCGGTAATGCCGTACATATTGACCAGGCGCGCGGCGCGGTTGTGCGCCTGCGCGTACCACGGCTTGAGGCTGGCCATTTCCAGCGCTTCGCCGCCGAAGATCACGTAGCGCAACGCATGCGGGCGCGGTTCGGCTTGACCGGCGGCGATGAACTGGCGGAAAGCGCTCGGGGTCTGGTTGAGCACGGTCACGCCCTGCTCGCAGACCAGGCGATGGAACTCGGCCGGCGCCCGGCTGATCGCATGCGGCACCACGATCAGACGCCCGCCGTGGATCAGGGCGCCCCACAACTCCCATACCGAGAAGTCGAAGGCGAATGAATGGAACAGGGTCCAGACATCGTCGCGGTCGAAGCCGAAATCGGCCTGCGTCGCGGCGAACAAGCGGCTGACCTGGGCGTGTTCGACCATCACGCCCTTGGGCAGGCCGGTCGAGCCCGAGGTGTAGATCACATACGCCAGATGTGCAGGCGTCAGTCCTGCGACCGTCGGATCTTCGGCGCTCGCCTGCGCCCAGGGCTGCTCGGCCTGCGCCGGGTCCATCCGCAGCGCACGATATTCGGCGGCCGGCTGCAGGCGCTGCAACATGTCGTCGTCGCCGATCAGCACCGCCGGCGCGCTGTCGCGCAGCATGTGCAGGAGACGCTCGTCGGGATAGGCCGGGTCCAACGGCACGTAAGCGCCGCCCGCTTTGAGCGTGGCCAGGATCGCCACCACCAGGTCCAGGCCGCGGGCCAGGCCGATCGCGACCAGCGCGTCCGGCCCGACGCCGAGTTCGCGCAAGTGATGCGCCAGACGGTTGGCCCGCCGATTGAGCTCGCCATAGCTCAACGCCTGGTCCTGGTACTGCACCGCGACCGCATCGGGCGTATCGCGCGCATGGCGTTCGAACAGCCGATGCATCAACTGCGGCGCGCCGGTGTCCGACTGCGGCTCATTGAACCGATGCAGGACCAGGGTGCGCTCGGTCTCGTCCATCAGCGGCAGATCGCCCACCGGGGTGTCCGGCGCTTCGATCGCGGCCAGAAGCAATCGTTCGAGCCGGCGCAGGTGCGCGGCCATGTCCTGCTCGCCGAACACGTCGGGGTCGTAGTTGAATTCGATCCGGACCGGGCGCTGTTGCTCGTAGTCGCGCACATACACCGCCAGGGGCTGGCGCTCATAGCCGTTGTGCAGGGGATACGCCGAAGTGGCGACGCCGGCCATGCCCAGGTCGCCTTGGAAGCCCTCCATCGACAACGTCAGGTCGAACAGGCCGCGACGGTCGCCGACCCCGGTGAGCAATTCGCGATGCAAATCGGCCAGCGGGTAGCGCTGGTGCCGGTAGCAGCGCTTCATTTCCGCCGCGGCCTGCGCCAGCACCGCGGCGAACGGGGACCGCGCATCGACCGCAATGCCGACCGGAATCGCCGCGGCGAACATGCCGACTGTGCGCCGCTGCGCGGCGCCGGTGCGGTTGTGCACCGGCATGCCGATCACCACCTCGTCCTCGCGCCCGGCGAGACGGGCGAAATACACCGCCAACGCGGCGGCGATGAAGTGCGTGCTGGACCCGCCCTGGGCTGCGGCGACTTCGCTCAGTCGCCGATAGTGGGCGCGCTCCAGTTGCCAGACCGCCTGGCCGAATCGCCGATCGAAACGGCCGCGCCGGCCCGGTGCCTGCTCGAACAGCGGGTCGGGCAGCTTCGCATAGCGCTGGGTCCAGAACTCGCGGTCCTTGGCGTGCCGCGGCGAGGCCAGATACTCGGTGTCGCGGGCGATGAAGTCGCGATAGTCGGCTTCCCGACCCGCCTCGTCGCCCCCCTCCTCTGCAGGCGCCAAGGCCTCGCCGCGTTCGAGCCGGTTATAGGCCTCGCTCACCGCCTGGCCGATCAAAGACACGGTCCAGCCGTCGGCGACCAGATGGTGGAAGCACAGCAGCCAATAGGCGCGCTCCGGCGCCACCTGCAGCCACTGCATGCGCCATAGCGGCTGACCGTATAAGGCAAAAGGCTGGTCGAAAGCCTCGCGCATGCGGTCCCAGGCGCGCTCCTCGGCGTCCTCCCGACCGCGGAGATCGATGCGCTGCAGACCGGTCCCCACGATATCGGCGAAGCGCTGCCGGGCGCCGTCGCGGCTGCGTTCGAGCACGATCCGCAAGGCCGAATGGCGCTGCGCGACGTAGCGCATCGCGGCTTCGAAGCGGTCCGGGTCCACCGCCCCTTCGAACAGCACCGCGATGCCGATGTTGTAGCAAGGCAAGTCCGGCGCCAACGACTGGTCCAGCCACACGGCCTGCTGAGGAGAGCTCAAAGGATGGAGTGCTTCGCTGCTCATGGGATCGGCTGATTGAAAATCGGAAGGAACGGGTCGCCCGCGCGCACCGCGCGCAAGGCGTTGTCGTGCGTGGCCGGACGCCGTCAGGGATCGCAGCGGTCCGCCACCAGGGTTTCGAGCCGTCGCAGGCGACGGCTGGCCAGAGCGAACGACGTCAATGCCAACCCGATCGCGCCGCTGACGAAGAACAAAAAGCCGATGCCGCGTCCGCGTCCGCTGCCGAACCAGCCGCCGACCGTCGCGTCGAGCGCACCGCCTTCGCGCAGCGCGGGTTCCAGTACCGCGTCGGCCAGCCAGCTTCCGATCAGCAGCACGACGCACATCACCAGCATGTTGCTCGCTGCAACCAGGGAGAAAATGCTGCCCTGACGCGACAGCGGCGCCTTGCGCATCCACAGCGCGTGCGAACACGCCACCGACGTGCTGCCGCAAAACAGGCACACGAACGCGGTCGCGCACCACCAGGCCGGTCCCGTCGCGTAGCCGGCGATCAGCACCGCCGCGCACTGCAGCGCGTCGCAGGCCAGGATCCAGTGCATCAGGTTCCGGCGAATCCAGGCGGTCGCGACCACGATCGAACCGAGTAGTCCGCCGACGATGCCGACCGACATCACCAGGCCGAGCACATCGCTGGAGTGGGTCGACAGCACCATCGGCGTCAGCAACGTCGTCGCCAGCACCATCAGGCATTGCACCAGCGCGCCATACAGCAGCAGGGCGCGCATCAACGGTTGTTCGCGCAGATAGCCGAACGCGCCGCCGAAGCTGTTCATGGCGCCGCCTAGCAGGCCTGTTTTCGCCGCGATCGTGCCGCCGCGTACGCGATCGCCGGCACGGGTCAGCGCTGCGAACATCAGCGCCGCGCCGCCCAGCAACAGGCACAGTTGGGTCGCCATCACGCCCTGCAGCCCCAGGCGCGCCATCAAGAAGCCGGCGGCGGTGGGCGCGCCGACCTGAACCAGGGCGCGCGAAACACCGGTCAGGCCGCCGACCTGAGCGAAACGGTCCTTGGGCACGAAGCGGCTGATCGTGACGCGAATCGCCGGCCTGCGCAAAGCGCCCAATGCCGATGCGGCCGCGGCATACAGGTACAAGGCGCCGATGCCCGCCCGGCCGTACACCAGCGCCGTCACGATCGCGAACGTGCCGGCGATGGCGCCCAGATCGCAGCACAACACCACCCAGCGCCGATCGTAACGGTCAGCGAACGCTCCCGCGAACGGCGTCGCCAGCATGCCCGCCAGCACCGCGAAGAGGATCGACAACGAATAGTCCTGGGCCGATCCCGTTTGAGAGAAGATCCACACGCCGACCGCGAAGCTGACCAACGTCGTGCCCAGGTCGAACGCGGTCTCGCTCAGCCACAGCAGCGCGAACGTCGAGCGCGCGCGCGGCGCCGCTTGCGGCGATGTCGCGCTCGTGGGTCCGCTCGTCGATGCCGGCGCTTGCTCGACGGTCGCCTCCTGCATACGTTCGCTCTCTCTGGTTCCCGCGAACGATGCGTCGCGGGTACTTCTGCGGCGAGATGTGGTCGCGTTGCTTCCAGGCGCGGCGCGCCCGACTGAATCCGGCTAACGCAACAGGCTTTGGTTCGGTGACTGCGTCCATAACATATATCGCAGTGTTGAAAGTTCTTTACGAACGCTGCAGCGAAGATTTGCAAACGGAGTACCCGATCAAACTCTGCGACATCGATTTGTTTCCGTTCAACTCGTTCGCGTGGCTTCGTCACATTCAGGCGCGAACGGAACGCGCACTCGGACAGAGAACGTCGACGTCGCTGCGCAAACTCCGCGAAATCCAGGCAATTCCTACACAGCGCGAATGCAATTGCCGCTGGCCGATGGGATGCAACATCCGGTCGCATCGCGCCGAGGCGATCTCAACGCATGCATGCGTTCGTTATCGACGATTAACGAATGCGCGTTCCGCATCGTGTTGCGCAACGCTTTCGATGCCGTGTTCCGCGCTGCGCGCACCGCGCGATGCATCGACCGGCTGAGGGGTGCACCGATCGCCGCGCGTGTCTGCCGCAAGTTTCGTAACCACGGCCTGCGACCTGGCGTGTTATGCATCGCAAGCCGTCTGGGCCGGACGGCAAATGCGCTGCTGCATCGTTCGCTTCGCGTACGGCAACGTATGCACGAAGCCGCACCAACGATTGCGCGCACCGATGGTTCCGAAATCGTCTCGATGGTCTTGCGCCGCCCCGCACGAGGGCCGGCGGCGATCTTGGCGGCTGCGGCGCATGCCGGCTGCGGATCTCGATCGCAGGCCGCTTTCGATTCGCCAGGATCAGCAAACTCCTGGCGGCCGCCGCAACGGACCCGCGCGCTCCACTGCGGCACTTATATATAGGTAAGCGCGCCCCCGTTCCGGACGCGGCGCCACGCCGGCATCGACGGCCGCTCCAAAACGCCGACGGCCCGCGCGAGCGCGGGCCGTCGTTGGGCGGGCTGGGCCGGCATCGCCGGCGCGGGCGGCGCTCAGCTGCGCAGCTTGAGCGCCCGGTTCACCGCCAGCGCGGCCATGGTGCAGATCGCGCCCGACAGCAGGTAGACCCCGACGAACGCCAGGCCGAATCGGGCGCACAGCCCCAGCGCGACCAGCGGCGCGAACGCAGCGCCGATCAGCCAGGCCAGGTCCGAGGTGAGCGCGGCGCCGGTGTAGCGGTACTTGGAGCCGAAGTTGGCGGTCACCGACCCGGCCGCCTGGCCGTAGGACAGGCCGAGCAGGACGAAGCCGATCAGGATGAAGGCATCCTGCCCGACCGCGCCGCCGCCGAGCAGGGTCGGCGCGAAACCGCTGAACATCGCGATCGCCGCGGCCAGTGCGGCCAGGGTGCGAGGCCGGCCGAAGCGGTCGGCGATCAGGCCCGAGACGACCACCGCGCCCGCGGCCAGGAAGGCGCCGACGATCTGCACCGCCAGGAACTGCGGCACGGACTGGTCCGAGTACAGCAGGATCCACGACAGCGGGAAGATGGTGACGATATGGAACAGCGCATAGCTGGCCAAGGCGGCGAAAGCGCCGATCACCACATGCCGGCCCTTGGCGCCGACCAGTTCGATCACCGGGGTCGGCTCCAGCTCGCGCTCGCCCAGCTCACGCTCGTATTCGTGGGTCAGCACCAGGCGCAGGCGGGCGAACAGGGCCACCACGTTGATCGCGAACGCGGCGAAGAAGGGATAGCGCCAGCCCCAGTCGAAGAAGTCGGTCGGCGACAGGGCGCCGTAGAGATAGGCGAACAGGGCCGCGGAGATGATGAAGCCGACCGGGGCGCCGAGCTGGCCGAGCATGGCGTACCAGCCGCGCCGGTCCTTGGGCGCGTTCAGCGCCAGCAGCGACGGCAGGCCGTCCCAGGAACCGCCCAGGGCCACGCCCTGGCCGAGCCGGAACAGCGCCAGCAGCACGATCGACAGGCTGCCGATCTTGGCGAACCCGGGCAGGAAGGCGATGCCGGCGGTGCAACTGCCGAGCAGGAACAAGGCCGCGGTCAATTTGGTGCTGCGGTCCCAGCGGCGCTGGATCCACATGAACAGCACCGTGCCCAGCGGCCGCGAGACGAAGGCCAGGGCGAAGATCGCGAACGACCACAAGGTGGCCTCGAGCTTGCCGAGGAAGGGAAAGAACACCGAGGGGAAGACCAGGGCCGAAGCGATGCCGTAGACGAAGAAGTCGAAGTACTCCGAGGCCCGCCCGATCACCACCCCGACCGCGATCTCGCCGGGCTTGACCTCGCCCTGGGGCTCGGGGCCATGGACGGAAACGGTGCGGGACGACTCCGGGAGGGCATGGCTGGGCATAGGCATCATAGGCGGGCGCTCGGTACGGGTTGCGGTCCGTGGTCGGCGGCTGTGCCGGAACGGGCGGGTGGCTTGACCCGCCTCTCCGACGTTACTCCGGTCTGCGGACGACGCCAATACCGCCTTCGGAGCGCCCTGTTCAGCGCCAGGCCGCGCCGTTGTTGGGTTTCGTGAAGACGGCGCGACGCCCCGGCCCTGGCCTGGGCCCGGCCGGGGCGATGTTGCAGCGCAGCGCATGGGACAAAACGTCCAATCGTCCCCACCGCCGCCGGCCTTTAGGATCGCGCCCATCGCCGCGGCCGTCGCGGCCCTCGCTCGTGCCTACGCGTCAGATCGATGAACGCCTTCAAGACTCTGCTCCGACCCCTGCTCACCGCCGGCGCGACGCTGGCGCTGGCCGGTTGCAACACCGTGGTGCTGAACCCGTCGGGCGACATCGCCCAGCAGCAAGGCAACCTGATCGTGATCTCGACCGTGCTGATGCTGCTGATCATCGTGCCGGTGATCGCGCTGACGCTGTTCTTCGCCTGGCGCTACCGCGCCTCGAACACCAAGGCGACGTACAAGCCCGATTGGGACCACTCCACCCAGCTCGAGCTGGTGATCTGGTCGGCGCCGCTGCTGATCATCATCATCCTCGGCGCGATCACCTGGGTCAGCACTCACACCCTGGACCCGTATCGCCCGCTCGACCGGATCAAGCCCGGCCAGCCGGTCGCCGCCGACGTCAAGCCGCTGGTGATCGAAGTGGTGGCGCTGGACTGGAAGTGGTTGTTCCTGTATCCGGAGCAGAACATCGCCACGATCAACGAAGTGGCCGCGCCGGTCGACCGGCCGATCCAGTTCAAGATCACCGCCTCGACGGTGATGAACTCCTTCTACGTCCCGGCCCTGGCCGGACAGATCTACGCGATGCCGGGCATGCAGACCCAGTTGCACGCGGTGATCAACAAGCCGGGCGATTACGAGGGTTTCTCCGCCAACTACAGCGGCGCCGGCTTCTCGCACATGCGCTTCCGCTTCCACGGCCTCGACCAGGCCGGCTTCGACGCCTGGGTGGCCAAGAACCGCGCCAGCGGCACCACCCTGGAACGCGCCGGCTATCTGGAACTGGAAAAGCCCAGCGAGAAGGAACCGGTGCGCCGCTACGGCGCGGTCGCGCCGGGCCTGTACCACGCGATCCTCAACCGCTGCGTCGACGCCAGCCGCATGTGCATGGACGAGATGATGGCGATCGACGCCGGCGGCGGCCTCGGCCTGAGCACCGACGCCCTCGCCCAGCGCCGCACCGGCGACCTGCGCGGCGGTCCCTACGTGGCCTCGGCCATGTGCCTGACCTCGCCGAGCGCCGCGACCCCGAACTGGGGCGTCGCCACCCTCGCGCCGTAAGGCGCGCAGCCACCGCATTCCTTAGTTAGCGCGCCCAAAGGCGTCAGGTCCGGCAGCGGACCTTCGGAGTCAAGATGTCAGAACAGCCCCATCCCGCCCACCTGATCTTTGGCCGGCTCACCTGGGAATCGATCCCGCTGCACGAGCCGATCCTGATCGCCACCTTCGCCATGGTCGTGCTCGGCGGCCTCGGCGTGGTCGCCCTGCTCACCCGCTACAAGCTCTGGGGCTACCTCTGGAAGGAGTGGTTCACCAGCATCGATCACAAGAAGATCGGCATCATGTACATCGTGCTGGGGCTGGTCATGCTCATGCGCGGTTTCGCCGACGCGATCATGATGCGCCTGCAGCAGGCGATGGCGTTCGGCGACAACGCCGGCTATCTGCCGCCGCACCACTACGACCAGATCTTCACCGCCCACGGCGTGATCATGATCTTCTTCGTGGCGATGCCGCTGGTCACCGGCTTCATGAACTACCTCGTGCCGCTGCAGATCGGCGCGCGCGACGTCGCCTTCCCGTTCCTCAACAACTTCAGCTTCTGGATGACCGCCTGCGGCGCCGCGCTGGTGATGGTCTCGCTGTTCGTCGGCGAGTTCGCCACCACCGGTTGGCTGGCGTATCCGCCGCTGTCGGGCATCGCCTACAGCCCGGGGGTCGGCGTCGACTACTACATATGGGCGCTGCAGATCGCGGGCGTGGGCACATTGCTATCGGGCGTCAACCTGATCGCGACCATCGTCAAGATGCGCGCCCCCGGCATGAGCATGATGAAGATGCCGGTCTTCACCTGGACCTCGCTGTGCACCAACGTGCTGATCGTGGCCGCGTTCCCGGTGCTCACCGCGGTGCTGTTGCTGCTGTCGCTGGACCGCTACGCGGGCACCAACTTCTTCACGAACGATCTGGGCGGCAACCCCATGATGTACGTGAACCTGATCTGGATCTGGGGCCACCCGGAGGTCTACATCCTGATCCTGCCCTGCTTCGGCATCTTCTCCGAGGTCGTCTCGACCTATAGCGGCAAGCGCCTGTTCGGCTACGCCTCGATGGTCTATGCGACGGTGGTGATCACCATCCTGTCCTACCTGGTGTGGCTGCACCACTTCTTCACCATGGGCTCGGGCGCCAGCGTCAACTCGTTCTTCGGCATCACCACGATGATCATCTCGATCCCGACGGGCGCGAAGATCTTCAACTGGCTGTTCACCATGTACCGCGGCCGCATCCGCTTCGAAGTGCCGATGCTGTGGACGATGGGCTTCATGGTCACCTTCGTCATCGGCGGCATGACCGGCGTGCTGCTGGCGGTGCCCCCGGCCGACTTCGTCCTGCACAACAGCCTGTTCCTGATCGCTCACTTCCACAACGTGATCATCGGCGGCGTGCTGTTCGGCCTGTTCGCCGGCATCAACTTCTGGTGGCCCAAGGCCTTCGGCTTCAAGCTCGATCCGTTCTGGGGCAAGTGCTCGTTCTGGTTCTGGCAGATCGGCTTCTTCTTCGCCTTCATGCCGCTGTACGTGCTCGGCCTGATGGGCGTGACCCGCCGCGTCAGCCATTTCGAGGACGCCTCGCTGCAGATCTGGTTCGTGATCGCCGCCTTCGGCGCGGTGCTGATCGCCCTGGGCATCCTCAGCTTCCTGATCCAGGTCGCGGTCTCGATCCGCAACCGCAAGGCGCTGCGCGACGAAACCGGCGACCCGTGGCAGGGCCGCACCCTGGAGTGGTCGACCTCCTCGCCGCCGCCGGACTACAACTTCGCCTTCACTCCGGTGGTGCACGACAACGACGCCTGGCACGACATGAAGCAGCGCGGCTACCAGCGTCCGACCTCGGGCTTCCTGTCGATCCACATGCCCAAGAACACCGGCGCGGGCGTGGTCATCGCCGGCCTGAGCACGCTGTGCGCGTTCGCCCTGATCTGGCAGATGTGGCTGGTTGCCGGCGTGTCCTTCGCCGCGATGCTGATCGCCGCCATCGTCCATACCTTCAACTACAAGCGCGACTACTACATCCCGGCGGAGCAAGTGACCGCCACGGAAAACCAGCGCACGCAACAACTGGCCGCCGCCCATGTCTGACGCCCACGCCATCGCCACCCACACCCCCGACGGGCGCCCGGTCTTCTTCGACCTCAAGGGCAAGCACCATCCGCAGAACGGCACCCTGCTCGGGTTCTGGCTCTACCTGATGAGCGACTGCCTGGTGTTCGCGGTGCTGTTCGCCGTCTACGGCGTGCTCGGCCGCAGCTACGCGGCCGGCCCGTCCGGCGCCGACTTGTTCGACCTGCAGTTGGTCGCGATCAACACCGCGATGCTGCTGCTGTCGTCGATCACCTACGGCTTCGCGATGATCGCGATGACCAGGCGCAAGCTGGCCGCGGTGCAAGGTTGGCTGGCGGTCACCGGCTTGTTCGGCCTGGCCTTCCTCGGCCTGGAGCTGTACGAGTTCGCCCACCTGATCCACGAGGGCGCCGGCCCGCAGCGCAGCGCGTTCCTGTCCTCGTTCTTCGCTCTGGTCGCGACCCACGGCCTGCACGTCACCTTCGGCGTGATCTGGCTGGTGGTGCTGATGGTCCAGCTGCGCAAGCACGGGCTGATTCCGGAGAACCGCCGCCGCCTGCTGTGCCTGTCGATGTTCTGGCACTTCCTCGACGTCGTCTGGATCGGCGTCTTCACCTTCGTCTATCTGATGGGAGCGCTGCCGTGAGCCACCCGGTCGCCAATCAACACCACGACAACGGCCACGATCACGACGGCCACGACGGCCACGACGATCACGGCCATCATGCCGGCGACGACTACCACGGTACCGTCAAGGGCTACGTCGTCGGCTTCCTGCTGTCGGTCGTCCTGACCGCGATCCCGTTCTGGCTGGTCATGGGCAAGGTGATCCCGAGCTCGGGCACCACCGCCTTCGTGATCCTGGCCTTCGCGGTCGTGCAGATCGTCGTGCACATGGTCTACTTCCTGCACATGAACACGAAGTCGGAGGGCGGCTGGAACATGCTCGCGCTGATCTTCACCCTGGTGTTGGTGGTGATCATGCTGGCCGGTTCGTTGTGGGTCATGCACCACCTCAACGTCAACATGATGCCGATGCCGCACGACATGCGGGCCATGCCTTGAGGCCGGGAAACACTCCCGCGGAGTGAGGCGACAGTGGACTCCTCGCCGCAGGCTGGAGGCGATGCCCGGGACTGCGTTCCGGGCATCGCGCTTTATGGGCCGGGTTCGGCCCGGACTGTTAGGATGAGCGGCGACGCAGTCGCGGCTTTGTACCCGTTGTTCGCGAGGTGGCGCCCATGACGACGGCCCCGGCCCGGCGACCGCGCGGCGTTCTCGCGCTGGTCGCGCTGTACGTGTTGTTCGCGGCCCTGTTCGCGGGCCTGATCGCGCTCGGCAGTTGGCAGGTCCAGCGCCGCGCCTGGAAGCTCGACCTGATCCAGCGCGTGGAAGCGCGCGTGCATGCGCCGCCCGGCGCACCGCCGGCGCGGACCGATTGGAGCACGGTGAGCGCGGCCCGCGACGAGTACCGTCACGTGCGCCTGAGCGGCCGCTATCTGCCGGGGCGCGACACCTACACCCAGGCCGTCACCGAACTCGGTCCTGGCTACTGGCTGCTCAGTCCGTTCCGGACCGAGGGTGGCGAGATCGTGCTGGTCAACCGCGGCTTCGTGCGCGAGCGCCGGCCGGCGGCGCCCTCGTCCGCCGGCGAAGTGACCGGCCTGTTGCGCCTCAGCGAGCCCGGCGGCGGCTTCTTGCGCAGGAACGCCCCGGCGCAGGAACGCTGGCATTCGCGCGACGTCGCCGCGATCGCCGCCGCCCGCGGCCTGGACGGCGCGGCGGTCGCGCCTTACTTCGTCGACGCCGACCGCACGCCCGGCGCCGATGCCGGCCCGGCGCAGGAGCCGGTCGGCGGGCTGACGGTGATAAAGTTTCCCAACAATCACCTGGTCTATGCGCTGACCTGGTTCGGACTGGCGCTGATGGTCGCCGGCGCGGCTTGGCGCGTGGCCCTGGAGCAACGCCGGCGGCGCCGCGCTGCGCCGCCGCCGACCGATGAGGTTCGTTGAGGCCCGACGATGCAGGACATTTCCCCACCCCGCGCGACCGACGCCCGGCCTGCATCGCCGCCCCCTTCCGCATCGGCCATCCCGCCTCCGCCGCTGCTGGCCACGGCCCTGCGCGCCAGCGCCGGAGTGCGCAACATGCACCAGCTGATCCAGCTGCGCTGGATCGCGGTGATCGGCCAGGTCGCGACCATCCTGTTCGTCCATTTCGGCTTCCGCATCCAGTTGCCGCTGGCGCCGATGGCGATCGTGCTGGCCTGCCTGGCTGCGTTCAATCTGGTCAGCGCGCTGCGCTGGCGGCATCGCGAGAAGGTCACCAACGGCGCCCTGTTCCTGGCCCTGCTGGTCGACGTGATGACCCTGACCGCGCAGCTCTACCTCAGCGGCGGCGCGGCCAATCCGTTCGTGTTCCTGTACCTGCTGCAGGTCGCACTGGCCGCGGTGCTGCTGCGCACCTGGGCCAGTTGCGCGATGGTGCTGGTGACCACCGCCTGCTTCGTCGCCCTGACCCGCTTCTCCGGCCCGGTGGTGATCCCGGCCGACCCGACCCGCGGCCTCGCCGATCCCTACGTGCAGGGCCTGCTGCTGTGCTTCGCCCTCAACGCCACCCTGCTGGTGGTGTTCATCACTCGCATCGGCCGGATCCTGCGCGCCCGCGACCAGCACCTGGCCGATCTGCGCCAGCGCGCCGCCGAGGAAGAGCACATCGTGCGCATGGGCCTGCTCGCCTCGGGCGCGGCCCACGAGCTGGGCACGCCGCTGGCGACGCTGTCGGTGATCCTCGGCGACTGGCGGCGGATGAAACCGTTCACCGAGCAGCCCGAACTGCTGCAGGAACTGGACGAGATGCAGACCCAGCTGCAGCGCTGCAAATCGATCGTCACCGGCATCCTGCTCTCGGCCGGCGAAGCGCGCGGCGACGCACCGGTGGAAACCACCGTCGGCGAATTCCTCGACGACCTGGTCGCCGAGTGGCGCGCCACCCGGCCGGTGCGCGGCTTCGACTACGCCAACGAATTCGGCGCCGACGTCGCCATCGTCTCCGACTCCGGCCTCAAGCAGATGATCGGCAACATTCTCGACAACGCTCTGGAGGCCTCGCCCGACTGGGTCGGCCTGGAGGCTTGGCGCGACGAGGACCGGCTGGTGCTGCGGGTCAGCGATGCCGGCCCCGGCTTCGCCCCGGCCATGCTCAGCCAACTCGGCAAGCCGTATCAGTCGAGCAAAGGCCGTCCGGGCCGCGGGATGGGCCTGTTCCTGTCCTTGAACGTCGCCCGACAGCTGGGCGGCAGCATCGCCGCACGCAACCGCGAACCCAGCGGCGCGGTGGTCACCGTGAGCCTGCCCCTGTCCGCCCTGACCCTCAACGAGGCCGCCGCCGATGAGTGAGAACGCCGCTCTGCGCCGGCTGCTGATCGTCGAGGACGACGCCGCGTTCGCCCGCACTCTGAGCCGCTCGTTCGAACGCCGCGGCTACCTGGTGCACCACGCCGCCAACCTGGCCGAGGTCGGCGAACTGCTGCGCGAGCATTCGCCCGGCTACGCCGTGGTCGACCTCAAGCTGGCCGGCGGCGACTCCGGCCTGGCCTGCGTGCAGGCGTTGCACGCCCACGACCCGGACATGCTGATCGTGGTGCTCACCGGCTACGCCAGCATCGCCACCGCAGTCGAGGCGATCAAGCTCGGCGCCCTGCACTACCTCGCCAAGCCCTCCAACACCGACGACATCGAAGCCGCCTTCACCCGCGCCGAAGGCGACGCCACGGTCGAATTGACCGAACGCCAGACCTCGATCAAGACCCTGGAATGGGAACGCATACACGAGGTGCTGGCGGAGACCGACTTCAACATCTCCGAAACCGCCCGGCGACTGGGCATGCACCGGCGCACGCTGGCGCGGAAGCTGGGCAAGCATCGGGTGAAGTGAAGCGTTCGCGCCGCCGGGCCGACTGCGGCCACGGCGCGCCCGCCGTGTTGCGTGCGCCGGATCGATCGTGCCCGCCGGGCGGCAGGCGCGTCGCGCGTCACGAATCCCGCCGTGAATACGATTGCAACCGATCCGGAGCAGCGCAACATCGTGCCTAGAGTGTCCCCGCGCGATGTGCGCGGCGGAGCGACGAGGCGACGGCGATGCGGAATACGCAACGGCGAGGGATTGCGGCGGCCATCGCCGAACACAGGCGCTTCGGGGCCGTCGCCCTGCTCGCCCTGACGACGGCCTGGCCGTTCGCCGCGTCCGCGGCGATCGACGCGCAGCAACTGGGCGCGCGCTACGACGCCTCGCAGACCAATCTCGCGTTCCGGGTGTATTCCTCGCGCGCGACCCGGGTCGAAGCGTGGCTGTACAAGGCCGGTTCCGGCACGCAGGAGGTCGCGCGCATCGCCCTCAGCAAGGACGCGGCCAGCAACGTCTGGTCGGCCACGCTGCCGGTGAGCACGATCAAGACCACCTACGGCATCACCGGTGCGGTGTACTACGGCTATCGGGCCTGGGGACCGAACTGGCCGTACTCGGCCGCGTGGACAAAGGGCAGCAGCACCGGCTTCGTCAGCGACGTCGACGCCGCCGGCAATCGCTTCAATCCGAACAAGCTGCTGCTGGATCCGTATGCGCGCGAGATCAGCCAGGACCCGAACACCGCCGCCTGCCCCGACGGCACGATCTACGCCAGCGGCGCGCTGCACCGGCACAAGGACAGCGGCGCCTGCGCGGCCAAGGGCATCGCCCTGGCGCCGCAGTCCGGCTCGATCGGCAGCAAGCCCGGCCGGCCGCTCAAGGACGAGGTCGTCTACGAAGTGCATGTGCGCGGCCTGACCCGCAACGACGACAGCGTACCGGTCGGCGAGCGCGGCACCTATGCCGGCGCGGCGCGCAAGGCCGCCTACCTGGCCTCGCTCGGCGTCACCGCCGTCGAGTTCCTGCCGGTGCAAGAAGCGCAGAACGACCAGAACGACATCGACCCGAACTCGACCGCGGGCGACAACTACTGGGGCTACATGACCCTGAACTACTTCGCACCCGACCGGCGCTACGCGGCGGACAAATCTCCGGGCGGGCCGACCCGCGAGTGGAAGGCGATGGTCAAGGCCTTCCACGACGCGGGAATCAAGGTCTATGTCGACGTGGTCTACAACCACACCGGCGAAGGCGGCCCCTGGGGCGGCAGCGATGGCCTGACCGTGTACAACCTGTTGTCGTTCCGCGGCCTCGACAACCCGGCCTACTACTCGCTCAGCAGCGACTACCAATACCCCTGGGACAACACCGGCGTCGGCGGCAACTACAACACCCGCCATCCGGTCGCGCAGAACCTGATCGTCGACTCGCTGGCCTACTGGCGCGACACCCTCGGCGTGGACGGCTTCCGCTTCGACCTGGCTTCGGTGCTGGGCAACACCTGCCAGCACGGCTGTTTCAATTACGACAAGCTCGATGCCGCGACCGCCCTGAACCGGATCGTCGCCGAATTGCCGCCGCGCCCGGCCGCTGGCGGCGCCGGCCTGGACCTGATCGCCGAACCCTGGGCGATCGGCGGCAATTCGTATCAGGTCGGCAATTTCCCCGCCGGCTGGGCGGAATGGAACGGCCTGTACCGCGACGCGCTGCGCAAGAAGCAGAACAAGCTCGGCCAGGAAACCGTCACCGCCGGCACCCTGGCCACGCGTTTCGCCGGTTCCAGCGACCTGTACGGCGACGACGGCCGCAAGCCCTGGCATTCGGTCAACTTCATGGTCGCCCACGACGGCTTCACTCTCAACGACCTGTACGCCTACAACAGCAAGCAGAACAGCCAGCCCTGGCCCTACGGCCCCTCCGACGGCGGCGAAGACCACAACCTCAGCTGGGACCAGGGCGGCGCGGTCGCCGAACAACGCAAGGCCGCGCGCACCGGCCTGGCCTTCCTGATGCTGAGCGCGGGCGTGCCGATGATCACCGGCGGCGACGAAGCCCTGCGCACCCAGTTCGGCAACAACAACAGCTACAACCTCGATTCGCCCGCCAACTGGCTGTACTGGACCCGCAGCGCCATCGAAGCCGACCACGAGACCTACACCCGGCGCCTGATCGCGTTCCGCAAAGCGCATCCGGCATTGCGGCCGTCCGCTTTCTATTCCGGCGCCGACAACAACGGCAACGTGATGGAGCAGTTGCGCTGGTTCAAGCCCGACGGCGTCCAGGCCGATGCGGCCTACTTCAACGCCGCCGACAACCACGCCATCGCCTGGCGCATCGACGGCAGCGAATTCGCCGATCCGGCCAGCGCGATCTACGTCGCCTACAACGGCTGGTCGGGGCCGGTGAACTTCGTCCTGCCGTGGCCGGGCAACGGCAAGCAGTGGTACCGCGTGACCGATACCGCAACCTGGAACGAGGGCCCGAACACGGTCGCCCTGCCCGGCGCGGAGACCGCGATCGGCGGCGAGAACACGACCTATGGCCTGCAGTCGCGCTCGCTGTTGTTGCTGATCGCCAAGTAGGGGCTGGGGCGGCGAATCCCGACCGCGGTCGCAATAGCCGCAGGACGATGGCCTCGCCGCGCACGGCTTGGCGTTGGGCGGGATATCGGCGGGTGTTCCGTCCCGCCGTCGCCGAGGTTCGCATGTGGCAGTTGCGCACGATCGACAACCCCAGCGGCGCGGCCCTGTGGTTCAGCGACGGAGCGCCGCTGACGGCGATGCGCGGCGGCAGCGGCGCATCCAGCCGGCTGATCGTCGACGGCCTGGGTTTCCTCGACATCACCGACTTTCAGAACGGCTTCCCGAACGGCCCGGTGATGGACATCGTCGACTGCAACGGCGTCGACCTCGACTACACCCCCAACCCCAGCGTGCAGATCGACCTGAGCCTGAGCGCCGACGCGCGCTTCGCCGTGACCGCGGTCGGCAGCGGCCAGAGCGGCGCCGGGGCGCTAAAGCCGTTGCCGACGATCGACCCGGCCGACGCGGCCTACCTGGAGGCGATGATCGCGCAGAAGTACGTGCCGTATCAGGACATCCCCGATGCGCCCGGCAAGAGCGCCGCGGAGATCCGCGCCCTGGGCCTGCAACTGTTTCCGTTCACGCCGTACTCGTTCCCACTGGCGATGTCGATCTACGACTGGACCACGGCTTCGTTCACCCGCCTGGTGCTGATGAAGATCTTCGCCTACACGGCGATGGGCCGGTCGCCGCCGCCGCTGGACCAGCCCGGCATCGCCGAGGCGATCTGGGAGTCGAACTGGAACACCTACAACCCGAGCAACGCCGACTACATGCGCTCGTTCCTGATGGTGCCGGCCGATTCGCTGCAGAACGTGCAGACCCAGCTGGCCGCGGTGGCGGATCAACTGCAACGTTTCGCCGACATCGAGAACCGGCTGCTTGCGGCCGGCTTCCAGTCCATGCCGCGCACCAGCACCGTCGACCAGGCGCAGCTGTTCAGCGGCCAGGTCGACATCTACCAACTCGGCACCGAGCACTTCGGCATCGAGTTCCTGCAATGCCCGCTCAATGCCGGCCCGGCAGGCGTGCCGTTGCAGATTCCGCTGCAACAGGCGCTGGACGACTACATCCAGGTCGGCGATACCCTGACCACCAAGATGGTGTGGAGCTTCGGCAGCACCTACGAGGAGGCGTTGCAGTACCAGAACGGCATCATCCTGATCGCCAACCCGCCGCCGGGCGCCTGGGTCTGGGACGCGGCCAGCTACATCACCCCGCTGTCGGACGGGCCGGACAAGATCGAGTACACCTTCGCCCCGGGCACGAGCTTCCTGGTCCAGTCGGTGGAATGGAGCCAGGACGGCAAGGGCGATCCGCTGTGCCTGATCACCCTGCAGGCGCTGTCGGACTGAACGGATCGCACCGCCGACGGCGGTAGTCGCTCGGCGACTGGCCGAAAGCGCGGCGGAAGCAAATCCCTCCTTTTTTAAGGATGAAACAGCACCGGCACGAGATACCGACGCCCGCCGAAGGGGGGGCGCCAACCGCGACCGCGCACCGGCAGACAACGGCGAAAGGCGGATGCATACGCAGATCGCCCGCTTCTTTTCCCGGCCAGTCTTCAACCGAGGGCAGCCGCACGCGGTCACATGACCGGCGCAATGCCGCTAGGCGGCGTTGCCCAGATAGCGGCTCGGCGGCATGCCGACGATGCGCTTGAACATGGTGCTGAAGGCCGAAGCGCTGTCGTAACCCAGGTCCAGGGCCAGGGCGGTGATCGGCTCGCCCGCGGCCAGGCGCGGCAGCGCGGCGAAGATCGCCGCCTGCCGGCACCACTGGGCGAAGCTGATCCCGGTCTCGGCGCGGAATCGGCGGGTGAAGGTGCGCCGGCTCATCGCCAGGTCGCGGCACCAGTCGTCGATGCCGTCGTGCGGCGAGGGACGCGCCAGATACGCGCGGCAACGCTTGGCCAGGCGCGGCTCGGTCGGGAACGGAATGTCCAGCGGCAGCACCGGCGCGCGTTCGATCTCATGCACGATCAGCGAATAGATCAGCTGCGCGCGCGCATCGGCCTCGCCCGGCAGGGGCAGGTCCAGGGTCTCCAACAGCAACTGCCGCAGCAAAGGCGCGACCCCGAGCACCCGGCAGTCCGCCGGCAGATCGGCGCTGACGCCGGGTTCGACATAAACGCTGCGGGTGCTGATCCGCACCAGCACCTGCACCTCGTGCTCGACCCCGGCCGGAATCCACACCGCGCGTTCCGGCGGGACGATCCACCGCCCCGCCGAGGTGGTCACCAGCATCAGCCCGTGTGCGGCGTAGAGCAGCTGCGCGCGGCGGTGGCGATGGCGGGCGACGCGGTGATCGGTCGGATAGTCGTTCGCGGTGGCGACGATCCGCCCCGGCAAGGCGTCGGCCTGGGTCGCCAAAACGTTGCGCATTGGCCCGATCTCGAAGACTGTTGACCTGAACGATAATGCGGGCAGTGTCGCGGGCGCGTCTACTGCGTCACGACCATTTCCTTTCCGACCGATGCGATGCGAAGGACGGCTGCCGCCGCCCTCGCCCGCCGGTCGCTTCCGCGACGGGCCGATGGCCCGCTGATGCCGCATGAATTCTCTCGATACCGCGCGCACCGACGCCACGCTGTCCGCCGCCGATGCCGCTGGGCCGGCGGCGGTACCGGAATTTTCCGCGCCGGCCGCTGCCGCCGAACCGGCGCGCATCGCTTTGCCGATCCTGGCGATGCTCAGCGTCTGCCATCTGCTCAACGACATGATCCAATCCTTGCTGCCGGCGATCTATCCGCTGCTCAAGGACGCGTTCGCGCTCGATTTCGGCCAGATCGGCCTGATCACCCTCACCTTCCAGGTCACCGCTTCGCTGCTGCAGCCGCTGGTCGGCATCTACACCGACAAGCGGCCGATGCCCTACTCGCTGGCGATCGGCATGGGCTTCACCCTGGTCGGCTTATTGCTGCTGTCGCGCGCATCGAGCTTTCCGATGCTCCTGCTGGCCGCGGCCCT
Organism: Lysobacter antibioticus HS124; assembly: GCF_000336385.2. Lineage (GTDB taxonomy): Bacteria > Pseudomonadota > Gammaproteobacteria > Xanthomonadales > Xanthomonadaceae > Lysobacter > Lysobacter firmicutimachus. The sequence goes on along the minus strand of NZ_HG424621.1, from coordinate 19,322 downwards.
GGTCGGCTCGGGTTCGTCGGTATTCCATCCCGAGTCCTCGCGCGTGGCGCGGATGGCTTCCGGCGGCCGTCATGGCCTGGCCCAGTCGCTGTTCCAGGTCGGGGGCAACGTCGGCTCGGCCCTGGGGCCGCTGCTGGCGGCCTACGTCGTCATGCCGCACGGCCAGGGCAGCGTCGGCTGGTTCGCGCTGGCAGCGTTGACCGCCATCGCGATCCTGAGCCGGATCGGGGGGTGGTATCGCGCCCAGATCCCCGCGCAGCGGCAGCAGCGCAAGCGTGCCGGCACCGCGCCGCCGCTGCCGCGTCGCACCGTGGCGGCGACCATGGCCGTACTCGGCGTGCTGATCTTCTCCAAGTACTTCTACATGGCCAGCCTGTCGAGCTACTACACCTTCTACCTGATGGAGAAGTTCCACCTCGGCGCACGCGACGCCCAGTTGCATCTGTTCGTGTTCCTCGGCGCGGTCGCCGCCGGCACCCTGCTCGGCGGGCCGATCGGCGACCGCGTCGGCCGCCGCTACGTGATCTGGTTTTCGATCCTCGGCGTGCTGCCCTTCACCCTGATGCTGCCGCATGCCGACCTGTTCTGGACCACCGCGCTGACCGTGGTCATCGGGCTGGTGCTGTCGTCGGCGTTCTCGGCGATCCTGGTCTATGCGCAGGAACTGGTGCCCGGCCGCACCGGCGTCATCGCCGGCCTGTTCTTCGGCTTCGCCTTCGGCATGGGCGGCCTCGGCGCGGCCGCGCTGGGCCAACTGGCCGACCGCATCGGCATCGAGGCGGTGTACGGCCTGTGCGCCTATCTGCCGGCGATCGGGCTGCTGGCCTGGTTCTTGCCCAAGCTGGAACGCCGCGAAGACTGAGCGGCTGTGCCTGCGGAAGGCGTCTCACCGATTGAGACGCCCGCTGGGGAAGATGCGCCATGCATCAGGCCTCATTGTTCGCTCCGACTCCGCAGCGCTTCATCGCCGACGACGAAGACGGGGTGTACTACCTGCCCGGGGTGTTCGCCGCGGACGAAGCCGCGCAGCTGTTCGACAGCCTGCTCGCGCGGGCCGAGTGGAGTGCGTGCACCCGGATGATGTACGAGCGCCTGGTCGATGTGCCGCGGCGCATCGCCGCCTACCGGCTCGATCGCGATCGCCTGCCGCCGTGGCTGGCCCAGGCTGCGCAACGGGTGAGCGTCCGGCTGGACACGCCGTTCAACAGCGTCGGCCTGAATCTCTACCGCGACGGCGCCGACAGCGTCGCCTTGCACAACGACAAGCTGCGCGACCTGATTCCCGCGCGGCCGATCGCGGTGCTGTCGCTGGGCGCGCCACGACGCATGCTGCTGCGCGCCAAGCGTCCGCCGCATCGGCAGTGGCAGGTCGAACTCGAACCCGGCAGCCTGCTGGTCATGAGCCACGCCTCGCAGCGCCACTACGACCACGGCATTCCGAAAGCGCCGGGCGTGACCGCGCCGCGCATCAGCCTCGCGTTCCGGGTCCGGCCGGGTTGAAGGCCGCCCGTGGGCTGCGGGCGGCCGATGGCAAGATCAGTCGGCCTGCGAAGCCTGCAAGGCCGCGGCCAGCGCCGCATCGCCGGAGACCAGGTCGGCCCAGCGCAATTCCAATCCCTTGCGCCGGCCCTTTTCGGCCAGCTTGAAGCCATCCGGCTCCAGGATCAGGGTGTAGGCCTTGCCTTCGATCTCCAGTTCGCGACGGATCGGTTTATCGAGTGGGGTCATGAGGTCGGCTCCAGTCGTGGGGGGCGCGTCCGCGCCGTGACGTGCGCCGCTAGCGCGCGGCGTAGTACCAATGCAGCAGGGGCTCGGGCAGATGCAACTCCACGGACAAGGCCGGATAGGCATCCAGGCTGTCGAGCAGATTACGGCGCAGCCCGCTCAGTGCCGGGTCGTCGAGCAGGCCGGGCTCGCCCTGCAATTGGGCCAGCAAAGCCGCGCCGCGGTCGTACAGGCGTTCGCCCTGGCGCGCCAGTTCGGCCGCGGCCCAGTCGCGCAGCGGCCAGTGCAGCGCGTGGCCGACCGCCCGCAAGCGATCGGCTTGGTTCCACAGACCGGCATACGCGCCGCGATACCACTCGCCGTGGCCGGCGGCGGCCTTGCGTACGGTCAGCGGCGCCGGCGCGTTGTACTCGCCCAGGCTGCGATGCAGATCGCGTTCCAGGCGACGCGCCTCGCGCACCGAATCGGTCTGCGCCAGCCACCCGCGCTCGAGATCGAAGAATTCGTAATAGCGAGGATGCAGGGCCTGCATGCGGCCGAGCGGATTGCGGGAGAATCCAAGCTTGAGCAAATCCTCGCCGGCGCTTGGGAAAACGTACAGGTAGCACTCGCCTTCGCTCGCACCGGGCCCGGTGTCCGGATCGGCGCTACGCAGGAAAGCCAGTTCGGGGTCGGCACGCGCCGGCATCGTCGCTTCCGTCCGGCCCGTCCGCGGGCCGTTGCGCAGAGCATCCGCGCCGGTGCGTAAATGCGGTGCGAAACGGCGACGTGACCGCCGACGCGGTTCGCACCGGCGCGCCGTCGCAACCGCCGGGTGGCGCGCTGCCGCGCCGGCCGGACAACCGCTGCGGACACCCGTCCGCAAGCGACGGGAGCGGCTTGTTTCCGCGCTCCCCCGCGCGACTGGCCCTCGTCAAATGCGGTCTTCGATGCCGCGCACGCCGGATTTCTTGGCGCAATGCGCGCAGCAATAGAATCGGCCGTCGTTCTCGACGCCGTGGCCGACGATGCGGCAATCGCAGTGCGCGCAGCGCGGGGCCATCGCGTGGATCGCGCATTCGAAGGAGTCGAAGGTGCCGGTCTGTCCGGCCCGGTGGACGGTAAACGTCTTGTCGTACTGGTTGCCGCAAACATCGCAGGTCGACATGGCAGGCTCCTTGGAAACGGTGCGCCCACCTAGCGGGGCGCGACTCGCATGCCCGGCGCGGGCCGGGCGAAGTCGCGTCGGTCGGAGTGGATCGGACGCACTTCGATGATCTCGTCCAGCCATAGATAACAGGTCCCGCTTTCGATCTTCGGATCGTCGACGCGCAATACGGCGTTGACGCCTTCGCGGCCGCTGGGATCGAGAAAGGTCTGCAGGCTCGGGCGCGCAGTCACGACCCCGAGCCGGCGGCTGCCGTCGATGAGAACCAGGCAGACCAGGGCTTCGTCCGCCAAGTCCTCGATCAACCGGGTCAGGCGCGCGATGTCGGCGGAGTCGGTGACGACGCGATCGGCGAGTTGGGTCATGATGGCGAAAACCGGCTGATCGGAGGGTATGGGCAGAGCGTGGAGGATCGCGCGGCACGGCGGGCGGCAGACTCGCGGGCGCCGGACGGCATCGATCCGCCGGCGCCCGCGGCCGTCCCCGAACGCACCGTTCGCTCGGTTACTTGCTGCCGGCGCTCTTGGCCGCGACCAAGGCGCTGGTGTCGACGCTCTTGACGCCATCGACGTTGCGCGCGACCGAGGCGGCCTTGTCGGCCTCGGCCTTGCCGCTCACGTGGCCGGACAGCTTGACCACTCCGTTGACGGTTTCGACGCTGATGTCGGTGCCCGATACACCCTTGGTGGCCAGCAGTTCGGTCTTGACCTTGGTGGTGATCCAGGTGTCGCTGACCGGCTGCGCCGAGTCGTTGCCGGTGGCGGAAACGGCCGGATCTTGGCTCGCGGCGGTGCCGGCCGATTGCGGCGCGGCGACGGCACCGGCGCACAGGCTCAGGCCCAGAACAATACTCGCGGTACGGATCGCATTCATGGCAAGTTCCTCGTTGAGGCGCCGGCACGGCCGCCGGCGCGTGGAATCGATAGAGCGGTAATCGCCGCCCTGGCGGCCGACAAGGCAGCGTTGCAGTCGCAGCCGACGCTCGACCGCCGTCTCTTCAGTGATGGTCTTTTCGCCCGGAACCGGACTTCTTTCCGCCGCCGTCCTGCTTGTTGACGGTAGCCCAGGCACGCGCTTCGGCCTCCTTCTTGGACACGCCTTCCTTGCGGTATCCCTCCTCGATGTGTTCGGCCTGGCGCTTCTGTTTGTCGGTATAAGCCGACTTCTCGCCGCGCGACATGGTCTGGCTCCTGCGTTTGGATTCGATTCGACGCTACCCGCGCGGGGGTTAATCGGACTGCAGGAAGGCGTTAGGGATCGGTATCGGCGATGTGCACGCACCGTCACGATGCGCGCAGCCGGTCACGGGCGGATCACGCTGCCGCAGTTATCAATCGACGAAGTCGTCGCGGGTTCAGCCGCGCGTTGCGGAGCGCATTCATGCAAGCCGAACAACTCTGGGTCGTCGCCGGCAGCGCCTATGCCATGCTGCTCGGCGGCGCGATCGGACTGGAGCGCGAATTCAAGAACCGGCCTGCCGGCTTTCGCACCCACATGCTGGTCGCCGGCGCCTCCTCGCTGCTGATCGGCCTGGGGCAATTGATCGTGGTCGACCCGCGATTCCGCATGCCCTTCCTGGTCAACATCGATCCCTTGCGCCTGGTCGAAGCCGTCGTCGCCGGCGTGGCCTTCATCGGCGCCGGCACCATCTTCGCCCGTCGGCGCGGCCAGGCCGTGGCCGGCATCACCACGGCCGCTTCGCTGCTGATGGTCGCGGTGATCGGTGCGTGCACCGGCTTGCGTTATCACCTGCTGGCGTTCGCGGCGACCGCCCTGACCCTGGGCGTACTGGCCTTGTTGAACTTATTCGAGCGCAAGGTCGGCAGCGAATCGCCGCCGCCGGGCAACGACGACGACAGCGTGCCGCGCTAGCGGCCGGGCAGGCGTTGGCGGCTTTCGGCGAAGCCTTCCCAGGGGTCGCTGCGCAGTCGCGCCGCGCGCCGCACGGCCTTGGGCAGGTCGAAGTCGGTCGAGGAGCCGCTGCGCGAGAACTCGTCCCAACGCAACGGCATCGCTACCGGCGCTCCGGCGCGGGCGCGCAACGACCACCCGGCGACGCTGGTGGCGCCGCGCGTATTGCGCAGCCAGTCGATGAAGATCCGCCCCTTGCGCGCGGCCTTGGAGGCCGTGGCGACGTAATGCAGTGGCGACTGGGTACTCATGGCGTCAGCAAAGGCCTCGCAGAAGTCTTTGACCTCGCTCCATTGCGGCCCGGGGCGGATCGGCACGACCACGTGCACTCCCTTGCCGCCGGACAGGCGCACCCAACTTTCCAGGCCGAGTTCGGCCAGGCGGTCGCGCACTTCGCGCGCGGCGCGCTTGAGTTCGCTCCAGGCGATGCCCTCCGCCGGATCGAGGTCGAACACCATCCGGTCCGGCTTGTCCGGAGCCTTGCGCCGCGCCCCCCAAGGATGGAACTCGATCGTATTCATCTGCACCAGGGCCAGCACGCCGTCGAGGTCGCGCACATACACGTAGTCGGCGCGCCCGCCCGATTCCTCGAGCGCGACCGGGTGCACGTCGCGACCGAAACTGCCGTTGTAGTGCTTCTGGAAAAAACAGGCGTCCGCGATTCCATGCGGGCAACGCAGCAACGACAGCGGGCGATCGATCAGTTCCGGCAAAAGCCAGGCGGATACCGCGCGATAGTACTCGGCGACCTCGCCTTTGCGGATACCGGCGTCGGGATAGACGATCCGCTCGGGGTGAGTCAGCGGCAACGACTCGACGCGAACGGACCGCCTCGATTCGGCGTCGGTTTTCGGGGCGTTGGAGCGACTGCGGCCGCGCGCTTTTTTGGCTCCGTCCGGTGGGAGCTGTTTCATTGCGGTGTCCTCGCCTGGCTCCGGCGTTCGCGCACGCCGGCGCGACGGTGCGGCCAGATCGGCCGCGGCCTTGTCCTCGCGCAGGCGCAGGAAGCTGGCCTGGCGCAGCAACCCCTCTTTGCCGCGACCGCGCGATTGCACGTCGATCACCAGCTGCGGGCGGACCCACTGCACCTTGCGCACCGGAAACGGCACATGCGCCGGCAGCGTCAGCACCGGCCGGTCCCGATGCAGGCGCCGCAAACGGGCGCCGATCGCGCGCAGGGCCACGTCGTCGAAGCCGCTGCCCACCCGGCCGAAGTAGCGCCAGCCTCCGCCCTCCGGCCTGGCCAACAGCAAGGAGCCAAAGTCGCTGCGGCTGTTGCGCGGTGGGGTATAGCCGACCACGACGAACTCCTCGTCGGCGACGTGCTTCAGCTTGATCCAGGCCTGGCTGCGGCCGCCGCGATACGGCGCCGCGACGCGCTTGCACACGATTCCTTCCAGGCCGGCACGGGCGCTCGCCGCCAGCACCTGCGCGGCCGAGCCTTCGACGTGTTCGCTGAAGACGAGAACGGGCGAAGCGGAAGTTTCGAGCAGGCGCCGCAGCAGCGCGCGCCGGTCTGCCTGACCGGCTTCGCGCAGATCGATGCCGTCCAGATATAGCAAGTCGAACACCACATAACGCAGGCCGCCGACCTCGCCGGCCTCGAGTCTGCGTTGCAGCTCGCCGAAGTCGCTGCGGCCTTCGGCGTCGAGGGCGATCAGCTCGCCGTCCAGCACCGCGCTGCGTACCGGCAGGGCGCCTAGCGCCTCCACCAGGGCCGGAAAACGCGCACTCCAGTCGATCCGGTTACGCGACTCCAGGCGTACGCCGCGCCGTATCCAAGCGAGCAGTCGATAGCCGTCCCATTTGACTTCGTATAGCCATTCGCCGGTCGCCGGCGGGCGTTCGCGCAGGCTCGCCAATTGCAGCTCGATCTGCTTGGGCATGGTCGCCGGCGTTGCGCCGTCCACGGCGAGCGCAGCCTTGCGCCAACGTTCGCGCGAGGCGACGCCGGCGGGCGCGGCACGGCGCGCGGGAAGCGTCCGGCTCGGTGTAGACGAAGCCGGGGACGCGGGCGACTTGGCGGATGACTTGGCGGATGACTTGGCCGGCGACCGAAGCAAGCCGTCGGCGTCCAGATCGCGCGCGTGTTCGTCGCTGCGCTTGATCAGCAGCCACTGGGGTTGGCGCCCTGCGCGGCGGGCGCGGACCAGGGTATAGCCGCCGTGCAGCCGTTCGCCGTCGAGCTCGAAATCCAGCTTGCCTGCGGCGATCTGCTCCAGCGCGTCGCGCTCGGTCGACCAGGTGCCGCGGTCGAACAGATAGACATGGCCGGCGCCGTAATGCCCCTTCGGAATATCGCCCTCGAAGCTGGCGTAATCGATCGGGTGGTCCTCCACTTCGACCGCCAACCGCTTCTCGCCGGCGCGAAGCGACGGCCCCTTCGGCACCGCCCAGCTCTTGAGCACGCCGTCGGCCTCGAGGCGGAAGTCGTAGTGCCTGGCGCGCGCGTGGTGCAACTGGACCACGAAGATCGGCCGCCCGCCGGCGCGCCGTCGGGCCCGGCCGCCCTCTACGCCGGGCTCCGGAGTAAGTCCGAGCCGGCGTTTGCTTGCGTAGTCGCGCAGAGTCATGGCTTCGCTTCCGCTGCCCTATCGCGGCTCAGGCCGACTTGCGCGCGCCCTTGCCGCTTCCCTTGCGCACCCTCTTCTTGGCGGTCTTCTTCGCCGTTTTCTTGGCCGCGCTCTTGGCCGGCTTGGCCGCCGTACGTCCCCCCTTCTTTTCCAGGCTGCGCTTGAGCAGCTCGGCGAAGTCGATCACATTGGTCGCCGCGTTCTCCGGCAGCTTGCTTTCGTCGACGGACTTGCCGCGCACCACCTGCTTGGACTTGACCCGCTGCTCGATCACCTTGTGCAGGCGCTCGCGGAAATCGTCCCGATAGCTGTCCGGCTCCCAATCGCTGCTCATCGATTCGATCAGCTTCTGGGCCATGTCCACCTCGCGGGCTGAGATCTTCCACTTCGCCAGACCGCCTTCGGGCAGCTTGTAATCGGCCGGGTCGACGATCTCCTGGGCATAGCGCAGGATCAACAGCAGGAGCGCTTGATCCTGCGGCATCACCGCGGCTAGATACTCGCGGGTCCGGATCACGACCCGCCCCACCCCGACCTTGCCGGTACGCTGCAGCACCTCGCGCAACAGAACGTAGCCCTTCTCCGCCTTCTTGCCCGGTTCCAGCACATACGGCTTGTCGTAGAACTGCGGCCCGATCGCAGCCGCGTCGACGAAAGCTTCGATGTCCACGGTTTCCTTGTGCTCGGGAGCCGCGGCGGCGATGTCGGCGTCCTCGATCACCACGTAGTTGCCCTTGTCGTACTCGAAGGCCTTGACGATTTCCTTCCAAGGCACCTCTTCGCCGGTTTCCTCGTTGACCCGCTCGTAGCGGATCGGCGCCTTGTTGCGGCTGTCGAGCATGCGGAAATGCAGATCGACGCGGCGTTCGCCGGTCATCAGCTTGACCGGGATATTGAGCAGGCCGAACGACAGGGTTCCGGTCCAGATCGGGCGCGCCATGACGGCACCTCGCAATGCGTGACGGGGAGCGGGGCTTCAGACTGTGCGACCGCAACCGTCCAGGCCGGGTGAACGAGCGCCGCATCGCGATCACCCGGCGCCGGTCTGGGCGTGCGGCGCGCGCACCGGTTTGGATTGCGGCGAATGCGCCTGGCGCAGCCAGATCGACAGTACCACCAGGGTGAGCACGGCGAGAAACTCGCTCTGCCAGTTCTGGAACGACTCGAACCAGAATTGCGCCGAACCCAGGTGCTCGCTCAGGCTCGGTACCGGCTGGGCTTCGCGCTGCGCTTGTTCCACCTGCTGCCGCCAACTGCCGTAGGCGTGGCCGGCGAAGGCGAACGCGAACAGCGACAACAAGGCGATCGAAAGGGAATTGGCGTACAGCGCCGCCCAGGCGCCGCCGCGCCGCACCGGCCCGGGCGTCGGCCCGGGCTCGATCTCGCGCCCGCCCTCCTCCCTGGTGTCGTCTTCGCGTTCCTCGACCTTGCGCGATTCCGCCGAGCCGTGCTGGCGCAGCCAGACCGTCAGCAGCACGTACAGCCCCATCTGCAGGAACTCGCTTTCCCAGTTCTCGAACGTCGCCGATAAGAACTGGCCGCGGCGGAAGTACTCGCCCCAGTCCAGCGGCGGTTGGCCGTGCTCGACCCGTTCGCGGTCGAGCACGGCGCGGCCGGCGGCGATCTGGCCGAACAGGCTGATCCCGAACAGGGCCAGCAGCACCAGCGAGAGCGAGTTGCGGCGCCAGAAGCCCGGCGCCGCCGCAGGCCCTTTTTTCTTGGCCGCGTTCATCGAGCAGCGCTCAGAGCATGCGCGAGCGGGCTTGTTCGGCGCGGGCCGCACCGATCGCGGTTTCGACCTTCTTGACCTCCTCGGGCGGTGGCAGCACCGCGGGCAAGCCCAAGGCTTCGATCCACAGTTCTCGCGCCCAGCCCTTGGTGTGGTACAGATGATGGTCCTCGTCGGACTCGACCGCTTCGAAGGCGGTTTTGAGCACGTCCAGGCCCTCGCCTTTGGCGTGTTCGACCAAGTGGCCGATCAGCTCCCAGTTCATATGGTCCTTGGTCTCGGCCAGGACCACGCATTCGGCCGCCACCAGTTGCGCCGCCGCAGGCTCGGCGGTGTTTTGCGCCTCGCGGATCGCCGCGACCAGCGATTCGCCGATGCGACCGACGACATCGCGGCCCGGCGTAGTCTGTTCCGAATCCAGGCCGAGCTCCTCGAACACATTCAACAGCACCCGTACGTGGGTGCGGGTTTCTTCGAGATAGTCCGTCCACTCCTTGCGCAGGTCGTCGTTGATCGCACTGGCGACGGCGGCTTCGTAGATCTTTACGCCGCTCTGCTCGGTCTGCAGGGCCTGGAGCAGCAGCTCGCGCACTTGGGCGGCTTCGGGTTGAGTCTTTTTCATGTCGTATCGCCTCGTTAAGTTGGGGTGGAAGCGCCGCCTCCCGGCGGCGACGGCTCGCCATCGGATCCGGGTGCGTCGGCGCCGACGTCGGCAGGGCCGTCACGTCGGCCGCGGCCGCTGAGCCGGCGGGCCTTCTTCGCCAGTGCTTCGTAGCGCCGACGGAACCGCTCCTGCGTGTCCTCGTCGAGTTCTTCCAGATCGAGCAAGGCGTTCTCGGCCTTGAGCGTGGCCCGGATCAGCTCGTCGAGCTTGATCTGCACCGCGGCGGCATCGCGGTTCTGCGAGTTCTGGATCAGGAACACCATCAGGAACGTCACGATGGTCGTACCGGTGTTGATGATCAGCTGCCAGGTGTCGCTGAAGCCGAACACCGGCCCGCTGAGCAGCCACAGCAGGACCACTCCGACCGCCAGGCAGAAACACAGGGGGTGGCCGGTAAAACGCGCGGCGGCCTTCGCGCCGCGTTCGAACGTTTCGCGCAGAGTCATCTGCCGCCCCGGTCGTTCAACCGGTCCCAGGCCGCCTGGACCACGCTGTGGGCCTGATCCCAGTCCAGTCGCGAGCCGCCGCGGGTGCGGCGGTAGCAATCGCGCAACTCTTGCTCCATGTCGCTGAGCGAGCGGCCGTGACCGCGCATGTAAGCGTCCAGGCCCAGCTTGAGCGCCGGTTCGTAATCGCTGTAGCGCAGGCCTTCGCATCGAGACATGCCGCGATAGTGGGTGCGCCAGTAGCTGAGTTCGGACTCCATGTCGATCACGTCCAGGGACTGCATCGACGCAGGCGAAGCGGCGGTCTGGCCTTTCGTTCCGGGTGGACGCGCCGTTTCGCGCGGTGGATGGCCCGATGCCTCCATCGTCCGCGCCGCGACGCCGGCGCGGGCCGGCCCCTCGTAAGGCGCGAAAACGAGTGCAGCGGGAAAAGCGCGGGTGGACGAGTAAGCCATGTGCGTCTCCTGAAGGATGGATCCGTTGCGTAGGCAGTGCGATCGCATGTTGCGACCGGGCGCATCAGCGATGACGCAACTCCCGTGCCAGCCGAACCCATACGGCGGTCCGATCCGCAATCGGCGACACCGATCGCAGTGCGGGACTGAACGCTTCAGATACCGCTCTTCGTGCGACGCCCGGCTGCAGGCGCATGGCGGAAGTGCGCAATGACGAAACTGACTGCGCTGCGGCGGTTTTCGCAGGCGCCCGGCGCGAACACGTGTCCCTGGACGATGCTTTTTCGCTGCCGGCACCCCACTGCCTGGTGCGGACAGCAACTCTTTCATCACGGCGGAATCATTTTCCGCCGACGCACCGTTAACTCACGCTCAGCTAGCGTGGACGCCCCGGACAACGGATCGACAGACGTGGCCGAACGCGTCTCCGCACCGAGCCCTACCGTGTTGATCGTCGACGACGATCACGATTTCGCCTCCGCCGCCGCCGACTTCGCCAGGGCGCGCGGCTTCACTCCTTACATGGCGCACTCGCTGGAACAATCGCGCGGTTTCGCCCGCCTTCCGGCCGTGGATCTGTTGCTGCTGGACCTGGAACTGCCCGACGGCAACGGCTTCGACCTGCTCGACGACATGGACTTGCCCGAGCACGGGCAGATCGCGATCGTCACCGGCCAGCCCTCGGTGGAGAGCGCGGCGCGCGCGGTTTCGCTGCCGGTGGTGGATTATCTGATCAAGCCGCTGTGCCCGGAGCAATTCTCCAACCTGCTCGATCATGCCGCCGCGCGCGCACGGCCGCCGCAGGCGCGCGCCGAAGCGCGTGGCGGCATGATCGGCCGGTCGCCGGCGATGCGACGGCTGATCGACAGCCTGGAGCGGATCGCGCCGTCGGAGGCGACGGTGCTGATCAGCGGCGAAAGCGGCACCGGCAAGGAACTGGTCGCGCGCGCGATCCACGAATTCAGCGGCCGCAGCGGCGCCTTCGTGCCGGTCAATTGCGGCGCGATCGCGCCGGATCTGCTCGCCAGCCACCTGTTCGGCCACGAGCGCGGCAGCTTCACCGGCGCCGCCGCGCGCCACAACGGCTACTTCGAACAGGCCGATCGCGGCACGTTGTTCCTGGACGAGATCACCGAGATGCGGCCGGCGTTGCAAGTCTATCTGCTGCGCGTGCTCGAAACCGGGACAGTGACCCGAGTCGGCGGCAGCGAAGCGGTCGATATCGACGTGCGCGTGGTCGCAGCGACCAATCGCGACCCGCAGCGCAGCATCGAGGAAGGTTCGCTGCGCGAGGACCTGTTCTATCGCCTGGCCGACATCGGCCTGGAGCTGCCCCCGTTGCGCAGCCGGGGCGACGACGCGCTGTTGATCGCGCACAACTTCCTGGAGCGCCTCAACATCCGTTACGGCACGCGTAAGCGCTTCGCTGCCGGCACCGAACGGGTGCTGTTGCGGCACAACTGGCCCGGCAACGTGCGCGAGCTGCGCAGCGCGGTGCAGCGCGCCTTCCTGACCGCCGAAGGCGACGAAATCCGGGTGGCGCCGGGCTTTCGCAAGCTGGCGCCGGTGCACCACGACGCCACCCATGTCTCGTTCTCGGTCGGCATGACTTATGCCCAGATCGAGCAGGAGATGCTGCTCAAGACCCTGGCCCATTTCGACGGCGACCGGACCCGCAGCGCCCAATCGCTGGGCGTCAGCGTACGCACCATCCACAACCAGCTGGCGCGCCTGCGCGAGAGCGGCCATGACGTCTGATCGGGCCGCTGCCTCCGCGCCGCCGGCCGGGCCGACCGAGTTCGCTCGCTGGCTGCACCGACTGCGCAACGAGGTCAACACCGTGACCATGGCCAGCGCCGCCGCGCACAGGCTGATCGAAGCCGGCGCCGGCGACGACCCGGCCGTGCGCGACAACCTGCGCCGGGTGCGCGACGCCTGCCAGCGTTGTTCGGCCTTGTTGGCCGAGCCGCCGGCGGAAGCCTGACATGTCCGGCGCGGAGCGCGGCCGGCATCGATCGCGCGAACTGGCGATCGCGCTGATCCTGGCTTTGCTCGCCATCGCCGTTCACGTCCGCTACGGCCGCAGCGTCGCCGAAGCCTTCCCGATCGCGCTGTTCTACTTGCTGGTGATTCTCGCCAGCGCGTTCTACGGCGCCCGCGGCGGACTGATCGGCCTGACCGCCAGCCTGGGCGCGGTGCTGCTGTGGCCGGGGCTGCTGCGCAACCTCGGCAGCGACGGCGCCGCATTCTATCTGCTGGTGTCTGCGCTGCTGATCTGGATCGTCGCCAGCGCGCGCCAGCTCAGCCGCAGCGAACGCGAACAGCGCGCGCACCTGTCCGCGGTACTCGCGGGCATCGAAGACGGCGTGGTCGCCGTCGACCAGCACCGTCGTGTGCGCTATCTCAATGCGGTCGCGGAATCCATGCTCGGTTGCAGCAGCGAACGCGCCGAGAAACGGCCGATCGGCGAGCTGCTGGCCGGCCTGCCCGAAGATGCGTTCGACGCCGACGCCGGCAGCGCGTCGCGCTCGACCTACCACATCGACCTGTCCGGCAGCGGCGCGGAACTCACCGCCGACGTGGTCCGCCTGCAGGCCGGGCGCGACGCCGATTCCGGCCATGTCCTGTTCTTGCGCCGGCGCAGCGGCGACCAGCCCAGCCTCAGCGACCGCAAGCTGCGCGCGGTGTTCGACACCGAGATGTGGGGCATTTGCTTCGCCGACCTCGACGGCGGCCGTTGGCTGGCCAATCCGCGCTTCCGGCGCATGCTGCTCGGCGACCACGGCAGCGAGACGGGCACGCTCGACGGCCGGCCGCCCGGCGAGCTTGCGTCGGACGACCTGCAACACCTCGGCGTGCCACGCGGCTTGCTCGATACCTTGCGGCGCGAGGGCGCGTTCCGTCCCACCGAGGTGCAGGTGCTCGGTCGACAGGGCCGCGCCGACTGGGTGCTGCTCGCCGGGGAAGCGCTGTCCGGGCGCGATGTCGCCCTGCTCGCGCTCGACATAAGCGAGCACAAGCGCATCGACGCCGCCCTGCGCGCGCAACGCCAGCTGATGCGCGCGATGATCGATCGGCTTCCGGCGCTGGTCGCCTACATCGACATCGAACGACGCTATCGTCTGTTCAACCGCAGTTTCGAGGACTGTTTCGCGGGCACGCCCCTGCACGGCATGCGGGTCGACGAAGCGCATCCGCACAGCGATCTGGCCCCCTACCTGGCGCTGCTGCAGCGCGCCCTGGAAGGCCAGGCGGTGCGCTTCCCGGCCGAGTTGCTCCTGGCCGGCGAGCGCCGCCACTACGACGTCCAGTTCGTGCCGCACCAGCCCGACGGAGAGACGGTCGAAGGCGCGGTGATCCATGCCGTCGACATCACCGACCGGATCGAAGCCACCCGCCGGGTCGCCGCCAGCGAACGCCGCTTTCGCAGCCTGGCCCTGGCCTGGGCCGGCATCGTCTGGTGCGCCGACCGCGACGGCCGCATGCTCGATGCGCCGGGCTGGGAAGCGCTGACCGGGCAACCGCCGCTGCAGTACCGCGGCGACGGCTGGTTGGACGCGATCGATCCGGGCGACCGCGCGCGAGTGCGCGATGCCTGGGGCGAGGCGCTGCGCGAGGCGCCGGCGCAGACGCTCGACTTGGAGTTCCGGGTCCGCACCGCCACCGGCGAAGCGCGCTACGTCGCCCTGCGCGCGGTGCCGGTGCTGACCGAGGACGAGGCCGTCGCCGAGTGGATCGGCGGCATTCGCGACGTGCACGAGCGGCGGGTGTTCGAATTGCAGTTGCGACGCGCCGAGGCGGAACAGCATGCCTTGCTCGACAATCTGCCGAAGATGGTCTGGATCGCCGAACCCGACGGCGGCATCCGTTACCAGAACCGGCACTGGTACGAGTACACCGGCCTGAGCGGGCAAGAGGACTGGCGCCACATCGTCCACCCCGACGACCTCGACAACGGCCAACGCGCCTGGGACCAGGCGATCCGCGCCGGCCGGCAGCTCAACGTCGAGCTGCGCTTCCGCCGCGCCGACGGCGCGTACCGCTGGCATATCGTGCGCGCCCAGCCGCTGTTCGACGACCACGGCCGACTGCGTTGTTGGTACGGCGCCAGCACCGATATCGAAGACCAGAAACGCGCCCTGGAAACCCTGGCCGCGGCCAACCAGCGCATCAGCCGGTTCCTGGCGGTACTCAGTCACGAACTGCGCAATCCGTTGTCCGGAGTCAGCGCCGCCAGCGAATTGCTCAGCCGGAACGACCTGCCCGCCGCCGATCGCGAACGCGCGCTGGCGACGCTGCTGCGGCAGAACCGTCACTTGCACCGCCTGGTCGATGATCTGCTGGACATTTCCCGCGTCACCCAAGGCGACTTGGAACTGCGTCGCGAACGTTTCGATCTCAACCGGCTGCTGGAGGAAGTGCACAGCGACCATGTCGACCGTGCCGGGCACGAACAGGTAGCGATCGAGGCGGCGCTGCCGGTCGAGCCATGCTGGGTCGACGGCGATCGTGCGCGGCTGCGGCAAGTGTTCGACAACCTGCTGTCGAACGCGGTCAAGGCCAGTTCGCCGGGGCAACGCATTCGCATCGACGCGGCGACGACCGAAGAGGGCGTGCTGATCGAAGTCAGCGACCAAGGCCAGGGACTGAGCCGAGACCTGTCGACACGCCTGTTCGAACCGTTCGTGCAGACGCCCGACTGGCGTTCGCGTGGACTCGGACTGGGCCTGAGCATCGTCAAGACCCTGGTCGAGCGCCACGGCGGCTCGGTCGCCGCGCACAGCGACGGACTCGGCCGCGGCGCGCGCTTCAGCGTGCGCCTGCCGCTGGCGCCCCCCCGGACCGAGACCGCGCCGAGCACGGCGCTGGCCGAAGTCGAAGCCAGCCTGGGCATGCCGCGGGCAGACATGCCGGCCGACCGCGCTTGCGGCCGAGTACTGATCGTCGACGACGAGACCGACACCGCCGAAGCCCTGCGCGTACTGCTGAAACTGCAGGGCCACCACGCCGAATGCGCGATCGACGCCGAGCAGGCCTTGGCGGCCTGGCGCCGCGGCGCGTTCGATGTGGTCCTGTGCGACCTGGAGCTGCCCGGTCCGCTCAACGGCTACGACATCGCCTCCACCCTGCGCTTGCAACGAAATTCGCCCTACCTGGTGGCCTACAGCGGCTACGGTCAGGCCGGCGACCGCGACCGCACCGCCGCGGTCGGTTTCCACGAGCACTTGGTCAAGCCGGCAGGAATCGAGGAGATTCTCGCCAGCATCGAACGAGGCATGCGGCAGGCGCAAGCTTCGTGAGGCGGCTGAAGCGACCGGGCGCGGCGGAGTTTTCTCTGCCTCAGCTCGGCTGCGATCGCCAGGGCGAGGCCGCTTCCCCTATGCCTGCGCTGTTCGAAACAGATGCATGGGGCGACCGCGACACCCGCATAGGGACGCCGTCGCCGTGGCTTGGATGTCGAACTAGCTCTTTAGGCCTAGCCCCGTATCTGTGCCTGTGCCGGTGAGCGGCGCTGCGATACGTTACGACCGGGAGAGCGGCAAAGAAGACATGGAAGACATGGAAGACATGGAAGACAGAGGATTTTGGAATGAAGCGAATGAAATTGGTGGCCATCCCCCTTTGCCTGGCCATCAGCGGTCACGCATTCGGCATGGATACCTATACCTGGGCCTTGGACAGCGGGAGCAACTCGAGCGGTTTCGACAGTCTATTGACTGAAAACCTGGTTGTTGTGTCGCCGAACAGGCCCGCGCCATCGCGGACCGAGCTGAACACCAACATGGAGTCGGCTTGGTTGGGCAACCGGCAGACCGGAAACGGCATCGACTACACGGCCTTGTACCGGACCCGTCCGGCGCTCAAGTCCTATCCGGAAGGGGCGCCTCCTCCGGTGACATTCGAGAATTGGGCGTTCGTTCGGAAATTCGTGTACTTCGGTGGCGAGCATTCCTCCGGAGCGCACGTGATCGCTCCGGACCCGAACTGGGTCACCGCCGCCCACGAGAACGGGGTGAAGATCTACGGGACCGTCTATATCGACGCGACTCATGGCAACTCCGCCATGGTCAAGAGTTTGATCGGCTTTCTGACCGGAACGTTTCCGAACGAAGAGCTCGAGTCCTCCTATCACATCCCGGCCTTGAAGAATCTGGAAAAAATCGCCAAGGCGCTGAAACTGGACGGGTGGTTCCTGAACATCGAACAAGGCTTCGGCGATTCGACTGAAGGGCGGCAGCAGGTGATTCAGATGAACCGCTTGATCGAGCACGTATTCCCGAAGTTCAAGCAACGGGGGGGGGTGGAGTTCATAACCTATACCGGCGATAGCTCGAGAGGCATCCACGGCGCGGTGACCGACGGCAACATCGCCAACTTCGGGCATTCGCCGCTCGAGGATTACGGGCTGGACAACGCGACCGGAATCAACCCCGCCGAAACCCTGAAGCTGCTTCCGGCCGGTTCGCAGAAGAACGTTCTGCTCTATCTCGATGAAGTCTTCAGCAGGAACACGCCCCTGGGCCGGACCGCCCCCTTGAGAATACCGGGCGCAAAGGCGACCCAGTGCAAGTACTTCAAGGGCAGCGGCGTTTGGCCGGGCCTGAAGGAATACACCAAGGCCGTTTATCCGAAGACCAAGCTGAGAAGCGAGGTGCTTTGCGCTGGCGTCGACACCGCCCCTGCGCCGACTACCGTTCTGAAAATCAACGTGATGACGTGGCCTGGGGTGGAGTCCAGGGGCTGGACGGTCACGGCGAAGAATTCTGGCGTGCGTTGCGACAGTTCGTGCTATCTGGAGTTCTCGCACGACGGCTTGACCGAAGAAGTCCTGGAGTTCAATCACCCGATCGAGTTCCAGCAAAACGCGCAGGCTTGGCTGGGTTCCCGTCGAGACATAATGGCGTGGTCGGGCTGGCAGGAGGGCGATAGCAGGCTCAACTTGCTGGACCCGCTCTTTGTTCAGTACATGCCTGGGTTCAAGTGGTGGGAGAAGGAGCCTCGGCTGATTCCAGGCGACCTGCGCGACAACAACGCGCAAGGCGGGTTCGTCTGGGACTATGCCGGGTACGCGCAGGAGGGGTTGCGCTGCGTCCCGGTTACCGCGGAGCAAGCGGCGACGCACTCGGTCGCACAGGACCGGGCATGCATCATCCGGGTGCCGACTTATGGGACGATGGCAAGCGTTCCAAACTCGGCCGTAGCCTACGGCCCCTTCGGCGCTTTTCCGCTGTTGAACCTCACGATGCAGGTGAACACCGAGGGATTCACCTATTACGCTCTGTACGAGCAGCTGACGGCGAAGTAGCTTCGGGCCGGAACTGCGGCCGCCTGCTATCGGTAGCAACGTCAAGGGGCGCCGTCGGCCCAGTTCTCACGCGACAAGATCCTGATGGCGGGCGGCGCCATGGCCTTCGGCGACGAAGACCCGAAGCAGGACACGCTGGCCCGATAAGTCCCGGCGCGGAAGGAGAGCTTCGTCATCGATCTCAACACCGGTACCGCACGGCGGGTCGCGGACACGCACTATCCCCACTACCAGGCCAATTCGGCACATAACCGGATGGGCTCCGGGACTTAGCACCCTGAGCGAAGTCCCGCCAGACGCTCGAAGACTCCGCCCCCTCCTCGTCACGAGTCGGCTGATGGCGAGGAGGGATTTCGCATTTCCAGCGGCCTCGTCCGCGCTCGACAGGAAACGCGTTTCCAGGCGATCTTCAACGCCGCGATACCGCTTCCGCCATCGCTCGCGCACTTGCGTTCTGTCGCCATCCAACGCCGATTTCGGCGAACGCTAGAGACGATAAAAGCGCGGAACTTTTCGACAGGACAGCCGAGGCTATCGGATTTGCGCTAAGACATTTCCGTATGGCGATACGGCATGACTTCGCGACAATTCCTGCTTGTTTGCCCGGCGCTCCCGCACATGCAATCGAAGGCCGCGGTACCGGCATGAATCGACAGTTAACGAAGCGGCGAATCTGGCTGCATCGCGCGAATCCTGCCGCGCCTGTCGGCGCTCTTTAAGGCGTGCTTGCGGAGAGCGCTACGCCGGTCGTGGCGACAGCGATGGAATGCGTCCCGGGCACACAGAAATGCAACAGGTCGCGACCTGGAGCCACCGTGCGTTACCCACCGACGGATTCTCCGTCGATTTTGTCATCAAGGAGTTTTTCAATGTACGAGCAGATCAAGAAGCCCATCGCCCTCGCCCTCGGCGCCACCCTGATCGGCGGCCTGAGCCTGTCGGCTTCCGCGTTTGCGATGACCGACCTGTCGCAGGGCTACCTGCTGGGCGCGCAATCGGCCCAAGCCGCCGACAAGGCCGGCGCTAAGGCCGTGGCTGCGAAGAAGGTCGAGGGTAGCTGCGGCGGCGACAAGAAGCACGGCGAAGGCGGCTGTGGCGGTGCCAAGAGCGCCGGCAAGCCGATCGCA
>NZ_HG424621.1:0-229 GCF_000336385.2 Lysobacter antibioticus HS124 | reverse complement strand
AGAAGGCCGGCGAAGGCAAGTGCGGCGAGGGCAAGTGCGGCGGCGACAAGAAGGGGGCGGTCAAGTCCTCCGCCAAGCCGACGGCCAAGAAGGCCGGTGAAGGCAAGTGCGGCGAAGGCAAGTGCGGCGGTTCGGTCTGATCGCAGCGCGATGACGATGAGCCACTCGCGTCCCCTGAAACCGGATGCCGTCGGCCTCGGCCTGCGGCGGGCCCTGCTGGGCCCGCTGC
>NZ_HG424620.1 GCF_000336385.2 Lysobacter antibioticus HS124 | reverse complement strand
CAATCCCCAATCCCCAATCCCCAATCCCCAATCCCCAATCCCCAATCCCCAATCTCCAATCCCCAATCTCCAATCTCCAATCCCGAATCTCCAATCCCGGCCCATCAAGCCCGCACCAGCGTCGACTTGCCGAACAGGCTCTCGACCAGATCGATCGCGACCAGGGCGGTGTGATTGTCGCGATCCAGGATCGGGTTGAGTTCGACGATGTCCAGCGAGCCCATGCAGCCGCTTTCGGCGATCATCTCCATCGCCAGTTGCGCCTCGCGGTAGTTCGGTCCGCCGGCGACCACGGTGCCGACACCGGGCGCGATGCTGGGGTCGAGGAAGTCGACATCGAAGCTGACGTGCAGATGAGTGTCGGCGTCCACGCCGTCCAACGCTTCCTCCATCACCCGCTTGATGCCGATGTCGCCGATCCGGCGCATGTCGTACACCGGCAGGCCGAGCTGCTTGATCAGCTGCCTCTCGCCCGGATCGACCGAGCGCGTACCGATCTGGCGCATCTCGCCGACCTGCATCGCCGGCGCTTCGCCGCCGAGCCGGGTCAGGCACGGCGGCCCCATGCCGATCAGGCAGGCCACCGGCATGCCGTGCAGGTTGCCGGTCGGGGTGATCTCGTGGGTGTTGAAGTCGGCGTGCGCGTCCAGCCACAACACGCGCAGCTTCTTGCGCCGTTCGCGGCAATGGCGCGCGACCGCGGTGATCGAGCCCAGGCCCAGGCAATGGTCGCCGCCGAGCAGGATCGGCATGCGCTCTTCGCGCAGTTCCGCGGCGACCGCGTCCATCACATTGCGGTTCCAGGCCACCACTTCGTCGAGATGGCGATAGCCGCCGACCGGCGCCGACCAGGGGTTGGGCGGACCGTCGAGGTTGCCGCGGTCGGCGACGTCGAGGCCGAGCCCGCGCAGGGCTTCGGTCAGGCCGGCGATGCGCAGGGCTTCCGGCCCCAGGCGGGCGCCGCGCGCGCCGGCGCCGACGTCGGTGGGCGCGCCGATCAGACTGACCGGCGTGGCAGTGCGAGTCATGGTGCGAATCCTCAGGCAGGGGCGCAACGCCGCGCCGCCGGCAAGGCAACGATGGCGATGGCGGGGGATGGAAACGGCCGGCGCGGAGCGCGCGGCCGGGTCACTTCTCCACGAAGGCGCGCTCGATCACGAAGTCGCCCGGCTCGCGGGTGCGCGGCGAAGGCTTGAAGCCGCGTCCTTCCAGCAAGGTCGAAGTGTCTTCGAGCATCTGCGGGCTGCCGCACAGCATCACCCGGTCTTCCAACGGATTCAGCGGCGGCAGGCCGAGGGTCTGCGCCATCAGGCCGTCGGCGATCGCATCGGTGATCCGGCCGCGGTTGCGGAACGGCTCGCGGGTGACGCTCGGGTAGTACTTGAGCTGGCGGCGCACGGCCTCGCCCAGGAACTCGTGCGCGGGCAACTCGCGTTCGAGGAAGTCGGCATAAGCCAGATCGCTGACATGGCGCACGCCGTGCGCCAGGACCACGGTCTCGAAGCGCTCGTAGGTGGCCGGGTCGCGGACGATGCTCAGGAACGGCGCCAGGCCGGTACCGGTGCCGAGCAGGTACAGGCGCTTGCCCGGATTGAGATCGTTGAGCACCAGCGTACCGGTGGGCCGGCGGCTGACCAGGATCGAGTCGCCGTTGGCGATGTGCTGCAGGCGCGAGGTCAGCGGGCCGTCGGGCACCTTGATGCTGAAGAACTCCAGATGCTCTTCGTAGTGCGCGCTGGCGATCGAGTAAGCGCGCATCAGCGGCCGGCCCTCGACCTCCAGGCCGACCATGACGAAGTGGCCGCTGTCGAAGCGGAAGCCGGGGTCGCGGGTGGTGCGGAAGCTGAAAAGGCTGTCGTTCCAGTGCTTGACCTCGATGACGCGTTCTGTCGCCAACTGCATCGTCCTGACTCCTTGTTATGGAAAATCCCGGCCGCATCCGCGCGGGACGATATTCGTCACGCGTCTGACGTGCGGGCGTCATTATTGGGTGCCAGCGCGCGCGGCTCGCATCGTCGCCGGCGGCGATTCGGCCCACCAATACCAGCACATAATATTTCCCACTTGGGAATCAATGTTCCAAAGAATGATCGGCGTCACTCGCGCAGCGGGACTGCGCCTTTGACGGCGACTCGCGCTTGCGTCGATTATTAGCCGCCCGAGTAATCCGGCCGATTAAATCGGCGTTCGCTTCGAATCCCCTTCTGCCCACCAGCGACCATGCGCTGACCGCATGCGTCAGCTGACGCTCTTGGTCACCCCTGAGGCTCGCATGGACGTCCAGCAGTCAGGCATTGCCGCAAAAAAATCAGCCACTTGCGCCGTGCGCTCGACGGACGCATCGCACCCGCGCCGCGCGCCGCGGGATTCGCGGCGCATATTCGCGAATATTGCGGAAATATTCTCATGAGCGCGCCTCCCGACTCCGAGCGAATGGTGATTGGCGTCGCGCTAGAGAATTGTGACCAGAAACTCGAAGATTCGGTTTCACCGCATTTTCACGCCACGTCCGGAAAAACGACGGCGGTCGCGCCGGCGCAGCCTTGGCGCGACCGGCTGCGTTATATCGCCCATCCTTTGCTGATGCTGGCGGTAGCGGTTTATGTGAGCGCCGGATTAATCCTGGACTGGGACCCGGGTCCGGCCAGTTTCGCCTTCGTATTCGCCAGCATTTTCTACCTGGCGATACTCGAATTTATTATTCCGTACGAGCGCGCATGGCAGCCGAGCGGACGCGAGTGGGGCCTGTACGCGGTCTACTTCGTGCTCACCGTGGCGGCCGGCGCGCTGGCCCAATTGCCGGTCGCCGCGGCGGTGGCGGCGCTGTCGCCCCTGCATCCGACCCTGCCGTTGTGGGCCGAGATCCCGCTCGCGCTGCTGTTGAGTTCGCTGGCCAGCTACGCGATCCATCGCGCCGGCCACGACATTCCGCTGCTGTGGCGCCTGCACGGCGTGCACCACGTGCCGGACAAGGTCAACGTCGCCAACAACGGCGTCAATCACGTGTTCGACGTGGTGCTGTCGCAGTTCACGGTGCAGTTGCCGCTGGCCTTGGCCGGCTTCTCGGCGCCCTCGCTGTTCGCGGTCGGCATCTTCGTCATCGCCCAGGGCTACTTCGTCCACGCCAACATCGACGTGCGCCTGGGCTGGCTCAACCAAGTGCTCGCCAGCCCCGAGCTGCATCGCATGCATCACAGCTGCGACCGCAGCGAAGCCGGCCACTTCGGCTCGGATCTGTCGATCTGGGACCGGTTGTTCGGCAGCTACACCTGGCGGCCGGATCGGCGGCCGCGCGGGATCGGCCTGTTCGATCCCGGTTCGTTTCCGCGCACCGGCGCGGTGTTCTCGACCCTGATCCATCCGCTGCGGCCGCGCAAGAAGCGCGCGTCCTGAGCGAAGCGTTCCCCGATGGCGCGCATCGGCGCCACGCCTCCCCTCGCCCGTCCCTCACCTCCCCGGCGTCGCCAGACGTAAAGAACTAAGGACTCGATCATGACGGACCCCAGCAAGAACGCCCCCCACCGCGACCACGCCGACGGCGCCGCGCCCGCAGCCGCCGAAGCCGCCGCGCAAGCGGCCGCCGACCGCGCCCACGAGCCGCTCGAGCGCATCGCCATCGTCGGCATCGGCTGCCGCCTGCCCGGCGGCGCCTGCGACCATCGCGGCTTCTGGCAGAACCTGATCGAAGGCAAGGACTGCCTCACCGATACGCCGCTCAACCGCTACGACGTGGCTACCCTGGGCAGCCGCGACAAGAGCAAGCCCGGCCGCCTGGTCGGCGGCCGCGGCGGCTACATCGACGGCTTCGACGAATTCGATCCGGCGTTCTTCGGCATCAGCCCGCGCGAAGCCGACTACATGGACCCGCAGCAACGCAAGCTGCTGGAAGTGGCCTGGGAAGCCCTGGAAGACGGCGGCCAGAAGCCGGCCGAACTGGCCGGCCGCGACATCGGCGTGTTCGTCGGCGCCTTCACCCTGGACTACAAGATCGTCCAGTTCGCCGACCTCAGCTTCGAGACCCTGGCCGCGCACACCGCGACCGGCACGATGATGACGATGGCGTCGAACCGGATCTCGTACTGCTTCGACTTCCGCGGCCCCAGCCTGTCGATCGACACCGCCTGCAGTTCTTCGCTGGTCGCGGTGCACCTGGCCTGCCAGAGCCTGCGCCGGCGCGAGACCAGCCTGGCCCTGGCCGGCGGCACCCTGCTGCACATGACCCCGCAGTACACCATCGCCGAAACCAAGGGCGGCTTCCTGTCGCCGGAAGGCAAGTCGCGCACCTTCGACGCCGCCGCCAACGGCTACGTACGCGCCGAAGGCGTCGGCCTGGTCGCGCTCAAGCGCCTGGACGACGCGGTGCGCGACGGCGACCCGATCTACGCGGTGATCGTCGGCACCGGCGTCAACCAGGACGGCCACAGCAACGGCATTACCGTGCCCAACCCCGACGCCCAGGTGGCGCTGATCGAACGCGTCTGCCGCGAGGCCGGCATCGCCCCGGGCAGCCTGCAATACATGGAAGCGCACGGCACCTCGACCCCGGTCGGCGACCCGATCGAGGCCAAGGCGCTGGGCCGCGCGCTGGCGGTCGGGCGCAAGCCGGGCGACGAATGCTATGTGGGTTCGGTGAAGACCAACATCGGCCACACCGAGGCCGCCGCCGGCGTCGCCGGCCTGATCAAGACCGCGCTCGCGCTCAAGCACAAGACCATTCCGCCGCACATCAACCTGCAGACGGTCAACCCGGACATCGACCTGGCCTCGATGCCGTACAAGATCCCGACCCAGGTCACGCCGTGGCCGGCGCATGAGGGCCCGGCGCGCGCCGGCGTCAACTCGTTCGGTTTCGGCGGCACCAACGCGCACGTGCTGCTGGAAGAGGCGCCGGCGCGCGCGCCGCGGGCGACGACCGCCGACGACAGCGCCGGCCGCGCCGCAGGCGGCTACAACGTGCTGCCGTTGAGCGCGCGCGACGCCTCGGTGCTGCCGGCGCTGGCCGCAGGCATCGCCCGCGAACTGGATCGCGAAGGCGACGAGGCCGTCGATCTGCGCGACCTGGGCTACACCCTCGCCCATCGCCGCCAGCACTTGGAGTCGCGCCTGTCGATCGTCTACGACAGCCGCGAATCGCTGCGCGAGCGCCTGGCCGCATTCGCCGCCGGCGAAGCGCATCCGCACCTGGTCGCCGACGAACGCCGCGCGACGCCGCCGAAGCTGGCCTGGGTGTTCACCGGCATGGGCCCGCAGTGGTGGGCGATGGGTCGGCAGTTGTTCGAGAACGAACCGGTCTACCGCGAGGTCATCGAGCGCTGCGATCGCGAACTGGCCAAGCATGTCGACTGGTCGCTGATCGCGGAGATGAACGCCGCCGAAGCCGATTCGAAGATGAGCGAGACCTGGCTGGCGCAGCCGGCCAATTTCGCCGTGCAGATCGCCCTGGCGGCGATGTGGCGGGCCAAGGGCGTACGTCCCGACGCGATCGTCGGCCACAGCACCGGCGAAGTCGCGGCCTTCTACGAGGCCGGCGTCTACACCCTGGAACAGGCGGTGCGGGTGGTCGTGCACCGCAGCCGCCTGCAGCAGAAGCTGGTCGACACCGGCACCATGCTCGCGGTCAGCCTGACCGAAGCCGAAGCGCTGCGCCGAGTGCGCCCCTACGGCGACCGGGTCTCGGTCGCCGCGGTCAACAGCCCGACCGCGATCACCCTGGCCGGCGATCAGGACGCGCTGGCCGAACTGGCCGAGAAGCTGCAGGCCGAGCAGCTGTTCGCCAAGTTCCTGGCCGTGCGCGTGCCCTATCACAGCGCCAAGATGGACCTGATCAAGGACGAGCTGCTGGAATCGCTGGACGGGCTGGCGCCGCATCCGGCGCAGGTGCCGCTGTACATGACCGCCAAGCCCGGCATCGCCGCCGGCCACGAACTCGACGCCGGATACTGGTGGGAGAACGTGCGCAACAGCGTCGGCTTCCGCGCCGCGATCGACCAGATGGCCCACGACGGCTACGACCTGTTCCTGGAGATCGGCCCGCACCCGGTGCTCGGTCATTCGATCAACGAATGCTTCGCCGCGCGCGGCGCCAGCGCGCGCAGCCTGCCCTCGATCCGTCGCCAGGAAGACGAAGCCGCGCGCTTCGCCGCCTCGCTGGGCGGCCTGCACAACCTCGGCGCGGCCATCGACTGGAGCGCGCTGCATCCGCAGGGCCGTCCGCTGCCGCTGCCGCGCTATCCGTTCAAGCGCGACCGCTACTGGGTCGAGCCGCGCCCGGTCGAACAGGTCCGCCTCGGCCAGCTCGACCACGGCCTGCTCGGCCGGCGCATGGCCGTCGCCGAACCGACCTGGGAAGCCAAGCTCGACGCCGAGCGCATGCCGTACCTGGAAGACCATCGCATCCAGGGCAACGTGCTGTTCCCCGCCGCCGGCTACATCGAGATGGCGACCCAGGCGGTGCGCGCGCTGACCGGCGGCCACGAGGCCGCGATCGCCGACATCGAACTGCGCAAGGCGCTGTTCCTGTCCGACGCCGAAGCGGCGACGGTGCAGCTGTCGTTCGCCTCCGACGGCGCGACGTTCCAGGTCTCCAGCCTGTCCGCCGACGGCCAGGATCGCACCGTCCACGCCAGCGGCAGCGTGCGCGCCAGCCAGGGCCGGCGCACCGGCGCGCCCCTGGACCTGCGCGCGGTGCGCGAACGCAGCCCGCTGTTCCTGGCGCGCTCGGCCTGTTACGACGCGCTGGCGAAGATGGGCTATCACTACGGCCCGGCGTTCCAAGGCATCGAGGAAGTCTGGGTCGGCCGCGGCGAAGCCCTGGCCCGGATCGTGCCGACCGAACGCCTGCACGGCGACGCCGCCGGCCACCATTTCCATCCGGCCATGCTCGACGCCTGCTTCCAGACCCTGCTGACGCCGCAGATCCTGCAGCAAGCCGAAGACGGCCCCGCAGACACCGGCATTCGCTTGCCGCTGTCGATCGAGGAAGTGCGCACCGACGCGATCGGCGACCGCGCCCTGTGGGTGCATGCCAGCGTGCGCCACGACGGCGGCGACGAGCTGATCGGCGACATCGCCGTCTACGACGAGCATGGCGCGCCGCTCGGCCATGTCGCCGGCTTCCGCGCCGCCAACGTCGAGAACGCCAGCGCCAAGGTCAACCTGGCGACGATCGACAACTGGCTGGCCGAAACCCGCTGGGTCGAACTGCCGCCGATCGCGGCCGCCGACGAAACCGTCGCTGCAGCCGTAGACGAAGCGGCGCCGGCCGACGAGAGCGCCGCGGCGGGCTGGCTGATCCTCGCCGACGCCCAGGGCGTGGGCGACGAACTGGCGACGCTGGCCCAGGCGCGCGGCGAGCGCGTGCACATCGTCCGCCCCGGCAAGCGCTACAAGCTGGAAAAGGATCTGCGCGAATCGACCGTGGTGCCGGGTGCGTTCAAGGACCTGCAGCGCCTGTTCGCCGACCTGGCCAAGGCCGGTGAAGGCGCGTTCGCCCGGGTCGTGCACTTGTGGAATCTCGACCAGCCGCACCTGGAACAGGTCGACGCGACCGAACTCAAGGCGGGCAACGCCCGCGGCGCCTATTCGCTCATCGCGCTGAGCCAATCGCTGCTGGCTTCGCAGCCCGATGCGCGTCTGCACGTGGCGACCCGCGCCGCGCAGGCGGTGGCCGACCGCGACGACGTCGAACCGCTGGGCGCGCCGGCCTGGGGCATCGGCCGGGTGTTGTGGTATCAGGAGCTGGTCGCCCAGCGCGGCAAGCTGATCGACCTGCAGGCCGCCGGCGAGGAAACCGCGGAGGCCGCCGACGCCGCGCGCCGCAGCGAAGCCCAGGCCCTGCTCGCCGAAGTGCTGCAGCAAGACGAGGACGAGATCGCCCTGCGCGACGGCAAGCGCTACACCAGCCGTCTGCAGCCGGCCGCTGGGCTGAACAAGCCGTTGCCGTTGCGCCTGCGCGCCGACGGCGCCTACCTGGTGACCGGCGCGTTCGGCGCGCTGGGCCGCCTGCTCTGCCGCACCCTGGTCAAGCGCGGCGCGCGCAAGCTGATCCTGGTCGGCCGCAGCAAACTGCCGCCGCGCGCGCAATGGCGCGACACCGATCCGGCCAGCGCGATCGGCCGCAACGTACGCTTCATCAAGCAGTTGGAGCTGCTCGGCGCCGAACCGATCCTGGCCCAGCTCGACGTCACCGACGAAGGCGCGCTGGCAGCCTGGCTGCAGGACTACAAGCAACGCGACCTGCCGCCGATCCGCGGCGCTTTCCACCTGGCCGGCCAGGTCCGCGACACCCTGCTCGGCGAAATGACCCGCGATGCCTTCGACCCGGTCTACGACCCCAAGGTGATCGGCGGCTGGCTGCTGCATCGGCACCTGATCGACCAGCCGCTGGAGCACTTCGTCCTGTTCGCCTCGATCGCTTCGCTGGTGACCACCGCCGGCCAGACCAACTACGCCGCCGGCAACGCCTTCCTCGACGCCCTCGCCCACCATCGCCGCGCGCTCGGCCTGCCGGCGCTGAGCCTGGACTGGGGCCCGTGGGCCACCGGCATGATCGAAGAGCTCGGCCTGATCGACCATTACCGCAACAGCCGCGGCATGAGCTCGCTCTCGCCCGACGCCGGCATGGACGTGCTCGAACGCGTCATCGGCCAGGACCGCGCCCAGTTGTTGGTCGCGACCGTGGTCGACTGGCCGATCTTCCTCGCCTGGTACGCCTCGCCGCCGCCGTTGGTGAGCGAACTGGCCAAGCACGGCGCCGGCGCCGACAGCGGCGAGCGCGGCAGCTTCGTCGAAACCTTCCGCGCCGCCGATGGCGACACCCGCCGGCGCCTGCTCGACGAGCGCTTCCACGCCCTGATCGCCCAGGTGATGCGGATCAAGAGCGAGCAGATCGACACCGACGCCAGCCTCAACGCGCTCGGCCTGGATTCGCTGCTGGCGATGGAGCTGCGCGCGCGCATCCACACCGAGCTCAAGGTCGCCCTGCCGGTGGTCACCCTGCTCAGCAGCAGCTCGATCGGCACCCTCGGCGACCAGCTCTACGCCGGCCTGGCCGAACTGGTCGCGGGCGACGGCGAAGACGCCGGCGACTCGGGCTTCGTCGCCCACAGCGACGAAACCCGTTACCCACTGACCCAGAACCAGAACGCGCTGTGGTTCCTCAAGCAGCTCAACCCCGACGGCTTCGCCTACAACATCGGCGGCGCGGTGGAGGTGCGCACCGAACTGGAACCGGAACTGATGTTCGAGGCCGTGCGCCGGCTGATCGCGCGCCATCCCAGCCTGCGCGCGAACTTCATGCTCGACCAGGGCCAGGCGGTGCAGAAGATCTCGGCCGAAGGCAAGCACGACCTGGCCCTGTTCGACGTCCAGGACAAGCCCTGGGACGAGGTCTACCAGCAGATCATCCGCGAGTACCGCAAGCCCTACGACCTCGAGCACGACCCGCTGGTGCGCTTCCGCCTGTTCAAGCGCGGCAAGGACCGCTGGGTGATCATGAAGGCCGTCCACCACATCATTTCGGACGCGATCTCCACCTTCACCTTCATCGAGGAACTGCTGGAGATCTACGAGGGCCTGCGCCGCGGCGAACAGGTCGAGCTGGCGCCGGTGCGCGCGCGCTATCTCGATTTCCTCAACTGGCAGAACCGTTTCCTCGCCACCCGCGACGCGGCCAAGATGCTGGACTACTGGCAGGACCACCTGCCCGCGCAGGTGCCGATCCTCAACCTGCCGACCGACAAGCCGCGCCCGATCGTGCAGACCCACAACGGCGCATCGGAGTTCTTCGCCCTCGACCCCGAGCTCAGCGCGCGCATCCACCAGCTGGCGCGCGACAACGGCGTCACCGTGTTCATGGTGCTGCTGAGCGCCTACTACCTGTTGCTGCACCGCTACACCGGCCAGGACGACGTGATCGTCGGCAGCCCGGTCATGGGCCGCACCCAGGAGGAGTTCGCCCAGGTCTACGGCTACTTCGTCAATCCGCTGCCGCTGCACGTCAACCTGGCTTCGCAGCCGAACATCGCCGAGCTGCTGGCGCAGGTGCAGCGCATCGTGCTCAACGGCCTGGACAACCAGGAGTACCCGTTCGTGCTGCTGGTCGAGAAGCTCGGCCTGCAGCACGATCCGAGCCGCTCGGCGGTGTTCCAGGCGATGTTCATCCTGCTCGCGCACAAGGTCGCGACCGAGAAATACGGCTATCGCCTGGAGTACATCGAACTGCCGGAAGAGGAAGGCCAGTTCGACCTGACCCTGTCGGCCTACGAGGACGAAGCCGACCAGCGCTTCCACTGCGTGTTCAAGTACAACACCGACCTGTTCCTGCCGCAGACCATGCAGCGCCTGGCCGGACACTACGTCAACCTGCTCGAGGAACTGACCCGGGCCCCGGCCACGACCTCGATCGCCCGGCTGCGCTTGCTCGGCGACGACGAGCGCCGCACGGTGCTGGAACAGTGGAGCGGCGCGGCCGACACCGTCGCCGCCGATCGCCCGGCGCACGAACTGATCGGCGAGATCGCCCGCGCCCGTCCCGACGCGATCGCGGTGTCGGCGCCGAGCGAATCCGGCGCGGTGCGCCAGCTCGGCTACGGCGAGTTGGAGCGGCGCTCCAACCGCCTGGCGCGCAAGCTGCGCGAGCTCGGCGTCGGCGAAGGCACCGTGGTGGCGTTGTGCCTGGACAAGTCGCCCGAGCTGATCGTGACCCTGCTGGCCGTGCTCAAGGCCGGCGGCGCCTACCTGCCGCTGGACCCGGACTACCCCGCTGAGCGCCTGGCCTATATGGCCACGCACGCCGAGGCCAGATTCGCCGTGGTCGACGAAACCCGCCGCGCGCGCCTGGCCGGCTGGGGCGGCGAGGTGCTGACCCCGGACGACCTGCACCTGATCGCCGACGCCGACACCGACGCCTCGGCCCTGGATCTGGCCGTGCCGCTGTCCGCGACCGCCTACGTCATCTACACCTCCGGCTCCACCGGCAAGCCCAAGGCGGTGCGGGTCACCCACGCCAACCTGGCCTCGGCCTACGCCGGCTGGCAGCGCGAATACCGCTTGGGCGAGACCCAGGCCCATCTGCAGATGGCCAGCTTCTCCTTCGACGTGTTCGCCGGCGACCTGGTGCGGGCGCTGTGCTCCGGCGCCAAGCTGGTGCTGGTGCCGCGCGAACTGCTGTTCAACACCGAGCGCCTGTACCGGACCATGCTCGACGAGCGGGTCGACGCCGCCGAGTTCGTGCCGGCGGTGGTGCGCTCGGTGATGGACTATTGCGAACGCGAAGGCAAGCGCCTGGACTTCATGCGCCTGCTCGCGGTCGGCTCGGACGTGTGGAAGGTGGAGGAGTACCGGCGCCTGCGCGCCCTGGCCGGGCCGTCCAGCCGGGTGGTGAACTCCTACGGCCTCAGCGAAGCGACCATCGACAGCACCTACTTCGAAGGCCCGACCGACGACCTCGATCCCAGCCGCATGGTGCCGATCGGCCGGCCGTTCCCGAACAGCGAGCTGTACATCCTCGATGCGCACCGCCAGCCGGTGCCGGCCGGGGTGCCGGGCGAGCTGTGGATCGGCGGCGCCGGCGTCAGCGCCGGCTACGTCGGCGACGATGCGCAGACCGCGCAGCGCTTCGTCGAGCTCGAACTCGGCGACGGCCGCCTGCGCCGGCTGTACCGCACGGGCGATCTGGCGCGCTGGAGCGCGTCCGGCGAAGTGCAACTGATCGGCCGCGTCGACAGCCAGGTCAAGGTGCGCGGGCACCGGGTCGAGATCGGCGAGATCGAATCCCAGCTCGCCGCCTGGCCGGCGATCCGCGAAGCGGTGCTGACCGTGCGCGAAGACGGCCGCGGCGAAGCCTCGCTGTGCGCCTATTGCGTGCCGGCCGAATCCGGCGTGGCCTTGAACTGGCGCGCGCTGCGCGAGCATCTGGCCAGCTATCTGCCGACCTTCATGATCCCGGCGCGCTTCGTCCAGCTCGACGCCCTGCCCTTGTCGGCCAACGGCAAGGTCGACCTGGCCGCGCTGCCGGCCCCGGACGCCAACGCCGGCGCGGCCGAGTTCGAGCCGCCGACCACCCTGTTCGAACTGCGCATGGCCGAACACTGGCAACGCCTGCTCGGCCTGGAGCAGGTCGGCCTGCAGGACGACTTCTTCGAGGTCGGCGGCAGCTCGATCAAGCTGATCGAACTGATCTACAACCTGCAGACCGAGTTCAACATCGCCATCGCGGTCAGCCAGCTGTTCAAGGTCACCACCTTGCACGGCATGGCCAAGACCGTAGAAG
This sequence comes from Lysobacter antibioticus HS124, assembly GCF_000336385.2. Lineage (GTDB taxonomy): Bacteria > Pseudomonadota > Gammaproteobacteria > Xanthomonadales > Xanthomonadaceae > Lysobacter > Lysobacter firmicutimachus. The sequence goes on along the minus strand of NZ_HG424620.1, from coordinate 105,022 downwards.
CGATCAGCACCGGCCGCATCGCCGGCGCCCAGCCCTACCTGCGCTTCAACGTCGGCCACGGCCAGACCATCTTCTGCTTCCCGCCCGCCGGCGGCCACGGCCTGGTCTACCGTCAGCTCGCGGTGCATCTGCCGGAGTACGAGTTCGTCTCGTTCAACTACATCCTCGGCGACGAGAAGGTGGCCAGCTACGCCGACCTGATCGAAGGCATCCATGCCGACGGCCACTGCACCCTGTTCGGCTACTCGCTGGGCGGCAACCTCGCCTTCGAAGTAGCCAAGGAACTGGAGCGCCGCGGCCGCGAGGTGCCGAACGTGGTGATCATGGACTCGTACCGGATCCCGGAGTCGTTCGAACTCGGCAACGAGCACTTCGAGGCCTTCGAACGCGAACTCAGCGAACATCTGCGCAAGCACACCGGTTCGGACATCGTCGCCGAGGAAACCCTGCAGCAGGCCAAGGACTACATCCGCTTCTGCAGCCAGACCCCGAACACCGGCGTGATCTCGGCCCCGGTCAGCGTGATCTCGGACGAAGACAAGGTGGTGTTCTACGGCAACGGCCAGCGCGGCACCTGGCACGGCAGCTCCAGCACCCGCACCGAAGTGTTCAAGGGCTTCGGCAAGCACGCCGACATGCTCGACCAGGACTACATCGCGCTCAACGCCGCCCTGGCGCGCGGCATCCTGGTCGGGGAGGTCAGCGATGCCGGCTGATTCCGGACACCGCCCCGAAGCGCCGGCGCCCGCCGGCGCCAAATCCCCCGTCGGGCCGCGCTGGGAGGCGCGCGCCCGCGGTCCCGGCGACAAGCCGCGCGTGATCGTGATCGGCGCCGGCGTGGCCGGCCTGGCCTCGGGCTGCTACGGCCAGATGAGCGGCATGGAAACCCGCATCTTCGAAAAGCACGTGTTGCCGGGCGGATGCTGCACCGCCTGGTCGCGCCAGGGCTACATCTTCGATTACTGCATCGAATGGCTCAACGGCACCGCGGCCGGCAACGACGCCAACCGGGTCTGGCGCGAACTGGGCGCGCTAGACGGCAAGTCGATCCGCCTGTTCGACAGCTTCAACACCGTCAGCGACGAGCACGGCCGCTCGGTCACCTTCTACAACGACCCCGACCGGCTCGAACGCCATCTGATCGAGCTGTCGCCGGTCGACGCCCCCCTGATCCGGCAGTTCTGCGCGGACTTGCGCCGCTTCGCCGGCATGGCCTTGCATCCGTTCCTGAAGCCTCCGCCGCTGGAGAACTGGCGCGACAAATACGCCACCCTGCGCCAGGTGTTGCCGGCGTTCCGGCTGTTCTGGCGCAACGGCGCGACCCAGATGAACGATTTCGCCGACCGTTTCCAGGACCCGTTGCTGCGGCGCGGCTTGCGCAACATCTTCTTCCAGGACCCGGGCAATTTCTCGCTGGTGCCCTACCTGTACAACATCGCCGAGGCGCACAACGGCAACGTCGGTTTCCCGCAGGGCGGCTCGCTCGGGCTGTCGCGCTCGATCGAGTCGCGCTACCTCGAACTGGGCGGGCGCATCGATTACCGCGCCCGGGTCAGCCGGATCCTGGTCGAGAACGGGCGCGCGGTCGGTATCGAGCTCAAGAACGGCGAACGCCACTACGCCGATCACGTGATCGCCGCCTGCGACGGCCTGACCGCACTGCGCAGCCTGCTCGACGGCAAGTACGGCAATCCGCGCGTGGACAAGCTCTACGACCAGGTGCTCGATCGGCCGGGCGAGCGCTACCCGGGCGTGGTCTCGGCCTTCGTCGGCTTCGAGGGCGATCTGCCGCCGGATACGCCGCACAGCACCACGTACCTGCTCTCGGCCGAGGACGCCGCAGCCCTGCCCGGCGCGATCCAGGGCAGCCTGGTGGTGCAGCTGCGTTCGCGCTACTGCGACGGTTTCGCCCCGCCCGGTCATTCGATCCTGCACTGCACTTACTTCAGCGACTACGACTACTGGAAGCGCCTGCGCAGCAGCGACCGCAAGCAGTACTGGGCGCTCAAGCGCCAGGTCGCCGAGTTCGTGCGCGACTTCCTCGAACGCCGCCACTCCGGCCTGGGCGCGCGCATCCGACTGGTCGACGTCGGCACTCCAGCCTCGACCGAACGCTACACCGGCAATTACAAGGGCGCGATCCTGGCCTGGAAATCGCCGGAAGCCGACGATCTGATGGCCGATCTGGTCAAGAAAGACCGCATGCGCCTGCGCGGGCTGGGCGGCTTCTCGATGGCCGGCCATTGGGTCGGCGGCGGCGGCCTGATCCGCTCCGCCGCCACCGGCCGCTTCGCGATCCAGTTCCTGTGCCGGGAATTCGGCCTGCCGTTCAAGGCCTGGGAAAGCGGCAACACGGCACCGTGGCGGATCGAACAGCTCGGCCACTTCCCGCAATTGGACAAGGGACCGCCGCTGGAGCGAAGCGTGCCGAAACTGCGCGCCGTCGAATCCCCCGCCCCGATCGCAACGGCGCCCGTCGCCTGACCGCCAAGGAAGCCAGGACATGTCGCATACACCGGGCAACAGAGAAAGCATGATCATCATCGGCGCGGGGCTGGGCGGCCTGTCCACCGGCTGCTACGCGCAGATGAACGGCTACAAGACCCAGATCTTCGAGATGCACGAAATCCCCGGCGGCTGCTGCACCGCCTGGGAGCGCGGCGATTTCACCTTCGACTGCTGCATCAGCTGGCTGCTCGGCAACGGCCCGGGCAACGAGATGCACCAGATCTGGATGGAACTCGGCGCCCTGCAAGGCAAGCAGATGCGCCACTTCGACGTGTTCAACATCGTCCGCGGCAGCAACGGGCAGGTGGTGTACTTCTACTCCGACCCGGACCGGCTGGAAGCGCATCTGCTGGAAATCTCGCCGGCCGACGCCAAGCTGATCCGCGACTTCGTCGGCGGGCTGCGCAAGTTCCGCAAGGCGCTGGCGGTGTACCCCTTCCTCAAGCCGGTCGGGCTGATGGGGCGCTGGGAACGCTGGAAGATGCTGGCTTCCTTCATCCCCTACTTCAACGCCATCCGCAAGTCGATCACGGTGCTGATGACCGACTACTCGGCCAAATTCAAGGACCCGTTCCTGCGCGAGGCGTTCAATTTCATCCTCTACGAAAAGCACCAGAACTTCCCGGTGCTGCCGTTCTACTTCCAGCTCGCCTCGCACGCGAATCTCTCGGCCGGCGTGCCCGAAGGCGGTTCGCTGGGCCTGGCCAAATCGATCGAGGCGCGCTACCGCCGGCTCGGCGGCCAGGTGCACTACAACGCCAAGGTCGAGGAGATCCTGGTCGAGGACGATCGCGCGGTCGGCGTGCGCCTGAGCGACGGTCGCGAGTTCCGCGCCGACATCGTGGTCTCCGCCGCCGACGGCTACACCACGATGATGCGCTTCCTCAAGGGCCGCTACCTCAACGACACCTTCCGCAAGCTCTATACCGAGACCATCAACGAACCGCACATGGTGTTTCCGGGCTATTTCATCGCCTTCCTCGGCCTGGACAAGCCCTTCCCCGAAGGCGAGCCGTGCACCACGTATCTGCTCGAACCGGAAGAGGCGGAGGAGATGATCGGCATCCGCCATCCCAGCATCAACGTGCAGTTCCGCAGCCGGCATTATCCCGAACTGGCGCCGGACGGCACCAGCATCGTCTACGCCACCTACTTCTGCGACATCGCGCCGTGGCGCGCGCTCAACGAAGGCCCCGAGCAGGTCAGCCGGGTGCGCAAGGGCGAGGAACTGCACACCCTGCCGGTGCGGCGCGGTCACGAGTACCACGCCGCCAAGCGCCGGGTCAGCAACGCCATGATCCGCTTCCTGGAAAAGCGCTACCCCGGGCTCAAGGACTCGATCAGCGTGCGCGACGTGTCCAGCCCGCTGACCCAGGTGCGCTACACCGGCAACTTCGACGGCACCGTGCTCGGCTGGCAGCCGTTCGTGGAAAGCGGCGAGACCCTGGAGGAAGCGATCAAGGAACACGGCCCGGTGATGCAAGGCTTGTCGAACTTCTACATCTCCGGCGTGTGGGCGACCACCGGCGGTCTCATCCGCGCCGCCGCCGCCGGCCGCCACGTCATGCATTTCATCTGCAAGGACGACGGCAAGGACTTCACCGCCAGCATCGATGAAACCGCGCCGCCGCCGACCCACCTGATCGTACCGGTCGGTCCCGCCGCGCACGGCGTGGCGGCGCCGCAGGGCTTTCCGCAACTGGCCGCGGCGCGGGCGGTCGGCGCATGAGCGCGGCCGCGGCGACGGATCGCCGCGCGGTCGGCGGGCTGATGCTGGCGGTGTTCCTGGGCGCGCTGGAGCAGACCGTGGTCGCGACCGCGCTGCCGGCGATCGTGCGCGAACTGCAGCGTATCGACCTGCTCGGCTGGACGATCTCGATCTATCTGCTCGCCACCGCCGCGGCCACGCCGGTGATCGCCAAACTCGGCGACCTGCACGGCCGGCGCCGGCTGATGCACGCCTGCGTCGCGCTGTTCGTCCTGGGCTCGCTGGCCTGCGCGCTGGCGCCGAGCCTGCCGGCGCTGATCGCCGCACGCGCCGTGCAAGGCGTCGGCGGCGCCGGACTGATCGTGATCGCGCAGGCGTCGGTCGCCGAAATCGCCGGGCCGCGCGAACGCAGCCGATACACCGGACTGTTCGCGATGGTGTGGGCGTTGGCCGGCCTGATCGGACCGGTGCTCGGCGGCTTGCTGACCGATACGCTGGGCTGGCGCGCGGTGTTCTGGATCAACTTGCCGCTGGGCGCGCTGGCGCTGTGGGCCGGCGCACCCGCGTTGCGCCGGCTCGGCGCCGGCCGGCCGGGCGGACGCATCGACCTGGCCGGCACCGCGCTGTTCGTGTTCGCCACCTGCGCCCTGCTGACCGCGCTGTCCTGGGGCGGCGGCCGCTACGCGTGGCTGTCCGCGCCGGTGCTCGGCGGCTTCGGCCTGGCCGCGCTGGGCGCGCTGGCGTTCGCCCGCCGACAAGGCCGCAGCGCCGAGCCGATGTTGCCGCCGGCGTTGCTGCGCGATGCGGTGATCGGCCCGGCCTTGCTGGTCTGTCTGCTCATGTACGGCTTCTACATCGCCGTGGCGGTGCTGATTCCGGCCTACTTCCAGATCGGCCACGGCCTGCCCGCTTCGCGCGCCGGGTTGCTGCTGGTGCCGGCGCTGGTGTCCGGCGCGATCGGCGCGTTATGGGCCGGGCGCTACGCCGCACGCAGCGGCGACTATCGGCGCCCGGTGTTGGCCACGCTGCCGATCGCGATGCTGGCCGCGCTGGCGATGGGCGTGTGGGCGCAGTCGCTGAGCCCGCTGGCGGCGGCCCTGTTGTTCGCCGCCGTCGGCCTGGGCACTGGCCCGTGCAGCGCGCTGGTCAACGTGATCGCGCAGAACGCCGCACCGGCCGAGCAGCTCGGCGCGGTCACCGGCGCGATGGCGTTCGCGCGCACGCTGGGCGCGGCGATCGTCACCACCGCCGGATCGGCGCTGATCCTCATGCACGTGCGCGGCAGCGGCGGCGAGTTCGCCGGCGCGCGGTTGAGCGAACTGGCCGCCCAGACCTTGCCGGCGCCGACTCGCGAACTGTTCCGCGCCGGCTTCGCCCAGTTGTTCTTCGCCACCGCGCTGGCGATGGCCGCGACCTGGCTGGTCTATGCGGCGATCCGTTCGCCGGTGCTGAACCTGCGCCCGGCCGCGGCCGAGTCCTGAGACAGGCGCTGAATTGCGAACCCGCTCGCAGTTCGGCGCCTGGATCGGCGCCGGACTAGGGTCGTTCCCAGGTAGCGCCGGCCCAGGCCGCGTCGTGCAATGCGCCTACAGGGGCGCAATTACGACGAGGGACCGCTCATGGACAGCGTCAACGGCGCATCGCGCAGCAACGAAACCCAGTCCGCCAACGCCAGCGATCCGGCCCAGGCCACACCGACCGCGAGCGAGCTGCGCGAAGACGAACTGCGCGAAACGTTGCGCGAAAATCCGCAGGCGGTGGCTGCGCTGGACCGTCTGGTCGCCGACCGGAATTTCGCCCAGCTGACCGACGAGCAGAAAGTCGAGTCGCTGAATTCCTTCGCCGCCGCGCCCAACGCCGCCACCGCGAGCTATCTGCAAGGCGCCGCCGAACTCAGCCTGAATCCGCAGGCCACACCGAGCGGCCTGACCCCCGACGCCGGCACCCTGACGCTCGACGGCGTCACTTACGGCATCGAACAAGGGCGCCTGCTCGATGCCCAGGGCCGGACGGTCGGCACCATCCGCAACGACGGCAGCCTGCAATTGGCGGTCGAGACCGCGCCGCGCAGCGTCTACGACAACATCTCCACCCGGGTGCAGCTGCAAGAACTCGACGGCACCCAGATGCGCAACGTGCTCGACCTGCACGCGGCCGATCCGCGCGGCCGCCTGGACAACCCCAACCTCAACCAAGAGGTCGCCAACCGGGTCACCGCGGTGATCGAACAGGCCCGCCGCGAAGGCATGAACATGCGCGTGGACACCGCCTACCGCAGCTTCCCCGAGCAGGACGCGCTGTACGCGCAGGGCCGCACCGCGCCCGGCAACCGGGTCACCAACGCGCGCGGCGGTCAGTCCTGGCACAACTACGGCGTCGCGGTCGACGTGGTGTTCAACGACGCCAACGGCCGGCCGAGCTGGGCCGAAACCAACAACTGGGACCGCTACGGCCAGATCGCGGTGTCGCAGGGCCTGGAATGGGGCGGCAATTGGCAAGGCTTGGTCGACCGTCCGCATGTCGAGTACCACCCCGGCTTCGACGCCGGCGATGCGCGTCACATGCAGCAGAGCCATCGCCAGGGCGGGCTGGAAGCGGTCTGGGACCGCATGGGCATCGGCCAGCGGCCTTGATCCGCAGAACCGCCGCGCATCCGCGCGCTAGACTGCCTCGGCCATGAACGCCGAACGTCTCGCCACGATCGACCGATGCCGCGCTGCGAAACCCGCGCCGCGGCGCCGCTGGGCCCGCATCGCCGCCGGCGCGCTGAGCCTGGTCTTGCCGCTGGCCTTGTCCGCCTGCCTGGCCGGGCCGCCGCCGGCCACCGCCAGCGCAGCGGCGATCGTCGATTCGCAACCGCTGACGGGCACCGGCGCGGTCGCCTTCCATCCGCAGCGCGCGCTGCTGGCCTGGGCCGACGGCAACCGCTGGCACACGCTCGACCTCGACAGCGGCCGGCGCAGCGACCATCTCGCCGAGTCGCCGGTGGCCGACCTGGGCTTCGCCGCCGACGGCGACCTGTGGCTGATCGCCGACCGCGCCGAGCGTTGGCGCGACGGCCAGCGCGCGTGCCGCAGCGAGGCCGGCGATCTCAGCCGCTGGTTCGGCGCCGATGCCGAGGGCGCGGCGGTGGCCCGCTACAGTCATTCCGACGGCATCGGCCCGCTGCGCCAGCAACTGTGGCTGTCGTCCGACTGCCGCACCGTGCGCGAAGACACGCGGCCTTTGCCCGCGCACATCCGCGACGTCGGCGACGACCCGGGCGAACCGCTGCGCACCGGCGCCGCGCCGGCGTCGAGCGGCCTGGCCGCGCAACTGCCCTCGCTCGGCGCCGACGGCACCGCCCCGCGCCGCACCCTCGCCCTCTCCCACGACGGCCGCTGGCGCGTACTCGAAGAAAACGGCCAGCGCATCCTGCGCCGCACCGACGCCCCCTGACCCCACGCTCCAGCGCTGGCCCTTCGACCTCGAATCCCCAATCCCCGCAGCCTCCGCGCAGCGGCCGCGACTGACACATGGCACTGTCGCGCCGCACGCCCGCCGTCCTACCGTCGCCGGACGTTTTCTACACGGTGCGAGCATGAGCAAGCAGTGGGCGGTGTGGGGGTTGGCGCTGGCGGCCGCGACGGCGCAGGCGCAGCAGGTCGATCTGTCGGCGCTGGACAAGAACATGCACGGCCGCCCGGCGCAGGTGCTGGTGCTCGGCACCGTGCATCTGTCGGACATGCCGAAGACCTTCGACGCCAAGGCGCTGGCGCCGCTGCTCGACCGGGTCGCCGCGTTCGAGCCCGAGATCATCACCATCGAGTCGATCTCCGGCGAAAGCTGCGACCTGGTCGCGCGCCACCCGGCCGTCTACAGCGCGGACGACTTCAAACCCTATTGCCGCGACACTTCGGACGCGCGCGCGGCGACCGGCCTGGACGTGCCGGCGGCGATCGCCGAAGCCAACCGGACCCTCAAGCAGTGGCCGGCCCAGCCCAGCGCGGCGCAACGCCGGCGTCTGGCCGCGGTGTTCCTGGCCGCCGGCGATTCGACCTCGGCCCTGGTGCAATGGCTGTACCTGCCGGCCGCCGAACGCCGCGCCGGCGACGGCCTCGACGCCAAGCTCGTCGCCCGACTGGAAAAAGCGCGCGCCGGCCGCAGCGAGAACGAACTGATCGCCGCGCCGCTGGCGGTGCGCGCCGGCTTGCAGCGGGTCCACCCGACCGACGACCACACCGGCGACGCCGTCGACGTCTCCGACCCGCAGGCCTACGGCCAGGCGATCATGGCCGCCTGGGCCTCGGCCAAGGAGGCCTCCAAGACAGTGCGCGAACGCGACGATGCGCTGCGCCGCGGCCAGGACATGCTGGCCCTGTACCGCTACATCAATCGCCCGGACGTGCTCGGCGTCGTCGCCGACGGCGATTTCGGCGCAGCGATGCGCGAGGCCTCGCCGCAGCGCCTGGCCCAGGTCTACGTCGCCGGCTGGGAAACCCGCAACCTGCGCATGGTCGCCAACATCCGCGCCAGCTTCCGCGAGCGTCCCGGCGCGCGCGTGCTGGCGATCGTCGGCAGCCAGCACAAGCCCTGGTTCGACTCGCTGCTGGGGCAGATGCAGGGCGTGGAGATCGTCGACCTGCAGCAAGTGCTGAAGTGAGTCGCCGATCCGGCCGTCGCCCGCTGTCCCAGCGGGCGCGGTCCGCCGGCCAGGCGCCGGTTCGCCGTCACACGGCCAACAGGCGCATCGCCAGCCACGCCGGAACGCCGAGGTAGAACGCCGCCCGCCCCAGCCACTCCAGCGCGTCGCGCAACGCCGCCGCGTGCGCGCTGCGCAGCGCGACCGCCAGCGCCGCGACCGCCTCGATCGCGATCCGCAGCGCGGCGGCGAACAGCATCAGGCCGATCGACCACGAGGCCCACCAGATCGCCAGGCCGGTCAGGTAGGCGACCAGCCCGTAGCTGTAGTACTCGCCGAACGTACCGCCGAAGGCGATGATCTGGTGCAGGCGGAACGCGACCAGCGCCAGCAGCAGCGGGAACAAGCCGAACTTCAGCAAGGCATGGTCGAGCCGCGGCCGGCGCGCGTCGGCGCGGCTTTGCGCCAATTCGGCCAGGCCGGCGGCGAACCGGCCTTCCAGGCGCCACGGCGCGCCCGCCGCCGCGGTCATGCGCTGCAACGCGCGCGGGTTCGCCCGCGCCAGGCCGCGCGACCACAGCGGGCCTTCGGCCAGGCGCAGATCGGCGCCGCCGCGCGGCAGCGGGACGTACCAGGGCCGCAGCGCGACGATCGACGCCAGCGGAAGCTCGATCCGTTGCCGGCGCCGATCCAGCACCAGCAACCTCGCTTCGACACGCGCCTGAGCGGCGAAGCTGCGCTCGATCGCCCACGCCGCCACGAGCGGCGCGACCACCAGCACGGCGAACAGCATCAGCTGCGACAAGGACTGGATCTGCAGCCCGGTGCGCAGCAGCATGTCGGCGGCCAGCCACAGCAAGCCCGCGCCCGCGCACAGCCGCAGCGCGCCGCTCGCCGCGCGCCACAACGGCGTCAGTACGACGACCTCGAGCGTCGCTGGCGCCGCGTCGGCGGCAGCGGTGCGGCCGCGCGCGGTCCGCCACAGCGTGAACGCCGCCAGGCCGAGCAGGAACACCGCCGCGGCACGCCCGACCCAATCGCCCCAGCGCACCATCAGGGTCGGCGCCGGATCGCGGGCGCTGACGAACGCGGTCAACACCGCCTGGTCGCCGGTCGAGGTGCTGGCCAACACCTCGCCGGTGTCGTCGATGATCGCGCTGAGCCCGTTGGTGGTGACGCGCACCTGCGGCAGGCGGGTTTCGATGCTGCGGAAGGCCGCCACCGCCAGGTGCAGGCGCGCGCCGACCGGGTAATCGGTGAACCAGGAATCGTTGGACAGGCCGACGATGGCCTGCGCGCCGAGCCGGGCGCCGTCGATGGCCAAGTCGGTCTCCACATCGTCCAGGCAAATCAGCGGCACCACGTTGACCTCGCGCCCGTCGGCGCTGCGCAACGGCAGTACCCGCGCGCCGTCGCCCGGGCGCCAGCCGCCGGTCCACGGCAACCAGCGGCGCAGCCGTGGCCCGTCCAGCCAGGCCGGCACGTGCTCGGTCAACGGGAAGGGGTGGGTCTTGCGATACATGCCGAGCAAACCGCGGCCCGGTTCGAGGAAAGCGGCCGCGTTGTATTCGCCTTGTCCGTCGCGATCGTACGTACCGAACACCAGCGGCACGCCCGCGGCATCGACGAAGCCCTGGATCTCGCGATCCAGCGCCGCGCCGTCCTCGCTGCGCGGGTTGCCGTAGCTGGTCGGGTACACGGTTTCCGACCACAGCAGCACGTCGGCGCCGTGGTCGCGGATCGCCGACCACGACAGCGCGTAATGCGTGTCCAGCACCTTGCGCACCACCGCATAGGCGCCGATCTGCTTACGCAGGCGTTCGTAATCGGTGATGCTCGCCTGGACCATGGCCACGCGCAGCGTCGGCGCATCGGCGGCCGGCGGCGCCTGCAGGCCGTCGCGCCTTACCGCGCCGTAACCGGCCATGCAGGCCACGATCCCGGCGCCCAACCATAGCGGCTTCAGCAACGCGCGCGCGCCGAGGCCGCGGCGCTCGATCGCGGCCGCCAGCGCCTCGTTGACCAGCAGCAACAGCAGCGTCAGGCCCACGGCGCCGCCGAGGTCGGCGACCTGGCGCAGCGTCGCGGACGGAAACAGGCCGTGGCCCAGCGTGTCGCCCAGCAGCTTGGGCGCCAGCCACTCGCAGGCCACCCAGGCGCAGGCCGCAGCCAGCGCGCGCAACAGCACGCCATAACGGCGTCCGGCCCATTGCCGGACCAGCGCGTAGGCCAGGAACTGCGGCTGCATCAGCGGCGCCAGCGCCAGCAGCAGCGCGGTCGCCGTCGCCGCGCCCATGCCGGTGTAGGCGCCGATCGCCGCACCGAACCAATGCAACACCGCGGCGACGAAGGCGACGCTCATCAACGCCGCGTTGGCCAACGCGCCCGAGGCGGTGCCGACGCGGTTCAAGGCCAGCAGCCACGGCACCAGGGCGACGAAGCCCAGTCCCCAGGCGGGGCCGCCGCGAGCGTACAGGCCGAGCAACACCGCGGTGGCGAGGATGCCGGCGTAGCTACGCCAGCGGGGCTGGGACAGCCGCTCCGTGGTCAAGTCGAAGAACTCCGTGTCGCGGTCTTAGCGCGGGGGGATCTGGATCTGCCGCAACGGCAGGCCGGGCGGCGCCAGCGCCGGCGGCACGACCCGGTCGGCCGGCATCGCGATCGGCCGGCCCTGCGCGTCGTGCAGGACGAAATCGGGCGAGAACATCAGGATCGGCTCGATCGCCACGCCCTCGTCGGTCACCTGGTGGTGGCGCACGTAGCCCGGCGGCAGCGCGAAATCCTCCGGCACCGCCAGCCCGACCAGCGGCGGGCTGGTGCCGGGCGGGTTGAACGCGCCCAGGCCGGTGCGGATGCCCGCCTGCTGCAGCGCCTCGATGACCTGCGCGCCGGTAGGTTCGGGATCGCCGGGCTGGAAGTAAGCGGCCAGATCGTCGGGGTCTTGGTTCGGCATGGCCAGCCTCCCCTGCGTCGCGTCGCGCGGCGCGCGAGGCGCTGAAGCGAGCCGCTCGTCGCTGGCGCCGTTCGCCGCATCGCCTGGCGCATCCGCCTGGGCGACGGTGCCGGCAGCGCCGGAAGCCGGTTCGTGCATCGACCACCATCCCGCCAGTGCCAGTGCCAGCGCCACCGCGACGACCGCCGCCCACGCCAACTTGCCGCCGCGGGCGACGGGCGCCTTGTCGATCACGCGCATGCCCTCGCCGTCCGCGCGGGACGGCGGGGCATGCGGCGGGCGACGCTCGGCCACGGTTCGGTACTCCGCCGGTCGCGCCGATCAGGGATTGGCCGGCTGATACACCGACAACGCCCAGCCCATGCGCTCGTGCCCGTACTGGTTCCAGATCGGGCTGCGGCCGTTGCTGAAGCTCGAGTAGCGCGGCGCGCCGGTGCCCGTGCTGCCGCCCCACAGACCGGCCGATACCGTGCCGCCGGTGTAGGTCGGATGGGTGTCGTCGGACTGGATGTAGTCGAACGAGCTGGACGAGGAGACGAACTTGGCGTTGGCGTCGCGCAGGGTCGAGCGCAGGGTCACCGCGGTGCGGTTGATGTAGCTGGCCTCGCTCTCGCCGGACACGTAGCGCAGCGCGTCGGCGTCGACCTTACCGTCGCCATTGCTGTCGTAGTCCGCGCCCATGTACTGGGCGAAGCTGTCCACGCACTGGAAGCCCTTCTGGCGCGCGTATTCGCACATCCAGTAGTTCATCTTGGCGATCGCCGGCAGGAACCGGTCGCGCAGGTTCACCGTCTGCCCGGTGCCGGCGTCGCGGCACGAGCTCTGCACGTTGTCGGCGTTGTAGCCCGGGTAGTACAGGTTGGAAATGACCTTCAGCCGGGTATTGGCGTGCGCGTTGGCGTTGATGTAGTCCATCGCCGCCGCGACGTAGGTCTTGCAGGAATTGATCGCCGCATCCAGCCCGCTGTAATCGCAGGTGCCGCTCTGCGACTTGAACGCCGAACGCGCCTGCAGGCCGTCGTTGCCGCACATCTCGAAGCTCACCACCCGGGTCGAGGCGGCCTGCATGTAGGAGCGCTCGGCGACGATCTTGTTCTCGTAGACGTCGCGCGCCACCGCGCCCGATTTGGCCCGGCGCACGCTTTCGATGTCCGCATTCCAGCGCGCCGACAGGTACTCGGCGTCCACGGTCGGCGCCGAATAACGCGCCGCGTTGCTGATCGAACCGTTGTAGCCGGCGAAGATCGAATCGCCGTAAGCGACCACCCGGTACTTGGCCGCGGTCCCGGCCCGGTCGATGGTCCACGACACGTTCTGGTTGAGCGTATTGGCCAGGCCCGGAGCCGACAGCGCGAGCAGCGCGGCAGCCGAGAGCCACCGCCCCGCCTTGTTGCGGAACAGAGTCTTCATCCGTAATTCCCCTTCGAGATGGAATGCGCCACGGACACCGACCGGTGCCCGATGAGAAAACGCGAAACCCGAATCACGACGAGGAGGCTCCGGAACCCGGGGCGTTTCTCCCCCTGTCATCGCCCCCGGACGCTAGCGTACGGTTTCAAGCCGACGCAATGTGCGCTGCAACAGGCACAGTGAGCGACGTCACGTTTTCAAACACCCCGTGTTCTCCGTCGTCTCTACAATTGTTCAAAACTACGAATTGTTCAAAACTACGAAGATCATCAGCACATTTACGATTTGTGCGTCGCAGGCGAGCACAGGCATTGGCTTACAGCGGAACAATGCGCAGAACCACCAGCTTCAACCATCGATGGCGGTTCTCGCCTCAAAGCCAATCGTCGCCCCTCGAGCCGACATCCGGGCCAAATCTTCCCGCAAGTCCGACACCTGGGTTGGCGTCGGCGGCCAGATCTTGAGCCGCCGCTTCATAGTCAAGCCCTCTTGGATTCGATCCGATCAGACTAGAGGCTCGCTTGTCTGGCTCGCCCATTCGAACGACGTAGCGCGCCGCGGAGCCATCGCCACGGCACCGGTTACGCGATAGTGATCGCGCAACCGGTGACACATGAACCATAGAGGCCGAGACTACGCCAACGGCCAGATGGTACCGTGCATAGCACGCATGCCCCAAGGAGCAGCGGCATCTCCTACTACTGCTGACGATAGAGGGAGGCATCGCGCGTTGCGTCCCGGCCTTCCCGAGTCGCAAGCGCGCAACATCCTCATTTGCCAGTAGTTGGTTTCTGCACTTTCGGAACAGCGGGCTTGGCGGTCTTATCGTCGCTACGGCCATAGTTCACGACACCGGGCCTGGTCGCCGAATCCTTGAACGTCCTAACCCCATCGGGGTTCCAGGTTTCCTTCACCCGGGCGCCGACGCTCTTGTAGTACTCGGCCAGTTCGTTGGCATCGTTGATGATCGACCATTTACCGCGGTCCACCATCGCTACCGGGAACTCACCCGGCCTAGCCACCACGCCCAGAAGCCCTCCATCCTTTTTGACTTTGCTAGCTTCGTTTTTGAGCATGTAGCTAGAAAAGTTCACTTGCGGACCGTGTCGAATCACGTTGTGCTCGATGGCCTCGACGGGACGATTCTCGTCGACTGCGGCAACCGATCGATTGATTCCACCCATGATCGAGCGTTCGGTTTTGGACCCGACCAACGGCGTATGCGGCCGGCCGGCCCCGCGGAACGTCAGCATGTCGTGCGCGTCGTAGTCGCCGGTGAACGGCAGCGCTTGCCAATTCCCCTTTTCCTTGAGCGCGCTCAACGATTCTTCCAGCCGATCCATGTCGATCGGATAGACATTGCCATCGACCGCGTCGCCAAGACCGTGATCACTGCTGAGATAGATCCCTTTGAGTTTTCCGTTCTTGTCCCAATGGCCTACGTAGCCTTCGATTCCGGCGTCGCGCACTTTCTGCATTTCAGGAGAGTTCTCCCCATAAGCCTTCGCCATCGACGACGATTTGATAGTTTTTTCGAGGATGTCGTGTCCTTTCGCTGCAGCGCCTTTTTCAAGAGCCGCCAACGTAGCCGGGCCGGCCGCTCTGAAACTGATCGCAAAGTTGCCTTGGCGCGAGGCCTCTTCGATCGCCAGTCGATGTTGCGGGGTCACGAATTCCCGCTCGACCTGCTCGATGATCGCACGGTCTTTCGGCACACTCGCGCTCGACCCGCTTTCGGCCTGGCGTTTGTGCCCGGTTTCGGCCGTACCCGCACCAGTCTTCGACTTCAGCGGCGGGTATGAAACGCCCGTGCCCGCACCGCCGCCGATACCCGTGCCCCGCTGCAAGGGCTCCGGACGCGCAGGGCTGGAAACACCACGGCCGAATGCCACTTGCGTCGTCTTCGGCGCTCCGGCCCGATCGGGAGCGCGCTGACCGCGCCCTTCAGCCGGTTTCGAAGCCCTCGCAGAGCCAGCACCTGCCGTCACAGACAATTGCGAACCGTCCGCCTCCACCTTGGGCGCTTGTCCAACGCTGTCGGGGAAACTGCTCGCGTCATACGGAAGCGCCGTGACCTTGATGATTCGCTTTATTCCATCCTTCTTGCCTTTAGAAGTATCCGACAACGGCAACGATTCGCGCTTTTCCATGAATTTCGGGTTCTCGGGAACAAGTACTTCATCGATGCGCAACTTCGTTCCCGGCGGCATCAGCACCTCGTCTTCGCCCTTAAACGCGGCGACCGCCCCTATATCACGTGCAGCGTGCCCCGGCGGCAAATCGATTACCAAAATGGTGTCATTAATCCACGACTTACTCGGCGAGGTGCTCAGAAAAGATTCCGAGGTAACAATACTTCCTACACTCATGTAAGAGCGCTTTAAACCCTCCAGTCCAGCCGTATCCAAAGCCAAACCACGATACGTGACCTCCAGGCCCTGCGGCGGCGGCAGCTTCAGCATCGCCCGTGTCATATCCCCCAAGAACGCGCGCGCTGCACCTTCAAATTCGGCCGAATTAAGGGGGGTATCTTCGTCATTTAAATAGCCCTTCGCCAGCAGCATATCTCTCAACGCCCATGTATTCTCCTGGCCGCGCAGGAACTTATTGATAGGCGAGTAGCTCTGACCGGAATACGTCCGTATCAATGCAGCCTCAGTGTCCGTTAGTCCGGCTATTCCCTGCTTTTCCACCTCCTGCTTCGCCGCGGCCGCTTCCGCTTCCGCTTTCATTTTCATTTTGCTGGCAGCACCTGCCATCAACTTCGCAAAGTCCGCCCCGCTCGACGGCGGCGGCGGCGGCGGCGGCAGACCTGCGGCCAGCGGCGGCGCAGACGCGCTCGCGTCGCCGCCTCGGTCGGACTCGTCAGCCGACGTATCGCTCGGCCTGCCCAGTCCGCCGGTCTCGACCCGACGCTTTTGCCCGCCATCATTCAGACCCACACGACCATCGTAGCCCTTGACCGGCACATCGATGCCGCGCGCTTGCAGGCCTCGGCCCACATCCTGCGCCAAACCCGGACGGGTGCAACTGCCGGTATCACAGCCCACGGTATTCACCTTGGCCAAGTCCACCGGCGCGCGACCGTCTTGCGACAACTCGTCGCGCAGTCCGGTCACTTCCTGCACCAATCCAGCCGCGTCCAGCCCAGCCAAACGCTTGCTGCTCGTGCCGCCTCCGGCACCATCGCCATGGCCGAACAGTTCGAGTTTGGTCCGGCCGCCGTCGGGGTGCAGCTTGCCGGCCACGACGACATGGTTGCCTTGCGCGTCGCGCTCCATCAGCACACTGTTATCCGGGTGCTTTTCGAACGCGCGCCGCGCCGACTGCACGCTGATCGCGTCGCCTGGCTGCAAATTTACGAGCACACGCTGGTCGTACTTGTCCGTAGGTTTCGAGGCGCCGCCCGTCCGCTTGCCGGCGTCTTCGGGTCGTTCCGCCGGAGCGAACGGATCGCAGCACACTCGCTCCCTGCGCAAGTCGCGCATCGCATCGAACCCGCGTTTAACCGCCTGATCCAACAACGCCTTCGTCTTGGGATCGTTCTTGAAACCGTCGAAATAGGCTTGGTAGTCCGCTTTGAACTTCGAAGCGTCCGGCTCGACAGTTTGATGCCCGTTGAGGATGCCGTGCTTCGCCTTGCCTTCGGTCTGGTTCAGCGTCCACAGCATTTCGTGCAACGAGTGCCCGCCGTCGTAGGTGAGGAACATTCCGGCGGCCAGCATCGCGTGACGAGGATCGATCTGTGCGCCCTTCTTGTTGGCTGCATCCACCATATGGACGATCAGGTTGGTCGAGCCCGACACCCCCGAACCGAATGGAATGCCATTTTCCAGTTCGAGCATGGCCGCGGTAGTCGGCTTTTCGCTCTTGTGCGCGCCCGACAACTCCCTCAAGCGCTCGCTATCCGGATAGATCGGTTCGTTACTGAGAGTCGGCCGCTTGGAGGAGCCTCCATCGGCGGACGTACCAGCCGCTGGCGGTTGATGGGCCAACGTAATACCCGCCATGCGGCCCGAGGGTATTACCTTCTCGCGAATGTCCGGCGGCGCGGCATTTGCGGCAAGCTGCGTGGAACGCTGGCCAATCTTGAGGATATTGCCCGGATCGACCCGTCCAACCGAGGACTGAATAGCCCCGTAGTTGTCGTTCGCCGTCCTCACGCCGGGCAACTCGATACTCCCGCTACTGCCACTTTTAAGTTCGGTGGCCAATTTGACTGCCAAGAACGGGCGAGCGATGACGTCCAAGCCGTCCTGAACCGGCTTGTTCAGAATCGTCTTCAATAGCTCCTTACGGCGCGCCACCACCTTGTCATACGCATCCGGATCCGCCGGAGACGTGAGCGAAAGAAACTCTTTGTACTCCGGATTCTTCTTTTCGAACTCGGCCATCCAGAAGCGCCGGTTATCGCTCTTGTCGAGCGTGCTACGCAAGGTCTCGATTGCTCTATCGAAGTTGCGGTCGCTTTCCTTTTCGGCGATGGACTTCCACAGCGCGGCTCCGAACTGCTCCATAGACCGCTTGACGTCCTCGGGTGGATTGCGCACGAGATGATCGACCATCGCAGTCTCGAAGGTGCGCCCGTAAACGTTGTCGAATAGGCGCGTCGCCGGCGGCTGCTGATCCCGGCCGTATTCAGCAAGTTCGCCATCCAAGCGCGCAGCCAGATCCTTGAGCTTCCGGCCTTGCGGAACCTCGCCACTGCCCAGAGACGTCACTGCCTTCTCCAACATCGACCGTACGTCGCCAGTTTTTAGGTCGTGCTTAAGCCACTGACTTTCTGCGTCGGCCAACAATCCTTCCAATGACTTGCGAGCCGGACCAGACGGCAGTTCGCTGATCGTCTGCTGTACCCCGGACATCCAGTTGGTCATCACCTCGGTGGGCCCCCGAGCCATATCCCGCGGCGCCGGATTGGTCGGTTTCTGGGACTCCGCAACGGATTTTTGCAGATCGTGCGAAATCGCAGCCAATTCCCGCTGCGAAGCCTTCTTCTGGAAGTCATTCGACACCAAAGCGTCGACCCGAGACTTCAGCGTTTTGAACGCATCATCGTCGGACAGCTTTTTCTGATGGCTCTCTAGGATCCGACTCCATGCTTGTTCGGAATTCTCGCTTTCCGCCAAACTCTTGATTTCGGCGGTCAACGACTTCCACTCTTGTTCCAAGCGCTCCTTAGCCTTGGCCTTTGGGGCCTTATCGATCGAAGATTGCGGTGCGCCTTCCAGCATCGAAGCAAGAACCTCCGCTCGCTCCCTATCGACAGCGGCCTTCTCGAACTCCTTAGTCTGAACCGCGCCCAGCCGTTGCTTCAATTTGGCCAGTTCGGCGTCGGGCACGCTCGAACGGTAACGGTCCAATTCGTTTCTCACCACATCGTCGCTAAGCACTTTTTGCCCGCCATCGGCATCGGTCCGGCCGTCACCGCGACGATTACGGCCCAGCCCGCCCTCTTCAACCGGACGTTTGTGCCCGGTCTCGGTCAGCCCAACACGGCCATCGTAGCCCTTGACCGGCACATCGATGCCACGCGCCTGCAGGTCTTGGCCCACGTCCTGCGCCAAACCCGGACGGGTGCAGCTGCCGGTATCGCAGCCCACGGTATTCACCTTGGCCAGGTCCACCTGCGCCCGACCACCTTGCGACAGCTCGTCGCGCAGCCCTGCAACTTCCTGCGCCAGCCCGGCTGCGTCCAGTCCGGCCAGACGCGTGCTGCCCGCTCCGTCTCCGGCGCCATCGCCGTGGCCGACCAACTCGAGCTTGGTCCGGCCGCCTTCGGCACGTAGCTCGCCTTCCACTACGGCGTGGTTGCCCAGCGCGTCGCGCTTGATCAACACGCTATTATCCGGATGCTTGTCGAAGATCCGCTTCGCGGACGCCTCGCTGGTCGCGTCGGACTCCAACTGCACGATCACGCGCTGATCGTATTTGTCCGTCGGCTTGGCCGCGTCAGCGGAGTCCTTGTTCACCGTCGTCAGCGATTGCGAACGGCCCGCTTCCACCTCAGGCCCCTGTCGATCATCTCCATTCGCTACCACCGAACGCGCAGCGTCCGACTGCGCTACCTCGGTATCGGCGCCATCTACGGCACGGCCGTTCGGCGAATCGGGCACTTCTGCCAGATTCGTGCGTCCCGTCTCCTGGTCGTTACCCACCCTGCCTCGGCCTCGCTCACTGCCGCCGGCACCGTCGGCGCTCTCGGCCGCGCGCGGCGCCTGCGTCCGCGATAGAGCATCGCCAGCGGCCGATCGAGAACGGCCGTCACCAACAGCAGGGCTGGCAACCCCGTCCGGCTTCGTAGCAACAGATTCGCCGCTGGACCTGCTCGGCGCATTGGGAACCACTGCCGGATTCGTGCGGCCCGCCCGCTGATTGTCGGCCAATCCGATGCGACCTCGGTCGCCGCCGCGGGTATCGGTGCTTTCGGCCACGCGCGGCAGTTGCACCTGCAACGAAGCATCGCCGGCGACCGACTGAGAACGACCGTCGTCCTGAGCAGGGCTCGTAGTGCCGTCCGGTTTCGCAGCTACCGATTCGGCTTCGGGTTTGCGCGGAGCAGTCGCTGCATCGTCCGCTTTGCGCGAAGAGCGACTTCCGTCCGACGCGCCGCTCTTTCCGCTATCCGAAGAGCCGATCTTCTTTCCCAGTGATTCTTTTACGTCGCCCACGCCGATGGTGATGCCGGCGGAGTTTCCGGCGATTTTCCTATCTTCGGTGACGGTTTCGAGCTTTCTAGCGTCTGTATTGACCCTGCCTCGAGTGCCGCCGGCCGCGTTGACGCTTAAGCCTGCCAATGTCGCATGCTGAGTGGCCTCGTAGTGCACTTGATCGACGCGCTCGATCGACAGGTCGACCGACGCCAAACCGGTTTTGCTGATACCTCCGCCGCCGCCGCCGCTGCCGCCGTCCTTATGCCGTGAGTCCTGCAATTCTTCGGCCACGATGCGCCCAGCGACGTCGAGACTTCCGCCGCCGTTCTCGTCGACCAGATGCCCACCTTTGAGATGAACGTTGCCACCGACCTTAGCCACCAGGTTTTTCGATGCCTTGATCCCCGACTGGGTATTGGTCAGCGCGCTGTTGTCGTAGTCCGCCCCGCCGCCGCCGTTCACCGAGAACGTGGGTGCGACGATGCTCTGCGTCGTCACGGCCGCGCCCACGGTAGCGCCCCAGTTGCCGGTCTCGTGCCGCATCTGGCTGGTGTCTTGGACAGACTCGACCTTCAGATTGCGGCCGACATCGAGCGTGACATCGTCCGCCTCGACCGTTGCGCCCACCAGCGCGGTATCGCGCTTGGACTTCAGCGTGACCGAGCCACCATTTACTTGGGTATGGGAATAGCTGGCACCGGATTCGACCGTCTTGTCGATACTGCCCTGATAGCCCGTAGACAAGCCAATCCCGGCGCCGCCCGGCGCCACCGACGCGCTGGCTTCGAGCAGAGTAACATCGTGAGACTGAGTCGTACTTTCCGAATGCGTGGTGGTCTTGGCAGCGCCCAGCTTGATATCGCGAGCCGAGTCCAACTCCACCGACCCTTTTCCGCCATCCAAAGTGACGCCACTCAAGGCGATATCACCCTGAGTGCTCTTGATCTTGATATTGCCGACGATCGAGCTGGTGTTCTCGCTTCGGGTCGAAGACTTCGACGTAGTTTCTTCGTGCCTGATCCCTACTTTCGTGGAAGAGGCGGCAAGATCATTGAACGCCAGGTTGGTCGCATCGCCAGCCGCCTGGAGTGCGGTCAGACCGGGGTCGACTTCCATGCCCTCCTTGGTCTTGTTCGCCAACGTCATCGATTTTCCGACTGTGTCGGCCACCGAGCTTTGAACCGAGCTGCTCAGACCGGCGAAAGTATTTTTGGTTTGGGTGCTACGCTCGTCCACGTCCTCGTACTTCGTGGTCTTGACGTCGGCCGCGACGATGGAGATATCGCCGTTGACACGATTGTCTCCCTCGCCCTTTACCGCGCGTATATCGGCGCCGCCCAAATCAGCGGTGCCGCCGGCGATCACATCGAGTTTGGATCCGAAGTTAAACTTGGCATTGCGATTCTTGACCGTATCGTGCGTGGTCGTTTCCTCTACACGCTCGTAGCCGATCCGGGCACTGCCCAGCTCTCCGGTTATCACCTTATCACTGCCCGCAGACTGGTTCTGCGGCGTCGCCACGGCGACCTTGGGGCCATCCAGGCCCCACTCGGCGCCCGCGCCATAGCCGCCGATACCTCCCTGCACGCCCACCACCAGACCTTCTTTGACGACCTTAGTTTCGGTATGACTGTAGTCTTGCGACGTCTTCGCCGTCGAATTCCGTCCGGCCTTGAAGGTGCCCTGGTCGGCCGCGTATTCGCCTCCTTCCAGCGCTATATCCCGACCGGCCTCAACCTTGAGCGTGCTGCCTTCTCCGCTCGCGACGATTTGGGTGCCCTGAGCGATCGCGCTCACCGTCTTGGTGGTTTCGCTGGAGGAGCCAAGACCAAGGAAACCAGCACTGCCGGTCTTATGCTGAAGCCGGGATTCAACCTCGTGGATATCGCTGGTCAGGACATCGTTGCCCGCCGTCAGCTCGATATCCTTGCCGGTTATCCGTGCCGCTTGCAACTTAATGTCTTTGTCCGCCTGAATAGACACTCGGCCCGTGGCATCGACAGCGCCCTTGTCCGCGACGATCAAGTCGCCCTTGTCGTTGTAGGTAGTTCGGGCCTGGCTGGCGAACGAGCCTTCTGTCTTGACCGCCACATCGGCCGCCGCAATCGAGGCGCCCACATTGGTGACGTCGCCCTTCGCGGAAATTTCGATCTTCCTACCCGCGCGAATTCCGCCATCCAACCCCACGCCCGACGCGTTGTCGACCGTCGACGTGGAATCGATCTTCACATTACCACGCGCAGATATCGAACCGTTGACGTTCGAAACACCGCCGGCGTCAGCGCTGATGCGTACGTCCTTGCCTGCGGAAACGCCGGCTACGCCATCGGCACGCCCTTCCTTGATCGCCGTCAACGTCTTCGATGCCAGATATAGCGTCGGCACTAGCACGTCTTGACCGTCGACCTGCGTCGCGACCAGCCAGACGATATCGCGATCAAGTTTGTCCAGCTGCGCCCGGGTCGGCTCGACCCCGACCGTCAAGCCGATAGCGTCGTCGACCTGGCCGGCATTGAACAGCAGCTGTTGGGCCAGACGCAGGCCATTGGAATGGTAGTAGGAATTGAGGAATCCGCCGGTCAGCCGCTTGACCTGCTGGTCGATCAGCTCGTTGATCAAATAGTTGTCGCCAATCACGCTGATCGTGCGGCCCGGGTTGTATCCGACTTGCTGGAAAAAATACTCCGAACCGTAGAACTGGCTTTGATCGATGAACGGCAGTCGCGTTTCATAAAGCGGATAGATGCCCGGATCGGACTTGGCGGCCTTGTCGGGACTCTGCGCGCGATTGGGAACGAACTTCTTGGCTCCGACCCCGCTCAGCGCGTTTTTCCACACATCCGCCGGCCGCAAGGATTGGATCAACTCGCCCAGATTGACCGCCACGGCGAAGTTGCCTTCCACCGTCTCCACTTGCCGGGACCCGACGGAGACAGTTAACGGCTTATTGTTTTCGCGCTTGGCGCCGTCGCCATTGATGAAGGCCCCACTGCCATCGGCGTGCAGAACGCTGCCGCCGGCCGCAATGGTCGCCGGCTTATCGGCCGTAAACTTCAGCGGATCCTTGCTTGCGACATTTCCCTTGAACGCATTCCAGCGCTCAATCAGCGTATCGTAGTCTACGGCCCTCCAATCCGGTCCGAAAACCTTGGATAGCAGCTGATTGTAGACCGGAATATCTTCGAACTGCTGGATCGCATAATTCACCTCGCGCGAGTCCCAATTAATCCCAGCGATGCCGAGACCCTCGCTCCATTCCTTGGAGTAGATATTGTCGAGCAGTTCCCAAAGGCTATTGAATTCCTTGTTTCCCCGCTGCTCCAGCGCTTTCACCTTAATTTCGATGTAAGTCTCGCGCTGCAGATACTCCTGCAAGCTCACCTGACGCATCACGCCGATGTTCTCGACGGTTCCGCCCACATGCAGATCGTTACCAGACAGGATCTGGCCGCTGTTTTTGACCGTCGCAGCCTTGCCTTTCTGCGCGGCTTGATTCAAGCGCATCTCTCCACCGGCTTCGATGACGCCTTGAGCCGTAACCTTAATATCGGAGCCCAACGTCTCTAGCCCCTTCCCTTTGTCGACGAAAGTGCCGTTGTAGGTCTGACCGATAAAAAGTTCGTACTTGTCTTTGCGGATGGCATTATGGTAGTCGATATGCTCCTTTCTACCTCTCGACTCCCCAGTGACTTTCACCCCGCCCGAACTGGTCACTTCGTTCTGTAGCCGCTCGGCGTCGATGGCGATATCGCGCTTAGCGACGATACGACCGCCCGCGGCATTCGTCACCGCCCGGGCATCGATCTTGACATCGCGCAACGCCTCGATCTCGGCGCCCGACTCGTTCCGCAGCTCGTCGCTGCGCAACTGGATATCGCCCTTCGCCCACAACAAGGAGCGGTTCCGGATGTCGCCGGCCGAGTTCAATGCGATATCGCCGCCCGAGAGGAGACCGTTATCGAGGTCGATGTCGCCGGCCGCATTGATGCGTATATCGCCGATGTTCTCCAGATCCCGGTCCGCGCTGTAGCGACCAACGTTCAGGGTCAAGGCGCCATGGGCCGAAGGGGCCAGCGTCGTGCCGGTCAGGCGGAAGTCCCCGCCGCCGCGAAGGGTCAGCTCGGCGTTGCGACCGCTGACGATCTTGCCGGTATTGGCGTACGAGCCGGCGTCCAACGTCGCGTCCTGGCCAGCTTCGATAGTCCCTTGCGTTTGATTGTCCAGTGCGGCGGCGCTGAGCTTGGCATCAGTGCTCGCCGCGATGCGACCGCTATTAGTCAGTTGAGCAGCCTTAGCCATAACTCGGTCGGCGCTCAGCTCACCGCTGTTATGAATGAGGTCCGCCGTCACGCTCAGCCCATCGGCCGCCTGCAACGCGCTGCCGGGCCCGGTGTTATCGACTCGGGCCGCCGCAATATCCAAGTTGCCGGCCGCAACAGTACCGCGACTGTTATTACGCAACGCCCGAGCAGCAATGGAAATCCGATCGGTCGCGGCGATCGTTCCGCCCGTATTGGTGATGTCGCGCGCCGCTCGAAATTGAGCGTTTCCGGCCGATTGCAAAGTCGCCTGATCGTTGACGATTTCGCCACCATCCAGACTGGTGGACTCGCCCGCCGCGATTATTGCGCCTTCTGCGTTCGTGATCGAGCCAGCGCTCTTCAGGTCAATGTACGTCGCCGAGACCGTACCCTTCTCTCGATTTTCTATTGAACCCGCCGTCGCGCTTACGTTCTTAGTCGCGCTGATTTCGGCCGCTTGATTGTAGAGTTCGCCCGTCGCGGTAATCGATACGCTGTCCGCCACGATGCCGGAACCATTGCTGTTTCGCACACCCGCACCTGACGTGATCGCGAGCGCCCCAAGCGAGCCTATCGTAGCCTGATCGAAATTGGTGACGCCGGACTTGGCAGAAACCGTCGCCGCCTTGGCGCCGAACAGCTTCGCCCTTCCGCTATTGCTCACCGCGCCCTCTCGGCTGGCGACAACGAGTTCGCCCGAAGAGGCGATAGACGAACCACCTTCGTTGACGACCCCTGCTGTAGCGGCGACGGTCGCGGTCTTGTCGGCCAGGATGCGACTCCCTCCGATGTTGTTCAACGTACCGTCGCTATTGATGTCCAAACGATCGCTGGCTTCTACCGAGGCGCCGCTATCGTTGTAAACACCGGCTCCAGAGCGCATATCCACTTTCGCTCCAGATATAGTCGCCCCGTCATTGCGCAGTGCGCCGCCGGCGCTCAGGGTCACGTCGCCACCGCCCCACACGGCCTGATCGGAATTGACGAGGTCGCCGCCCACATTCAAGCTGGAACGCACGCCGCCGTACACCTGCGCAAGCGCGCCGTGATTCAGCATCTGCGCCGCGCTCAGGCTCAAATCGCCTTGGGACAGCAACTGACCTCGATTGTCCACCTGGCCCGAAGCCGAAAGCGACAGGGCATCCACGCCGCTGACCACGCCCGTATTGGTCACGCTGCCAGCACGCACATTCAACGCCGCACCGGCCCTCACTTGACCGGTATCCGCGTTGTCCAAGCTACCCAGGACGAAGCCGGCGTTCTGCACGCTCTCGATCCGCCCGCTATTCACCAAGCCGGCCGCGCTTACCTGCACACCCGCATCGGCAGCGACGGTCGCGCCACGCTCGACGACAAGGGCCCCATCGGAAGAGATGTGAATATCGCCGCTGGACGTGATTGTTCCGGCGTGACGAACCCCAAGACCCGATTCGGTGCTGATCAACTGCACCGCCGAGCCGTGCATCGCACCCACCGCCGAGCCGCTGATGGCGTATTGCGGCGCGCCTTCGACCGCGCCATCCGCTAGTTTGCGCACTTCGCGCGTCCCGACGTCGTACGCGTTCAAACCCGCTGCAAACTTCAGTTGCGCGTCGCCTGCGACGGCGCCATTGAGCTCGATGCTCCTGGCGACAACGTCGAAGAATCGCAGTCCGGTCGTGTTGACTGGGCCCGCGATATTGACCTGCCCACCGCCGACTTCGAACCCAGCGCCGGCCTGAATCGGCCTGCCCGTGGTC
This sequence comes from Lysobacter antibioticus HS124, assembly GCF_000336385.2. Lineage (GTDB taxonomy): Bacteria > Pseudomonadota > Gammaproteobacteria > Xanthomonadales > Xanthomonadaceae > Lysobacter > Lysobacter firmicutimachus. Next base: position 79,129 of record NZ_HG424620.1, on the reverse strand, counting down.
AGAAGCAGGCTATTGGCATTAATCGTGGACAGGCCGTTGACGTAAAGGCCGTTCTGATTAGCGATGAGCAGATCCGCCGACTTGCCAAATACTTCCAATGCGCCGCTAATGCGCGATGCTTCATTACCGGTGACTTCTGCCAGAATCGCATTTGCGGGCCTGGACAGATTCGGATTATTGATCGTGTCCCCGCCGATCTTCGAAACCCCATCCGCCTGGCTATTGTTGAAGACGACGCCGGGAGCGGAAACGTCGAACCGCGTGAACTTGTTGTGCGACAGTCCGCTCGCGTTAGGATCAACGATATTGATCAACGCGGTGCCGTTCGCGGTGTTTGATACCGACGGCGCGGATGCGCCAGCAGTTTGGTCTGGCGTCGCCTGCGCGAGCACGCTCCCCGGCAAGTGGCAAGCCAGCGCCAGCATTAGGCACAGAGCGCGCGGAACGAAGGCCCGCCCAGCCCCTCCGGCCGAACTCTGGGGCGATTTCTTCGCGCCGCAGGTTATTTCCGCAACGGGAATCAGGGCACCGGTTCGGATGTCGAAAATGAGGCGGTAGAGCTTGGCGTTCATATATCACCTGGTATGAGCATGCTTTCGGTCCGTCTTGCACGGGATTCGATTAGAATTTCAAATTTGCGGTCATATACACGACCGCCTCGTCCGGATAGCCCTTGGGCCGATCCACGGGTTTGGCATAAGACAGCGACCATCTGGTCATTGCGGTTTGCCCTCTGATTCCGATTACCGCGCCCGATAGACGCTCGGATGGGCGGCCGCGATCCTTGGCGACGCCTAAATCGAAACCGACGAAGGGTGTCAAGCGTCCTTTTGCGAGAGGCAGTTCCAAAGTGTTCGACAGATATGCGCCGCTGTCGCCATACACCGTGCCGCCCTTGAATCCGCGCACGGTGAATTCGTCGCCCAGGGTCATTTTGTTGGCCGCCAGAAGAGGCCCGTCGCCGTACTGCCAGCCCCCACGCGCGGCGTAGTTGAAGGCCGCGCGCCCTTGCCAAGAACGCGACCAACTGAAATTTCCCGATATTTTGTCGTACAGCGCCGGCCGGATGCCACGCACATCGGGCTGAGTGTCGTTCGCGCCCAGCCAGCTCAATCCTTTTCCATAGGCGACATCCAGGTAGTAGACGCCACCGGCGAGTTTTCCGACGCGAGTCAGGCCCAACGAGATATCGGTGTACTTGCGACTGTTGACGTCGAGCCGATAGCCGTCGATGAAGTTTTCGTTGCTGCGCTGGGCGAGCCGCGCGAAAAAAGTGTACTTGCCGGTCTGCTCTCGACCGAAAACCCGTTCGACCTTTAGGCTATTGTCTTCGGAACGGCCGCTCGACAAATAGCGCCCGAAATTCCCGCCGATAAGTCTTTTGTATTCCGATCGGGTGTGACGCAGTTCGAAGTCCCAGTAGCCCAACGGCACGGTGCCGTACGCGCTCCAATTTTTTTCCTGGTCCGGGCCTTCGCGAAAGTAGCGCTGACCGTAGCTAACGCCCCAGAAGTCGCTACCCGCCCCTTTGAACATCAGTTCGGCATTCACGCGATAGCGCCCGGCGTCATGATCTCCGGTTCCGGAGTTATCGAGCCCTACACTGAAGCCCCAGGGCTTCGAACGTCGCTGCGCGATATTCAGATACGAATACGAAAGCGTTTCCGCCGGCACGATATCGATCGTCGCTGCGCCCAAGCCTCCGTTAAGAATCTCTACGGATTGATCGATGTCGCGTATATTGAGTTTGCGTCCGGTCGTTTTCGGCAGCGTCGCCAGCAACAAGCGTTGTCGCCAGGTTCGCGCCGGAGCGCCATCGATTCGCCAGCCCTGCACCTGCCCCCAGTTCACCTGAACTTGCAACAGGCCCGACTTTATGTTTTGCCGATTCAAAGTGACCGTAGTGGTCACATAGCCCATTTGACCGTAATAGTTCGTCAGATCTCGGACCAAGGCCAGCATCTCACCTGCGCCCATGCGGGTGTTTTCATAGCGCGCCAGTACCTTATCTCTAGCTGCCGATGCCTCCGGATCTCCAATCACGATGATTTTGGTTATTAGGAAGGCCGCCCCACCTTCGCTTGCAGTTCCCTGACGCTGGGACGTCTCCGGCACAGGCCGCTTTTTCTCCTCGTCCAGTTGCCGCTGGATGTTCTCTTCCAGGCGTTGCCGTTCAAGGCGGTTGCGCACCGCATCGAGTTCATTGGGAGGCGCCATGCCGTGCGATTGCGCATAGCAGATCGGCACTGGCAGCAGCCAGATTCCGCCAATCACCAATGCACGGACCTTTGTTTGGAATTTTCGCCTAGAAGGAATCATGTGAGCCTCGAGTCCATCTGTCGCTCACGCCCGACAGCGTATGCGCAATGCAGTCCGACGCTGGAGAGTTGGGACTGCGTTGCCGGCGAGCACGCCGGAATGCGCACTTTTCGGCGCAGAGAGGGGATGCAATGGACGCAAATCCGAACATGCATCACAATTTAGATGCCTTCTATTGGCACCTCCATCGGCAAAGTTCCTAGACGATCGTTTTCGCGAAGCGGCCGAACTAAGACATGTCTTATTTGATCCATTTCACACATTTTTTTGCTGTCGTGCTTATCTCGAAGGCCCGCAAGTCCCCCAACCTCTCTGGGCATCTTTCTCTAAGCGTGAAGCGTGGCGTTGGCCGATGGCGATGCTCGCCCTTTTGCTCCCGCCCAGTCCCTGGACCAGCCCATGCTGACGGCTCGAACAATCATTACGATCTCGATTCAATAAGGAGCAGTCCGACTTGACCTCAGCTCTCCGAGCTGCGCCAACGCATCTCGCCTACGCCATAGACAAGCTGCAGACAGCTCACCGACGGTCTCGCAGCCGTCGAGGCGGCTGCTAGCCCTGGAAGCTGAGAGCACTCTCGCTAGCAAGGTGACTGGCCAAATATTGCGCAGCCGATGCCGACTCGGCCTAGCCACCCCGCCGGGCGGCCACCCCACCCGGACTGGCATACTGTCACCCCGCCGGCGCCCCGCGCCGCCCCGTTCATCGTCCAACGCCGCGCTACGTGTCCGCTTCCGAATCCTCCGCCCGCAATAACGACGCCCATACCCCGCTGATGCGCCAGTTCTTCGCCGCCAAGGCGGAGCACCCGGACGTATTGCTGTTTTTCCGCATGGGCGATTTCTACGAGCTGTTCTACGACGACGCGCGCAAGGCGGCGCGGTTGCTCGATATCACCCTGACCCAGCGCGGCGCTTCGGCCGGTCAGCCGATTCCGATGGCCGGGGTGCCGCACCATTCGGCCGAGGGCTACCTGGCGCGCCTGGTCGCGCTGGGCGAATCGGTGGCGATCTGCGAGCAGATCGGCGACCCGGCGCTGGCCAAGGGCATCGTCGAACGCAAGGTGGTGCGGATCATCACCCCGGGCACGGTCACCGACGAAGCCCTGCTCAACGAGCGCCGCGATACGCTGCTGCTGGCGGTGGCGCGCGGCAAGCACGGTTACGGCGTGGCCTGGGCCGATCTGGCCGCGGGCCGCTTCCTGGTCAACGAAGTCGCCAGCGAGGACGCGCTGGAAGCCGAGCTGGCGCGGCTGGAGCCGGCCGAACTGCTGGTCGCCGACGAGGACGGCTGGGCGCCGTTCGTGGCCGAGCGCACCGGCGTGCGCCGGCGGCCGCCGTGGCTGTTCGACAGCGACAGCGGCCGCCGCCAGCTGCTGCGTTTCTTCGGCCTGCACGACCTGTCCGGTTTCGGCCTGGAAGACAAGCCGCTGGCGATCGCCGCGGCCGCGGCCTTGCTCGGCTATGTCGAGGAAACCCAGAAACAGCGCCTGCCGCATCTGACTTCGATCGCGATCGAGTCCGGCGACGGCGCGATCGCGATGAACGCCGCGACCCGGCGCCATCTGGAACTGGACAGCCGCATCGACGGCGACAGCCGCACCACCCTGCTCGGCGTGCTCGACAGCACGGTCACGCCGATGGGCGGGCGCTTGCTGCGGCGTTGGCTGCACCGCCCGCTGCGCGATCGCGACACGCTGCGCCATCGCCATCAGGCGGTAGCGACGCTGATCGAATCGCGCGTCGGGGACGAGGTGCGCGAGCGCTTCCGCGCGCTCGGCGACCTGGAGCGCATCCTCTCGCGCATCGCCCTGCGCAGTGCGCGCCCGCGCGACCTGTCGACCCTGCGCGACGGCCTCGGCCTGCTGCCGGACGTGCGCGGCCTGCTCTCGCCGCTGGACGCGCCGCGGCTGGCCGCGCTGTGCGCCGAACTCGGCGAGCACGACGAGCACGCGCACCTGCTGGCGCAGGCGATCGTGCCGCAGCCGCCGGTGCTGGCCCGCGACGGCGGCGTGTTCGCAGCCGGCTACGACGCCGAACTCGACGAACTGCGCACGCTGTCGACCAACGCCGATCAGTTCCTGGTCGACCTGGAAACGCGCGAACGCGCCAGCAGCGGCATCCCGACCCTCAAGGTCGGCTACAACCGCGTCCACGGCTATTACCTGGAAATCAGCAAGGCCCAGGCCGACAAGGCGCCGACCCACTACACCCGCCGCCAGACCCTCAGCAACGCCGAGCGCTACATCACCGAAGAACTCAAGCAGTTCGAGGACAAGGTGTTGTCGGCGCGCGAACGCGCGCTGGCGCGCGAGCGGCTGCTGTACGAACAGCTGCTGGACGCGCTCAACGAACGCCTGGAACCGCTCAAGCGCTGCGCCGCGGCGCTGTCCGAGCTGGACGTGCTGTGCGCTTTCGCCGAGCGCGCGGCGAGCTTGGACTGGTCGCTGCCGGAATTGAGCGAGCAGCCCGGCCTGCGCATCGAACGCGGCCGCCATCCGGTGGTCGAGGCGGTGCGCAAGGAACCGTTCGAACCCAACGACCTGATCCTCGACGAGGCCAACGGCCGCCGCATGCTGGTCATCACCGGCCCGAACATGGGCGGCAAGTCGACCTACATGCGCCAGAACGCGCTGATCGTGCTGCTGGCCCACATCGGCAGCTTCGTGCCGGCGGCGCGGGCGACGATCGGCCCGATCGACCGCATCCTGACCCGCATCGGCGCCGGCGACGACCTCGCCCGCGGCCAGTCGACCTTCATGGTCGAGATGAGCGAGACCAGCTACATCCTCCATCACGCCACCGACCGTTCGCTGGTGCTGATGGACGAGATCGGCCGCGGCACCTCGACCTACGACGGCCTGGCCCTGGCCGAGGCTTGCGCGCGCCATCTGGCCCACCACAACCGCGCCTACACCCTGTTCGCCACCCACTACTTCGAGCTGACCGCGCTGGCCGAGCCTGGCAACGGCATCGCCAACGTCCACCTCGACGCGGTCGAGCACGGCGAGCAACTGGTGTTCATGCACGCGGTCAAGGACGGCCCGGCCGACCGCAGCTTCGGCCTGCAGGTCGCGGCGCTGGCCGGCCTGCCCAAGTCGGTGGTCAAGCAGGCGCGCGGACGCCTGGCCGAACTGGAACAGCAGGGCCGCGACACGCCCAAGCCTTCGTTCGCCCAGGCCGCGCTCGACGCGCCGCAGCAGTTCGGATTGTTCGCGCCGTCCTCGGCCGCGCTCGACGCGCTGGCCGCGGTCGATCCGGACGAACTCACCCCGAAGCAGGCGCTGGAAGCGCTGTACCGGATCAAAGCGCTGAGCTGAGCCGCCGCGCCCGGCTCGGCCCGGGCGCGGTTTCGCCTCCTGCGTTCGCAGTCCCCGGCGCGCGGCCACCGCTACACTGACGCCCGGAACGGACACCGGAGCGCTCGTGGAAGCCTTGTTATTCGTGGTCGGCGTGGTCGCTGGCCTGATTCTCGCCCGTCTCTACCGAACGCCGCCGCCGGCGAATGCGCAATCGGCCCTCGCCGCAACCGGCGACGCCGGCGACGACGACACCGCGCATGCCAGCGCCGATGAGGGCGAGAGCGGCGATGCCACGCCGCCGGTCGCGCAGACCGGCGAGGAAACCCCGCAGGACCGCCTGTTCGCGCTGATCCGCCGCATCGATGCGGTCGACGAACGCATCCAGCGCCCGCAGGACCTGCTCGCCCTGGCCGAATTCCACCAGGGCGCCGACCTGCTCGCCGGCGAGGCCTTCAGCGCCGAGGAACTGCTGCGCCATCTCAACGGCAGCGGCTACGTGCTGCAGTCGATGATCGCCAAGGCCCTGCCGCGACGCACCGACGTGGCGCTGGACGCGGTCGTCGACCACGCCGGCCAGTTCGGCGGCTATCCGCTGCACTTCCTGCTCGAACACCTGCAACGGCAGCCGGACGCAAGCGCCTTGCCGCGGCTGATGCGGTACGCGCAGGCCTGGTGGTGGGACTTCGCCCCGACCCGGCAACAACTGCGCGACTACCTGCAATGGGCCGCCGCCTTCCCGCCGGCGCCGGCGCCCGAGGGCCTGGACGAACTCGACGAACAACAGGCCGCGCACTTGCGCGAGCTGCTGCAGAAGTTCCAGTCGCCGCTGCTGCAGCCCTTGCTGGACCGGCTCGACGGCATCGCCGGCGCGCGCCGCGAGACCCGCGTGCTCGGCGCCTTCGGCCGGGTCAATCCCAGCCCCAAGCCGGCCGTGCGCATCGTCCACGATGCGCTGGCGCAGCAATTGCAACGCCTGCGCGAGTCCTTCGACGGCGACGGCGGCGGCTCGGTGCTGGTGGTCGGCGAACACGGCGTCGGCAAGACCGTGCTGGTCGACTTGCTGGTCGAACGCCTGCAAGGCGACGGCTGGCTGGTGTTCGAAGCCTCGGCGGCGGAAGTGCTGTCCGGACAGAGCTACATCGGCGAACTGGAAGGGCGCGTGCGCGAAATGCTCGCCGTGCTCGACCGCCGACGCGCGCTGTGGCGCGCGCCGGAGTTCTTCGACCTGCTGGCCAAGGGCGCGCATTCGCGCGACCCGCGCGGCCTGCTCGACTTGGTGCTGCCGGCGATCGAGCGCGGCCAGCTGCGCCTGATCGGCGAGGTGACCCCGCGCCAGTTGGCCGAACTGCTGGTCGCGCGTCCGGTGATCAAGCATCACTTCGAACTGCTGCAGCTGGCGCCGCTGGACCCGGCCGCGCTGGCGCCGATCGCCAGCGAATGGGCGCGCCTGGAAGCCGCGCGCCTGGGCCGCGAAGTCGCCGACGAGCGCACCCTGGCCGAAGCCGCGCGCATGGCCGCGCAGTACTTCCCCGAGCAGCAGGAGCCCGGGCGCCTGCTGCGCCTGCTCGGCGACGCCCTGCAGGGCGCGCTGAACCAGCCGCCGCCGGCGCTGCCGCTGGACGGCGAGCGCCTGTTGGCGACGGTGGCCGAACGCAGCGGCCTGCCGCTGGACATCGTCGACGACCGCCAGAGTCTGGACCTGGAGCGGCTGCGCGGTTTCTTCCGCCAACGCGTGCTCGGCCAGGACGAAGCCGTCGACGCCCTGCTCGACCGCATCGCCCTGCTCAAGGCCGGCCTGATCGACAGCGCGCGGCCGATCGGCGTGTTCCTGTTCGCCGGCCCCACCGGCACCGGCAAGACCGAGCTGGCCAAGGCGCTCGGCGAGCTGCTGTTCGGCAGCGACGAGCGTCTGCTGCGGCTGGACATGAGCGAGTTCCAGTCCGAGGACTCGGCCTGGCGCCTGACCGCCGACGACGGCGGCGGCAGCGGCGGCGTGCGTTCGCTGACCGCGCGCATCCGCGAGCAGCCGTTCTCGGTGGTGCTGCTGGACGAATTCGAGAAAGCCCACCCCAAGGTCTGGGACCTGTTCCTGCAGGTGTTCGACGACGCCCGCCTCAGCGACCGCAGCGGCCACACCGCCGACTTCCGCCACAGCATCATCATCCTCACCAGCAACGTCGGCTCGACCATCTCGCGCAACGCCGGCCCCGGCTTCACCGCGGTGCGCGGCGGCTACTCGCGCGACGCGGTGGAGAAGGCGCTGTTCGAGACCTTCCGTCGCGAGTTCATCAACCGCCTCGACCGGGTGGTGCTGTTCAACCCGCTCGACCGCAGCCTGATGCGCGAGATCCTGCACAAGGAACTCAAGCGCGTGCTGACCCGGCGCGGCCTGCGCAACCGCGACTGGGCGGTGGAATGGGAGCCCTCGGCGATCGAATTCCTGCTCGACCGCGGCTTCACCCCCGATCTCGGCGCGCGCCCGCTGCGCCGGGCCATCGAGCACTACCTGCTGGCGCCGCTGGCGCGCAGCATCGTCGAACACCGCGCGCCGCAGGGCGACCAGTTTCTGTTCGTGCGCAGCGCCGGCGACCGGCTCGAGGTGCAGTTCATCGATCCCGATGCCTCGGCGCAGACCGCCGCGGCCGGGCGCGACCGCGCGACGGCGGCGGCGCTTGGCGATCTGCGCGACCTGGTCTATTCGCCGGCCGCCGGCACCGAGACGGCCGCTCGCCTGGACGCGCACTTGCAGCATCTGGAAAACGCCGTCGACGACGGCGACTGGAGCGCGGCCCGCGACGCCGACTACGCCCGCATGGCCCAGGCCGAATTCTGGTCGGCGCCCGATCGCCACGGCGTGCTCGACCGGATCGAACGCCGCGACCGCATCGAGAGCGCGCTCGACACCGCCCGCCGCCTGCACCGGCGCCTGCACCAGGACGGCGGCAACGACGAGTTCGCCGGGCGCCTGGCGCAGTTGCTGTTCCTGCTCGACCCGGCGGTCGCCGCGCTGCGCGCGCAGCGGCCGCAGGACGCACTGCTGGAAATCGACGCCGACGCGGCCGCGCAGCAGCGCCACGGCGCCGAGCTGCGCCTGTGGTGGCAGCGCCTGCTCGGCATGTACCTGGCCTGGGCGCAGCGACGCAATATGCGGGTGGAAGTGCTGCGCCAGGATGCCGAGCGCTGCCGGGCCTGGCTCGCGGTCAGCGGCTTCGGCGCCTACGACCTGCTGCAGGACGAATCCGGCCTGCACGTCTACGAAGAGCAGGACGATGGCGTGACCCAGCGGGTTTCGTTGTCGGTGCAGGTCGCGCCCGACCTGCCCGGCCGCGCACGCACGCCGCAGGCGGCCGGCGACGGCGAACGGCGCATCGTCCGCCGCTACCGCCACGCCCCGTCGCCGCTGGTGCGCGATGGCGTGCGCGGCTGGCGCAGCGGCCGTCTCGACCGCGTGCTCGGCGGCGAGTTCGACGTGATCCAGAACGGTTGAGCCGCGACGGCGCGGCGCGCGGCGGACGCGGACGTCCGCCGCGCCGGTACATCAGCCGGTCTCGCAACCGGCCAGGCACTCGCGGTAGGCGCGGCTGCAATGGGCGCTGCTGCCGCCCGGCGGGACCTGCGCGCGGCAATCGTTCATCAATTCCTGGCAGGCGCTGTAGCAGTCGGGGTCGTAGGCCAACGCGGTGGCGCCGAAGCCCAGCCCGAACACCAGCGCGACGAACGCCGCACGGGTCGCATCGATACGCTTCATTCCTGATCTCTCCTTAGACAGGGTCGGACGCCGGCTGGCGCCCGCGCCAGTATCGGCACCCGCCGAACCGCGATCCGCGACCGACTGCGCGGCCTGCGACGACGACGCGGCGACGCGATTCCCGCGCACGGTCACATCGCCGCAAACGCGGCGCTCGCATCATCGCCCGACGACGCGACCCGGCAAGTGTGCTCTGTCATAGCCCAGCCCTATCGGATACGTCGAAAGGATCGATTTCACATCGAGATCGCGCCGCCCTATCGTCCCGTTGTCCCCAAGACACGGACCGCCAGCGATGAGCCAGCAGGACGCACAACGTGTGTTTGCCCCGAACGCGGCTGTCGCCGTCGCTACGTGCTGCGCCGCAGCGAAACGCAGCGCCGCCGCGTCTATCGACGTCCTCCCTCCCCCCTCCTAGAACAACCGCGAGCGCGGCGTGCCGCCCGCTCGTCGGCGTCCGCTGCAACGATTCCCACCGTCGTCCCTTCACCGTCAAAGGCCTACACCATGTCGACTGAAAGCAAATGCCCGTTCAACCACGCCGCCGGCGGCGGCACCTCCAACCGCGACTGGTGGCCGAACCAACTCAACCTCAAGATGCTGCACCAGCAGGGTCCGCAGTCCGATCCGATGGGCGAGGAGTTCGACTACGCCGCGGCGTTCAAGAGCCTGGACCTGGCCGCGGTGAAGCAGGACCTGCACGCGTTGATGACCGATTCGCAGGAATGGTGGCCGGCCGACTTCGGCCACTACGGCCCGTTGTTCATCCGCATGGCCTGGCATAGCGCCGGCACCTATCGCATCTCCGACGGCCGCGGCGGCGCCGGCGCCGGCCAACAGCGCTTCGCCCCGCTCAACAGCTGGCCGGACAACGGCAACCTGGACAAGGCGCGCCGCCTGCTGTGGCCGATCAAGCAGAAGTACGGCAACAAGATCTCCTGGGCCGACCTGATGATCCTGGCCGGCAACGTCGCCCTGGAATCGATGGGCTTCAAGACCTTCGGTTTCGCCGGCGGCCGCGCCGACGTGTGGGAACCGGAAGAACACGTTTACTGGGGCGCCGAAACCACCTGGCTGGGCGACAAGCGCTACAGCGGCGACCGGGTGCTGGAAAACCCGCTCGGCGCGGTGCAGATGGGCCTGATCTACGTCAATCCGCAGGGCCCCAACGGCAATCCCGACCCGATCGCCGCCGCGCGCGACATCCGCGAGACCTTCGCCCGCATGGCGATGGACGACGAAGAGACCGTGGCCCTGATCGCCGGCGGCCACACCTTCGGCAAGACCCACGGCGCCGGCCCCGAGTCGCACGTCGGCCGCGAGCCCGAAGGCGCCGAACTGGAGCAGCAGGGCCTGGGTTGGGCCAGCAGCTACGGCAGCGGCCTCGGCGGCGACGCCATCACCAGCGGCCTGGAAGTGACCTGGACCAGCACCCCGACCCAGTGGAGCAACGGCTTCTTCGCCAATCTGTTCGGCTACGAGTGGGAGCTCAGCAAGAGCCCGGCCGGCGCCCACCAGTGGGTGGCCAAGAACGGCGCCGGCGCCGACACCATTCCCGACGCCTTCGACCCGAACAAGCGCCGCGCGCCGACCATGCTGACCACCGATCTGTCGCTGCGCTTCGACCCGGCGTACGAAAAGATCTCGCGCCGCTTCTTCGAAAATCCCGACCAGTTCGCCGAGGCCTTCGCCCGCGCCTGGTTCAAGCTGACCCACCGCGACATGGGCCCGCGCGCGCGCTACCTCGGCCCGGAAGTGCCGGCCGAAGCGCTGATCTGGCAGGACCCGGTGCCGGCCGTCGACCACGCGCTGATCGACGAGCAGGACGCGGCGGCGCTGAAGGACAAGATCCTCGCCTACGGTCTGCCGATCGCCCACCTGATCTCCGCCGCCTGGGCCTCGGCCTCGACCTTCCGCGGCTCCGACAAGCGCGGCGGCGCCAACGGCGCGCGCATCCGCCTGGCGCCGCAGAAGGACTGGGAGGTCAACCAGCCGGCGCAGTTGGCCAAGGTGCTGTCGGCCCTGGAAGCGATCCAGCGCGACTTCAATGCCGCGCAGTCCGGCGGCAAGAAGGTCTCGCTGGCCGACCTGATCGTGCTGGCCGGCGCGGCCGGCGTCGAACAGGCGGCCAAGAACGCCGGCGTCGCGGTCAAGGTGCCCTTCACCCCGGGGCGCACCGACGCGACCCAGGAGCAGACCGACGTCGATTCCTTCGCCGTGCTCGAGCCGGTCGCCGACGGCTTCCGCAACTATCTCGGCGGCAAGTTCGGCGCCAGCGCCGAGTCCTTGCTGATCGACAAGGCGCAGCTGCTCAACCTCAGCGCACCGGAACTCACCGTGCTGGTCGGCGGCCTGCGCGTGCTCGGCGCCAACGCCGGGCAGAGCCGGCACGGCGTGTTCACCCATCGCGCCGACACGCTCAGCAACGACTTCTTCGTCAACCTGCTCGACATGGGCACGGTGTGGAAGGCGACCTCCGACGCCAAGGACAGCTTCGAAGGCCGCGACCGCAAGAGCGGCGAACTGAAGTGGACCGCGACCCGGGTCGACCTGGTGTTCGGTTCGCACTCGCAGCTGCGCGCGCTGGCCGAGGTCTACGCCAGCGGCGACGCCAAGGAGAAGTTCGTGCACGACTTCGTCGCCGCCTGGAACAAGGTGATGAACGCCGATCGTTTCGAGCTGGCCTGATCGGGCCGCGACGGCGGGCGCGCTCATCGCGTCCGCAGCGCTTCCCCGTCGCGGAGCCGTGTCCGCGACCTCCGACGCCCGGCTCCGGCCGGGCGTCGGTTTTTCAGTCGACGCGAACGCCATCGATCATCGTCGAATGCCCGTCCATCGGCCGACTAATGTGCCAGCGAAAAAAAACCGCAAATCTCACCCCGCGCTCACTGGCGGGCGCTAGCATCTGGATTCCTCGCAACGGACCACCCCGATGAGCGCTTCGCTGACCGACGATCTCCTCAACCAACTCCAGGGCCAGCCGCTCGCGCAGCTGGGCAGCCAGCTCGGCCTGTCGGGGCCGCAAACCCAGAGCGCAGTCGGCGCGGCGCTGCCGTTGCTGCTCGGCGCGCTGGGCCGCAACGCCAGCCAGCCGCAGGGCGCGGAAGCGCTGTTCGGCGCCCTGCAACGCGATCATGCGGGCGGCGGCGGCAGCGGCCTGGACTTAGGCAGCGTGCTCGGCGCGGTGCTCGGCGGCGGCGGCGGCCGCCAGACCGACGGTGCCGGCATCCTCGGCCACATTTTCGGCGGCCGCGAAGAGGCCGCGGCGCAGGGCCTGGGCCAGAGCACCGGCCTCGGCGGCAACCAGGCCAGCGCCTTGCTGAAGATGCTCGCGCCGATCGTGCTGTCCTACCTCGCCCAGCGCATGCTTTCCGGCGGCAATCAGGCCGCGGCCTCGCCGCAGCAACTGGGCCAAGTGCTGGGCCAGGAGCATCAGCGCATCCAGCAGCAGGACGCCACCAGCGGCCTGCTCGGCGCGGTGCTCGACCAGGACGGCGACGGCCAGCTCGGCCTCGGCGACTTGCTCAAGATCGGCGGCAGCCTGCTCGGCGGCAAGCGCTGAGCCCCGCCTTCCGGCGCCCGCGCCGGAACTTGCCGAACGGCCGCCTTGCGCGGCCGTTCGCGCATCTGCGCGGCGCATGATCGGCTCGGCACGGTGCTGAAGTTTCTGGAGGCCGGCCGGCGCGGGCATGAGGGCCGGGGAGCGCGCAGGCGAACGAAAAGCGCGGCGAGCCCTGCCTACCGCCGTTCCGGCGAAGGCGCGAATCCAGGGCGCTATCGCGACATGGCTGCGAGGCCGGCGGATGCGCGCCGGCGCGGGCATCGCGGGCGAGACGCGCGGCGATGCCTCACATCGCGTCGATATCGCCCAACGCGCGGATCAACCGCCGCGCACGTTTGTCCGGCTTGGTTTCCGGCGCGCGATAACCGGTGCGCTCGGCCACGCGCATGGCGCGCGCCTGCTCGCGGGCCAGACGCGAAGCTTCGCTTTCGGCGTAGAGCGTCTGCGCAACGCTGGCCGGGCCGCGGGTGTCGCTGAGGCCGAGCACGACGATCTCGAACGCTTCCTCGCCGCGCGCCACCCGCATCGCATCGCCGACGCGCACCGCACGCGAGGCCTTGGCGCGCTGGCCGCCGACCTCGACCTTCCCGGTCCCCACCGCCTGCCGTGCGAGACTGCGGGTCTTGAAGAAACGCGCGGCCCACAGCCACAGGTCCAGGCGGACCGACGCTTGCGGCGCGACTTTGGATTCGTGCTGGTCGCTCATCGTCGCGAACGATACCACCGCGATCGTGACCGGACAGCGGACACGCGACCGCAGGCGCGCCGCGGCGGACGACCGGCAATCGGGACGGCCGCCGCCGCGAGGGTCCCGCCGCCCCCGAGATCGCGCGCCATCGGCACGCAGCGCCGAAGACGACCGGTCGCGCGCCGCAGCCCGCGACGCCCGGTGAACACCGGTCACGTCCGCTCACGCATCGGCACCTGCGGCCACGGTCCGCTCACCGCGTTGGCGGCATACTTCCCCATCCCCGCCCGGACCGCCTCATGTCCTCCAGCCACGCCCGCGGCAGCCATCTGCTGACCGAAGGCCCGATCGGCCGCACCATGATCTCGTTCGCGCTGCCGATCATGGCCGGCAACGCAGCGCAATCACTCAACGGCTCGATCAATTCGATCTGGGTCGGGCGCTACCTCGGCGAGGCCGCGTTGACCGCGACCGCGAACGCCAACAACATCATGTTCTTCCTGATCGGCTCGATCTTCGGCATCGGCATGGCCGCGACGATCCTGATCGGCCAGGCCACCGGCGCGCGCGACCTCGCCCGCGCGCGGCGGGTCATGGGCACCAGCGCCAGCTTCTTCATCGGCCTGTCGGCGCTGATCGCCGCGGCCGGCTGGTTCCTCGCCGACCCGGTGCTGCGCGCGATGGGCACGCCGGCCGCGGCGCTGCCGCTGGCCGAGCAGTACCTGCAGGTGATTTTCCTGTCGATGCCGTTCCTGTACGCCTTCGCCTTCGTCTCCGCGGCGCTGCGCGGCGCCGGCGATTCGCGCACGCCGTTCCGCTTCCTGTTGCTGTCGGTGGCGCTGGACATCGCCCTCAACCCGCTGCTGATCTTCGGCTGGGGGCCGGTGCCGGCGCTGGGCATCGCCGGCTCGGCGGCCTCGACCTTCTTCGCCCAGGGCGTGAGCCTGGCGGCGATGCTGCTGCACCTGCGGCGCAAGCGCCATCCGTTGTGGCTGGGCCGGCAAGACGCGCACCTGTTGAAGATCGATCCCGACGTGCTGCGCGCGCTGATCGTCAAAGGCGTGCCGATGGGCCTGCAAATGGTGCTGATCTCGCTGGCGATGATCGCGATGATCTCGCTGGTCAACGCCCACGGCACCGTCACCGCCGCCGGCTACGGCGCCGCGCTGCAGTTGTGGACCTATGTGCAGATGCCGGCGATGGCGATCGGCGCGGCCTGTTCCTCGATCGCCGCGCAAAGCGTCGGCGCCGGGCGCTGGGACCGGGTCGGCGCGGCGGCCCGCACCGGCACGATGTTCAACTTCCTCATGACCGGCGCGCTGATCGCCCCGCTGATCCTGTTCGACCGCTATACCCTGGCGCTGTTCCTGCCCGAGGGCAGCGCCTCGTTCGAGATCGCCCGCCACCTCAACCACATCTCGGTGTGGTCGTTCCTGTTCTTCGGCGTCAGCTTCGTGATCTCCGGCGTGGTACGCGCCACCGGCGCGGTGATTCCGCCGCTGCTGATCCTCGGCTTCGCCCTGTGGGGCATCCGGGTGCCGTTCGCGACCTGGCTGCAGCCGACGCTGGGCACCGACGCGCTGTGGTGGAGTTTCCCGGTCAGCGCGCTGTGCTCGATGCTGATGTCGATCGCCTATTACCGCTGGGGCGGCTGGCGCAAGGCGCGGATGATGGCCGCGCCTGAGCGCGTCGCCGCACCGGCCGCCGCCCGCACCATCGCCGCGCCGGCGGAAGTGCCGGCGCAGCCGCCGGCGCCGGTCGCCGACGCCAGCCCGGACGACGGCCGCATCGCCGCGGTAGCCGCCAAGGCCGACTGAAGCCGACGCGGATTCAGATCTCTTCCAGCGGCACGGTGAATACGCCGGCCTCGCCCTGCTCGTAAGCCGCGCGCCAGACCCGATAGCCTTCCAGGTCGTCCTCGCGCACCGGCATCGAGCCGATCACCCGCGGCTCGACCTCGGCCACGCGCGTGCCGACGATCGGGAAATGCCCCTCCAGCGGCCGGCTCTTGAGCTCGCGCACGTCCTCCAGGTGTTCGCGCAACACCTCGTCGCGGGCATGCACGGCGAACTTGCGCAGCGACAGGGCGTCGCGACCGTCGGCCAACGCGTCGATGCGCAGCACCCAAAAGAAGCCCCACACGCCGTCGCTGCGCAGATAGGTGCAGATGTCGCCTTCGGACAAACCCGGATTCACGGTGCGCTCCTGCCGCGGGGGCGGCCTGATGGCGAACGCTGCGGGCGCAGACGCCGCGTCGGGAATCTAGCGCGAACCGGGGCGTCGCGCACAGCGTCCGCGCGCACCGGCCGTCGGCGCGCAGGCGAACCTTGGACGCCCGCCGCGGCCGCAAACGCGAACGGCCGCCCGAAGGCGGCCGTTGCGGGCGCCGCGCGATACGCGCGACGCAGGCTCTACGACGACGATTACTCGGCGGTCGGAGCGTTCTTGGCGCGCGCGTAGGCGGCCAGATCTTCCTTGATGCGCGCCTTCTTGCCTTCCAGGCCGCGCAGGTAGTACAGCTTGCCCGAGCGGACCTTGCCGCGGCGCTTGACGTTGACCGAATCGATCACGGCGCTGTGGGTCTGGAACACGCGCTCGACGCCGAAGCCGTGGGAAATCTTGCGCACGGTGAACGAGGAGTTCAGGCCGGCGTTCTTCTTCGCGATGACCACGCCTTCGTAGGCCTGGACGCGCTCGCGGTTGCCTTCCTTGACCTTCACGTTGACGACGACGGTGTCGCCGGGGCTGAACTCGGGCAGCTTGCGCTGGACCTGTTCGGCTTCGAAATTCTGCAGCAGGGTGTGGATCGACGGCTTGTTCATGGGTGCGGCCTGTTGGATTAGTTGTTGCGCGAGTGCACGTGGACCCGCGTCATGGCATGGGTACAGCTAAGCGGCTAATTATAGCGGCGTTTTTCCCCGGATGGCTAGGGCTCAGGCGCTTGCGCCCGGGTCCCGGCCGGTCTCGCCCGCGGCCGCGACGGCCGGATCGAGCCTGGAAACGGTTTCGGCCACGCCCGCGGCGGCCTGGGCAGCCAGTTCGGCCCGGTAAGCCGCCAGCAACTGGCGGTCGGCCTTGGACAGGGCAGCCTCGTCGAGCAGGTCCGGGCGGCGTTGCCAGGTCCGGCCCAGCGACTGCTGGCGGCGCCACTTGGCGATCAGGGCATGGTTGCCCGACATCAGCACCGCCGGCACCGCGCCCAGCTCGTGCTCGACCGGGCGGGTGTAGTGCGGGCAGTCCAGCAGGCCGTCCTCGAAGCTGTCCTGGACCGCGGACTCGGCGTCGTTGAGCGCGCCCTCCTGCAGCCGCGCGACTGCGTCGACCACTACCGCCGCCGCCAGTTCGCCGCCGGACAGGACGTAGTCGCCGATCGACACTTCCTCGTCCACCTCGGCCTGGATCAGCCGCTCGTCGACGCCCTCGTAGCGTCCGCACAGCAGGATCAGGCGCTCATGCCCGGCCAATTCGCGGACCTTGGCCTGGTCCAGGCGCGCGCCCTGCGGGCTCAGATAGACCACCCGCGCCGGCGTCGGGTCGGCCGCGCGCGCGGCGCGGATCGCCGCCCGCAGCGGTTCGATCAGCATCACCATGCCCGGGCCGCCGCCGAACGGGCGGTCGTCGACGCGGCGGTAATTGCCCTCGGCGTAATCGCGCGGATTCCAGCCGTGCAGCGCCAACAGCCCGCGCTCGCCGGCCCGGCCGACCACGCCGAACGCCGCGCATTGCGCGACGAACTCGGGGAACAGGCTGACGATGTCGATGCGCATAGGGCCAGGAGCCAGCGAGGAGGAGTCGGGAGACAGCCGCAGCGGAGCCGGTTTTCGCCGATTCCCGGCGGCCGTCCGCCGAGCGCTAGAAATCGGGGTCCCAGTCGACCGTGACCAGATTGGCCTCGAAATCGACCGACAGCACGTACTGCGGAATCACGAACGGAATCATGCGCTCGCGCTCGTCGTCGCGCGCGACCAGCACATCGTTGGCGCCGGTCGCGAACAGATGCGAGACGGTGCCCAGCGACACGCCTTCGGTGGTGACCACGCGCAGGCCTTCCAAGTCGACCCAGTAGTACTCGCCCGGCTTGGGCGGCGGCAGCGCAGAGCGCGGCACGTAGATTTCGGTCCCGCGCATGGCCTCGACCGCGTCGCGGTCGGTCACGTCGGGAAAGGTGGCGATCAGGTACTTGCCGCTTTCGCGCCCGCGCACCCCGGACAATTCGCGCTCGCGCCCTTGCGGGTCGCGCACGGTCCAAGGCTGGTAGCGGAAGATCGCGGCGCGCGGCTCGGTCCAGGACTCGAGCTTGACTTCGCCGCGAATGCCGAAAGCGCCGAGCACCCTGCCCAACAGGATGCGGCGCGTCGTATCGCTCATGATGCGAAGGTCGGGCCGCGCCGCCGAAAACGGTGCGCGGCCCGCCGGATCAGGCGGCCGGAGCGGCCTTGGCGGCCTGCTTGTACAGGTCGGCGACCTTGTCGGTCAGCTGGGCGCCCTTGGAGACCCAGTGCTTGACGCGCTCGAGGTCGAGCTCGACGCGCTTCTCGTTGCCGGCGGCCACCGGGTTGTAGAAACCGACGCGCTCGATGTTGCGGCCGTCGCGGGCGCTGCGGCTGTCGGTGACGATGATGTGGTAGAACGGACGCTTCTTGGCGCCGCCGCGGGTCAGTCGGATCTTGACCATGAGGGTTGCTTTCCTGTGTTGCCCAGCCGTCGGAATGACGGGGTAAGCCGGAAAGTCTAACCGATTCGCGGGCTTAAGCAAACCTGCCGCCCTCGCCGGGGCCACAGCTCCGGTGCCCGCCTGCCGCCAACCGCCCGATGCCGGGCCCGGAGCGCCGGGCGTCCCTGCCCGGCCTCCCCGATCCACGCCCGGCCCACAGCCGCCGTCCCTGGCGCCCGTCCAGGCCGGGCGTCGCCGCCGGCTCCACTCCCTCGGAACCGGGCGGGCGGGTCTGCTGCCCCGCCCTCGCCGGCTCCCCCGGAGCCGGCGCATCGGCGTCCGCCCCCTCGCGGACGCCGACGCAGACCTGGCTGCGCCAGGTCGCGATGCTTTGGAGTCGCCGATGCAACGGCATTGCCGCGCGGTGCAGCGGCCTGGCCTGCGGCTGCGGTTCGATGACGACGCCCCCGATGCGCCCGTAGCCGCCGATGCAAACCATGCTGCGCGGACGCCGTCTCCCGGCACGAGAACCGCCGCGCCGCCGCGGCCGCGCAGGCTCAGGCCTTGTAGCGGAGGGTGCCGCGCAAGGCGGTGACGCCGGCCTCGCAGTGCTGCTCGAAATCCATCAGCAACTGGGTCACCAGGCCGCTGACCGGGTCGACCTCGATCTTCTTGATCGTCGCAGTGCCGGAAATCCGGTTGCAGCCGCGGCCGTTGCCGCCGAAGTCGAAGCCCATCCGCACCGTATCGGCGAAACGCGCGATCGGGTACGTGCCCGGCGCCAGGGTCTTGCCGGTGGGCGCCTGCACGAACGCCATCCAGTCGTCGCGCTGGCCGGAGGCGGCATAGGTCAGATAGCGGTTGTTGCCCTGCAGGGCGAAAACACTGGTGTCGCCGGCGTAGCTCTTCTTGATGCCGCCGCCGATGTAGTCGCCGACGTCGCTGTCCAGGCTCAGCGCCAGCGGTTGCACGTTGTAGCGCAGCACGCCCGCCAACAGCGGTGCGGTCTCGCGCTCGCAGCGCTGCAGCGCGGTGGCCTCCAGCGCGGTCACCGCGCCGTTGGCGTCGAACTCGATCTGCTGGATGTAGACCGAGCCCCAGGTTTCGTTGCAGCCGCGGCCGTTGCCGCCGATGTCGATGCCCGGCGACAGGCCGGTGCGGAACGCCGAGCGCTCGGCGTAGTAGTAACGGCCGCGCTGGAACTTCTGTCCCTGCGGCGCGGCCAGGTCGATGCGCCAGTTGTCGACGCCGGAGCGCACGTTCATCGACAACGCCTGGGCATTGCCGGACACGGTGATGGTCGAATCGGCGTGGGTGTAGACCTTGGACTGGCCGGCGCCGATGTAATCGCCGGCCTGGCTGACGTAGGAGTACAAGGCATCGGCGGCGGCGACCGGCGCGGCGGCGACGCCGATCAGGGCCAGCGCGAACGCGCCGGCCAGGCGGGAATTGCGGGAATTGCGGGAACTGCGCTGCTGCAAAGCCATGCGTACGACCTCCGTGTGTGTGCGCCGCGCGATGGCGGCGAGTGCATGCGGCTGCGAGACGACGGCGGGAAGAGGCGCGGCCTTGCCTGCGATGGGCGCGAAGGCCGGTGATCCGCGTCGTGCATGCATAGGATCGGTTGCGCGGGTCTCGCTGGCCGAGAACCGCGCACCCGCTCGTCGGCGACCGCCGGCTTCGATGCGAAGCGCGGTCGCAACTTGCGCGCCGCTTTCGATCAGGCACAAAAAAAAAGGCCGGCGCATCCGCGCCGGCCTTCGACCGAGAGCCAGGGCCGGTCAGAGTTTGTGGCGGATGACGCCGCGCACTGCGTCGCCGTCCGCGCAGCGGTACTCGAAGTCCGCCCACAGCGCGGTCGCCGCTCCGGCGCTGCTGTAGCGCACGTCCTTGATCTGCAGGGTGCCGGACATGCCCTCGCACAGGAACGCGTGGTGGCCGCTACGCGAATACATATCCAGGCCCAAGGCATTGGCGCTGGCGACGGAAGCGAGCGCGTACGTACCCTTGAGCAGGCGCTTACCGGTAGGCGGCGTGAGTTTCAGACGCCAACGGTTCTGGCGTCCGTCGACCTCGTAGCTGAGCAGGCTGTCGGTTCCGTTCAGCGCGAACAACGACGTGTCGCCGGCGTAGCCCAGATCGACGTTCCTGACCGGATCGCTGAAGGTCCGCTTGAACTTGAACGACAGCGGCGCGACGTTGTGGCTCATCGCCACGGTCAGCAAGGGCATCACATCGTGGTCGCAGCGCTGCTGGACCACCGCCTCCAAACCCTTGATCGCACCGTTGCTGTCGAACGCGATCTGCCGGATCTGCACCGTACTCCAGGCATAGGTGCAGTAGCTGCGGTCGGTGGAAACATAAGCGCCGGCCGCGCGCCCGGTCCGCTCGCGGAAATGCTCGGCCAGGTAGTAACGCCCCGGCCGCAGCCGCTCGCCGGGCGGCGGCGCCAGGCGCACCGTCCACACCTTGTCGCCGGTGGAGATGTCGAGCGTCGCTTCGTAGGCCGTGCCGCGCAGTTGGAACTGGGCGTTGGCGTCGGTGTAGCTGCCGCGCTTGCCGTCGCCGATCACGTCGCCGGTTTCGCTGACATAGGCGAAGCTGGAAGCGGCCATGGCCGCCTGCGGCGCGCCGTACAGGCCGGCGGCGGCGAAGCCGAGCGCGAGCGCGCCGCGGATGGGAAAGGATTGCATCATGCGTTGGATCTCCAAGTGAAATCGCTGCGATGCTTCGCGAGCGATGAAAGACGAACCGAAAGTGCGTCGGCGACGGCCGTCGCGGCGTCCCGAGCGAAGACGAAACGAGCGCGCCGTCGCGACGCGCAGCAAGTGTGCGCAGCGCGCGTCGCGACGCAAGCGACCCGACGCGTGCGGAGCGTGACGCCTCACCGATCGGCACAAACAAAAACGGCGACCCGAAGGCCGCCGTCGCGTTTTGTAACGATGTGCGCCGGGTTCGCGGCGCGGCCGCTCAGCGGAACGGCATCCCGCCGCGGCCGCCCATCATCCCGCGCATGCCGCGCATCAGCCCCTTCATGCCGCCGCCGGAGAGTTTGCTCATCATCTTCTCCATCTGCTGATACTGCTTCATCAGCTTGTTGACGTCGGCCGGGGTCAGGCCGGCGCCCTTGGCGATGCGCGCCCGGCGCGAGCCGTTGAGCAGGGTCGGATTGCGCCGCTCCTTCTTGGTCATCGAGTTGATGATCGCGACCATCCGCGGCACTTCCTTGCCGGTGATCTGGTTCTTGACCGCATCGGGGATCTGGCCCATGCCCGGCAGCTTGTCCATGAGCCCGTGCAGGCCGCCCATGTTCTGCATCTGCTCGAGCTGGTCCTTCATGTCGTTGAGGTCGAACTTCTTGCCCTTGGCGACTTTCTCGGCGAGCTTCTGCGCCTTGTCCTTGTCGACCTGTTGCTCGACCTGCTCGACCAGCGACAGCACGTCGCCCATGTCGAGGATGCGGCTGGCGACGCGGTCGGGATGGAACACGTCCAGGCCGTCGGGCTTCTCGCCGACGCCGATGAACTTGATCGGCCGGCCGGTCACGTAACGCACCGACAGCGCGGCGCCGCCGCGGGCGTCGCCGTCGGTCTTGGTCAGCACCACGCCGGTCAGCGGCAGCGCCTCGGCGAAGGCCTTGGCGGTGATCGCGGCGTCCTGGCCGGTCATCGAGTCGACCACGAACAGAGTCTCGACCGGCGCGACCGCGGCGTGCAGCGCCTTGATCTCGGTCATCATCGCTTCGTCGATGGCGAGGCGGCCGGCGGTATCGACCAGCAGCACGTCGACGAACGACTTCTTGGCGTCGGCGATCGCCGCGCGCACGATCTCTTCGGGCTTCTGCGATGCGCTGGACGGGAAGAACAGCACTTCGACCTGCTCGGCGAGCTGGCGCAGCTGTTCGATCGCGGCCGGACGGTAGACGTCGGCCGAGACCACCATCACCTTCTTCTTGCGCCGTTCGCGCAGGTGCTTGGCCAGCTTGCCGACCGTGGTGGTCTTGCCGGCGCCCTGCAGGCCGGCCATCAGGATCACCGCCGGCGCCGGCACGTTGAGGTTGAGGTCGGCGGCCTGCGAACCCATGACCGCGGTCAGCTCGTCGCGCACGACCTTGATCAGGGCCTGGCCCGGGGTCAGCGACTTGAGCACTTCCTGGCCGACCGCGCGCACCTTGATCCGCTCGATCAGGGCCTGCACCACCGGCAGGGCGACGTCGGCTTCGAGCAGGGCGATGCGCACTTCGCGCAGCGACTCGCGGATGTTCTCTTCGGTCAGACGGCCGCGGCCGCGCAGGCGCTCGATGGTGCCGGACAGGCGTTGGGTCAGGGATTCGAACATGGCGGAGCGGGGTCGCGGAATGGCGGGACCGGCAAGTATAGCGGCCCCGGCCCCTGGCCCGTGCGCTCGTGCTTGCCGCGACAACCGGCCGCCCCCGAATCGCGAATCCCAAATCCCGAATGCCCGCTCTTATGCCACACTCCGGCGATGACAATCGTTCTCATCGCGGTCGCCCTCTATCTCGTTGCGACCGGGCAGTTGGTCGCGGCCGTGCGCAACGGCGACGGCCGCAGCGCCCGGTGGTGGCTGCTGCCGGCCAATCTGGCCGTGCTCGGCCACGGCCTGGCGCACCTACTGGCCTGGCGCAACGCGGGTGGGGCCGATCTGCATTTCTTCGCCGCGCTGTCGCTGGTCGGCCTAGGCATGGCGGCGCTGACCGCGATCGTCGGCGCCTCCGGGCGCATGGCCGCACTCGGCGTGGTGGTGTTCCCGCTGTCGGCGCTGATGCTGGCCGGCTACCAGCTGTACGGCCATGTCCAGCACCCGGAGCCGCTGGACTGGCGCCTGCAATTGCACGCCTGGCTGGCCTTGCTGGCCTACGCCACCCTCGCCGTCGCGGCGCTGTTCGCGCTGATGCTGTGGCTGCAGGAACGCGCCCTGCGCCGGCGCGAGTTCCACCGCTGGTTGCGCGCATTGCCGCCGCTGGTGGAACTGGAAAGCCTGCTGTTCCGCACCATCGGCGTCGGCTTCGCGCTGCTGACCGCGACCCTGCTGACCGGGGTGCTGTTCGTCGAGAACCTGTTCGCCCAGCACCTGGTGCACAAGACCGTGCTCAGCGTGCTGTCCTGGCTGGCTTTCGGCGGTCTGCTGCTGGGGCGCTGGCGCTACGGCTGGCGCGGCACGGTCGCGGTGCGCTGGACCCTGGCGGCGATGATCCTGCTGGTCCTGGCCTTTTTCGGCAGCAAGTTCGTGCTGGAACTGGTGCTGCAGCGGGTCTGACCGCGGGTTCCGGCAGCCCGTGCCGGGGCAGCCCATGGCCGTGCGGTCGTGGCCGCCGAGGCAAACACCGCGGCCCCGCCCGCCCCCGACCTGGCCCGTTTTGGCGGTTCGGCCCTCCAGGAGCCGAGAGCGCTGCCGCCGGGGCCGGCGGCGGGCCGTCTTCGTCCCCGGCCCGGCCACACGAAATAATCGATTTAAATCAACACGTTAAAAGTAACGAAGCGTGTCGCGCAAATTAAGCACGATCGTTCGATGCTTGCTGAACGAGCCTATTGCAAGCTCAATATTTGCATTGACAAATATTTCGCGCGCACAGAACATGCCGCGCCATGACCACCCTGCCCCCGAACCAAGCCTGCTCGACCTCGAACCTCGGCCTGCTGTTCCGCCAGGTCCGCGATGCGATGTGGGCGCAAATGGAACGCGAGCTGGCCCAGGCCGGCCACGATCTGACCTTCAGCCAGTTCATCACCCTCAAGGAACTGGCCATCGGCACCGCCGGCGTCACCGAACTGGCGCGCGCCGCCCAGCTCAACCCCGGCGCCATGACCCGCCTGCTCGACAAGCTGGAAACGCGCGGCCTGGTCGCCCGCGTCGCCGATCCCGACGACCGGCGCGCGCTCAACATCCACCTGACCGAAGCCGGCGCCGCGATCTGGGCCGACATCGACGCCTGCGGCCGGCGCGTGCGCGAACGCGCCATGACCGGCCTCAGCGACGCCGACCGCGACCAATTGCACCGCCTGCTCGAACAGGTCCGCGACAACCTCACTTTCACCGGTTCCTGAGCCATGTCCCGCCACGACACTCGCCCGCGCCGCGGGCTGCCCTTCGTGTTCGCACCGCTCGCCGCGGCGCTGATCCTGGCCGGTTGCGCGAGCAGCCGCGGCCTCGCGCCCGAAGGCCGCGCGCTGGATGCCGACGCCCTCGTCGCGCAGCGCAGCTTCGCCGACGCCGCCCTGTCCGACGCCGCGTTCCCGCGCGCCGACTGGTGGACCGGGTTCGGCGACGCGCAGTTGAACGCGCTGATCGAAGAAGCCCTGGCCGGCAACCCCGGCCTCGACGCCGCCGACGCGCGCGTGCGCCAGGCCGTCGCCCAGGCCGGCCTCGCCGATGCAGCGCGCAAGCCGACGCTCGGCGCCAGCGCCCAGTACTCCGGCCTGCAATTGCCGGAGACCGTCGCTCCCGAACCGCTCGGCGGCAAGTACAGCGGCGTGGAAGTGCTGTCGCTGAGCTTCAAGTACAGCCCCGACCTGTGGGGCGGCCACCGCGCCCGTTGGCGGGCCGCGCTGGGCCAGGCCCGCGCCGCCGAGGTCGAAGCCCAGGCCGTGCGCCTGAGCCTGTCGTCGAACATCGCCCGCGGCTATGTCTCGCTGGCCCAGGCCTTCCAGGCCCAGGACGTGGCCCTGGCCGAGAAGCGGCGCGCCGAGCAGCTGCTCGCGCTCGGCCGGCAACGGGTCAAGGCCGGCCTCGACAATCAATTGCAGATCCGCAACGCCGAAAGCGCCAGCGCAGCCGCGGATCAACAGATCCAATCCGCGCAGCAGCAGATCGACTCGCTGCGCAACGCTCTCGCCGCGCTGCTCGGCAAGGGTCCTGACCGCGGCCTCGACATCGCCCGCCCCGGCGCGCTGGCCGCGCAGGCGCCGGCGGTGCCGGCGGTGCTGCCGAGCGAGCTGCTCGGCCACCGCCCCGACGTGGTCGCCGCACGCTGGCGGGTGGAAGCCGCTTCGCACGGCATCGAAGCGGCCAAAGCCGAGTTCTATCCCACCGTCAATCTCAGCGCGATCGTCGGCCTGGCCTCGGGCGGATTGTCCGACCTGTTCACCCGCGATGCGCGCTTGATCCAGGGCGGTCCGGCGATCAGCCTGCCGATCTTCGACGGCGGCCGACTGCGCAACCAGTTGGCCGGCCGCGACGCCGACTACGACCTCGCCGTCGCCAACTACAACCAGAGCCTGGTCGGCGCGCTGCGCGAAGTCGCCGACGCGTTGCAGGCGGCGCGTTCGCTCGACGGCCAATTGGCGTCCGCGCAGCAAGCGCGCGACGCCGCGCAGCAGGCCTGGCAGATCGCCAGCACCCGCTACCGCGCCGGCCTGGGCACCCAGCTCGATGTGCTCGCCGCGCAGCGGCCGCTGCTGCAGCTCGACCAGCAGCTCGCCGGCCTGCGCGCGCAGCGCCTGGCCGCCGGCATCGACCTCGACCGCGCGCTCGGCGGCGGCCTGCCGGTGCAGGCGTCCGATCCGGTCGCGCCGCTGTCCGAACGCAGCGATTCCTCTTCGATCCACGCCATCGCCAAGGCCCCCACGCCATGACTTCCGAAATCAACCCGCAAGCCGCGACCGCGGCCGTCGCCGCGCCGAACAACGGCAAGCGTCGCAAGGCGCTGCTGATCCTGCTCACCGTGGTGGTGGTCGCGGCGGTCGCCTGGACCGCGTACTACCTGCTGGTGCTGCGCTGGCACCAGGACACCGACGATGCCTACGTCCAGGGCAATGTGGTCAACATCACTCCGCAGACCCTGGGCACGGTGATCAGCATCGGCGCCGACGACGGCATGAAGGTGCGCGCCGGCCAGGTGCTGGTCCAGCTCGACCCCAACGACGCCCAGGTCGCCTACGACCAGGCGGTGGCGAATCTGGCCAACACCGTGCGCCAGGTGCGCGGCCTGTACAGCGCAGTCGACGCCGGCCAGGCCGATCTGGCGGCACGCCAGGTCGCGGTGCAGAAGGCCCGCGCCGACGTCAAGCGCCGCGAAGGCCTGGTCGCCGGCGGCGCGGTCTCGGCCGAAGAGCTGGCCCACGCCCGCGACGAGTTGGCTACCGCCGAAGCGGCGCTGTCGTCCTCGCGCGGCACCCTGGCGCGCAATCGCGCCCTGGTCGATGCGACCACGGTCGCCAAGCAGCCGCAGGTCGCCGCCGCCGCCGCGCAGCTGCGCCAGGCCTATCTCAACCTGCAGCGCGCGGCGATCGTCGCGCCGGTCGACGGCTACGTCGCCAAGCGCAGCGTGCAGCTGGGCCAGCGCGTCCAGCCCGGCACCGCGTTGATGACGGTGATTCCGCTGGAGCAGGTCTGGGTCGAAGCCAACTTCAAGGAAACCCAGCTCGCCCACATGCGCATCGGCCAGCCGGTGGAGGTGCATGCCGACCTGTACGGCAGCGACGTGGTCTACCAGGGCAAGCTGACCAGCCTCGGCCTCGGCACCGGCAGCGCGTTCTCGCTGCTGCCGGCGCAGAACGCCAGCGGCAACTGGATCAAGATCATCCAGCGCGTGCCGGTGCGGATCGAACTGGACCCCAAGCAACTGGCCGACCATCCGCTGCGCCTGGGCCTGAGCATGCACGTCGACGTCAGCATCCGCGACCAGGCCGGCGCAGTGCTCGCCAGCGCGCCGCCGGCCAAGCCGGTCCTGAGCACCGACGCCTATGCCAAGCAACTGCACGACGCCGATTCGATGATCGACAAGATCGTGCGCGAGAACCTGCCGGGCGCGCAGCACGGCTGATCCCTTCCCCGCGGACGACGCCCTCCCCCTCGTCGTGCTTCGTCCGCCGTTCGCGCCGCATCGCGGCGAACCGGTCTCCTCCCCCGCCGGATTCGCCTTCCCCTGCGACAGCGCGCGAACTCCGAAGCCGCCGTTCCGGCCTCGCGCCGGAACGGCGGACTAAGGACCGCGGCGAAGCGCCTTCGCGTCCGCCCGCGCCCCCTCCGACTGCACAGGCCGATCCATGTCCGCCACCACCGCCCCCGCCGGACCCGCCGCCGCCCCGGCGCCGCAAGCCGGCTTCCGGCCGCCGAACATGCCGCTGACCACGCTGGGCCTGGCCCTGGCGTCGTTCATGCAGGTGCTCGACATCACCATCGCCAACGTCTCGCTGCCGACCATCGCCGGCAACCTCGGCGGCAGCAGCAGCCAGGCGACCTGGGTCATCACCTCGTTCGCGGTCAGCAACGCCATCGCCCTGCCGCTGACCGGGTTCTTCACCCGCAAGTTCGGCGAGCGCAAGTTGTTCATGTGGGCGACCCTGCTGTTCGTGATCGCCTCGCTGCTGTGCGGCCTGGCCAACAGCATGGGCCTGCTGGTCGCCGCGCGCGCGCTGCAGGGCTTCGTCGCCGGGCCGATGTACCCGGTCACCCAGGCGCTGCTGATCTCGATCTATCCGCCGCACAAACGCGGCCAGGCCATCGCCCTGCTGGCGATGGTGACCGTGGTCGCGCCGATCGCCGGCCCGATCCTCGGCGGCTGGATCACCGACAACTACAGTTGGGAGTGGATCTTCTTCATCAACGTCCCGATCGGCATCTTCGCCAGCCTGGTCGTCGGCAGCCAGTTGCGCGGCCGGCCGGAGAAGCTGGAAAAGCCGAAGATGGACTACATGGGCCTGATCACCCTGGTGATCGGCGTCGGCGCGCTGCAGGTGCTGCTGGACCTGGGCAACGACGAAGACTGGTTCAACTCGAGCAAGATCGTGATCCTGGCCATCGTCGCGGCCATCGCCCTGGCGGTGTTCGTGATCTGGGAGCTCACCGAGCGCGACCCGATCGTCAACCTGCGCCTGTTCCGCCATCGCAACTTCGCCAGCGGCACCGCGGCGATGGTGCTGGCCTATTCGGCATTCTTCGCGGTCGGCCTGCTGGTGCCGCTGTGGCTGCAACGCAACCTGGGCTATACGCCGATCTGGGCCGGCCTGGCGACCGCGCCGATCGGCATCCTGCCGGTGCTGTTGACGCCGTTCGTCGGCCTGTACGCGACCCGCTTCGACCTGCGCATCGTCGCCAGCCTGGCCTTCGTGGCGATGGCCTTCACCAGCTTCGTGCGTTCGGGCTTCAACCTCGACGTGGACTTCCAGCACGTGGCGATGGTGCAGTTGTGGCAGGGCCTGGGCGTGGCGCTGTTCTTCATGCCGGTGCTGACCATCCTGCTGTCCGATCTGGAACCGCACGAGATCGCCGCCGGCTCCGGCCTGGCCACCTTCGTGCGCACCCTCGGCGGCAGCTTCGCCGCCTCGCTGACCACCTGGGGCTGGAACCAACGCAGTACCATCCACCACGCCGAGCTCACCGAGCACATCGGCGCCTACGATCCGGCGATCCGCCAGACCGTGGACCTGCTCGGCCGCGGCGACCTGCAGCGCGGTGCGGTCTCGCTCAACCAGATGATTTCCCAGCAGGCGGCGCAGATCGGCTTCAACGAGATCTTCCACCTGCTCGGCATTCTGTTCCTGGTGGTGATCGCGTTCGTCTGGTTCGCCAAGCCGCCGTTCACCGCCAAGGCCGCCGGCGGCGCGGCGGCGGGCGGTCACTGAGCGCGCGCGTCCCACGAACCGCCGTGGGCGACGACCACGAAACAGGCCGGGCATCGCCCGGCCTGTTTCGTTTCGGCCGCGACCGCGCCGGGCGCCTAGGCCGGCACCTGCGCCGGCCGGGCCGGCGTCGGCGCCGAATGCGCCGCGGCGGCCTCGCACGGGGCCGTGTTCTTGCGCACGAAACGCCGCCGCGCCTCGTGATAGCTGCGGTCGGCGCCGAAGAAATTGCGGTACATGTGCGCCAGTTCCTCGGCGCCGTAACTCTCCAACGGCTTGCGCCGTTCGTCGGCGGCGCGGTGGCGGCGCTTGAGCGCGACCGCCTTGCGCCACGCCGTCGGATCGGCCAGGCGTTCGGCGCGTTGTTCGACGTGCGCGGCGAAGTCGGCGACGCCGGTGCCGAACGCGGCATCGATCAGGCCGATGCGTTCGGCCGCGCCGGTGCCGAGCGGGCGCAGCTCTTCGGTGAGCTCCTGCGCCATCGCCTGGCCGACCCGGCGCGGCAGCAGGTAGGTCCAGTACTCCGAACCGTACAGACCGCCCATGCCTTTGTAGTGCGGGTTCATCACCGCACCGCGACGCGCCCAGACCTGATCGGCGGCCAGGGCCAGGATCACCCCGCCCGCCCCGGCGTTGCCCTGCATCGCCGAAATGACCAGGTGCGATTCGGTCAGCACGATCTCGCGCACCAGGGCGTTCATGGCCAGGATGTTGCGCCACGACTCCAGCGCCGGATCGGCCGCGGCCTCGATCGCGTTGAGGTGGATGCCGTTGGACCAGATGTCCTGGCCGCCCATCAGCACGATCGCCCGGGTCGGACGCCGCCGCGCCTGCAGGAAGGCGGTACGCAGGCGATCGCATTGCCCGGTCGACATGGCGCCGTTGTAGAAATCGAAATGCAGGTAGCCGACCGCGCCGATTTCGCGATAGCGGATCTGGCGATAGGCGCGGTCGCGGCGCGCGGCGACCGAAGTCGCCGGCCGCGGCGGACGCTGGGCGACGCCGGCCAGGCGGCGTTCGCCGAGTACCTGGGTGGCCGGCAGCTTGATCCCGTCCTTTTCGCGCAAATGGCTCAGCCACAACGCGCCGTCGCCGGTGCCGACGCACACCGCGCCTTCGCGCCGTCCGAGCAATTCGCCCGGACGGCCGCGCAGCGAGGGCTCGATATGGGCGCCGAAGGCGTGGCAACGCAGCCCGGCCAGTTCGACCCGCGCGCCCGGCGCGCTGTCGGCGCTGCGGATGCGGTCGTGCAGACTCGCAGTATCGCCGTGCCAGTCGATCTCGCGGTCGCTGGCGCGGATGCCCGGGCGCAGCCGGCCGCGTACGTCGGCGCGAGCGTAATCCAGCGCCTGCGGCCGATAGTCGCCGCTCTCGAAACGTTCCACCGCTAGCAGCAACGCGCGCAACGCCGCGTCGGCGACCTCGTGCCGGTACAGCTGGCTCTTGGGCACCGCGCGCATGGCGAAGCCGGCGCTGGCCCAGATATCGCCGGCGTCCATTTCCTCGGCCGCCTGCAGCACGGTCACGCCCCAATCCGGCTCGCGTTCGAGAATGGCCCAGTCCAGCGAGGACGGACCGCGGTCGCCGACGATGCCCGGATGCACGATCAGGCACACGTGCCGGCGCCAGATGTCTTCGGGAATCGCCGACTTGAGCATCGGCGCGACGATCAGTTGCGGCCGTTCCCGCGCCACCGCCGCGCGCATCGTCGCCGCGTCGGCGGCGACCTGCACGGCGACCTGATGGCCGAGTTCGCTCAGCTCGGCCCAGGCGCGTTGCGCCAGGCCGTTGTACGCGGTGCACAGGAACAGGATACGCAACGACATCGCACGCTCCTTGTCACGACGAAGGCTCGAATGTCCGCCAACTCTCGTTCACGATCCTGAGCGCCGATCACAAATCGCGCGCCTTGGCGTTTCGAACGCGATGACCGGACCGATCCGGTCGACGAACGCGATCGCGCTTGCGGCGCGGTGCGCAGCCTGACCGTGCGCATCGCCATACTTCGTTTGCCGATCCGCCGCACCTATCGAAACTGACAGTAGCCAAACGCGGCCGCCCCGGCCGATGCTCGCCGGGCCCACACATCGTCATCCTCGCGGCGCCCGGGACGCAGCGTCGCGATCGTTCGGACCGCGTCCGGGAACCGGCCGCCACACGGTCCCATCGCCCACGACGGGCAATCAAGGAGAGCATCGATGTTGAAGCGTGCAAGCAAGCTGTTGGGCATCTGCGCATTCTGTTTCGGCGCGGCGTTTTCGATGAGCGCGTTCGGCGCCGGCGGCTGCCAGTCGTGCTGGGACAACTGCCAGGTGCAGTTCGACCAGTGCATGGATTCGGGCAGCCCGGCCTACGTCTGCCAGACCAACTGGCGCCACTGCGGCCTGTCCTGCGGCTGCGACATCCCCTGAGCCCGATCCGGCGCGGGAGGCCGCGCGCCTCTCGCGCCGTCGCGCGGCAGCGTGCTGCGGCGCAACGAAGCCGTATCGCGCCGCGGCGGCCGGCAACCACGCCGGCCGGCGCGGCGCACGCAACAGCCGACTGCGTCGCGGATCGCCGCGACCGCCGTCGCGAATCGGTGCGGCGGTGCTATAAACGCAGAGCCCGCCGACGGGCACAGGGAGCAAGCGCGATGTTCGAGTCAGGCCGGATCGCCGACGCCACGGGTCGTGTGCGCAGTCTCCGATCCATCCTGCCGCACGCCGCCACCGCGACGCCCGCAACGGCGCCGCCCCCTCGCCCCTGACTCCACCACCCGCCGGCGCGCCGACGCGCCGGCTTCTCTTGAGGACAAGGAATGAGCTTCAAGTCGATACTCGGCACCATCGCCATCGTGGTCGTGGCGCTCGCGCTAGGCGTGGGCGCCGGCACCCTGGTCAAACGCACCGGCCTGATCGGCGACGGCGGCAAGGGCGGCGCGATGGTCGAACAAGGCGATTACTCGCAGGTCTATGCCAATGCCGGCGGCGAAGTGGTGCTGTACTCGCTGTCGACCTGCCCCTTCTGCCACAAGACCAAGGAACTGCTGCAAAAGCAGAACGTGCGCTTCGTCGAGCGCGTGATCGACCAGGACGAAGCCGCACGCAAGGAAGCCGACGGACTGAAGATCAAGAGCGTGCCGGTGATCTACGTCGGCAACCAGAGCCTGCACGGCTACGACGAGGCCAAGCTGGTCGAAATCCTGGCCGCGCACGCCAAGAGCGCCAAGCCGGCCGCCTGAGCCGGCGCGCGCCTCGCGCCCCTGCGGGCCGCCGCGGACCGCGGGGCCCGCTGCGCGGCGAGACCGCGGCTGCGTCGCCGCACGGGCCGTGCCTGGCCGCACCGCTATGTCGCCGGCGGCCTCAAGCCAGCCAGCGCAAGCCGAGTGCGAAACCCGCCCCCAGCGCGGCGCCGCCGATCACTTCGGCCAGGCGGTGCCGGCGCATGCGCAACCGCGCCCAGCCCAGCAAGGGCAACGACGCCAGCCCGATCGCCGCCGCCGTCGGCGCCAGCGGCCACAATGCGACCCCCGCGAAACTCAGGCTGGCCATGTGCAGCGACAGCTTGATCCAGCGATTGAGCAGCGCGGCCGCGACCAGCATCGCCGCGACGGCGACGATGCCGTGGCCCAGCACTGCGGCGCGGCCGCGCATCCACCACCAGACCAGCGCCAGCACCCACAGCAAGAGCAGATAAAGCACCGGCCGCTCGCTCGGATGCGAGGCATCGACCGTGCTCCAGCGGCCGCTGCGGTGACGCTGCCAGACGAACAGCCACACCACCGCCACCGCCGCGCCGACCGCGGCCATCGCCGCGGCGAACGCCTGCGGCGCCAGCGCGCGCACGCCCAACACGGTCAGGGCCAGGAACACCGCGAAGGGGTGCAATGCGATCGACACCGCGCGCGCCAGCGCGAACGCCGCGCCGGCGTCGGCGCGGCCGCCGTCGCGCGGGCCGGGCACCGGGTTCACGCCGCGTCCAAGGCCTCGGACAGCCGTTCGACCGCGATCACTTCCATCTCGCCGATGCGGCCGCCGCGCGGCGCGTTGCCCTTGGGCACGATGGCGCGCTTGAAGCCGTGGGTCGCCGCTTCCTTGAGCCGGTCCTCGCCGTTGGGCACCGGCCGGATCTCGCCGGACAGGCCGACCTCGCCGAAGGCCACGGTCTGCTCGGCCAGCGGCTGGTCGCGCAACGAGGACAGCACCGCCAGCAGCACCGGCAGGTCGGCGGCGGTTTCCTGCACACGGATGCCGCCGACCACGTTGACGAACACGTCCTGATCGCCGACCGCGATGCCGCCGTGGCGGTGCAGCACCGCCAGCAGCATCGCCAGCCGGTTCTGCTCCATGCCGACCGCGACCCGGCGCGGGTTCGACAGCGGCGATGAGTCGACCAGCGCCTGCACCTCGACCAGCAACGGCCGGGTGCCTTCGCGGGTCACCATCACGCAGCTGCCCGGCTGCGGCCCGCGGCTGCCGGAAAGGAAGATCGCGGACGGATTGGGCACCTCGCGCAGGCCTTTGTCGCTCATCGCGAACACGCCGAGCTCGTTGACCGCGCCGAAGCGGTTCTTGAACGCGCGCAGCACGCGGAAACGGCTGCCGCTCTCGCCTTCGAAGTACAACACCGCGTCGACCATGTGCTCGAGCACGCGCGGACCGGCGATGCCGCCTTCCTTGGTCACGTGGCCGACCAGGAACACCGAGGTGCCGGTCTCCTTGGCGTAGCGCACCAGCCGCGCCGCGCTCTCGCGCACCTGGCTCACCGAGCCCGGCGCCGCGCCCAGCTGCTCGGTCCACAGGGTCTGCACCGAGTCGGCGACGATCAGCGCCGGCCTCATCGAGGCGGCGTGCTCGAGAATGCGCTCGACGCAGGTTTCGGCCAGCGCATGCACACCGTCCAGCGGCAGGCCCAGGCGCGCGCCGCGCCCGGCCACCTGCGACAGCGATTCTTCGCCGGTCACGTACAGCCCGGGCATGCTCTGCGCCATGCGCACGATCGCCTGCAGCAGCAGGGTCGACTTGCCGATGCCCGGGTCGCCGCCGACCAGCACCACCGCCCCGGGCACCAGGCCGCCGCCGAGCACCCGGTCGAACTCGCCGATGCCGGTGCCGACCCGCGCCTCTTCGCTGTGGCGCACGTCCTTCAGCGCGGTCACCGCCGGCGCGTCGGCGCGGCCGGCCCAGCCGGCGCGGCGCGAGGCGGCAACGCTGGCCCCGGCGCCGGCCTTGGCCGCGGGCTCGACCACGAATTCGCTGAGCGTGTTCCAGGCCCCGCATTCGCCGCACTGGCCCTGCCACTTGCTGTAGTCGGCGCCGCACTCGGCGCAAACGTAGGCGGTGCGGGCCTTGGCGGCGGCGGATTTGAGCGGGGTCTTGGACATGGCGGACGGCAACGGCACGGGCGAAGCCGCACTTTAGCCGCTGCCGGTCGCAGCGCGCGAGACCGGCAGGCGCGGTCGCGGCAAAGCCTTACCCGGCGTCGGGCCGGATCGCCGCGGCGAGCGCCGGTCCGCGAAACGGACCGGCCTGCGGCTCAGGCCGCCATCGGCTGGTTCGGCCGGTGCTGTTCGGGATAGATCGCCTGCAGGTGCTGCTGCGGCATCGCCAGCAGGCCGCTGACATCGTTGGAGGCGACGATGCTGTAGCCGCGCGCGTCGATGTCGTTGGCGATCGCATGCCAGTCCAGCTTGGGCATGGCCATGCGGGTGTCGATGGTCCAGCCGAAACGCAGCGCACCGAGCGCCTTCATTTCGTCCAGGGGCAGCCAGCTGTCGGACGGCGCGACCACATAACCCTCGTCGTCGCCCACTACGAATACGTCTACGCGCATTTTTGTCGGTGCCTTTGCTGTATGCGTTGCAAGCCGGCGCATGGTGTCGATCCACCCGATAAAAAGGAGTGAAGAAGGAATGGCCAATTGGTGAATCCAGGCAGCCGCCTGAATGATGGATGCCGATTCAATGCAGACATGTGACAAGGCCGGCGGAAGCGTAGTGTGACCGGCGCGGCTCTCACCGGCCGCGACGGCGCAGGCCGCGCGAACGCGGTCTCACACCTGCAACGGACGATGAACCGGTGCGAGGCGAATCGTCGGCCAAGCGGCCGCGTCCGCCGGACCGGTCGTGCGCGCAGCGCGCCGGGCGGCCCGCTCCGCCCGACGCCGCATGCCTAACGGTGCGCACGCCGCCGCAGCGCATCGCGGCGGCGTGCGCCCGCCCCCCTTCACTCGATGCAGCTCTCGACCCGGGCGCGGCCGACGTCGAGGAACTCCGCGAACGCGTCCAGGTGCTCCGGGTGGTCGCGCAAGCGGGTTTCCCTCGGCGCGATCACCACCAGTTCGAAGCGGTTGAGATAGGTGGGGTTCTGCGCCAGCTTGTAGCCCCAGGTAATACCCACGCCGGCCACCTTGCCGGTGCCGGTATCGAGCGCGTACTCGGCGAAGCGGGTGGCGGCCGGACTGTCGAGCACGCCGCCGGCCAGAGCGTCGGCGACCTCGCGCGCCGTATCGATCAGCCAGCACTCGGTCGCCGCCAAACGCCGCACCGGCTGGCCGGCGTAATGCGGCGAATGCTCGCCGACGAACAGATTCGCCTCGCCGTACAGGCAACGCCCCAACAACGAGGCGCTAGGCTCCGGCTCGCGCTTGTGCACGCTCCAGCGCCCGGCCTGGGCGTGCGCGAACAACGCCACAGGCGACTGGATCAACTGGATCAGGCCGACCGCACTGGAATGCAGCGCCGCGCGCGTGTACGACACCCGGCCGTCGATTCCGTACTCGACCACGGCGCCAGCCGCGAACACGTTCTCGGGCGCGGCGACATAGGGATGCAAGCGCAACCCGAACTTGCCGACTTGGTAAACCTGCTCGGAACCGTAGTGGCTCATGGGCGCGCCCGCCGTGGAAGTCGAAGACTCGGCCCGGCCGCCCAGGAATCGGGCACCTGGACGAGTCCGACCGCACTCCGCCTTAGCTAACGCCTGGGGCACACGGGCGTGAATCGTGCGGACGGCGAGGGCTGCTGCGAACGGCGGCAAAGCTTGGCCGCATTGCCGCGACGTTCAGCCGAGCATTCGCGGGCGTGCCGCGGTGCGGTTGACGATCAGCGGCGTACCACGAGGACGGCGCAGCGCCGATCGACCGGCACCCGATGTCCGAATCGGCGGTCGATGCCGGCTCTGCGCCCGTCGGTCGTCCGCTGGACGCGCGCCCGGGGGCCGGAACGCTCGCTATCGTTCTACCGGCGATCCGCCGCAGCCGGTTCGCCGCTGCGGTATTCGAAGCGCACCTCGCGCATACCGTCCTTCACCTGCGGCAGCGAAGGCTCCGCGCCGGTGCAGCCACGGTAGAGGCGACCTTGCAAGGCCATGGCCAGCGTCTGCAGCTTGACTGCATCGACCTGCGATCCATCGCGCACCACGACGCGATCGGGCAGTACCCAGGCCACCGCGTTGCCCTCCACGGAAGACGTCGCCAGCGCTTTCCGCGGCGCTCGCGCGCTCTGGGCCAGGGTTTCGACCGGCGGCGGCGACCAGCAGCTGCCGCTGCTGCCGATGTCCAGCCGCGCCAGCATGTCGCGCGCGAGCTGCTCCAGCGCCTGGCGCACCTGGGCTCGGCCGTACTTGGCGGTCTCGGCGCTGTAGCGAAACTTGATGGCATACATCCGATCCACGGCGAACACCATCGCCGAACTGAGCGCCTTGCCGTCGCGGACATAGGCGAAATCCAGCGCATAGGCTGCGATGCCCTCGTCCGCGGCGCTGAGGCCGGGCCCGGGCCCGCCGCCGTCGTCGTGCTCGATCGGCACGGAGAATCTGTTCAATGCCGTCATATCCTGCGGACCGGCCATCGACTTGCCCCAGGTATCGAGCAACGCCTGGCGTTCGGCCTCGGCCATCTTCGCCGTATCGGCAGCGGACGACACGCCGACGGGATAGAAATACACGTCGATCCAGCCGCTGTCGTCGCCAACGCGCTCGAACCGCACCGAAGCGCCGGCCTCCTGCCGGTCGTAACGCTTTTCCGCCCGCATCTCCCACTCGCCGGAACGAAGCGGATACACCACATGCGAGTGGCGAAGGAAACCGCCCAGAAAGACCGGGCTGGACGGCTCCGGCACGGCCGCCGATCCGCTCGGCGCGGCGGCGGCCGCCTCCGCGCTGCCGCAGTTCTGCTCCACCTTCGGCGCCAGATAGGCCCGCAGCGTGCCCGCCTCGCGCTGGGCGATCAACGCATCCAAGCGCGGCGCCTTCGCCCTTGCATCCCGGGCGACGAATGCGGCGTAGGCGCGCAACGCGCTTTCGACCCCCGCCACTTGCTTGGCGAGCTCGCCGGCGTCGGCGCCAGCTTCGATCTGGAATGCGGCATTGCCGTAAATCATCTGCACCGACAGCTCGCTCTCGTGCGGCACGCCATCGCCGCCCGCGGCGGCGAAATCGAGCAGATCGCAAACCGCGATGGAGTAGGCGCGCGTCTGGATCGCCCATCGGGTCAGCCATCGGCGAAGTTCGGGCGCGTCGGCGCGGTCGGGTGCCGCCTCCAGCTCGCGGGTGTATCGCACGACCCGCGCCTCGTCCGATTCCGACGACACTGCCGCTGCGGCGCCCGGCATCTGCGCGCCGGCGCCCGCCGAGGCGAGCAGCAAGGAAAATGCCAGCCCTACGTGCAGCGCGAAGCCGCCCAATCGGTGCGATGTCATTTTGTTCGTCCTTGCCGGCGCGGGCTGCCGTCCCGTGCGGGAGATTATCGATGGATGCTCGGTCGCGAGCCTGACCCGCGGCATCGGCGCTCGTATTCCGCACGCGCCAAACAAAAAGGGCCTGCAGTCCGGGCGGACAATGCAAGCCCTTGATTTTATTGGTGCCGGAAACAGGAGTCGAACCTGCGACCTACGCATTACGAATGCGCCGCTCTACCAACTGAGCTATTCCGGCGAAGGACGGCAATTCTAGGCGGCCGGGGCTTGAGCGGTCAATTCTGGCGGCGACAGGTCCGCGTCGCCTCGCCCGCGATCGGACTCGGCGATAAGCGAAGCTGGTCAGCTTCCGCCCGCTCCTCAGGCCACGACGGTCACAGCCCGCAGGGCGACGGCAAAGCCGGGCTCCGCTCTTTCACGCGATCGACGTGCGCCACGTTCCGGGCCCGCAGGCCGGCGACTTTCGCCTCCACCTCGGCGCTGGCCAGGGCGACGTCCTGCTGGAAGAACACCCAGTCGATGTCTTCCTGGTACTCGCGCAGTTCCGGGGAATCGACCGGGCCCAGCGAGCCGTCCGCGCCCTTGGGCATGAACCACAAGTTGAAGTTGATCGACATGAAGTCTTCCGGGTACACGGCGCTGCTGTGCTCGGAGAACAGCTGGCCGTCGACGTAGTAGCGGACCTTGTCGTCGGCGACCGTCAGCACCAGGGTGCGCCAGCCGGCGTAGCTGCCCTGCTTGCGCGAGAACTCGTTCACCTTGGTCCACGGCTCCAGTTGGAACGTTTCCCAAGTGGTGGTCCACATCGCCGGCATGGTGTTTTCGCCCCAGCCGCCATTGGGCAGATATTCGAAATCGGTCTCGCTGTAGTCCTTGTCCATCGGCGCCTTGAGCGGGCTGATGGCGTAGAAGGTCTGGATCACCTCGTCGCCGTCCGGGCCGAAGCTCGGCGCATCGCGGAAGAAGATCCGCGCGGCGTAGGTGCCTTCGCGATACTTGCGCGCGTGGCAGAACTGGGTGTGGCGGGTGTTCTCGCCCGTGCCGTCGGTGACCGAGCTCATCCTCACCGCGCCGGCCTGGGTATCGGCAATGTCCGAGTGGAACGACAGGCCTTGCGCGGACCAGGTCGCGCCCTTGATGCCCGGATGGCCGGTTTCCGTCCTCACCTTCCAGCCGTTGGCCTGGAACGCGGCCAGATCCGGATAGCTGAAATCGTCGAAAAAGACTGCGTCCGCCGCCGGCGCCGGCTGCGGGGCCGACGTTTGCGCGGGTTCGGAGGCCTGTCCGGCCGGGGCGCCGGTGTTCGAATCGCAACCGGCGACGGCGATGGATGCAGCGACGATGCTCGCGAGGAAAGTACGGTGCAGCCCCATGGTGTCGTCCTTTGTCGGTGACCGGTCGATGGCGATAGATCGAGCGGAGCAATCTCCCGCACAGAAGACAACGTTGTCAAATCGAGACATCGAACGACGCGAGACCGCCGATTCCGGGCGAACCCTAGCGCCCTCCCCTTCGCCGCGGCCGGGCCGCCGGCGCTACAGGTCCCAGGCGTTCCCGGCCAGGATTCGCCCGGTCAGCGCGGTCCCCGAGCGAGGCTGCAAGCGGAGGATGTCGCCGTCGGCTTCGACGCCGAAGCACTCGTTCGCGGTGAATTCCAGGCGCCGCACGCTGGCGGGCACGTCGCTCAGGCACAGCAGCCCCAGGTCGTCGCGCAGCAGCCATTGCAGCGGACGCACGGTGCCGGCCGAGCCGGCGCCGCGCAGCGCGACCCGGCCCTCGCCGTCGGGCAGCAAGCGAATTCCGCGTTCCCGCTCCGGCCGGTCGCGATGGCGCACCACCAGGGTCTGCCCGACCAGCCGCGCCCGCAGCCGCCGGGCGGCCTCGCGGGCCGGGGCCGACAGCCGGCGCGGGTCGCCGGCCAACACACGGCCGTACGCGCCGCCACCGTTGCTCATGCGCCAGGCCATGCGATCGCCGGTGAGCCGGACGCTGCGGCAATCGCCCTGTTCGGGCGAGCGTTCTTCCACCCCGATGCACAGGCCGCGCTCGGGCGTGAAGGTCCATCGGAACGAGCGCAGCGAGGCGCCGGCGATGCGATCGGCGCTATTTCCGGGGTCCGGCACCAGCATCTGCCCGCGGCCGCGCGGTTCGAAACGGTAGGCGCCGGATTCGGTACCGCTTGGTCTGTCGTCGCCCAGCACCGCTACGACGAAGGTGCGGCCGATCAGGGCTTCGACCGCGTCCCGCCCGGCGAGCGCGCGCACCGGACGCTGCAGCCAGCGCTGCTCCAGGTTCCAGGCATCGCCGGCCAGCACCTGTCCGGTACCGGCGCGCCCGTCTTCGCCGGTCCAGCTCGCCCGGTCGCCGTCGACCGCGACGACGCGGCAATCGGCCTCGCGGTAAGAACGTTCGGGGGCGTGGGTACAGAACCGGCCGTCCGAGCGCGAATACCACTTCAGCGGTCGCGGCGGTCCGATCCGATCGCCGTCGCGCAACGCGCTCCAGCCGCTGCCGTCGTAGGCGAAGAAGCTGGCCTTATGCGCTTGCACGCCTGCGGCTTCGACCAGGGTGTTCTCGGCCAGGGCGTAGACCGGCGCGATCGCCGCGCCGGGGGCGCGCTCGGCGGCGTGCAGCAGCGGCACGGCCGCAGCCAACAATGCCGCCATCGGCCGGCGCATCGCGTCGAACATCGGTCCTCTCCCTGGGCCATCGTGGTCGCGCCGCCGGTGCGGCGCCGATCGCGGCATTCTGCCGCCTAGCCGCTCCGCGAGGAAATCCGGCCTGCGGATTGGGGCGATTCTTTGGCTCTTGCTTTTGCCAATCCCTAATCCCTAATCCCTAATCCCCAATCCCCAACCCTCAATCCACCAACTGCAGGCGCAATTCCTTGGGCAGGGCGAACACCATGTCTTCCGGTTCGCCGTCGAGTTCGGAAACCCGCTCCGCGCCGAGTTCGCGCAGGCGCTCGATCACTCCGCGCACCAGCACCTCCGGCGCGGACGCGCCGGCGGTGATGCCGATGCGGCGACGGCCTTCGACCCACTTGGGATCGATCTCGACCGCACCGTCGATCAGATGCGCTTCGACGCCGTCGCGCTCGGCCAGTTCGCGCAGACGGTTGGAATTGGAGCTGTTCGGCGAGCCGACCACCAGCACCAGGTCGCAGTGCTGGGCCAATTCGCGCACCGCGTCCTGGCGGTTCTGGGTGGCGTAGCAGATGTCGTCCTTCTTCGGCCCCTGCAGCGCCGGGAACTTGGCGCGCAAGGCCTCGATCACGCCGCGGGTGTCGTCGACCGACAAGGTGGTCTGGGTGGTGTAGGCCAGATTCTCCGGCTGATCGACCACCAGCCGGGCGACGTCGTCGGCGTCCTCGACCAGGTAGATCCGGCCCGAACCGGCCTCGCGCCGCCACTGGCCCATCGTGCCTTCGACTTCCGGGTGGCCTTCATGGCCGATCAGGACCACGTCGCGGCCGGCGCGGCAATGGCGCGAGACTTCCAGATGGACCTTGGTCACCAGCGGGCAGGTCGCGTCGAACACCTTCAGCCCGCGCCGGTCGGCCTCGGCGCGCACCGCCTTGGACACGCCGTGGGCGCTGAAGATCACGGTCGCGCCGTCGGGCACTTCGTCGAGTTCCTCGACGAAGATCGCGCCGCGGTGCTTGAGGTCGTCGACCACGAAACGGTTGTGCACCACTTCGTGGCGCACGTAGATCGGCGCGCCCAGGGTTTCGATGGCGCGCTTGACGATTTCGATCGCGCGATCGACGCCGGCGCAGAAGCCGCGGGGGTTGGCGAGGATGACGTCCATGGGGGCGATTGTACTCCCGTCGGCAAGCGGGCGCTTTCGGCGGCCCGGCGGAAAGAAGCCGGGGGCGGGCAATCGGAAACGAGTCCGCCGTTCGCGGCCGACTCGTTTCTGCTTACTCGCTGCCCGCTTTCTCGGGCTTGCTGAACAACCCGTAAGCCGCGATCCCGATCGCGCCGGCGACGATCGCCGAGTCGGCGATGTTGAACGAGGGCCAATGGTAGTCGCGCCAGTACCACTGGATGAAGTCGACCACATGGCCGTGCATCAGCCGGTCGATCACGTTGCCGATCGCGCCGCCGATCACCAGGGCGTACGGCAGCGCGGTCTTCCAGTCGCCGCGGCGGGTGCGCGACAGCCAGAACCCGAGCAGGCCGCTGATCGCCACCGCCAGGACCATGAAGAAGTACTTCTGCCAGCCGCCGGCGTCGCTGAGGAAGCTGAAGGCCGCGCCGGTGTTGTAGCTGCGGTACCAGTTCCAGAACCCGTCGATCACCGGCACCGGCGTGTACTCGGGCAGCGAGGCCAGCACCCAGGCCTTGCTCCACTGGTCCAGGGCGATGACCGCGATCGAGACGATCAGCCACGGCAGCGCGCTCTTGTCGGGTCGGTGGGCGGTATCGGTCATCGGTGAGGCATCCGCAGAAAACGACTGAAAGGGTGGAGCTCGCAAGCGAGCGGCGAAAGCGGACCGGCCGTGCTCGCGCGCGCCCTCGGACGCGCGCGAGCACGGGGGCTCAGAACCAGCGCCGGTCCTCGCCCTCGCCGGCCACGTTGCTCACGCAACGGCCGCACAGCTCCGGATGCGCCGCGTCGGCGCCGACGTCGGCGCGGTAATGCCAGCAGCGCACGCACTTGCTCTTGGCGGTCGGCGCGGCCAGCACGGCGATGTCCTTGATGCCGTCGTCGGCGATCACTTCGACGTCGCCGCTGATGAACAGGAAACGCAGTTCGTCGGCCAGCGGCGCCAGCCAGTTCTGGTCGGCGACGCCACAGCGCAGCGAGATCTCAGCCTCGAGCGCGGCGCCGATCTCGCCGGCGGCGCGCATCGGCTCCAGCACCTTGGCCACGCCTTCGCGCAGCGCCAGCAGGCGTTCGAAATCCTCGGCCGACAAGGGCGCATCGGCCGGCAGCAGGGCCAGGCCGTCGTACCAGGTCGCGAACAACACGTTGCCGGCGCGCGCGCCGCGCTCGGTGGCCGCCGGCAGATGGCGCCACATCTCGTCGGCGGTGAAGGCCAGGATCGGCGCGATCCAGCGCACGAAGGCCTCGGCGATGCGGTACATCGCGCTCTGCGCCGAACGCCGGCCGAGCGAGTCCTCGCGCATCGTGTACAGGCGGTCCTTGGTCACGTCCAGGTACAACGACCCCAGGTCGACGCTGCAGAAATTCGACAGCAGCTGCACGATCTCGGCGAAGTCGTAGCGCTCGTAGGCCGAAGCGATGCGGTCCTGCAGTTCGGCGGCGCGATGGACGATGTAGCGGTCCAGCGCGACCATGTCCTGCAGCGCGACCAGGTGGTGCGCCGGATCGAAGCCGCTGAGGTTGCCGAGCAGGAAGCGCGCGGTGTTGCGGATGCGGCGGTAAACGTCGCCGTTCTGCTTGAGGATCTTGTCCGACACCGACATCTCGCCGCTGAAGTCGGTCGCCGCGACCCACAGGCGCAGCACGTCGGCGCCCATCGC
The DNA here is from genome assembly GCF_000336385.2 of Lysobacter antibioticus HS124. Taxonomy (GTDB): domain Bacteria; phylum Pseudomonadota; class Gammaproteobacteria; order Xanthomonadales; family Xanthomonadaceae; genus Lysobacter; species Lysobacter firmicutimachus. The sequence continues at coordinate 36,111 of NZ_HG424620.1, read as the reverse complement.
GTCGATCACCTTCTGCGGCACGACCACGTTGCCCAGCGACTTGGACATCTTCTTGCCGTGCTCGTCGACGGCGAAGCCGTGGGTCAGCACCTGCCGGTACGGCGCCGCGCCGTCCATCGCCACGCCGCTGAGCAGCGCGCTGTGGAACCAGCCGCGGTGCTGGTCGGAGCCTTCCAGGTACAGGTCGGCCGGCTTGCGCAGGCCGTCCTGCGGCCGCTGCGCCAGCACGCACTCGTGGCTGGTGCCCGAATCGAACCAGACATCGAGGATGTCGTTGACCTTTTCGTAGTCGCCGGCCTCGTCGCCGAGCAGTTGTTCGGCGGTCATCGCGTACCAGGCGTCGACGCCTTCGCGCTCCACCGCGTCGGCGACCTGGCGCATGATCTCGACCGTGCGCGGATGCGGCTGGCCGCTCTCGCGATGGAAGAACAGTGCGATCGGCACGCCCCAGTAGCGCTGGCGCGAGATGGTCCAGTCCGGACGCCCCTCGATCATGTTGTAGATGCGCGCCTCGCCCCAGCCCGGGATCCAGGTCACGCCCGGGATCGCCGCCAGCGCGTCGCCGCGCAGGCCGGCCTGCTCCATCGAGATGAACCACTGCGGGGTGGCGCGGAACACCACCGGCGTTTTGTGCCGCCAGCAGTGCGGATAGCTGTGCTTGAGCCGGCCGGCGGCGAGCAGCGCGCCGCCCTCGCGCAGGATCTGCAGCAGCAAGGCGTCGCTCTTGAAGATGTGTTGGCCGGCCAGCACGTGCTCGCCCACGCCCGGCGTCGACGGCAGGTACTTGCCGCGGCCATCGACCGGATTGATCTGGGCCGCGCTGTAGCGCTCGATCAGGCCGTACTTCAGCGACACCGCATAGTCTTCCTGGCCGTGGCCGGGCGCGGTGTGCACCGCGCCGGTGCCGGCGTCGGTGGTGACGTGGTCGCCGAGCAGCACCGGGATCTCGCGATCGGCGTAGAACGGATGCCGCAGGCGCAGGCCTTCGAAAGCCTCGCCCTTGTGCGAGGACCAGTCGCGGGTCTCGACGCTGTGGCCCTGCTTGAGCGCTTCCGGCGCGGTGATCGCGGCGAGCACGCCGCCGATCAGTTCGCTGGCGACCAGCAGGTACTCCGGACGCTGCGCCGACTCCTTGAACAAGGCCGCTTCGCTGGGCTCGATCCGCACCAACGAGTACTCGACCTGCGGCCCCATCGACACCGCCAGGCTGGCCGGCAGGGTCCACGGCGTGGTGGTCCAGATCGGCACCGACAGGGGCGCGCCGTCGTCCTCCAGGCCGAACACCTCGAACACGCGCTTGCGGTCGAGCACCGGGTAGCGCACGTAGATCTGGGTCGATTCCTTGTCCTGGTATTCGATCTCGGCCTCGGCCAGGGCCGAGCCGCAGTCGAAGCACCAGTGCACCGGCTTGGAGCCGCGCACCAGATGGCCGCGTTCGACGATCTTGGCCAGCGAACGCATGATGTCCGCCTCGTAGCGGAAATCCATGGTCCGATAGGGATTGTCCCAGTCGCCGATCACGCCCAAGCGCTTGAAGTCGCGGCGCTGCAGCTCGATCTGGCTGGCCGCGTATTCGCGGCACTTGGCGCGGAACTGGGCGGCGTCGAGCTTGTCGCCGACCTTGCCGAACTCCTTCTCGACCTTGGTCTCGATCGGCAGGCCGTGGCAGTCCCAGCCCGGCACGTAGGGCGCGTCGAAGCCGGCCAGCAGCTTGGACTTGACCACGATGTCCTTGAGCACCTTGTTGACCGCGTGGCCGATGTGGATCTCGCCGTTGGCGTAGGGCGGGCCGTCGTGCAGGACGAAGCTGCGCTCGCGGTCTTTGACCTGTTCGCGAATCCGCTGGTACAGGCCCTCGCTTTCCCAGCGCGCCAGGGTCTCCGGCTCGCGCTTGGGCAGGTCGCCGCGCATCGGGAACTCAGTCGCCGGCAGCAGCAGGGTCGCCTTGTACGGGTTGGCGGGGGCGGATTGGTTCGGATCGTTGGTCACAGCGGGTCTCAGGCAGGTGGGGTCGCGGCCGCGCGCACGGCCGGCGACGGCGCGCCGACGCGCGGAGCGTCCAATCGCAACAGCGCGCGGGCCTGTTCGGCGTCGCGGTGCATTTGCTCGGTCAGGGACGGCAGATCGGGGAACTTCAGTTCGGGACGCAGGTGGGCGACGAACTCGACCTCGATCCTGCGACCGTACAGGTCGCCGTCGAAATCGAACAGGTGCGCTTCCAGCAAAGGCTCGACCCCGGCCACGGTCGGCCGGGTGCCCAGGCTCGACACCGACGCCCGCGGACGGTCGCCGACGCCGTGCACCCAGGTCGCGTAGATGCCGGACAGGGCCGGCGTCTTGCCGGCGAAGCGCAAGTTGGCGGTGGGAAACCCCAGCGTGCGGCCGAGCTGCTGGCCGCGCACCACCCGCCCGCCGATCGCATAGGGACGGCCCAGCCAACGCGCCGCGGCGGCGAAGTCGCCGGCCAGCAGCGCCTCGCGGATGCGGGTGCTGGACACGCGCTCGCCGTCGAGCAGCACCGGCTCGATTTCGTGCGCGGAAAACCCGCCCGCCTCGCCCATCCGCCGCAACAGCGCGATGTCGCCGCCGCGGGCCTTGCCGAAGCGGAACTCCGGGCCGACCCAGACTTCGCGCGCGCCGACGCGCTCGATCAACACCCGGCGCACGAAATCCTCGGCGCTGAGGCTGCTGAGCGCGCGGCCGAAGCGCAGCAGGCCGACCCGGTCCACGCCCAGGTCGAGCAGGCCCTGCGCCTTGGCGCGCGGCAACAGCAGCCGCGGCGGCGGAGCGGCCGGGGCGAAGAACTCGCGCGGCAGCGGTTCGAAGCTCAGCGCGACTGCACCGAGGCCCTGCGCCCGCGCGCGCGCGATCGTGTGGCGCACCAGCGCGCGATGCCCGAGGTGCAGGCCATCGAAGGCGCCGATGCAGACCACACTGCCGTGCGGGCAGACCTGCCCGCCTTCGACGTCACGAAACAGCCTGCTCATTGGATCTGGCGTGGGGACCCGGGCCGGCCGGGTTCAGCTCGAAGGATGAACCCGGAAGTATAGCCGCCGGCCGCGACTCTCAACGGTACGGACTGCGGCGGCACGCGCGGGCTCAATGCCCGCGCAGATCGCGCGGACGGATGCCCTGCAGCCACAGCGCCGCGCCGTAGGCCGCGCCGCCGGCGCCGACCACCACCGCCAGCTTCCAGGCCCGCTCCCACCACGGCCAACCGGTCCAGCCGGTCCAGACCCACAGCAGCGCCAGCACCACCGCGCTCAGGGCCAGGCTGGCGACGGCGATCTGGCGCAGGAAGCGGCCCCAACCGGGCTGACGCCGATACACGCGGGCGCGGCGCAGATACCAGGCCAGTTGCAGCGCGTTGACCCAGCCGGCGATGGCGATCGCCGCGGCCAGGCCGGCATGCGCGCCGGGCACCCGCCCCAGCGCCTGGGTCAGGCTCGCCCCGGACGCCAGCGCGGCGCGGCCGGCGTCGGTGCAGTACACCGCGGCCAGCAACAGACCGACCGTGCTCAGCAGGTTCACCGCCACCGACACCACCGCGGCCTTCACCGGGGTCTTGGTGTCCTGGCGCGAATAGAACGCCGGCGCCAGCACCTTGACCAGCAGGAACGCCGGCACCGCCAGCGACTGCGCCATCAGACTGAGCCGGATCATCGCGGTGTCGCCGGCATTGAGCCGGCCGTACTGGAACAGCGCGGCGATCAGCGCCTCGGCGCACAGCACCAGGCCCAGGCAGGCCGGCACGCCGATCAGCAGGCACAACCGGAATCCCCAATCCAGGCCCTTGGAATAGCCTTCGCTGTCGGTCGCGGCATGGCGCTTGGACAGGTGCGGCAGGATCACCGTGCCGATCGCGACCCCGAACATGCCCAGCGGAAACTCCAGCAGACGGTCGGTGAGATACAGCCAGGTCACGCTGCCGGCGATCAGGAACGAGGCCATCGCGGTGTTGAGCAGCAGATTGAGCTGGGCCACCGACGAACCGAACAGGGTCGGCACCATCAACCGCATGATCTTGCGTACGCCCGTATGCGCCCCGCCCCAGCGCGGCCGCGGCAGCAGGCCGAGCTTGGCCAGCGCCGGCAGTTGGAACGCCAGCTGCAGCACGCCGGCCACGAACACGCCCCAGGCCAGGGCCAGCACCGGCTCGATCCCGAGCGGGGCCATGACCGTGCTGGCGCAGATCGCGGCGGCGATCATCGACAGGTTCAGCAGCACCGGCGACAGGGCCGGAACGGCGAATTTCTCGTAACTGTTGAGCACCCCGCCGACCAGCGAGGCCAGGGAGATGAACAAGGCATAGGGGAAGGTGATCTGCAGCATCTGGGTCGCGAGGCGGAACTGCTCGCTGCCCGGCTCGAAGCCGGGGGCGAACACCGCCATGACCCAGGGCGCGGCGAGGATCACCGCCGCGGTCAGCACCAGCAGCGCCGCCGCCAGGGTGCCGGTGACCCGGTCGACCAGTTCCTTGACCGCGGCCTGGTCGTGCTGCTGCTTGTATTCGGCCAGGACCGGGACGAAGGCCATCGAGAACGAGCCCTCGGCGGACAGCCGGCGCATGAAGTTCGGAATCCTGAACGCGACAAAGAACGCGTCCATAGCCGGGCTGGCGCCGAATTGCCAGGCATAGACCTGGTCGCGGACCAGGCCCGAAACCCGGGAAATGAAGGTCATCGCGCTGAACACCAGCGACGACCGCAGCAGCCCCCCACCCCGGCTCATCGGCGGCCTCCACTGGAGTTGACGCAACCCACTGAATCGGCCATACTTTTGGGTCTGATTTTCCGCAACTGCGATTTCAACCGTAGTTCCTCGTCCAGTTTCATCACGCTTTCAACCAAATAATTCCAGGAATCCACCCGTGGCAAACATCAAGTCCGCCAAGAAGCGCGCCAAGCAGACTGTCGTGCGTAACGCCCGCAACGCCAGCCAGCGTTCGATGCTGCGTACCGCCGTCAAGAAGGTGCTGAAGGCCCTCGGCGAGAACGACGCCGCCGGTGCCAAGTCCGCGTTCGACGTCGCTCAGCCGATCCTCGACCGCTTCAGCGCCCGTGGCCTGATCCACAAGAACAAGGCCGCTCGCCACAAGAGCCGCCTGGCCGCGCGCATCAAGGCGCTGGCCACCGCCGCCTGATCCGCCGCCCACCCGGGCAGCGCGACGCAAAAACCCGGCCTCGGCCGGGTTTTTGTTTGCCCGATGCTTTTGCGCCCCACCCTCTGCCGCGCAGGCGCAAGCCGCCATCGTCGCGACGCATGCGCGACGAACGCCGACGCCCCGCCGAAGAAGCGCCGAGGCCGGCACCGCATGCCGCATCGCCGCTCTCGGTGCAGCGGAGTCGAAGCCGGGCGCGACGACGCCGCGGCGCGCGATGCGCCGCGACGGAGACGACGGATTGGAGCGCCGAGCCCGAGGCTCAGGGCACATGGCCGCCGGCGGCGTTCGCGGCCTCCAGGGCCTCTTCGCGCTGGCGGTCGAAGAACGCCATCACGTCCTTCATGATCGGCCAGGTCCCCTCGCGGCCGATCGCCGACACCAGGTACCAGCTGTCTTTCCAGCCGAGCTCGTCGATCACCGCCTGGGCCGCGGCCTGCCGCTCCTCTTCCAGCAACAGGTCGGCCTTGTTGAGGATCAGCCAGCGCGGCTTGGCCAGCAACTCGGGGTCGTGCTTGCGCAGCTCGTTCTCGATCGCGCGCACCTGCTCGGCCGGCGACACGCCCTCCACCCCGCCCTCCATCGGCGCGATGTCGACCAGGTGCAGCAGCAGGCGGGTGCGCTGCAGGTGGCGCAGGAACTGCGCGCCCAGGCCGGCGCCGTCGGCGGCGCCCTCGATCAGGCCCGGAATGTCGGCGATCACGAAGCTGCGGTGCGCTTCGACGCTGACCACGCCCAGGTTCGGATACAAGGTCGTGAACGGATAGTCGGCGACCTTCGGCGTCGCCGCCGAGACCGCGCGGATCAAAGTGCTCTTGCCGGCGTTCGGGAAGCCGAGCAGGCCGACATCGGCGAGCAGCTTCAGCTCGAGCTTGAGCTCGCGCTCTTCGCCCGGCAGACCCGGCAGCGCCTTGCGCGGGGTGCGGTTGACCGAGCTCTTGAAGTGCATGTTGCCGAGCCCGCCCTTGCCGCCGCGCGCGACCAGCAGGCGCTCGCCGTGCGCGGTCAGATCGCCGATGACCTCGTCGGTCTCGACATTGGTGACCACGGTGCCGACCGGCACGGTAATGACCAGATCCTCGCCGCCCTTGCCGTACATCTGCCGGCCCATGCCGTTCTCGCCGCGCTTGGCGCGGAACTGCTTTTGGTGGCGGAAATCGACCAGGGTGTTGAGGTTTTCGTCGGCCTGCAGATACACGCTGCCGCCGTCGCCGCCGTCGCCGCCGTCCGGCCCGCCGAGCGGGATGAACTTCTCGCGACGGAAGCCGACGCAGCCGTTGCCGCCGTTGCCGGCGATGACCTGGATTTCAGCTTCGTCTACGAGTTTCATTGGAGTGGCAATTCGGGATTGGGGATTCGGGATTCGGGATTCGTAAAAGCAAAAGCCTGCCGGAAACATTGTAGGGACACGGGCGCGGAGAATCGCTCTGCGAATCCCCAATCCCGAATCCCCAATCCCGGCCAAAAACGAAAAGCCCCGCCGAAGCGGGGCTCCTCGCGTCGCGTCGCGCCGGAATTACTCGGCGGCGACGATGCTGACGGTGCGGCGCTTCTTCGGGCCCTTGGTCGAGAACTCGACCTTGCCGTCGATCAGCGCGAACAGCGTGTGGTCGCGACCCAGGCCGACGCCGCTGCCGGCGTGGAACTGGGTGCCGCGCTGGCGCACGATGATGTTGCCGGCTTCGATGGCCTGACCGCCGTAGATCTTCACGCCCAGGTACTTCGGGTTGGAGTCGCGGCCGTTGCGGGTGGAACCTACGCCCTTTTTATGTGCCATGGCTGCTGCTCCTTACTTGTTGTCGCCACCGGCGATGCCGGTGATCTCGATTTCGGTGTAGTGCTGACGGTGGCCCATCTGCTTGCGATGGTGCTTGCGGCGGCGGAACTTGACGATGCGCACCTTGTCGGCGCGGCCGTGGCCGACGACCTTGGCGGTGACGCTGGCGCCCTTGAGCGCGTCGCCGATCTTGATGCCTTCGCCGTCGCCCAGCATCAGGACGCTGTCGAACTTGATTTCGCTGCCGGCTTCGACGTCCAGCAGCTCGACGCGGAGCGTCTCGCCTTTCATCACGCGGTATTGCTTACCGCCGGTGACCAGTACTGCGTACATGACCAGATTCCTCTGTAGTTATTTTGGTCCTGCCAGCCCGGACCGGGCAGACAGAAGCGGAATTCTAGGGGAATTCCCCGCCCCGGGTCAAACCGGACCGTCTCCGAATCACACTATCCGGGGAAAAACCCTTGTAAAAAAGCACACTTACGGCATTTTTGCGACCGTTCGTCCGCCCTACGCTGCCGTTTGGTAAAAAGCCCGCCGCCGCCCCCTTCAGCCCCCCTGCCCCGTGATACATCGGCGGCGCGCATCGGGGTTCGTGATGCGCATCCCACTTTTATGGAAAGCACTATGCGCATCGACCTTCTGAACTCCCTTGTCGGCGACGTCGCCCACCGCTTCGGCCTGAGCATGGACCAGGCCCGGCAACTCGCCGGCGTGCTCATCGCCCTGATCTTCGACGAGAAGCGCGGCGGCTTCGCCGGCTTCGTCCATCTGTTCGAGAGCAAGGGCCTCGGCAGCCTGGTGCAGTCCTGGATCGGCACCGGGCCGAACCAGCCGATCAGCGCCCCCCAGGTCGAGCGGGCGTTCGGCGCGCCGCTGATCGGCGCCATCGCCGGCAAGCTCGATGCCCCGGTACCGACCACCGCCGGCGCGATCGGCGCCCTGCTGCCGGGCCTCATCAACGAGCTGACCGAGGGCGGCAAGGCCCCGGCCGGCATCCCCGAGACCCTGCGTTACTGGGTGGCCAGCGTCGCCGACTGGCTCGGCGACCTCGGTCGCTTCGGCTGGGGCGCCCTCGCCGCCGGCGCGGCGGCGGTCGGCGGAGCGGTCGCCGGCGGCGTGCGCGCGGTCGGCCACGCCGCCGACACCACCGTCGACGCGGCGGCCGGCGTGGCGCGCAAGACCGGCCGCGGCCTGGCCGCGTTCCTGCCGTGGCTGATCCTGCTGCTGGCCTTGCTCGCGGCCCTGGCCTGGTTCAAGGGCTGCCAGCGCCAACGCGAAGCCGCGGCCGACGCCTCGGTCTCGACCAGCGCCCCGCTCGGCGCTGAGCCGGCCGCGACCGCGCCGGTCGCGCAAAGCAACGCGCGCTTCAGCTTCGAGAACGCCGAAGGCAAGGCCCGCATCGGCGGCCAGGTCGCCAGCGAGGCCGAAAAGACCAAGCTGCTCGATGCGATCAAGGCCACGTTCGGCGCCGGCAACGTCGAGGGCGACCTGGTCGTCGACGCCGGCACCGCGCCGGCCGGCTGGCTCGATCGCCTGATCGCCTTGCTGCCGGACCTGAAGGCGCGCGGGGTCAAGCTCGGCTTCGACGGCGACAAGATCGACATCGACACCTCCGCGTTGCCGGAAGCCGAGCGCTTCGCCCTGTCGCAGAAGCTGCGCAGCGGCTTCGGCGGGTTCGAGATCAGCGGTCTGTGGGACCAGGCGATGGCGGCGCTGTCTTCGCTCAAGGCCGGCTTCAGCGCCGACGACCTGGTCAAGGCGCTGAACCTGTCGGCGATCTACTTCGACACCGGCTCGGCCAGCATCACCCGCGACAGCTACGAAACCCTGCGCAAGGCCGCCGAAGCGATCAAGGCCGCACCGGCCGGAACCCGCATCGAAGTCGGCGGCCACACCGACGCCACCGGCGACGCCGCCGCCAATCTGCAGTTGTCGCTGGAACGCGCCAATGCGGTCACCGCCAAGCTGGTCGAGCTCGGCGTGCCCGGCGAACAACTGGTGGGCAAGGGCTACGGCCAGGACAAGCCGATCGCCGACAACGCCAGCGAAGAAGGCAAGGCGCGCAACCGCCGCATGGAATTCACCGTGCTGCGCTGAGCCGCGCATGCGCCGGCATCGCATCGATCGGTAGCCGGCGCGCGATCGCTGGTACCGCAGAGGGCGCCGCAAGGCGCCCTCTGCATTGGGGCGGACAGCGCATTCCCTGACGATCGACAGCGCATGCGCCTGCGCGACAGCGCAGACGCGCGCACCGAGATGTTCCCGCACGGACGCGGTTCGCGCCGCCGATCCGCTCGTCGCTCGCCGCCGCGCCGTCGGCTTGCGACGGATACGCCTAGGGTTTCCCCTAGATCGCCGTCGATCGCTTCGTCGACGCATCGCGCAGCGCGCTTCGCGGAGACGTTCGAGCGCACTCGCACGAGACGACGCAGTTCACAGATCCGAAAGAAAATTAGGCGATCCGGAAAAAGATTCGCGCCTTGTCGCCGCATCCTGACGGCCGCGAAAACCCCTTGTTTTCTCCTGTTCAAACGACGCCCGCGCGAGCCCGCGTTGCGCGCCCGATACGTCGCGGTGTGCGCTCAGTCGCATTCATGCGCGTTACACGATTTGCATGACACTTGCACGCGACCGAGAAGCTCCATTAGCTTCGGTCGCGAGCGACTTGCAAGGGGTCGCGCGACAAGGAACAGCGGCATCGAAGGCGCCCGCACGACCCGGGCGACGATGCGGCGGTCGCGTTGTCTCGGGGACTTCCTGCACGTGGCCCGATAGCCAGACCGCCATTCCGCATTGCGCGCGCAAGCACCGCTTGCGCGCAAGACGACGCACTCCGACGTGACGATTCCGCGCAGCGATGCGCGGCTACGGGCGCGTGCGTCCGCGATGCCATGCAGCCGCGACGGCGGCTGCGCAACGCAAACCCGCGACGGCGCGGATCCGTAGCGCCGCCGCGGTCCAAGGCCCGACGCTGATGGGGATGCGAAGGGGATCATGCACAACGAAGATCAAGGATGTTTGTCATGACTCGCAAAGCTCGTTCGTTGAAATGGACCGCGTTGGCCCTGGCCACCGCGGTCGTGGTCGCACCGGTGGCCTACTCCGGCGGCAAGCTGCAGGCCTTCAACAAGGTCCACGGCCCGGCCGCGACGACGTCGAAGAAGGCGGTTAAGAAGGCTGCCGCCGAGACCTACAACCGCTTCATCGTGACCCGCGCGCCCGGCGCGAACGCCAAGCTCAGCGCCGCCGCGGTGAACCAGCAGTACGCCGACGCCGCGACCAAACTCGGCATCGCGATCCGCCCGCTGCGCACCCTGGCCACCGGCGCCAGCCTGATCCGCACCGACAGCAAGCTCAGCACCGCCCAGGTCAAGGACCTGGCGATCGAGCTGATGAAGGACCCCAGCGTGATCGCGGTCGAACCGGACGTGCGCGTGCAGCGCCTGGCGGTGCCGAACGATCCGGGCTATGCCCAGCAATGGCACTACAAGAACGGCCCCGGCGGCCTCAATCTGGAACCGGCCTGGGACCTCAGCGACGGCGACGGCATTGTGGTCGCGGTGCTCGACACCGGCATCACCCCGCACAGCGATCTGAACGCCAATATCGTGCCGGGCTACGATTTCATCGACCTGGATCCGGACGGCACCGACGCGACCGCGGTCGACGGCGACGGCCGCGATCCGGACCCGAACGATCCGGGCGACTGGCACGACGGCGAATGCAACATCTTCGGCATCCCCGAAGACAGCAGCTGGCACGGCACCCACGTCGCCGGCACCATCGCCGCGGTCAGCAACAACAGCCTCGGCGTGGCCGGCGTGGCCCACGGCGCCAAGGTCCAGCCGGTGCGCGTGCTCGGCAAGTGCGGCGGCTGGTCGTCGGACATCATCGACGCGGTGACCTGGGCGTCCGGCGGCACCGTCGACGGCGTGCCGGCCAACCCGACCCCGGCCGAAGTGATCAACCTCAGCCTCGGCGGCAGCGGCGCCTGCAGCGTGGCCTGGCAGACCGCTTTCGACGGCGCGCGCGCGCGCGGCACCACCGTGGTGGTCGCGGCCGGCAACTCCGGCGCCGACGTGGACGGCTTCTCGCCGGCCAACTGCAACAACATCGTCGCCGTATCCGCGGTCGGCCCGACCGGCGCGCTGGCGAGCTACTCCAACTTCGGCGTCAAGGTCGACGTGGCCGCTCCCGGCGGCACCGGCGCGGCCCCGGCCGCCGACAACATCCTGTCGACCCTCAACCTGGGCACCCAGGGCCAGGCCGGCGAAGGCTATGCCTGGATGGCGGGCACCTCGATGGCGGCGCCGCACGTCGCCGGCGTGGTCGCGCTGATGCAGTCGGCGGCGCCGTCGCCGAAGACCCCGGCCGAGATCGAGAAGATCCTGGTCAACACCGCCCACGTCGGCGGCCTGCCGGGCGCCTGCAGCTGGGACAAGTACTGCGGGTCGGGCATCGTCGACGCCCGCCTGGCGGTCGCCGTCGCCGCCGGCAGCGAACCGCTGCCGCCGGATCCGCAGGCGCCGGAACCCGAGCCGCCGACCGAGCTGGAGAACGGCATCACCGTGACCAACATCGAGGTCGCGGCCAACGGCACCGTCAAGTACCAGCTGCTGGTCCCGAACGGCGCCTCCAACCTGCTGTTCGCCATGTACGGCGGCACCGGCGACTCGGACATCTACGTCAAGTACGGCGCCGAGCCGACCAGCACGTCCTACGACTGCCGTCCGTTCACCGCTTCCAACAACGAGACCTGCTTCTTCCCGACCCCGAAGGGCGGCGTGTGGTACGTCCACGTGAAGGGCTACCGCGCTTCGGCCGGCATCTCGCTGTACCCCAGCTTCGTCGACGCGAATTGGCCGCGCCGGGTCGAGGCCAAGGCCAGCGCCCTGCCGAACCACCGCACCTCGGTCAACCTGTCGTGGGAGAAGGGCAAGAAGAACATCGACATCTACCGCAACGGCGCGATCCTCAAGACCGTGCGCAACACCGGCGCCAACACCGATACCTTCCGCATCATCGGCAGCGGCACCATGAGCTACAAGATCTGCAACAACCAGACCCAGGAATGCGCGGATCCGGTCGAGATCCAGTACAACTCCAGCAAGTGATCGCCGCCTAGGCGAGGCGAAGGGCCCGGATCGCCGGGCCCTTCGTTTTGCGGCCCCGCGCCGCCCTCACGAATTCCGTACCAGCACCGCGGAGATTTCATGCGCACCACCCCGCCCGTCTTCCGTTCCGCCCCCCTTTCCGTGGCCCGCTCCGGCCTGCTGCTGATCGCGCTCAGCGTCGCGCTGGCCGGCTGCAACCGCGCCCCGCGCGACGCCGAAACCGCCGCGGCCGCCGACAAACCCGCCGTCGCCGCGCCGGTTCCGCGCTTCGACGCCAAGCTCAGCCTGGTCAACAACAACGGCGCGATCCGCTACGACGGCGTGGTCGACAGCGAGGCCACCCGCAAGGCGCTCGGCGTCGCCCTGGCCCAGGCCTACGCCGGCCAGATCGGCGGCGACCTGCAGGTCGACAAGGCCGCCAAGCCCGCGCCGTGGCAGGACCAACTGCCCCAGTTCGCCGCCGCCCTCACCATGCCCGGCGCCGCGGTGCGCTTCGAAGGCAACCTCATCGAACTCAGCGGCCAGACTTCCGACGCCGACCGCGCGGTCTTGCTCGAACAGGCCAAGCAGCGATTCCCGGGCTATCGCTACGCCGGCCTGTTCGAGGGCGTCGGCGATGCGGCCGCCTCGCCCGACGCCGCGGCCCAGGCGCTGGCCGCGCTGCAGCCGGGCAAGGCCGACGGCCCGGCCGTGGCCAAGGCCCTGAACCAGATGTCGGTGCGTTTCGAGGACGGCGGCGCGCGCATCCAGGCCTCCAGCCTCGACATCCTCAGCCGCGCCGGCAAGGCATTGCAGGCCGCGCCCAAGGACGCCCGCTTCCAGATCGTCGGCCCGGGCGGCGGCGCCGGCCAGCCGGCCGACAACGAGGCGCTGTCGCGCCAGCGCGCCGAAGCGGTCAAGGTCCAGTTGATCGTCGCCGGCGCCAACCCGGGCGCGCTGGAGACCCGCGGCGAACCCGGTGCCGCCGCGACCCCGCTGCGCTTCCAGGCCCTGCCCTGAGCCAGGCTGCAAACTGAACGAGACAGCCGGGCCGGCCCCCTCGCGGGCCGGCCCGTTCGCGCACTCGCGGCCGCTGCGGCGGACCCGCCGCCCCAGCCCTGCGCCGCCGCGCCGGCGCAAAGCCCGCCGCCACGGGCCCTGCGTGACATCGAGGGTGACGCCTGCGGACCTTCCGTTGCGCGGATTTGCCCCCATCTCCCCCACTCGATACGCTCCTCTGTTCGCCGTCGCGCCTCGCGCCGGCGACCCTCCCCTTGCAGGCACCCGATGGCGCTGGACTACATCCGCATCCGCGGCGCGCGGACGCACAACCTCAAGAACATCGATCTCGATCTGCCGCGCGACAAGCTGATCGTGATCACCGGACTGTCCGGTTCGGGCAAATCGTCGCTGGCCTTCGACACGATCTACGCCGAAGGCCAGCGCCGCTACGTCGAATCCCTGTCGGCGTACGCGCGGCAGTTCCTGTCGGTGATGGAAAAGCCCGATGTCGACCACATCGAAGGCCTGTCGCCGGCGATCTCGATCGAGCAGAAATCGACCTCGCACAATCCGCGCTCGACCGTGGGCACGATCACCGAGATCTACGATTACCTGCGCCTGCTGTACGCGCGGGTCGGCTCGCCCCGCTGCCCGGACCATCACTACCCGCTGGAAGCGCAGACCGTCAGCCAGATGGTCGACCAGGTCCTGACCCTGGACCCGGAGCAGCGCTACATGCTGCTGGCGCCGGTGATCCGCGAGCGCAAGGGCGAGCATGCGCAGGTATTCGAGCAACTGCGCGCGCAGGGCTTCGTGCGCGTGCGGGTCGACGGCGAGTTGTACGAGATCGACGCGGTGCCGCCGCTGGCGCTGCGGGTCAAGCACACCATCGAGGCGGTGGTCGACCGCTTCCGCCCGCGCGATGACATCAAGCAGCGCCTGGCCGAATCCTTCGAGACCGCGCTCAAGCTCGGCGACGGCATGGCCCAGGTCATGTCGCTGGACAAGGCGGATTCGGCGCCGCTGCTGTTCTCGTCCAAGTACAGCTGCCCGGTCTGCGATTACTCGCTGCCGGAGCTGGAGCCGCGGCTGTTCTCGTTCAACTCGCCGGTCGGCGCCTGCCCGACCTGCGACGGCCTGGGCGTGGCCGAGTTCTTCGATCCGGGCCGGGTGGTCACCCATCCCGAGCTGTCGCTGGCCGCCGGCGCGGTGCGCGGCTGGGACCGCCGCAACGCCTACTACTTCCAGTTGATCCAGTCGCTGGCCAAACACTACAAGTTCAGCGTCGACGCGCCGTGGCAGTCGCTGCCGGCGCCGGTGCAGAAGGCGGTGCTGTACGGCAGCGGCGACGAGACCATCACCTTCACCTACCTCACCGAGAACGGCGGGCGCAGCCAGCGCAAGCACCGCTTCGAAGGCATCGTGCCGAACCTGGAGCGGCGCTACCGCGAGACCGAATCGGCGGCGGTGCGCGAGGAGCTGGCCAAGTACATCAGCCAGCGCCCCTGCCCCGAGTGCGCCGGCGCGCGCCTCAACCGTTCGGCGCGCAACGTGTTCGTCGCCGAGCGGCCGCTGCCGGAGCTGGTGGTGCTGCCGGTCGACGAGGCGCTGTCGTTCTTCAAGGCGCTGGAACTGCCGGGCTGGCGCGGCGAGATCGCGGTCAAGATCGTCAAGGAGATCGTCGACCGCCTGCGCTTCCTGGTCGACGTCGGCCTGGACTACCTGACCCTGGAACGCAAGGCCGACTCGCTGTCCGGCGGCGAAGCCCAGCGCATCCGCCTGGCCAGTCAGATCGGCGCCGGCCTGGTCGGGGTGATGTACGTGCTCGACGAGCCCTCGATCGGCCTGCACCAGCGCGACAACGAGCGCCTGCTCGGCACCCTGACCCGGCTGCGCGACCTCGGCAATACGGTGATCGTGGTCGAGCACGACGAGGACGCGATCCGCCTCGCCGACCATATCGTCGACATCGGCCCCGGCGCCGGCGTGCACGGCGGCGAAGTCGTCGCCCACGGCAGCTTCCAGGACGTGCTCAAGGCGCCGCGTTCGCTGACCGGCCAGTACCTCAGCGGCAAGCGCAAGATCGAGATCCCCAAGCAGCGCCACAAGCCCAACCCGAAGTCGATGCTGCATCTGCGCGGCGCGACCGGCAACAACCTCAAGGACGTCGATCTCGATATCCCGGCCGGGCTGTTGACCTGCATCACCGGCGTGTCCGGCTCGGGCAAGTCGACCCTGGTCAACGACACCTTGTACGTGATCGCCGCCAACGAACTCAACGGCGCGGCGCAGACGCCGGCGCCGTACAAGTCGGTGGAGAACATCGAGCTGTTCGACAAGGTGGTCGACATCGACCAGTCGCCGATCGGCCGCACCCCGCGCTCGAACCCGGCCACCTACACCGGCCTGTTCACCCCGCTGCGCGAGCTGTTCGCGCAGGTGCCGGAAGCGCGCGCCCGCGGCTACTCGCCGGGACGCTTCAGCTTCAACGTGCGCGGCGGCCGTTGCGAGGCCTGCCAGGGCGACGGCCTGATCAAGGTCGAGATGCACTTCCTGCCCGACGTCTACGTCCCCTGCGACGTCTGCCACGGCAAGCGCTACAACCGCGAGACCCTGGAGGTCCTGTACAAGGGCTTCAACATCAACGACGTGCTGGAAATGACCGTCGAGGCCGCGCTGAGCCTGTTCGAGGCCGTGCCGAGCATCGCCCGCAAGCTGGAAACGCTGATGGACGTCGGCCTGAGCTACATCAAGCTGGGCCAGAGCGCGACTACCCTGTCCGGCGGCGAGGCGCAACGCGTCAAGCTGTCCAAGGAACTGTCGCGCCGCGACACCGGCCGCACCCTGTACATCCTCGACGAGCCGACCACCGGCTTGCACTTCCACGACATCGAGCACTTGCTGGCGGTGCTGCACCGTTTGCGCGACGACGGCAATACCGTGGTCGTGATCGAGCACAATCTCGACGTGATCAAGACCGCCGACTGGGTCGTCGACCTGGGTCCGGAGGGCGGCCATCGCGGCGGCACCATCCTCGCC
This sequence comes from Lysobacter antibioticus HS124, assembly GCF_000336385.2. GTDB lineage: Bacteria > Pseudomonadota > Gammaproteobacteria > Xanthomonadales > Xanthomonadaceae > Lysobacter > Lysobacter firmicutimachus. The sequence continues at coordinate 20,036 of NZ_HG424620.1, read as the reverse complement.
ACCGGCACGCCGGAACACATCGCAGCCCTGCCGCACTCGCATACCGGCCGCTTCCTCGCGCCCTTGCTCGGCCTGCCCGCAGCCGACAGCGCGCACAAGAAACCTGCCGCCAAGCCGGCAAAATCCGCCACCAGCGCCACGCGCGCCAAGAAGAAGTCCGCTGCATGACCGATACTCCGTCCACGCCGGCCGCCGGCAAGAAAAAGCCGGCGCCGCGCAAGCGCGCCCCGCGCAGCCGCAAGAAACCGGAAGCGGCGGTGGCCGGCGCCGAAACGGCGGCGCCCGCCGCGCCGGCGACCGAAACCGCCCCCGCTCCGGCCGCCGCGCCCGCAGCGCCCCTGTCCGCCGCCGTCGCGGCCGTACCGACGCCGCTGATCAAAGTGCCGCTGTCGGTGCGCTGGCGCGACCTGGACGCGTTCAACCACGTCAACAACTCCAAGTACCTCAGCTACCTCGAGGAAGCGCGCCTGCGCTGGATGATGACCCTGCCCGGCCACGGCATGGACGACCATGTCGCGCCGGTGGTCGCCGCCGCACACCTCAATTACCGCCGGCCGATCGAGTGGCCGAACGAAGTCGACATCGAACTGTTCGTCGAACGCTTGGGCACCACCAGCGTCACCGTCGGCCACCGCATCGTCGGCGCGCAGGACCCGACCGCGCTGTACTGCGACGGCAACGTCGTCGTGGTCTGGATCCATCGCGAAACCGGCCAGGCCGCCGCCCTGCCGGAAGCCGTGCGCACGGCCTGCAATTCCTGAGTCCGGCGGCGCTGCGCGGCCCCGCACCGCGCAGCGTTTGCGCCCAGATCGCGGCTGGCCCGCGCAGGAGCGGCGCGAGCCGCAATCGGGTCGCGTAGAACCGGCATCGCCGCCGTCATCGATCGACACGGCGGCGCCCGTCGAAATACGGATAGCGCAAACCGCGATCGCGCAACGCCGACGCCTAGCCGCGCCGTGTTTCCGCGTAATCGGCGCGGACGTGCCTCGCGTTCCCGCGACGCGCTCCGGGTTCAGCGATCCGGCCTGATCTTCGCGGGCGCGGCCGCAACAACGCGGTCGCGGCTGAGGCCGCGGCTACAGGCGAAGCACCGGGGGCCCTCGACGAGCCGGCGCCGCGCTCATGGCGCCGGTTTACGCACCTCGAACTCGCCGAACAGCGTACCGCCGTCCTTCAGCGCGAACTCCACCGCCACCCGGCTGCCCGCCTTCAACGGCGCGCGCGGCTGCATCAGCATCAGATGCAGGCCGCCCGGCTTGAGCACCGCCGCACCGTCGGGCGCGATGCGCAGTTCCGGCACCGGCCGCATCTTGCTGACCCCGTCGACCAGCCGGGTCTCGTGCAAGCTCACCTCGCCGAACGCCGCGCTCTTCGCGCCGACGATCACCACCGGCGCCGCGCAGCGATTCTCGATCCGGCCGAAGCCGGCCATCATCGGCATCTGCATCGGCGGCAACCGCAACCAGCCTTCGCGGACCTGCGCCGCGCAGCCCTTGGCCGGCGCGGGCGATTTGGCGAGCGTCGACAGCGGCGCCGCGAGCGCGAGCGCCAGACCGAGTCCGATAGCGATGCGAGAAGCGTTCATGGGGCCCATCATACCCGCGGACATCGTCGCGTCGATGAAGGCCGGCAGGCGGCGCCGGGCGGCGGTACGGCCCGCGGCGACGAACGCGGGGCCGCCCGTCGCTCCGGACATGGCGCCGCAACGGCGGCCACGGCGCGACGGCTTCGCGGCGGACCGTACCGAACAGCGCATCGCCGAATCGTTCGCGCGCAGCCATGTCGATGCGAAACCGCACCCCGCCACGGTTCGCATCACCGGACCCTTGCCGCGCCGAAGCGATTGGGAGATCGTGTCGTCCCGTCAGCCGGCGAGCAGAAAGGCCCGCGCCATACCGTGTCCGGGTGAGCCGCAACCGCCGACGGCAAAGCCGAACCGACCTACGCCGTGCGCCAGCGCCCGCCCCCAGGACATCACACCATGAGCTTCGTAGAGACCCAGACCCACGGCGACATCGTCGAGATCCGCCTGAACCGCGCGCCGGTCAATGCGCTCGATCCGCAACTGTGCAACGAGACCCGCGAAGCGATCGACAAGGCGGTCAGCCACGGCGCACATGGCATCGTCCTCAGCGGCGGGCCGAAGGTGTTCTCGGCCGGCCTCGACGTGCCGTATCTGCTCTCGCTCGGCGAGCGCAAGGACCACCTGCTGCTGGCCTGGCAGGCGTTCTTCGGCCTGGCCCGCGCCCTGGCCTCCTCGCCGGTGCCGGTAGTCGCCGCGATCGGCGGCCACGCTCCGGCCGGCGGCTGCGTGCTGGCGTTGTGTTGCGACTACCGGATCATGGCCTCCGGGCCGTTCCGCATCGGCCTGAACGAAACCGAGGTGGGCCTGGTCGCGCCGGAAGGCATCCAGCGCCTGATGCGGCGCGTGGTCGGCACCTACCGCGCCGAGCGCCTGTTGGTCGCCGGCGAGTTGGTCGATGCCGAAACCGCGCTCAACATCGGCCTGGTCGACGAACTGGTGGAGATCGAACACGTCGCCACCCGCGGCCGGGTCTGGCTGGAGCAACTGCTGAGCTTGCCGCGCAGCGCGATGCTGCACACCCGCGCCCTGGCCCGCGCCGACCTGGTCGATGCGCTGCGCCCCGAGCACATCGAACTCGACCGCTTCATCGAGGCCTGGTACGGGGTCGACACGCAGACGGCGCTGCAGGCCCTGGTGGCGAAGCTGCGCAAGTAACCAAGCCGGATGCCGGCGCAGCGGAATCGGCCGCCGCGAGCCGGCGATCGGCAGCAGCCAACCTCGCTTCCGAGCGTTTTCGGCTCCGTTCCTGCCGACGTCCTGCGTCCGTCCGCCAACGCCCGGCTCACAGCATCCAGATCTCGACCCGCTCGTTCCGGTAGCGCGCGCCGGGACTGCCGGCCGCGGCCAGCGGCAGCGCGGTGCCCATGCCGCGCGCCTGCTCCACCCGCAGCCCGCGCGTCATGAGCTCCTGCGCAACCAGATCGGCGCGGTCGTTGCTCATCATCATCGCCGCCATGCTGGAGCCCGCGCTGGCGTCGGCGAAGCCCACCACCAGCAAGCGCCGGCCCCGGTTCGGCGGCAGTTGCATGAAACGGCGCAGGCGGTCGAGGTCGCGCACCGTGCGGCTGTCGTAGACGCTGGCGGCCACTCCGCTTTCGCCGCCGCCGGCGAAATTGAAACGCAGGCTCAGCGGCAACCGGACCGCGTCGGCGACCAGTTGCCGGTACTCGGCCGGTCCCAGCATGGTGCGGCGGACACGGCCGGGAACCAGCGTCATCGCCACATGGCCGCTGCGCGCCACGGCGCGCTGGCCCGAGCGGGCCATCGCGTACAGGGCGAAGCTGCGGCTCAAGGCGCCCATCATCTGACCGCCGTAGAAATACAGGCGCCGAGTCAGCGGATAGTCCTCGGACAGTATCTCGGTCTGGGTCGGCGCCACCGCCCGGCCGCCGTCGGCGATCGCCAACGGACGCGTGCCGGCGCCGTAGTGCGCGCCGATCGGAATCAGGCCGATCGCGTTGCGGTCGGCGGCGACTGCGGCGACCAGGCGCTCGGCATCGACGTGCAGCTGCGCCTCGCCGAATGCGGCGCCGCGCATGACCCGCTCGTTCATCAGGTCGCGCACCGCGCCGGCGGCCGGAAGCAGATGCAAATGCACTTCGCCGGCCGCGGCGCCGAATTCGCGCCAGTCGCGCGCCTGCCCCGAAAACAGCCGCCGCAGCTGCGTCACGTCGAGACGAACCAGGGGGTGGTCGCGCGCGACCACCACCGCGACGCCGTCGAGCGCGACCGCGAACTCCTGGTCCTGCGACGCGAGGTCGCCGAGTTGCCAACCGGCCTCGAGTTCGGCCGCGTTCGGGCGCCGGGTCATCATCGCGATCTGCGCACGGCCTTCGACCAGGTCGGCGAAGCCGCGCGCCGAATCACTGGACGCGATCTCCACCACCAGCGGCAGCCCGTCGCGCACCGCGTGGATTTCGGTCAGCTCGGCGCGCGGACGACTGCGGCGGATGCCGGTGTAGCCGATATCGCGCAGCCAGGACTCGGCCACCGCCGGCGTCAACGCATAAGCCAGCGTATGCGAACCGTGGATGCGGACGCGTTCGGCCTCCTGGGCCTGCACGACGAGCGCCGGCGCGAATAACAGTGGCCACAACACGAACGAGCGCAAAAACGGGCGCAGCATGATGCGCACTCCCCCTGTAAGAGTGCGCGCAAGAATGGGCGTGGCCTGTGACGCAGCGATTACGCGACTCCAAGCACATTAATGACGAAATGGAATGCGCTTATTTCGTCAAGTCGCAACACAGCGCGGGTGGGGATGCCGTCAGGGCACGGCTGCGGGTTGTCGGCGATGCCGCGCCAAAATTCCGTCTTCGCACTGCGCTTGCTTGGCACGCCGACAGCGGCCGAAGAGTCGCTGCACAGTCCCTATCGCGACTTCCGTCGCTCTTGCAGAGACACGGGAAGCGCGCGGCAAGAACGACGCATGACGGTCGCGGCTTGCGCCGCGCCTACCCCTCGAGCGGTAACGCAACGAAGTCCGTTGCGTTTGTGCTTCCGCTGCCGTTGCTGTTGTGGTTGTCGTTGTGGTTGTCGTTGTGGTTGTCGTTGTCGTTGTCGTTGTCGTTGTCGTTGTCGTAAAGAGCTTGGCGCCGCAGCGATCTCGCGAGAACGCCCTGAAGCCCCGCAGGGCGGCCCGCAGGGAGGCGGGCCGTGCGCAGCCAGGCCACGGAGGGCCTGTGCGAGCAGCCCCGCGCAAGCCACGTCCCATAGTGGCTCTTGATCCGAAAACAGCCACGGCGTTTTCTTTGGTTACTTTTGGCGGAGGAAATCCAGTAGGACGTTGTCGCCTTGGACAAAGAAAGTCACCCGGCCGCCTGCGGACGGAAACTTTGCTTTAGAGCTTTTGTCCATAGACGCCGGCGCTACGGTTTCGGGCTTCGATCGATGGCGAAGGCGTCGATTTCTCTGCGCGTCCCGGGGTCGCGGCTTACGCCGCTCCTACAGCGGGGCACAGGACGCGGACGGAAGGGTTGCTTTGAAGCTTCAGAGGCCGGCGAACGATACGCGCCGCGAGGCCGAAAGGACGCGGTCGCGGCTTGCGCTGCTCCTACACAGGGACAGGCGACAACGCGCGGCTAGAGTGAAGGATGGCGGTCGCGAGTTGCGTCGCTCCCAACCCGTCGCGACGGTTTCCGGCTTCGATCGATGACGTCGGCGTTGGGTTCTCTGCGCGTCCCGGGGTCGCGGCTTGCGCCGATCCTACAGGGCGGGCGGGAGCGGACGGAGAGCGGCCGCAAGCTCACTCGGCGCCGGTCGCGACCGGGCGCTGCGGGTCTTCGATCCAGCCGCTCCACGAACCGGTGTACAGCGCCGCGCCGTCGAAGCCGGCGTGCGCCATCGCCAACAGATGATGGCAGGCGGTGACGCCGGACCCGCACATCGCCGCAACCTCGCCCGGCCCGCGGCCGTCGAGCAGCGGCGCGAACTCCTGCGCCAGCGCCTCGCGCGACTTGAAGCGGCCGTCGGCTAGATTGCCGGCAAAGGCCCGATTGCGCGCGCCCGGCACGTGGCCGGCGACGCGGTCGAGCGGTTCGACTTCGCCGCGGAAACGCTCGCCGGCGCGGGCGTCGATCAGCAGGCCGCCGGAATCCAGCAGCGCGCGCACGTCCTGCGCGTCGAGCAGGCGGCGATGGTCGTAGTCGGCCTGGTAATGCGTCGGCTGCGGCACCGGCACCTGCGCATCGGTCGGCAGGCCGAGCGCGGTCCAGCGCTGCCAGCCGCCGTCGAGCACGGCGACGTGCCGGTGGCCCAGCACGCGCAGCAGGAACCATAGCCGCGCCGCCGCCAACGCGCCGTCGGCGCTGTCGTAGGCGACGACCTGATGCTGCGGGGTGATGCCCCACTCGCCCAGGCGTGCGGTGAAATCGGCCGCGTCCGGCCAGGGATGGCGTCCGCCACCGCGCTTGCGATGGTCGGACAGGTCGCGGTCCAAGTCGGCGTAGCGCGCGCCGGGGATGTGCGCGTCGCGATAAGCCTGCTCGCTGGCCGCGCGGTCGGTCAGCGAGGTGCGGGTATCGATCACGATCAGGTCCGGGCGGCCGAGCGCGGCGGCGAGCTCTTCGGCCGATACCAGGGTGGTCCACTGCATCATCGGATCGTCTCCAGTCGTTGCCGCAGGTTCAACAGCATCGAAGCGGTCGCGCCCCAGATGCGCTGGCTCGGCCAGCGGTACTCGAGCACGTGACGCGCGCGCCCCTTGTAGTCGAGGGTGCGGGTGGTGAGGTTGCCGGGGTCGAGCAGGAACGCCAGCGGCACTTCGAACACCTCGGCGACCTCGTTCGGATCCGGCCGCGCGACATAGCCCGGATCGATCGTCGCCACCAACGGCAGCACGCGGAAACCGGTGATGGTGACCAGCGGGTCGAGAAAGCCCAGCGGCGCGATCAGCGCGCCCGGCACGCCGATCTCCTCTTCGGTTTCGCGCAAGGCCGCAGCCACCGCGTCGGCATCGTCCGGCTCGATGCGGCCGCCGGGGAAGCTGACCTGGCCGCCGTGCTGGCGCAGGCCGTCGGTGCGCCGGGTCAGCAACACCTGCACGCCGTCGCCGCGCGGCACCAGGCCGACCAGCACCGCCGCCTGCGCGCGCAGCGCGTCCTCGGGCAGCAGGCCGCTGAGGTCGTCGAGGTTCCAGCCGTCGCTCTCCGGCGCGGCATCCAGCGGATGCAGCGCCGCCAACAGGCGGATGCGGGCGCGCGAGTCGGCGACGAGGAAATCGGCGCCGAAGCCGCCGGCGGGCGCGGCCCCGCTCATCGCCGGCCCGTTTCGCGCAACGGCAGCACCTGCTCCATCAGGCGCAGGCGCTCGTCGTCGTTCATTTGCGACCAGCGCGCGATCTCGGCCGTGGTGCGCAGGCAGCCCTGGCACAGGCCGTCGTCGCCGAGTTGGCAGATGCCGATGCAGGGGCTCAGCACCGCGCGGAAAGTCGTCATGTCGTCCACTCTGGCCATGCGGCCATTGTGCCTCGCGGCGCCGCCCGGAGCAGCCGGCGCGCTTGGCGAATGCAGCGGCCGGCCGGGCCGGCCGCAAAAACGACTTGCGCCGGACGAGCCGGCGCAAGTGGGTACTGCTGAGCGGGTCTTACTTGACGCTGACCAGCTTGATCTCGAACTGCACCGCGACGTTCGGCGGGAACGGGGTGCGCGGGTCGGCGCCGTAGGCCTTGTCGGCCGGCAGGGTCACTTCCCACTTCGAGCCGGTCGGCATCTGCAGCAGCACTTCGCGCATCGCCGCCATCTCGATCTCGCTGACCTTGATCGCCGGGATCGAGTTGGCCGGACGCGCCTGCGCCGGACGCTCGCCGAACGGGAACGGGCCGGCGACTTCCAGGGCCACGGTGCTGGCCTGGGTCGGCTTGGCGCCGGTGCCGTTTTCGATCACGCGATACTGCACGCCGCTCGGCAGGGCCTTCACGCCGGCCTTGGACTTGTTGGCGTTGATGAAGGCGTCGCTCTTGGTCTTGTTCTCGGCGGCGGCCTTGTCCCACTCGGCCTTGGCCTTGTCCTGCTGGCGCTTCTGCATGTTCTGAACCGCAGTGCGCAGCTGGTCGACCGGCACCGACGGCTGCTTCTTGGCGTAGCCGTCCTGCAGACCCTTGACGATGGTGTTCACGTCGACCTGTTCGCCGCTTTCCACGGCATTGCGGCCGAGGTCGTAACCGAGCGCATAGCTCAGCTTGCCCTTCTCGGTAGAAGTGTCCTGCGCGACGGCGTTGCCGGCGGTCAGAGCCAGGGCCGCAACGGCGGCAGCAATCAGACGCAACTTCATTCGGTGGAATCTCCGCTAATGGCACGGGGCGACCTGCGCCGCCCCGATCGGCTGGGGACATCGTCAACCTGTCCCGATTTGAAAGCCCTGGCTCGGTCGTATGCGGCCGACAGGACGGGTTAGGATACCGGCGGCAGCGCTTAACCGCCACTGACGCCGCCCCGCTGTGACCGCGCCGCGGGCGCAGAGTTCCGTGGCCGCCGCGCCCGTTCCCCTTTCCCGAACTCCAACGGCCATCACATGACCGAATCGCCCCTGCTGATCGCCGATCGCGGCGCCGTGCGCCAGATCACCGTCAATCGCCCCGACAAGCTGAACGCGCTCAACGCCGCGACCCTGGACGCCCTGCTGGCCGCCTTCGAAGCCGCCGCGGCCGATCCGGCGGTACGCGCGGTGATCCTGACCGGCGCCGGCCCCAAGGCCTTCGTCGCCGGCGCCGACATCGCCGAAATGAACGGCCTCAGCCCGGTCCAGGGCCGCGATTTCTCCCTGCGCGGGCAGAAGCTGATGCGCCGGATCGAGAAAATGCCCAAGCCCGTCATCGGCATGATCAACGGCTTCGCCCTCGGCGGCGGCCTGGAACTGGCGATGGGCTGCCATCTGCGCATCGCCGCCGACAGCGCCAAGGTCGGCCAGCCCGAAGTCAATCTGGGCCTGATCCCCGGGTTCGGCGGCACCCAGCGCCTGCTGCGCCTGGCCGGGCGCGCAGCGACCCTGGAGCTGTGCCTGCTCGGCGCGCCGATCGACGCGGCCCGCGCCCAGCAGTTGGGCATCGTCAACCGGGTGGTGCCGGCGGCGGAGCTGGAAGCGGAAACCTACAAGCTGGCCGACCAGCTCGCCGCCTCGGCGCCGCTGGCCCTGCGCGGCGTGCTCGACTGCGTCGCGGTCGGCGGCGAATGCGGGATCGAGGAAGGCCTGGAATACGAAACCGCGCAGTTCGGCCTGATGTTCTCGACCGAGGACATGCGCGAAGGCACCGGCGCGTTCCTGGAACGCCGCAAGCCGGCCTTCGCCGGCCGCTGAGCCGCGCCGCAATGACCGCGCCCGTGTCCTGCCGCTGCGGCTGCGTCGCCGACGCGGCCGCCGCGCACGCGATCGTCCTGGCCCTGGCCGCGGACGATCTCGACCGGGCCCTGGAGCTGGGCCTGGCCGGCCCGCTCGCCCCCGACTGCGCGCAGTGCGCACCGGAGTGCCGCCAGCGCCTGCGCACCGCGCGCGACGCGCGCCTGCGTGCGCTGGCCGCGCGCGAGCGCTACCGGGCACGCGAAACCCGCTTGCAGCGCCGCGCCGCCGAACGGGCCGCGCAGCGCACCGGTGCACCGGCGGCGGCCGCCGCGGCCGCAGAAGCCTCTGCGCCGCAGGCCCCTGTGGCCGCGGCCGCACCGCCACGCCCCGCGCTGCCCGCCGCGGCCGCCGCGGCCTTGGCCCGGGCCAAGGCGAAAGCCGCCGGCCGGCCGCCGGACTGAACCGTTCCCCCGTCCACTGCCTTCGCATCGACCGCATGCCCAAGCCCGCCTCGCGCCAGCGCCCCGCACGCCCCTCCGCCTCCGCCGCTGCCGGGCCGAAGGCCGCTCGCTCCGCCGAAGCCGCCGTGCCCCGGCCGGCGACGTCCAAAGCCGCAGGCTCCGGAACCGGCGCGGTCAAAGCGGCCGCGACGCGTGCTGCGCCGCCGAAGTCCCGCGCATCGCAGCCGAAGGCGGCGACAGCCCGTCCGTCAGGGCCGCGCACAGCGGCCAAGCCGGGCGGGTCGGCATCGAGCCCGGCCTCCGCCAAGCCGCGCGCCGCCAAGCGCGTGCCGCGGTTGAGCCCGATCGAAGCCGAGGAGATGTTCTCGCGTTTGCGCGAACTCAATCCGCACCCGACCACCGAGCTGGAATACGCCACGCCGTTCGAATTGCTGGTCGCGGTCGCGCTGTCCGCGCAGGCCACCGACGTCGGCGTCAACAAGGCCACGCGCAAGCTGTTCCCGGTCGCCAACACGCCGCAGGCGATCGCCGCGCTCGGCGTCGAAGGGCTCAAGCCGTACATCGCCACCATCGGCCTGTTCAATACCAAGGCGGCGAACGTGGTGGCGCTCTCGCAACAACTGCTGGAACGCCACGGAGGCGAGGTGCCGCGCGACCGCGCCGCGCTCGAAGCCCTGCCCGGCGTCGGCCGCAAGACCGCCAACGTGGTCCTCAACACCGCTTTCGGCGAACCGACCATGGCGGTCGACACCCACATCTTCCGCGTCGCCAACCGCACCGGCCTGGCGCCGGGCAAGGACGTGCGCGCGGTCGAGGACGCGCTGCTGAAAGCCGTGCCGGCGGAGTACCTGCAGGACGCGCACCACTGGCTGATCTTGCACGGACGTTACGTCTGCAAGGCGCGCAAGCCCGATTGCCCGCACTGCGCGATCCGCGACCTGTGCCGCTTTACCGACAAGACGCCGGGCGAGCCGGAGCCCGTAGCCGCCTGATTCGCAAGGGAATCGGATTCGACGCACGGCGGTTGCGCCGGCGTCATCGCGCGGTCACGCCGGCGAAATAAGTCAGATCTGTCACATTTACGCAACTTTCACACCCTAGCCTGCGCGCCATCACTCCACGCCTCAGGGCTAGACCATGAAACTCTCGCGTAACACCCTCGCCGTAGCGTTGCTCGCCGCGCTGGCCGCTCCGGCCGCGCATGCCGAAGTCGCGCTGGACGTCATCGGCGACTCCGAAGTCTCCTTCGAAGGCCTGCTGCAGGCGGATTACAACGATTTCAACAGCGACGTCCTGAACCTCAACGCCGACCTGCCGGACGGCAAGGACAACGACAACGAGCTGCGCCGCGCCGAACTGGTGCTCAAGGGCAAGGGCCCGGGCAACATCGAGTGGGTCGCCGGCTACGACGCCAAGGCCGACAAGTTCCTCGACGTCAACCTCAAGTACAAGCTCGGCGGCGACAGCAACCACTACATCCAGGTCGGCCAGTTCAAGCAGCCCAACAGCCTGGAAGAGCTGTCCTCGACCAAGAACAACGACTTCGTCTCCAAGGCGATGGTCACCAACACCTTCGGCGTCGCGCGCCGTCTCGGCGCCGCCTACAGCTACGGCAGCAACGACTGGAGCATCACCGCCAGCTATTTCGGCCGCGAGCTGACCCGCAACCTGGCGCACGGCGCCGGCTTCGGCCTGCGCGGCACCTTCGCCCCGATCAACGAGAAGGGCAACCTGCTGCACTTCGGCCTGTCCTACGTCGACCTCGACACCGACGCCGACACCGCGCGCATCCGCACCCGTCCGCAGGCCGACCTGGCCGCGGGCCGCCTGGTCGACACCGGCAACATGCTCAACGTCGACCGCCAGAACACCATCGGCGCCGAAGCGCTGTGGGTGCGCGGTCCGTTCAAGCTGCAGGCCGAGTACATGCGTTCGGAGTTCGACCGCTACGCGACCCGCGCCAGCTCGCAGCCGGGCAAGAAGTTCACCGGCGACAGCTGGTACGTCAGCGGCGTGTGGAACATCACCGGCGAAACTTGGGGCTACAAGGCCGGCGTGCCGACCACCCCGCTGCCCGACGAACCCGCCAGCGGCATGTGGCAGGTCGGCGTGCGCTACGACAAGATCGACCTCAACGACGGCTCGCTGCGCCCCGGCGCGACGCCCACCGCGGCGCCGATCGTCGCCGGCGTGCTCGGCGGCGAAATGGACGCCTGGACCGTCGGCGTGAACTGGTACTGGCGCTCGAACTTCAAGTTCATGCTCGATTACTCGATGGTCGACAGCTCCAAGTACATCGGCCGCACCAGCGCGACCTATTCGCAGAACCCGCGCTACAACAACCGCACCTTCAACCGCGTGGTCGACGACAGCCCGAACATCATCACCGCGCGCGTCCAGTTCTACTGGTAATCGGTCCCGGTCCTCTCTCCCCCTCCGATCGGCGACGGTCGTTACGGGCGCGGCGCTGCCGCGCCCTTATTTTTCCCGCGCCACGGCCCGTGCCGTGTCACCCGGCTGTCACATAAGTGCCTCGCGGCGGTCATCGCACCGTTATGAAATGCGCCGCAACGGTTACGTGCCAGCCGTCTCTTTTCAGGAGCCCACCGTGTTCAAGTCCCTGTCCTTCCGCCTGAGCGCCATCGCCGTCGCCAGTGCGCTCGCCGTCACCGCGCAGGCCGCCGACGTCACCGGCGCCGGCGCTTCCTTCGTCTATCCCGTGATGTCGAAGTGGTCGGCCGACTACGCCAAGACCACCGGCAAGAAGGTCAACTACCAGTCGATCGGCTCCGGCGGCGGCATCGCCCAGATCAAGGCCGCCACGGTCGATTTCGGCTCCTCCGACGCGCCGCTCAAGCCCGAGGAACTGAGCAAGTTCGGCCTGGCCCAGTTCCCGTCGGTGATCGGCGGCGTGGTGCCGGTGATCAACGTCCCCGGCGTGGCTTCCGGCGCGATGAAGCTGGACGGCGAAACCCTCGCCAACATCTTCCTCGGCAAGGTCACCATGTGGAACGACCCGGCGATCGTCGCCCTCAACGGCGGCCTCAAGCTGCCGGCGAAGAAGATCACCGTCGTCCACCGCTCCGACGGTTCGGGCACCACCTTCAACTTCGTCAACTACCTGTCCAAGGTCAGCGGCGAGTGGAAGAGCTCGGTCGGCGAAGGCACCGCCGTCAAGTGGCCGACCGGCATCGGCGGCAAGGGCAACGAAGGCGTGGCCGCCTACGTCAAGCAGATCCAGGGCGGCATCGGCTACGTCGAGCTGTCCTACGCGCTGCAGAACAAGATGGCCTATTCGCGCCTGAAGAACGCCGACGGCAAGTTCGTGCTGCCGACCGACGAAACCTTCTCCGCCGCCGCGGCCAGCGCCAAGTGGGCCGACGCCAAGGACTTCTACCTGGTCATGACCAACGCACCGGGCGAGAACTCCTGGCCGATCACCGCGACCAACTTCATCCTGATGTACAAGCAGCCGAAGAACGCCGCCGGCGCCAAGAACGCCAAGGAATTCTTCCGCTGGGTCTACGCCAACGGCGACGCCCAGGCCAAGTCGCTGGACTACGTGCCGCTGCCGGACGCGCTGGTCAAGCAGATCGAGACCTACTGGTCGGCGAACATGAACTACTGATCGGTTCGGAGGCGACCGGACCGGGGGGTTATCGGTCGCCGCCAGGGGAAGCAGATCGCGCAACGGGCCTTCGGGCCCGTTGTTGTTTTGGGGATTGGGGATTGGGGATTGGGGGTTGGGGGGTTGGGGGTGGAACGCCAAGACGGCGTCGCTGTGAAGGCGGGGCCGGGGATTTCAGCGCGCCGCTCCCTGCCAAGCCCCGGGGCCCGGGCGCTCGCGGCACACGACCGGCCGGGGTCGCCTTGCGCCCGGATCGACCGCCCTGCCTGCGGCTAAACGGATTCCCGGCACGCCAGGCCCGCGCGACGCCTCCCGAATCGCGGGTGCCGCCGTCACGCTCAAAGCCGGACTCCGGGCCTTTTGTGACCGCCAGACAGCAGCCCCCTCCGCCAAACCGCGACCTCCGGCACCCGGAACCGCGCTTCGCTACAGATTCGTTACCGATCCATGTCATAGCGGTGTAACAAAAAGATCATCAAATGGCGCCACCCAGCCGGCGCCCACGCCGGCCCCTCTTGGAGCAGCCATGAAATCGCCGGCCCGTATCGCCGTCCTGTCCCTCGCCATCGCGCTCGCCACCGCAGCCTGTTCGGGCAATCAGTCCCCGACCCCGGCCGGCGACGCCAAGACCGAAGCGGCCGCTCCGGCCGGCGACCAGGTCGCCGCGCAGATCACCGGTGCCGGCGCCACCTTCATCTACCCGCTGCTGTCCAAGTGGTCGGACGACTACCACAAGGCCACCGGCGCCAAGGTCAACTACCAGTCGATCGGCTCCGGCGGCGGCATCGCCCAGATCAAGGCCGGTACGGTCGACTTCGGCTCCTCCGACAAGCCGCTGGCCAGCGACGAGCTCGCGGCCGCCGGCCTGGGCCAGTTCCCCTCGGCGATCGGCGGCGTGGTGCCGGTGGTCAACGTCGACGGCATCGCCCCGGGCCAGTTGCGCCTGACCGGCCCGCTGCTGGGCGAGATCTTCCTCGGCACGGTGGCCAAGTGGAACGACGCCAAGATCGCCGCGGCCAACCCGGGCGTGGCCCTGCCCGATCTCAAGATCAACATCGTCCACCGCTCCGACGGCTCGGGCACCACCTTCAACTTCTCCAACTACCTGTCCAAGGTCAGCCCGGAGTGGAAGAGCAAGGTCGGCGAAGGCACCTCTGTGCAGTGGCCGGGCGGCGTCGGCGGCAAAGGCAACGAAGGCGTGGCCTCGTACGTGAAGCAGATCAAGGGCTCGATCGGCTACGTCGAACTGGCCTACGCGCTGCAGAACAAGATGGCCCACACCCAGCTGCAGAACGCGGCCGGCCAGTTCGTCCAGCCCAGCGCCGAGGCCTTCCAGGCCGCCGCCGCGACCGCGGACTGGGCCAACGCCAAGGACTTCAACCTGGTGATCACCAACGCCGCCGGCGAGAAGTCCTGGCCGATCACCGCGACCAATTTCATCCTGATGCACAAGCAGCCCAAGGACGCCAAGCGCAGCGCCGACACCCGCGCTTTCTTCAAGTGGGCGTTCGAGAACGGCCAGGCCCAGGCGCAGTCGCTGGATTACGTGCCGCTGCCGGCGGAGCTGGTCAAGCAGATCGAGGCGTACTGGAGCGCGGAGTTCAAGTGACGAACCGGCCCGCGCGGGCGGGGGGCCCGCGCGGGCGGGGGGATCGAACGCTGGGGCGCAGTGCGCCCTGGCCGGGTCGGAAAGCCTGCAGCGCGACACAGGTTGACGCAAGCCAGGCCGCAATGAAGCGCTGCATCCCCGTGTTCGCGGGGACGACGGCAGGTAACGCACGCAGCGCTCGGAGTATCCGCACTCCGGAATCCACGGTCTTTGCTCCGCCCGATCGCGGGCAAAGCATCTGATCCATCCAAGGCACCGCCTCAGGCACCACCGCCAGTCGCACCCGCAAACGCACCACCCGCTCGCAACCCCTTCCCCACGCGTGGCCCCGCCGGACTTTCACCCGCCAATGAACGCGACCGCCCTACCTGCCGCTCCGACCGCGCCCGCCGCGCGCGACGTCAAGGACGCGCGCAACGACCGCCTGTTCCGCTACGCGCTCACCGCTACTGTCGTCTTCGTCCTGTTCGCCCTCGCCAGCGCAGCGCTGTCGATGCTGTGGGGCGGCCGCCACGTGCTCGCCCATGAGGGCCTGAGCTTCTTCGTCACCGCCGAGTGGAATCCGGTCGAGGACAAGTACGGCGCGCTGGTGCCCATCTACGGCACCGTAGTCACCGCCCTGATCGCGATGCTGATCGCGGTGCCGGTCAGCTTCGGCATCGCCTTCTTCCTGACCGAGGTCGCGCCGCGCTGGGCGCGCGGGCCGATCGGCACGGCGATCGAACTGTTGGCCGGCATTCCTTCGATCATCTACGGCATGTGGGGCCTGTTCGTGCTGGTGCCGGTGATGACCGAGTACGTCACCCCCTGGCTCAACGACCATGTCGGCACCTGGCCGGTGATCGGCAAGCTGTTCCAGGGGCCGCCGCTGGGCATCGGCATGCTCACCGCCGGCATCGTCCTGGCGATCATGGTGATCCCGTTCATCTCCTCGGTGATGCGCGAGGTGTTCCTGACCGTGCCCACCCGGCTGAAGGAGTCGGCTTACGCGCTGGGCTCGACCAAGTGGGAAGTCAGCTGGGACATCGTCCTGCCCTACACCCGCTCGGCGGTGATCGGCGGCATCTTCCTCGGCCTGGGCCGCGCGCTCGGCGAGACCATGGCGGTGGCGTTCGTGATCGGCAACTCGGTCAACTTCTCGGCCTCGCTGCTCGAACCCGGCACCACCATCGCCGCGCTGATCGCCAACGACTTCGGCGAAGCCACCGAGACCTACCGCTCGGCCCTGCTGCTGCTCGGCTTCGTGCTGTTCATCGTCACCTTCGTCGTGCTCGCCGCCGCGCGGTTGATGCTGCTGAAACTCTCGCGCAAGGAGGGCACCTGATGAGCGCCGCTACCGCTACGGCCGACCCGGCCCTGCAGCAACGCCACCGCACCGCCGACGCCCTGTACCGCCGCCGTCGCCTGGTCAACGCCGCCTCGGTGCTGCTGGCCTGCGCCGCCGCCGGCTTCGGCCTGTTCTTCCTCGGCTGGATCCTCTACACCCTGATCGCCAAGGGCCTGGGCGGGATCGACTGGGCGCTGTTCACCCAGAACACGCCGCCGCCGATGCAGGAAGGCGGCCTGATGAACGCCTTCTTCGGCAGCGCGGTGATGTGCGCGATCGCCATCGCGATCGGCACCCCGCTGGGCATCGCCGCCGGCACCTGGCTGGCCGAATACGGCGCCGGGCGCAAGATCGGCACGGTGGTGCGCTTCGTCAACGACATCCTGCTGTCGGCGCCGTCGATCGTGCTCGGCCTGTTCGTCTACACCCTGGTGGTGATGCAGACCGGCGGCAACTTCTCCGCCCTGGCCGGCGCGATCTCGCTGGCCTTCATCGTCCTGCCGGTGGTGGTGCGCACCACCGACGAGATGCTGCGCCTGGTGCCGGCGCAGATGCGCGAAGCGGCGCTGTCGCTGGGCGTGCCGCAGTGGAAAGTGATCGTGCAGGTGCTGTACCGCAGCGCCTCGGCCGGCATCGTCACCGGCGTGCTGCTGGCCCTGGCGCGCATCTCCGGCGAAACCGCGCCGCTGCTGTTCACCGCCTTCGGCAACCAATACTGGAACCACAACGTGCTGCAGCCGATGGCCAGCGTGCCGGTGGTGATGAACCAGTTCGCCGGCAGCCCGTACGAAACCTGGCAAACCCTGGCCTGGGCCGGCGCCCTGGTGCTCACCTTCTTCGTCCTGATCGTCAGCCTGCTCGCCCGCACCCTGGTGCTGCGCAAACGGATCTCCAATGACTGACCTGTCCAACATCTCCGCCGCCCGTACTCCGGCCGCCATGAACGAGACCCGCCTCACCGTCGCCACTCCGGAGCGCGCGGCCGCCGCCGACGCGCCGGTGAAGCTCGCCGCGCGCGGCCTGAACTTCTACTACGACAAGTTCCACGCGCTGAAGAACATCGACCTGGAGATCCCGGAAAAGCGCGTCACCGCGCTGATCGGACCTTCCGGCTGCGGCAAGTCGACCCTGCTGCGCATCTTCAACCGCATCTACGCCCTGTACCCGAAGCTGGAAGCGCGCGGCGAAGTGCTGCTGGACGGCGAGAACATCCTCGACTCGCGCTATCCGATGAATCGGCTGCGCAGCAAGGTCGGTATGGTCTTCCAGAAGCCGGTGCCGTTCCCGATGACCATCTTCGAGAACGTGGCCTACGGCATCCGCCACCACGAGAAGCTGTCCAAGTCGGAAATGAACGATCGCGTCGAACAGGCCCTGCGCCAGGGCGCGCTGTGGGACGAGGTCAAGGACAAGCTGGGCCAGAGCGCGCTCGGCCTGTCCGGCGGCCAGCAGCAACGCCTGTGCATCGCCCGCGCCGTGGCCTTGCGCCCGGACGTGCTGCTGCTGGACGAACCGACCTCGGCGTTGGACCCGATCTCGACCAGCCGCATCGAGCAGTTGGTGGAGGAGCTGAAGAAGGACTACACCATCGCGATCGTGACCCACAACATGCAGCAGGCCGCGCGCGTCTCCGACTTCACCGCCTTCATGTACCTTGGCGACCTGATCGAGCACGGCGCGACCGAACAGATCTTCTCGCAGCCGACCAAGCAGCAGACCGAGGATTACATTACCGGCCGGTTCGGTTGAACCGGCCGGGATTGGGGATTCGGGATTCGGGATTCGCAAAAGCGGCCCTCTCCCACCCCGATCCGGAGCCGTTGCTGTTGCAGTCGCCTTTCACCAATCCCTAATCCCGAATCACGAATCCCCGCCCATGACCATGCACGACCATATCGTCAAAAGCTACGACGACGAGCAGCGCCGCTTGCTCGACGAAACCCTGCGCATGGGCGAGATGGCGGCGTCGCAGTTGGAAGCCGCGTTGGACGTGGTGCAGCGCCGCGACGACAAGGCCGCCGAGCGCATCATCGCCAACGACGAGGCGATCGACGCGCTGGAGCAGGAAATCAGCCACGACGTCATGAAGCTGGCCCTGCGCGGGCCGATGGCCCGCGACCTGCGCGAGATCCTGGCGGCGATCCGCATCGCCTCGGACATCGAGCGGGTCGGCGACTACGCGGCCAACGTCGCCAAGCGCTCGACCGCGTTGAATCTGGCCCCGCCGCTGCCGCACGTGGCCGGGCTGCACGCGCTGGGCACCCTGGCGGTGGCGCAGCTGCGCGACGTCCTGGCCGCCTACCGCGACAACGACGTCGAACTGGCCCAGCGAGTGCGCGCGCGCGACGCCGAGATCGACACCGCCTACACCGGCCTGTTCCGCGAACTGCTGACCTACATGATGGAAGACGCGCGCAGCATCACCGCCTGCACGCATCTGCTGTTCATGGCCAAGAACATCGAACGGATCGGCGACCACGCCACCAACATCGCCGAGAACGTCTGGTTCCTGGTCAAGGGCGAGCAGCCGCTGCCGCCGCGCGAGAAGCGCGACGACACCAACACCGCCAGCCCGGTCTGAAGCGGTGGGCGGGCGCCGCGCGCGCCCGCCCGCGTTGCGCCGCAACATAATCCGGCCCGCGTCGTAACTCCGGCACAGGGCCGGCCGCATTCCGTCGCCGCCTCGCGGCAGCGCCGTCGCGTCGGCCATGAATCGCGGTTTCGCCGCGATAGCGCGCATGCAAACGGTTTCTGTGCCTTGGGACTGAATCCGCTCTGAACAAAACGCGACGCCGGTCGCGCTGCGCGAACCCATTCGCCCCCTCCCCCCCCCTCTTGGTACATGCCCGCAACGCGGCGGCGCGGTGTATTTTGGCAACCCGGAGGAGGACCGGCATGACCCTGCTGATGGCCAACGGAGATTTGGCGGCGGCCCGCTCGGGCGATCGGGCGGCGCTCGAGCGCGTCTTGACGCATTCGCGCCAGGACCTGCGCCGCTACGCCGAATTCCACTGCGTCATCAACGACGTCGAGGACGCGGTCCAGGAAAGCCTGATCACCGTCTCGCGCAAGCTGCGCGACCTGCGCGTGCTGGAATGCTTCGTGTCCTGGACCTTCCGCATCGTCAAGCGCGAATGCAACCGGCTCAAGCGCGCCCGGCGCCTGCTCAGCGGCGAGCCGATCGGCGAGGAGATCATGCCGGTGGTGACGCCGGAACCGGCCGAGTGGCGCCACGACGTCGCCGCGGCGCTGGAGTCCCTGCCCGCCCACTACCGCGAGATCATCCTGCTGCGCGACCTGGAAGGGCTGACCGTCGAGGAGATCGGCGCGCGCCTGGGGATGACCCGCGAGGCGGTGAAGTCGCGCCTGCACCGCGCCCGCGTCCTCGCCCGCGAGTACCTGCAGCCTTGACCTCGCCCCGGCCGCCGCATGGCACCCGGCGACGCCGGATTGCGTATGTTCCTGTTGATCCGCTCCATCGCCTTTCCCGCAACGCCGAATTCAACGCAAACCACGGACCCGACCCGTCGGACCGTCATCCCAACCGGCGGAACCCCGCCGACATCGCCACGTAGGAGTGATTCCATGTCCAAGCAAATCAAGAAGCCCGTCGCCCTCGCCCTCGGCGCCACCCTGATCGGCGGCCTGAGCCTGTCGGCTTCCGCGTTCGCGATGACCGACCTGTCGCAGGGCTACCTGCTGGGCGCGCAATCGGCGCAGACCGCCGACAAGGCCGCCGACGCCAAGGCCACCGACGCAAAGAAGGCCGAAGGCACCTGCGGCGCCGACAAGAAGGCCAAGGAAGGCAGCTGCGGCGGCGACAAGAAGGCCGCCGAGGGCAAGTGCGGCGAAGGCAAGTGCGGCGCCGACAAGAAGCACGCCGAAGGCAAGTGCGGCGAAGGCAAGTGCGGTGCCGACAAGAAGGCCGGCGAAGGCAAGTGCGGCGAGGGCAAGTGCGGCGGCGACAAGAAGGACGCAGCCAAGCCCGCCGCGGCCAAGCCGGCGGCCAAGAAGGCCGGTGAAGGCAAGTGCGGCGAAGGCAAGTGCGGCGGTTCGGTCTGATCGCAGCGCGATGACGATGGACGGCTCGCGTCCCTTGAAACCGGATGCCGTCGGCCTCGGCCTGCGGCGGGCCCTGCTGGGCCCGCTGC
>NZ_HG424619.1 GCF_000336385.2 Lysobacter antibioticus HS124 | reverse complement strand
GCGACCCTGGTCGATACGCCGCCGGCCGGCTTCAGCTTCGTCGACGGCTCGCTGAGCGTGGCCGATCGCGACGGCGCGGGCCGCCTGGTCGGTACCTATCCGATCCAGGTCGACCAGGTCGACATCGCCGCCGGTGAGCGGGCGACGTTCACCTACCTGCTGCGGGTCGGCGCCGGCGTGCGTCCGGGCATCCACACCAACCATGCGCTGATGCGCGACAACGGCAAGGTGGTCTCGAACGTGGCTACCGCCGAAGTCCAGCTGATCGCCGATCCGCTGCTCGACGAGTCGCTGATCCTGGGCACGGTGTTCGACGACCGCGACGGCGACGGCTGGCAGGACAG
>NZ_HG424618.1 GCF_000336385.2 Lysobacter antibioticus HS124 | reverse complement strand
CACCGGGGTGTTGGTCGTGCAGGTGCCGCAACCCGGGTTATCGGGGCCGGTCGGCACCACCGTGTTGCCCACGCTGCCCGTCGCAGACGCGTTCACCGTCGCGGTGTAGCTCACCGCATAGCTGCCCGGCGCCGTGTTGGCCGGCAGGGTGCAGGTCACGTTGTTCGCACCGCTGCTGCTGCAGGTGTAGATGCCGGCGTTGGTCACCGCACCGAACGTCAGGCCCGTGCCCAGCGTATCGGTCAGCGTGGTCACACCGGTGGTCTGCGAGTTCGACACCACCGTGGTCAGGGTGTAGGTGATCGTGTCGCCCACCGCGACCGGACCGGCCGGGGTCGACGTCTTGTTCACCGTCACCGCCG
>NZ_HG424617.1 GCF_000336385.2 Lysobacter antibioticus HS124 | reverse complement strand
GACGAAGCCGCAGATGCGTTGCGCGTCGACGCTGCGTTCGACTTCTGCGGTGAGGACGAAGTCGCGGCCGAGATCGTCGACGTACAGGCAGAACGGATAGTTGGTCAGATCGCGCCCGCCGAGGAACTCGATGCCCTCGGCGATTCGGCTTTCGCCGAAGGTTTCGGCGCGGCTGTGGCGGTAGTTGAGCAAGGCGGAGAACATCGGCACGTTCGCGCCGAGACCGCTGCAGCGTTGGGCCAGGGTCAACGACGCCTGCTCGTGGCGCAGCAGGCCGGTGAGGCGTTCGTGGGTCTCGCGCAGTCCCTGCGCCGCACTGCGTCCGCTCAGGGCGATGCGCACCGGCAAGGTGTTGATGAACATGCCCATGGCGCGATCGATGCCGGGGCCGCCGTGCATGCGACCGAACAACACGGTGCCGAACACCACGTCGTCGCGGCCGCTGCACAGCCCCAGC
>NZ_HG424616.1 GCF_000336385.2 Lysobacter antibioticus HS124 | reverse complement strand
AAGCAGCTGCTGGACATCGGCCTGACCGGCGTCGCCTTCGAGACCGTCGAGCTGCCCAACGGCGACCTGCCGCTGCTGGCGCCGATGTCGATCATCGCCGGCAAGATCGGCGTGCAGGTCGGTACCCACTTGCTGCACCAGCCGATGGGCGGCAAGGGCAAGCTGCTCGGCGGCCTGCCGTCGACCGAGCGCGGCAAGGTGGTGGTGTTCGGCGCCGGCCAGGCCGGCGGCGCGTCGGCGGCGCTGGCCGCGGCCGGCGGCTCCAACGTCACCGTGTTCGAAATGCGCCAGGACCGCATGGACCAGATGATGCGCCTGGGCAACAACGTCACCGCGCTGTA
>NZ_HG424615.1:43243-43573 GCF_000336385.2 Lysobacter antibioticus HS124 | reverse complement strand
AACCTACGGCTACGACGCCACCGGCAACCGCACCAGCCTGCTGCACGCCGGCACTACCACGACGTATACGCGCCCAACCACCAGTCGCCGCCTGACCAACGTAGGCGGCGTCGCCCGCGGCTACAACGCGGTCGGCAACACCACCAGCGTTGACAGCCTGTGGGGAAAAGCATTCTGATCCGGCTTCGGCATTGGCGGCTAGAAATGGAATGCCACGAGCAAATTGAAACAATTGGATTGCGCCTCGATCTGGTTCGCTGCGCGCTATCAGGTTAGCGGCGAATTCATCCGCTATGACGAGGGCGTCCGCTCGGTCGAGCGATTCCCTAT
>NZ_HG424615.1:0-43167 GCF_000336385.2 Lysobacter antibioticus HS124 | reverse complement strand
GGGGGGGGGGCGGTTTGTGGTCGTAGGGGTGTAGCCAAGGCCACTGTGACCATATTGGCAAAACCCGGCCGTTCGGATAGTTTGGCGCCCGCCAAGGACGGTAGGGGGCCGCCTTTCGATGACTGCGATTTCAAGCGCGTTGATCGCGCTGGTGGCTATGGCGGGGGCATCGACGGTAGCCGGTGGTACAGCGCCGGGCGTCGTCGGCGAGTCGCGTCCGGCCAGTGTTACGGCTCTTGGCGAGGCGCCGTTGTCGCCCGCGGATCGGGCCGGCTCGGCTGACGCGGCGGTCGATACGGCGGTCTCTTCCGCGTCTGCAGCTGCGCCTGCTTCCCTGTCTGCTGCGGGCATTCCCGCCAACACCCCCGTCACGCTGGAAATCGCGGCCGCATTGAGTTCGGCGAAAGCCAGGCGCGGCGATAGGTTTCCGTTGCGCCTGGCGCAACCGCTGGTCCTGGCTGGAGCGACGGTGCTCCCGGCCGGCACGCCCGGCATCGGCGAGGTCGTGCATGCCGCGCGTCGCGGCGCCAGCGGCAAGCCGGGCGAGTTGCTGCTGGCGGCGCGCTATCTCGAGCATCAGGGCCGACGCGTGGCCTTGCGCGGTTTCAGCCTGGGCGGTATCGGCAAGAGTCGCGAAGGCGTGGCGGTGTCGGTCGGCATCGCGCTGGGTATCCCCGGCCTGTTCGTGACCGGCGGCGAGATCGAGATTCCGGCCGGTACCCAGGTCGGTGCGCGTACGGCGCGAGCCGTCGACTCGGAGCGAAGCGCTGCGCCGGCCGCCTCAGATTCCATCATCCCCGCAACGGCCGCGCCGACTGCGGGGGCCTCCATGTCCGCTGCATCATCCATTACCGGGGAAGTCGTTCAATGAAGTCGTCGTCGCTGCGCGTCCTGCCGTTCGTCGTACTGCTGCCGCTGTCTGCGGCGGCCACTCCGGCAGGTTGGAGCTACAAGGCCGTGGACCCGGCCAAGCAGGTGCAGGCGCAGAGCGCGCCGGTGGTGCCGGTGGCGTCGAAGGGCGATTCCGCGCGGGCTGCCGCGCCGATGGCCGCGCCGGCGCCCGGCGCGGCCACGACTGCGCCGGCGGCGACCGCCGACAACGCAGTGCAGACGTACGCGCTCGAAGGCGAAACCGAAGCCGAGCCGGCCGCGAGCGAGTCGGCGCCGGCGGCCGCTCCCGCAGCGGCCAGCGCGCCTGCGCCGATCGCCTACGCCGCTCCCACCGTCTCCAGCGGCCGGATCGCGCCGCCGCCGGCCGGCAAGGGCCAGGTGGTCTTCTTCCGTCCGTCGAACTTCGTCGGCGGCATGATCGGCTTCAAGGTCCGCGAAGGTAAGACCGAGCTGGGGAAGCTGCGCAGCGGCAAATACTTCGTCGCGGCGGTCGAGCCGGGCGCTCACGAATACGTCGTGCATTCGGAGGCCAAGGACGTGCTGAACCTGGAGGTCGAGGCCGGCGAAACCTATTACGTACAGGGCTCGATCACGATGGGTCTGCTGGTCGGCCGCCCCAACTTGTCGCCGTCCGATCGCGCCGCGTTCGAAGCGGTGGCCGACAAGCTCAAGCTCGCCCAGTAAGCCGCAGCCACGGAAGGCCGGAAACGCAAACGCCCCGCCTGGGCGGGGCGTTTGGTTTTCTCAGCGAGACGGCCAGGGACGGCCGTCAGGCCGGTTCGCGCGCGCCCTTTTTCCCGCGCTTGGCCCGGTACATCGCCTGGTCGGCTTTCTCCAGCAGTTCGCCCAGCTCCTCGCCGTCGTCGGGATAGACCGCATAGCCGATGCTGGCGTCCAGCGGGATTGGGCGGTGCTCGAATTCGAACGGCGGCTGCAGCGACTCGGCGAAGCGGCGGGCGCGGGTTTCGGCGCTGTCGCCGCGCTCCAGGCGCGGCAGGATCACCGCGAACTCGTCGCCGCCGACCCGGGCGACGGTGTCGCCGGCGCGCGAGCTGCGTTTCATGCGCTGGGCGAACTCGCGGATCGCGGCGTCGCCGGCGCGATGGCCGTGGCGGTCGTTGACCGGTTTGAGTCCGTCCATGTCCAGATTAAGCACGGCGATGCGGCAGGCGTCGCGCTGGGCCAGGGCCAGGCTGTGGCGCAGGCGGTCGTAGAACAGGGCGCGGTTGGGCAGACCGGTCAGGGCATCGTGAGTGGCCTGGTGGAACAACTCGTTGGTTTCGTACTTGGCGGCGTGGTACATGGCCGCGGCGATCAGCCCGGACATCAGGTCGAGGATATGCAGATCGGCATCGTCGAAACCGGCGACGTGCGCCGACATGACCTTGAGCACGCCGACCGTCGACTCGTGATGCTTCAACGGCACCACGATCATCGAGCGCAATCCGACCGCACGGCAGGCCGCGCGGTCCACCCGTGGATCGGTTTCCGAATCGTCGCAGCGCAGAGGCCGGCCTTCGGCGACGCACTGGCCGGACAGGCTGGCGCTGCGCCGCAGGCGCATGCCCAGGCTGGATTCGGCGATGCCGGCGGCGGCGCGATAGACCATGTCCTCGCCCTCGGCCAGTTCGACTACGGCGCCGATCGCGCCGGTCAGCGCCTGGACGCGCACCGCGACCAACTGCATCACGCCGCCCAGATCCAGGCCGAGTCGGGCGATGTCGGTCTGGGTCTGGATGACCTTGAGCAGGCGCTCGGAAGGGTCTTGCACGATCGGGTCCTGCATGTTCGCTACGCTGCCCGGACGACGGCCCAGTATAGACCGCGGGCTCGGCAGCGGAGGCGCGGACGCTGGGCCACATTCGGGCTGCGGCGTTCCAGGTAGGGGGTTGCGGCCGCCGTCGCACGCTCAAGGTGCACCAGCGCCAAGAAAGCACATTATCCGGGACGACGGACGGCGGTCTCCTGGCGCCGAATGGAAGGGCGGTGCGCGAGTGGTGGCGTTGAGTCGCCGCCGAGTGCTCGACCTGAGACTTGCCGGGGCGCGTTTGGCGGCCGGACAGAGTTCACACGGGATCTGGCTGCGCCGTGCCGCCCGCGACCTTCAAGCGCAGGCTCCCATGCACGCAGCCGGCCCGTAAGCGACGGGCGCTGCTGGCGGTATCGAAGGCGCAGCGATGCAAAGCTCGCCTGCGATCTTGCTCAATTTGGCGAAAGCAGGCCGGATTCCGCGGGCGTCTTCAAAAGCATCGCTGGACCGGCGAACCTTGGCCAAGGGAAAAGGGGCCGACATCCGTCTTCTATCAGGCCGGTGCGCCTGGCCGGTGCCGATCGGGCCTGGACGAAGTGGATTGAACGATACGCGCCGCGATCAGCGGCAGCGCGGCGCACGCCGCAACCGGAGAAGCACCGCAAGGACACAGCGACATGCCCGCCCCATATCGATAAACCTGACTTCGGCCGCCGTGTCGTTTGGCCTCCGCGCGTTTGTGCGCCTCGGCGGCGCGCGTGCGGCTGTGGATCGATCCGTCTCGGCCCGGCGCCGCTTCGCTGGCCGAGTTTTCGTATAGCTCAGTGAAGGACTCCACGTGACTTCCACACTTCGCCTGTCCGCCGCGGTCGCCGCCGCGCTCGCATTCGGACTCGCCGGGGCCGGCGGTGCCCGCGCCGAAATATCCAGTCCGACCGTGATCGAGGATTACGACGGTCTGACCAAAGGCGTGGCCGTGACCGCGCTTACCGCCGACGGCATGTTCGGCGACAGCACGAGCCTGTTCGATGGTGCGACCACGTTTACCGCGACCGATGTGGCGCTGAAGACCAACAGCGCGCTGACCGTGAGTATCGGCCGCAAGCTCAGCAACGCCGGTCTTTCGCTCAATACCTGGGCCAATACCGATCCGGACAAGGCGGTGTTCGGGCGCTACTGGGTGCTGGATATCCCCCATATCCACGGGGTTTTCGACCGCCGCACCGGTTGGGTTGTGCGCGATCGCGAATACCAGGGACCGGATTTTCCCGATAGTTGGCGAGGTTCGACCCAGCGCTGCAGCGTGACCGACTACACGCCCCCGACCGTGCCGGACAATGTTTCCAGCGGTCCGACCAAGACGCCGTCCTACGGCCCGACCGATTACTGGGCCGGCAACACGATCAATATTCCCGGGGCGGGCGAGGAACTCGTGCAAACCCTGTCTGGCGCTCACCTGCGACCGAGCGATGGGCTGGCTTACTACGGTGGCACCAAGTCGAACTGGAAGGTTTCCTGCCTGCCGAGCATCCGCAATGGCGCGGGCGAGGGATTCCTGGCCGTGCTGCCTAACGGCCACCGGTATGCGTTCGACTGGATGGTGGTGCGCAAGAGCAAGCGGATCATCGGTATCCCGACCGACACGACCGGATCGGTCGGCATCGACCGCGACGAAATTTTCCTGTACGCGACCCGGGTCGAGGATGGCCTGGGCAACTGGCTGAGCTACGAGTACGACCCGGCCAACCCGCACCGCCTGCTGTCGATCCGTTCCAACGACGGCGTCGAGGCCAGGCTGGGTTACAACGCCGCCGGAAAGATCGAGACCATTTCCAGCGCAGGACGGACCTGGACCTATGAGTACAGCAAGTACGGCAGCAACCCGGACGCCAACTATCTACTCGCCGCAGCGGTGCTGCCCGACGGAGGACGTTGGGGCTACCAGTACAGCGATCAGTTCGAGATCGTCAACGCCAACGTCAAGAACGTGTGGCAGCAGTGCTGGCCGAACGTAGGCACGATGAGTTCGGACAAGCAGCCGGGACCGGCCGAGACCAGTTTCTTGACCGTCAGCCACCCTTCCGGCGCGGTCGGCGAGTTCAAGTTCCGCAAGCTCATGCACGGCACCAACCGTACCGTGGGCAGTTGCATCACCCGGCAGGAGGCCAGTTGGCTTTCGGTGCGCCTGGTGGGGGCGCCGATGGCCTATACCGTGGAGTCGTTGTACTCGAAAACCGTGACCGGTCCCGGCATTGCGCCGCTGAGCTGGAACTATCGCTACAAGCCGTCCTGGAGTTGGCAGGCCGATTGCCAAGTGCCGGGCACCTGCTATGTCCCGTCCGAAACCACGGTGGTCAACCCGGACGGATCGATCAACGCCTACAAATTCAACAACGACTACACGTCCAACGTCGGCGAGTTGATCGAAGCATCGATCAAGGACGCCGGTGGCAGGGTACTGCGCACGGTCACGAACGCCTATGTGGAGAGCACGGAGGGCCAACCCTTCCCGGCGGCCAACGCGAACATTCCGGCATCGAATTCCATTTCGGGCAGCAAGGGCTATCTCGCCAACCGGCCCCTCAAGAGTCGCCAGATCGTCCAGGATGGAGTGACCTTCGTCACCGAGAACCAGATTTTCGACGGCCTGGCCCGGGTCCTGCGATCCACTGGGTACAACACGCTCGGCTATAGCCGCAACGAGGGAACCGAATACTACGACCATGCCGGCAAGTGGATTCTCGGTCAGGTATCGGCCACGTCGGTCAACGGCGTCGAGACCGCGCGTGCGGAATTCGATCCGGCCACCGCGTTGCCGATGCACGCTTTCGCCTTCGGCAATCTGAAGAGAACATTCGGCTACCGCGCCGACGGCACCCTGGAGTCGGTCAAGGACGGTAACGGCCATGTCACCTTCTATGCCGACTGGAAACGCGGCGTGCCGCAGAGCATCCGCCGGCCGGCCACCCCCGAGAGCCCGGCGGGCGCGACTGAAAGCGCGGTGATCGACGACCGCGGCTGGGCGACGTCTACGACTGACGAAAACGGATTCACCACCCAGTACAGCTACGACGGCATGGGGCGCCTGGCTGGCGTGGTCTATCCGCAGGGCGACACCGTCGACTGGCACCCGATGACGCAGGAGTTCGTGCGCGTCGCGACCTCGGAGTACGGTCTGGAAAGCAATCATTGGCGCCGGGTGTCGGTGTCCGGAAACCGTCGTAGCGACACTTACTACGACGCGTTCCTGCGGCCCGTGCTGGAAATGGAGTTCGATCTGGGCGATGCCAGCCGCAATACCCAGAAGCAAGTGTTTACGCGTTACGACAACATGGGGCGGGTCGCGTTCAAATCCTTGCCGACCCGGCACGTCGGCGACTTCCGCCAGTCGATGCCAGGCACGTCCTACGCCTACGACGCGCTGGGGCGCCAGACCGCCGCCGTCCAGGACTCGGAGTTGGGGCCTTTGACCACCTCCACCGAGTACCTGTCCGGCTTCCGGCGCAAGGTCACCAACCCCCGTGGCTTGGCGAGCGTAGAGACTTTCCAGGTCTTCGGCGAGCCTGGCTACGACGCTCCGGCGGTGATCGACGCCCCTGAAAGCGTGCGCACCCTGATCATGCGCGACGCCTACGGCAAGCCGCTGGAAATCCAGCGTACGTCGGTGGCTCAGTGAGGCCGCGCCATGGATAGCATCCGAGCGAACAGTAAAAACCGCTCCGCCGCCGCGCGTGGGGACCTGGTCCGAGTGGAGAACAAGGCGTTGAATTCTGCAGGAGTATTGGAGTGGGCGACCAACGCCAGGTCGTTGGCGTCGGCATGGTTGTTGGCGCTGCTGTCCGCGTTGCCGTCCTTGGCGACCGCGGCGCCGGCATGGATCAAACTCACGCCGCCGGTCCAAAGCAGCTATACGGTCCCGGTGTCGTACGAGATCGTGGCTTCCTCCGGCAACGGAACCAGCGGGTCGAGTGTCGAATCGATCGAGAACATCACGATCTATCGCAACGACCAGCCGGTAGCCAGCTACCGCAGGGGCGGAACCCTGGTCGAAGCCGGGCTGGCGCCGGGCACGTACACCTATCGGGCGACCGGCAAGGCCGTGAGCATCTATCAGGGCGAGGATCGGACCCGTAACCTGGCGACCCAGTCCTTCACCATTACGGTCAACCCGCCGCCTGCGTTGTACAACGAGGCCGAATTCGTATCGCAGACCTTCTCCGACACCTCGCCGACGATGTACTCGGGCGAGACCCGGACCCTGAGCGTGCAGATGCGTAATACGGGCACGACCACCTGGTCGCCGTCGCGCGCGTATGCGCTGGGTTCGCAGAACCCTCGCGACAACGGCAACTGGGGCATGGGGCGGGTGTATCTTCCGCACGACGTCGCACCCGGCCAAACCGTCGCGTTCAACATGACCTTGACCGCTCCGCAGGTCAGCAGCCGAATGGTCGGCTACTACGTGCAATGGCGGATGGTCCAGGACGGGGTAGAGTGGTTCGGTCAGCAGACGACCGCTCAGCATGTGTACGTCAATCCGGTTCCGACCGGCTCGTTGAGCGCGCAGCCCAATCCCTGCGAGTTGGGCAAGGGCGCCACCAGCTGCGGCACCACCTTGAGCTGGCAGGCCGTGGCCGGCTTGCCGGAGTTGTGGCGCAGCGACATCAACGGCAATGGCGCGGTACGGCTTCTGGCTCAGCCTGGAACCGGCGAGATCAAGACGTCGATCGCCGACATCACCGAGTCAGGCAGCCGCTTCGAGGTGCGCGGCGACGGCCGCGTACTCGCGTCCATCGATGTCTACGCACGTCGCCCGCAACCGGTGATCACCGGCAATATCGACGGCTTCACCGCCGACGGCAGCGCGTTGCTCGGTTGGGCCTGCGCGACCACCTACCAGGCGTCGGTGAACGTGCAGATGTACGTCGGCGGTCCCGCCGGTGCGACCGGCTCTGCACTGATCGGCACCTATCCCGCAAATCAGGCCAGCGAGGCGGGCGTCGCCGCGGCGTGCAAGGTCGATGGCGGCAGCTATCGCTTCGCGATTCCGATCAGCAATGAGCTGCGCAGCCAATACGCAGGCCGATTGGTCTACGTCTACGGCGTATCGCCGGTGGGCGGCGAGAACCTGGCGGTAGCCGCATCGGGCCGCTTCGGCGTTCCGGCGCCGCAGGTCCCGGTAGCCCAGCCGAACACCCGCCGCTACGTCTACGACGCGCAACAGCGCCTGTGCAAGGTCATCGAGCCGGAAACCGGGGCGACGGTGACGGACTACGACGGCGAGGGCAACGTCGCATGGTCGGCTTCCGGCCTTGACCTGCCGGCCACCGACAGCTGCAACCGCAGCGAAGCCGCGGCGTCCGGCCGCGTCGTTTCGAGAACCTACGACGCGCGCAACCGGCTCAAGGACCTGGCCTTCCCCGACGGGCGCGGCAATCAGAGGTGGGAATACACGCCCGACGGCCTGGCGAGCAAGGTCGTGACCTATAACGAACCGGACAACGGTGCGCCGGTCGAGAATCATTACAGCTACAACAAGCGCCGCCTGCTGATCGGCGAGGCGGTGGCGCAGCCGGGCTCGCATCGTTGGGACCTGGGCTACGGCTACGATCGAATCGGCAATCCGGCCAGCCAGGTCTACCCGACCGGTCTGGCGGTGACGTTCGAGCCGGATGCGCTGGGGCAGCCCAAACGAGTCAGCAGTCCTGGTGCGGTATACGCGTCGCAGATCGATTACTACCCGAACGGAGGCATGCAACGCTTCGTCTACGGCAACGGCGTGGTGCACACCATGTCGCAGAACCTGCGTCAGCTGCCGCAGCGCAGTACCGACGCCGGCGTGATCGACCTGGAAACCGTGTACGACGCCAACGGTAATGTCGGCGCCATTTACGACCGGGCACGAGGGGACAACTACAGCCGGACGATGGAGTACGATGGCCTCGACCGGCTCAAGTCGGCCGGCTCATGCAGTTTCGGCGGCGATTGCTGGCACCGATTTACCTACGATGCGCAGGATAATCTGCGTTCTTGGGTGTTGCCGGGGAGCAAGGACTATTCCGCCTACGTCTACGACGAGCGTTCGAGATTAACGAACGTTCGCAACAGTCGAGGCGAATCAATCGTTGGCTTGGGCTACGACCCGCAAGGTAACTTGGAGAACAAGAACGGGCAGGTCTATGCTTTTGACTATGGCAATCGCCTGCGCGTCGTTGCCGGAAAGGAAGGATACCGGTACGACGCCAACGGGCGCCGCGTTGCCAGTTTGTCGATGGCGAGCGCCGTGCGGGCGGTCTTCATCTACGATGCCTCAGGGCAGCCAGCGTACATCGAGAACAATGCCGCGGGCGCGACCAGCGTCAATATTTTCCTGGGCGGTAGCCTACTTGCTGCTCGCGAACTGGCGGGGGGCGTCGAAAGTACGAAGTACAGCCATAACGACGCATTGGGCAGCCCTGTGGCCGTGACTGCGGCGACCGGAGAGGTGCTTCAGCGCACCGACTACGAGCCGCTCGGTGAGACAATCGGAGATACGATCTACGATGGCATCGGTTACGCGGGGCACGTGATGGACGGGCTGACGGGCCTGGTCCAGATGCAGCAGCGCTACTACGACCCGCAGCTCGGGATATTTCTCAGCGCAGATCCCGTGTCTGCTCTGAGCGATCCTGTCGGAATGTTCAATCGTTACAGATACGCAGCAAGCAATCCCTACTCGTATGTCGATCCCGATGGACGTCAGTGTCAGAAGATAACCGGATCCAATATTTGCGGGGGAGAGAGCTGGGGCAAGCTCTCGATTACTCAGGTTAATCCAGCGGGCGAAGGGGAGGCGCAAAAAGGCGGTTCTTCGGCAGCCAACCAACGCACCGAAGCCGCGTCGCTCGCTAGGGCATCGTCTGGTGCACCGACTTCCGACGGCAGGATTCCGGTGCCGGGCGTTGTTGGGTGGAAGACCGGCGAGTACGACATGTCGAGGACTCCCGAACAGTTGGATTCCTCGGGCATGGTCATTACAGCGGCGGCAGCGTTAGGCGCAGGGGCTATGGCGTGGGAGGCCGGAGCCCCTTACGCCGCCGCGGCGACGAGCGGACTGATTTCCAGCGCCAAAGGTCTCTATAAGAACCTATCGTTTGATGGCCCGTCGGCGGGCGCTTGGCATGCTAATGGCCGGTTGTTCGGCGTTCGCTGGAAACAAAGCCAATGGGGCGCGCGTCTCGATCTGCACCCGCTCAAGCACAGTGGCAAGACTCCTATACTGCATATCAACTTTGGTCCTCCGTCGCGGGGCGAAGCGGCTCACCTGATTCTGTTCGATCCTCGTTGGATTAGAAGGGAAGGAAAATGACTGTTCAGGAAATCAAGCGGCAGCTCATCGCGATCGTGCGGGAGTTGTTGGATACCGAACCTGCCTCGAAAGCGGAAATGAAGGACTGGTACGAGAAGGCTCGCGAGGCTAAGGCCTTGATGGAGCTTGATGTCGGCGAGTTGGACGTGCCGCATGCGCTATGGCACTACTTGGAAGATGCCGATATTCGTCTGAAGGATCCGGAGTATTCGAAGGTGCAGATCGCCCATATCGAGGAAACCATCCGGGATTGGGCGACCAGGAGTTGATTGAGGCGACAGCGAGCGAGGACGATCGATAGGGGCCGTCGCCACCACATGACGATGATCGGGTCTTGATCAGGCATTGCAAACACAAAGGCCCCGCGCGAGCGGGGCCTTCGGTTCGAGCGAGATGGCTGCCGACGCTTACGCGGTTTCCTCTTCCTTGTACGCATCCACCGGGATGCAGGCGCACATCACGTTCTTGTCGCCGTAGACGTTGTCGACGCGCGACACCGGCGGCCAGTACTTCTGCAGCTTCAGCGAGGGCAGCGGGAACGCGGCCAGCTCGCGCGGGTAGGCGCGGGTCCACTCGCTGGCGGTGACCTGGGTGGCGGTATGCGGGGCGTGCTTGAGCGGGTTATCTTCGCGGTCCAGGCGGCCTTCCTCGACCGCGCGGATTTCGTCGCGGATCTGGATCATCGCGTCGATGAAGCGGTCCAGCTCGTGCAGCGATTCGCTCTCGGTCGGCTCGACCATCAGCGTGCCGGCGACCGGGAAGCTCAGGGTCGGGGCGTGGAAGCCGAAGTCGATCAGGCGCTTGGCCACGTCCTCGGCGCCGATGCCGGTGGCGTCCTTGATCGGGCGCAGGTCGAGGATGCACTCGTGCGCGACCAGGCCGTTGCGGCCGGTGTAGAGGGTCTCGTAGTGCGGGGCCAGGCGCTTGGCGATGTAATTGGCGTTGAGCAGCGCCACCTGGGTCGCCTTGCGCAGGCCGGCGGCGCCCATCATGGTGATGTACATCCACGAGATCGGCAGGATCGAGGCCGAGCCGAAGCTGGCGGCGCTGACCATGCCGACCGCGCCTTCGCCGCCGAGCGTGCGCGGTAGGAACGGGGCCAGGTGCGACTTGACCGCGCAGGGGCCGACGCCGGGGCCGCCGCCGCCGTGCGGAATGCAGAAGGTCTTGTGCAGGTTGAGGTGCGAAACGTCCGAACCCCACTTGCCCGGCTTGGCCACGCCGACCAGGGCATTCATGTTGGCGCCGTCGGTGTACACCTGGCCGCCGTGCTTGTGGATGATCTCGCAGATCTCGACCACTTCCTCCTCGAACACGCCGTGCGTGGACGGGTAGGTCATCATGATCGCGGCCAGGCGGTCGCTGTACTTCTCGGCGTTGCGGCGGATGTCGTCGACATCGACGTTGCCGTTGGCGTCGGTCTTGGTGACCACCACGGTCATGCCGCACATCTGCGCGGAAGCCGGGTTGGTGCCGTGCGCGGAGTCGGGAATCAGGCAGATGTCGCGATGACCTTCGCCGCGCGAGCGGTGATAGGCGCGGATCGCCAGCAGGCCGGCGTATTCGCCCTGCGCGCCCGAGTTCGGCTGCAGGCTGACCGCGTCGTAGCCGGTGCATTCCACCAGCATCGCCTCGAGTTCGTCGATCAACTGCTTGTAGCCCACGGCCTGGTCGGCCGGCGCCAGCGGATGCAGATTGCCGAACTCCGGCCAAGTCACCGGGATCATCTCGGCGGTGGCGTTGAGCTTCATCGTGCACGAACCCAGCGGGATCATGGTGCGATCCATCGCCAGGTCCTTGTCGGCCAGCGAGCGCATGTAGCGCAGCAGCTCGTGTTCGCTGTGGTGGGTGTTGAACACCGGGTGCTGCAGGAAGGCGCTCTGGCGGCGCAGGCCGGCCGGCAGGGCATCGGCGGTGGCGGCATCGAGCGCGTCGATGTCGTCGATGCGGGCGCCGAACAGCGCGGCCAACTGGACCACTTCGGCGCGGGTGGTGGTTTCGTCCAGGCTGATGCCGACCCGGTTCGGGTCGCCGGAGTAGTTGAGGTTGATCCGCGCCGCGGTCGCCTTGGCGCGCAGGGCGTCGGCGTCGACGCCGACCACGTCCAGGGTGTCGAAGAAGTCCGGACCGACGGTCAGCCCGGCCTGGCGCAACGCGCCGGCCAGGATCGCGGCCAGGCGGTGGACGCGGCGGGCGATCCGGGTCAGGCCTTCGGGGCCGTGGTAGACCGCGTACATCGAGGCCATCACCGCCAGCAGCACCTGCGCGGTGCAGATGTTGGAGGTGGCCTTCTCGCGGCGGATGTGCTGCTCGCGGGTCTGCAGGGTCAGGCGGTAGGCCGGCTTGCCTTCGGTGTCGACCGACACGCCGATCAGGCGGCCCGGCATCGAGCGCTTGTAGGCGTCGCGGCAGGCCATGAAGGCGGCATGCGGGCCGCCGAAGCCGAACGGCACGCCGAAGCGCTGGCTGTTGCCGACCACGATGTCCGCGCCCCACTCGCCGGGCGCGGCGATCAGGGTCAGGGCGAGCAGGTCGGTCGCGACCGCGACCAGGCCGCCGCGCGCGTGCACGGCGTCGGCCAGCGCCTTGTGGTCGCCGATCTGGCCGTAGGTGTTGGGGTACTGCAGCAGCACGCCGAAGCTGTCGCTGTTCAGCGCTTCGTTGTCGTCGCCGACCTTCAGCTCGATGCCCATCGCTTCGGCGCGGGTGTTCAGCACCTCCAGCGTCTGCGGGTGCACGTCCTTGGAGACGAAGAACAGGTTGGACTTGGACTTGGCCGAGCGCTTGGCCAGGGTCATGGCCTCGGCCGCGGCGGTGCCTTCGTCGAGCAGCGAGGCGTTGGCGATCTCCATCCCGGTCAGGTCGGCGACCATGGTCTGGAAGTTGATCAGCGCCTCCATGCGGCCCTGCGAGATTTCCGCCTGGTAGGGCGTATAGGCGGTGTACCAGGCCGGGTTCTCGAGGATGTTGCGCAGGATCACGTTCGGGGTCAGGGTGCCGTAATAGCCCTGGCCGATGAAGCTGCGGAACACCTGGTTGCGGGTGGCGATGGCGCGGACCTTGGCCAGCGCTTCCACTTCGCTGATCGCGGCCGGCAGGGCCAGCGGTTGGGTCGACTTGATCGAGCCGGGGACGATGGCGTCGGTCAGGGCTTCCAGCGAGTCGTAGCCGACCTGCTTGAGCATGTGGCCGATTTCGGCGTCGTTGGGGCCGATATGGCGCTCGATGAAAGCGTCGTGGTGCTCGAGGTCGCGCAGGGAAGTGGCGTTGTGGCTCATGGGCAGGGGCGTCCGTTGGCAGCGTGCGGTGCCGCACGCGAGGCGCCCCTCTGTCCTTTTGCCTGAGAGTTTGGAAGCGTGCCGCGGCTCAGGCCGCTTGGGGGAGGGGGGCGCTGTGGCCGCTCCTGTCCGCGCTCGCTTCGTGCACCTTCGGCGCCGGTTCCGTCGCGCGTGTCGCGTTGCGGGACGGTCGGTCTCTCCAGAGTTTTGTACCCGGCGGCGGTATGGGGCCTGAGCGATTACGGGCGTTGCGCCTTCGGCAGCGACGGGCCAGGGGGCCGGCCGCTTCTCCCACCGCGGGTTTCAAGCCGACGATTATAGCCGCTGGCGGGCAGCGAGGGGACGGTTCCCGTGCGGCCGCCCGAGGTCCCGCGGGCCGGGGAAAGGCTCCGTGCGCACCGCCTCCCGCGCCGGGGCGCACCGGCTTCGAACGGGCGGCTTGCGGGCGAATCCGCACCGGCGAGCCTGGGCACGCGGTTGCGGACAGATCGAAACAACTTCGGCGGCCATGCGGCGGGCCACGCGGGAGTATGCTGACGGCCCCCATTCATGCGATGAGGCCTGGCGATGTCCGCGCGACCGTTCAGCTTGCTGCAGCTCGACCATGTGGTGTTGCGGGTGCGCGATACCCCGGCGATGGTGGCCTTCTACTGCGACGTGCTCGGCTGCCGCCTGGAGCGGCGCCAGGACGAAATCGGCCTGGTCCAGCTGCGTGCCGGCCTGTCGCTGATCGACCTGGTCGATGTGGAGGGCAAGCTCGGCCGCATGGGCGGGGCGCCCGCCGGCGCCGAAGGCCGCAACATGGATCACCTGTGCCTGCGCGCCGAGCCGTTCGACCGCGCCGCCATCGTCGCTTACCTGGAAGCCCACGGCGCGCGCATCGGCGATTTCGGTTCGCGTTACGGCGCCGAAGGCGAGGGCCCCTCGCAGTACCTGTACGACCCCGAGGGCAACGTGGTCGAACTCAAGGGCCCTCCCGACGAGGTTCCGATCGATACCGACGCATCCAACGCCGCCAGCTGATGAGCGCACCTTCCGAATCCCCCACGGCGCCCGCGCGGGCCTTGCCGCTGTCGCTCCGTCGCCTGGCCTTGCTGCTCGGCGGCCTGGCCATGTTCGGCCCGTTCTCGATCGACACGATCTTTCCCGCGTTCCCGGTGATGGGCGCCGAACTCGGCGCCGACAAGCTGGCGATGCAGCAGACCATCAGCGTCTACCTGGTCGCCTACGCGCTGATGAGCGTGGTGCACGGGCCGCTGTCCGACGCGATCGGCCGGCGCAAGGTGATTCTCGGCGGGCTGGGGGTGTTCACCCTGGCGTCGGCGGCGTGCGCGCTGTCGGAGCAATTGTCGACGCTGCTTTTCTTTCGCGCGATCCAGGGGCTCTCGGCGGGCGTCGGCCTGATCGTCGGCCGCGCGGTGATCCGCGACCTGCTGCACGGCGACGACGCGCAGCGGCTGATGAGCCAGGTGATGATGATCTTCGGCATCGCCCCGGCGATCGCGCCGGTGATCGGCGGCTGGATTCTGGGCTGGGCGCATTGGCCGGCGATCTTCTGGTTCCTGGTCGGTTTCTCGGTGCTGTTGTGGATCGCGGTCGCGGCCGGCCTGCCCGAGACCCATCCGCCGCAGGCGCGGCTGTCGCTCAAGCCCAAGCGGCTGCTGCGCGACTACGTGGCGATCTGGCTCAATCCGCGGTTCCAGCGCCTGACCGCGGTCGGCGCGTTCAATTTCGGCGCGCTGTTCCTGTACATCGGTTCGGCGCCGGCGTTCGTGCTCGACATCCTCAAGCTCAGCGAGCGCGAGTTCGCCTGGTTCTTCGTGCCGACCATCGGCGGCATGGTGCTGGGCTCGTTCGCCTCCGGCCGCGCCGCCGGCAAGATCGGCGGCGACCGCCTGGTCGGCATCGGCTTTGCTTTCTGCGCACTCGCCATCGCCCTGAACCTGGGCTATAACCTGCTGGCGCCGGCGCCGCAGGTGCCGTGGGCGGTGCTGCCGATGTGCATCCTCGCGTTCGGCATCGCCCTGGTGTTCCCGATCGTGACCTTGTCGATCCTCGACATGTACCCGCACCAACGCGGCTCGGCCTCGTCGCTGCAGGCCTTCGGCGGCCTGGTGGTGAACGCGGTGTTGGCCGGCGTGATCTCGCCGCTGGTCAGCGGCAGCGCCATCGTCCTGGCGATCGTGTCCTCGGCGTTGACCGCGGCCGCCTGGGGCTTCTGGTGCTGGGAAGCCTGGGTCTCGCGCAGCGGCCGCTGCGCGCGGGTGCCGGAGGACGCGCCGGTGATCGAGCCGCAGGATTCGCTGTAAGCCGGCGCGCGGCGCGACGCGGATCGCAGAATCGCCGCGGTCCGGCCGGGTTTCCTCGTTTGCGGGGGCGCCTGGGCCCGGCCCTGGCCCCGACCGGCCGAGGCGCGGCTATACTCGGGCTTTCCACCATCGCAAAGGAATGCCATGACGCAGACGGCGATCCCCGACGTATCCCTGGTCGACAACACCGAACAGCGCACGCCGCTGGTGTTGGTGCTCGACTGTTCCGGCAGCATGAACGGCCAGCCGGTGCAGCAGTTGAACGAGGGCCTGAAGCTGCTCGAGCGCGAACTCAAGGACGATGTCATCGCGGCCAAGCGGGTGCGCGTGCTGGTGATCCGCTACGGCGGCTTCGATCACGCCGAAGTCGTCGGCGACTGGTGCGATGCGATGGATTTCGCCGCGCCGGCGCTGGAAGCCGACGGCACCACGCCGACCGGGCGCGCGGTCGAACTGGCCCTGACCGAAATCGAGAACGAGAAGCAGCGCTTCAAGCAGGCCGGCGTCGCCTATACCCGGCCGTGGTTGTTCCTGATGTCGGACGGTTCGCCGACCGATGCCTGGGAAGCGGCGGCCAAGCGCGCGCGCGAAGCCGAATTGGCCAACAAGGTCGCGATTTTCCCGATCGCGGTCGGCGAGGGCTCGCAGGAGCAGGCCATGGGCCAGTTCAGCAGCAAGGGGCTGGCCGGAGTGAAGCGCCTGCACGGTCTGCAATTCCGCGAACTGTTCCTGTGGCTCAGCGCGAGCATGCAGGTGGTGTCGCAGTCGCGGCCGGGCGGACAGGCGCAATTGCCTTCCACGGACACTTGGTCCGCGGTGCCGACCTGAGCGGCGCCGGGTCATGGGCTGGCAGGTACATGCGGCATCGGCGACCGGCAAATCCCACCTCGACAAAGGCATCCCGTGCCAGGACGCGTTCGCGTACCGGGTCGACGGCGAACGCCTGGTCGCGGCGGTATGCGACGGCGCCGGTTCGGCCGCGCACAGCGAGATCGGTTCGCGGTTGATCGCCGATGCGGTGGTCGCGGCGCTGGCCGAACGGTTGGCGGCGCAGCCGCAGTGGTTGCAGGCCGACGAGGACGGCTTCGCCGGGTTCGCGGGCGAGGCCGTCGCATTCGCCCGCGAGGTCCTGGTCGCGCGCGCGCGGCGCGACGGCGCGGCCTTGTCGAGCTACGCCGCGACTCTGGTGGCCTATGTCGGCGACGCGCAGCGCGGCTGGTTCGTGCATGTCGGCGACGGTCTCGGCGTGGCCGAGCCGGCACAGTCCGACGCGCCGGCGCGGATCTCGTTGCCGCATAACGGCGAATACGCCAACGAAACCTACTTCGTCACCGGCGAGGCCTGGCGCGGCTGCCTGCGAGTGCTTGCGGTGAGCGAGCCGGTGGAGCGGGTGGCGTTGATGTCCGACGGCGCGATGCCGTTCGCGATGCAGAAGGGCAATGCCGGTCTGTATCGTCCGTTCATGGACCCGGTCGAGCGCTATCTGCGCACGGTCGACGAAGCCGCAGGCAGCCGCGCCTTGCACGGCACGCTGGACGATCCGCGCACGCACGGCATCACGTCCGACGACAAGACCCTGCTGATCGCGCTGCGGAGTTGAACCGGTGACGACCAGTCCGGTCAGCGGCAGCGGCATCCGCATCGGCGACGGGCGCACCCGCCTGGGGGCGCTGATCAAGAGCGGCGGCGCGGGCAGCGTCTACCTGCTGCCCGAGTTTCCCGACCGGGTGGCGAAGATCTATCACGAGCGGGTCGACCCGCCGAGCTATACCGACCGCGTCGAGGCCATGCTCGAGCTGCGTCCGCAACTGCCCGACCAGTTCGAGGGCGGCAAACGCTACGTGCAGATCGCCTGGCCGGACGCGACCGTGCGCGACGAGCGCGGCCGCTTCGTCGGGTTTTCCATGCCGGCGCTGGACGTGCAGTCGACCTCCGAACTGGAGCAGGTGCTGCAGGAGCGGCAGGCGCGCGCCGCCGGCCTGCCGGTCGGGCTGGGGCCGAAGATCACCCTGGCGGCCAACCTCAGTGCGGTGCTCGCGGCTTTGCACGCGCAGCACCACTACGTGGTCGATCTCAAGCCGGTCAATCTGCGTTTCTACCGCGCCTCGCTGTACATCGCCTTGCTCGATTGCGACGGTTTCAGCATCCAGGGCCGCGGTCGGCGCTACTCCGCGCCGCAGTTCACCCCGGATTACCTGGCGCCGGAGTTCCAGCAACGCGGGCCCGATCCGCTCGGCGAGGAGGCGCAGGATCGCTTCGCTTTGGCGGTGGTGATCTTCCAACTGCTCAATTTCGGCCTGCATCCCTATACCGGCAAGCCCGCGGCCGATCGGGTGCCTACCGACATCCCCAGCCGCATCCGCGAGCGCTACTACGCCTACGGTCTGCGCGCGCACCGTTTGATGGCACCGAGCCCGGTCAGCGCCCACGGCAGCGTGCCGCGCGAACTGCGCGAACTGTTCGACCGCGCCTTCGGCGACGGCGGCGAGCGGCCCAGCGCGGCCGATTGGAGCGCGGCGTTGCGCGATTACGCCAAGCCCTCCAGCGGCAAACTGGTGGTGTGCAAACGCGAGCGCGAGCATCAGCATTACGCCGGCCAGGCCTGCGCCTCGTGCGCGCGCCAGGACTTGTTGGCCAAGACCGCGCGCAAGGCCAAGCCGCGGCCGGTGGTGGAACCGCCGCGCGCGGCGCCGCAAGCCGCGGCCGCCCGCTTGCGTGCGCCGCGTTTGGGCCGGCCGCCGCCGCCGCGACTGACGCCGGCACCGCCGCCGGCGCGCCTGCCGCAACCGGCATGGCTGACCAATCTGCGCCTGGCCACGCAATCGCGCGGCATGCTTGCGATTGCCTTTCCGGTGCTGTTCGCCTTCATCGCCCAGGGTCTGCACCGTCTGTATGCGGCCTTGCAACCGGACCCGGCCAATAAGCCGCTGGAAGCCTGGGTCGACGCGATGCTGATGACCGGATTGGGCGCGGTCTTCCTGGTGCTGTGCTGGGTATTCGCCGTGACCCTGCCGCGAATGCTGAAGAACCGATGATGCGCATCGTCCTGCCGATGCGTCTGCGTCCGTCGTGGTGGTCCTGGTTCAAACTGGGCGTGCTGGCGTTCTTCGTCGTACTGGTGTTGGCGCCGTATACCGGTTGGCTGATGTCGCTGCCGATGTGGGCGATGACCGTGTTCGGGCAATGGTTGTCGCCGCCGCAAGCGTCGAACGGCGAACGCTGGTTCCGCGCCGGTCTGGTATTGGCGGGCGTGCCGAGTCTGCTGGCGGTGGCTTGGCGCGCCTACGAGGACCGCGACCGCGAACTGGCCACGCGCACCGCGATCGCGGCCGCGGTGTTGGGCGCGTTGTTGCTCGGGCATGGCTATATGACGGTGCGGCGCGAGCGCGAGGCCGGGCAGGATGCGGCGCGCTCGCGCCTGACCGCGGCGCGCATGCAACAGGCCGGGGTCACGCCGGCGATCGAGATCGACCCGCCGCCGGGCCTGAGCCAGGCCGACTACGAAGCCGAAAGCGCGCGCCTGATCCGCGAGTCGGCGCGCAACGCGGCGCGCGGCGACGGGTTCTATCGCCAGCAACTGGCGTTGCTCGGCCAGCTCGCCCGCGACCGGCCGCAGTCGGGCGATGCTGCGGAGTATCAAGCGGCGATGGCGGCCTACCAGCGCATGGTCGCCGAAGACGAACGTCGCCCCGGCCGCGATCCGCAAGGCGATGCGCCGATCGAGCGGCAACTGGCGATCGCGGTCGACGCCGATCCGCGCCGCGCGCTGGCCGCGCGCGAACTCGGCATCCGCCGTTTGCGCCGTTTCATGGACGATCTGTCCGCGCCGTCCGAAGCCGGGGACATCGGCTCGCTGAAACCGGCGCGATTGCGGCGCGAGCGCGATGCGGCGCAGGCGCTGTTCGAGCGTGCGTTGCGCGTCGATCCGGACTTCGATGGGGCTTGGCGAGGCTGGGCCTGGACCTGGCTCTACCGGCAGCCGGAGTTGGCGCTGGGGGCCCTGGTCATCGACGCCGAATTGCGCAACGGCGGCAGCGGGTCGCGCAAGCTGCGCGAACGCGTCGACGCCGCCGGCGGCCGTGAGGCGCAGCCGTATTTCGCGATCCTGCAGGCGCAGGCGGAGGTCGTGGCGCTGAAACAACGCCGCTCTTCGTTGTCGCCGGCCCTGCTCGAACAGGCGCGCCGGCCGTTGCCGGCGGCGCCTTCGGCGGCGCGCGCGATCGCCGGCGAAGGCGACGCGGGCAAGCCGGACACCAACGCCCTCAGCCGCGCGCTCGACGATTTTCTGAGCGCTGCGGACGAGGGCGGGCCGAACGTGGTCGAGCGCTTCTCCGAAGCTTGGCAGCGCGGCGCGCTGGTCGTGGCCAGCGACCAGGATCTGTTCCAGTGGCGCGGCTACGGCGAAGCCGCCAAGCGCTTCGACCAGCGCTTCGCCGGCGTGCCGCGGTTCCGCGTGGTGCGCGGCTTCGAACTGCCGGCCGGGCTCGGCCGCAGTACCAGCGCGATCCTGTTCGTGCCGATCGGGGTCGAACCGCCGCGCGGCGATCTCGGCCAGTCGGTGCTGCTGCACGAAGCCAATCACGAGTGCGAGGGCAGCAACTGCCCGCGGGTGTACGGGCGGGGCTGAAGGGGGGGGCGACGCGGCGGCTGCGCCGCTTCCCGGGAATGCAGCGCCGGCGGCGGCGCCTCGTTCCGGGTTGCCGCGCGCCCGTTCCCGGCTCAAGCGTTCGGCAGTTCGCCGACTCCGACGCCGATGATCATCGGCACTTCCGAGGTCGTGGTGCCGGTAAAGGTGCGGGTGGCCGGATCGGCGCACCAGCCGGCGGCCCGGCTGCCGCCTTCGGCTTCGAAGGTGAAGGGCCCGATGCGCAGCCCGGTCGCGGCCTGGAAGGGATAGCCGAAGCGGCGGAAGGTCGAGGTGGTGGTGCGGATGGCGAAGCTGGGCTTGTAGCCGACGTACATCGAGCGTTTGACTAGGCCGAAGAAGCCTTTCTCGCCGAACACCGCCTGGCTGCGCTCGTCGCCGAACGCGCTGTAGCCGTGCGCGAATGGGCCGTCGATCAGGCTGCGGGCGAAGTCGCCGTCGTACCAGTCGCCGGGTGCGATGGCGATGCGGTCGATGGCGCGGAAGTCCAACGACAGTTCGAGCTGGTGGTCGTATTCGAACTCGTCGATGCGTTCCCAGCGGCCGTCGATGCGCAATTGCCAGAACAGCCGGCGGACCTTGTTCTGTCGGCCGGCCCAGGTCTGGCTGAAGTCGTAGGGCGCTTCGCGGTTGCTGAAGCCCAGGGTCACGCCGGCCGGGGCCTCGCCGCGGCGGGCGCGTTCGGTCCAGCGTTCGGCGTGCTCGGCGATGCGCCAGTCCGGCACCTTCGGCATGCGCAGCAAGTCCAGGTCGGCCAGGCGCACCCGATGGGCTTCGTCGCAGCAGCGGCGCTGCGCGGCGCCGAGTTCGGCATGGTCGCACTGCGCGACCAGGGCGGCGTAATGCGCCTGTGCCTGGTTCATCGGCACTTCGGCGGCGACGATGCGATTCTGGTACGGGCGGCCGTCGCGGCTGCCCAGCCATTGACTGAAGCTCGGCGCGTCTTCGCCGCCGCGGGTGGCGTGCACCGATGCGGCCGAGGTCGTGGCCAGGGTGTACTGATTGGTCGCAGCGACCAGTTCGTCTTCGGCGTCGATCAGGTGCCGGCGCAGGCTCGGGTATTCGGTCTGCGTCTGGGCCACGTTGAGGCACTGCTGATAGGCCTGGTGCACCGTGTCGCCGCTGGAGACGAAGGCGGCGATCGCGCTCCATTGCGGCACGGTGGCGCAGAAATCGAACTGGGCGCCGGAAATGAAGCCGGCCTGGGTGCGCTTCCAGTCCCAGGGCTGGGCCGGGTAGATCAGCTGGAAGTCGTCCGGCGAGGCGTACAAGGAATCGATCAGGGCGCGATACAGCAGGCCCCAGGGCTTGTCGTCGAAGTCGACGTTGGCGGCCAGGCCGGCGTCGAGCCGGGCCAGTTCGAGCAGACGCCGGTCCTGGGCGCCGTGGCGGAACTGCGAGAGCGGACCGAGATCGTCCTGCACGTCGAGGGCCTCTTCGGCGTCGGGCGCCAGGTAATCGGACTGGGACATGAGCGGCTCCTTGCTGCTGCCGCGCGGTCGGCGGCCGTGCCCGGCCTCGCGCGCCGGACGGCGGCGCGATCCCGGCGGCGGCACGCGGCGGACCGGTGTCTCAGCGTTGCTTGAACCGGACACGTCCCACCTTACGGCAACCTTACGGTTGCTCTTTTTGAGATGGATCAATGCTTTAGGGGATCGTGCGCGACTGCGACGCCGCGTGCCGGCGATCGTAAGTTGTCGGTAAGGCGCGAGGTGCGCGGCGCCGTCATGGTCGATCTGCGGACGCCGATCCCCGGCGTCGCGGACCGCGCGGCCGGTCCGCTCGCACCCCAGCAGGGAGGCGGCCGTCCTCGTGTGCCGTATGTCGTCGCGCGCTGCCGACCGCTGCAGCGACCTCCAGGAGAACGGCCATGAACGCCAAGCTCGCCACCCCCGTGCTGCTCGCCGTACTGGCCGCAGCGCCCGCCCTGGCCCAGGCCGATGCGGCCTAGCCGCCGGGCTGCCGCAGCCTGCCGCCGGACATCAAGCAAGCCATGCGCAACATGTCGTGCTGCATCGCCAATCCGAATCCGATCCCGGAGTGCGCCCGCGCCGGCATGGACGTGCGTGCAGGTCTGCAACAACGACCCGGCCAAGCTGCAGCGCGCGGCCAGCAGCATTGGGAGGGCAAGATCCGCAAGGACGACGGCGCTGCCGGCGCGCGGCGGCAGGTCTATCTGGTGACCATGGGCGAGCGCAAGAACGTCGTGGCGATGCGCT
Source organism: Lysobacter antibioticus HS124 (assembly GCF_000336385.2). Taxonomy (GTDB): domain Bacteria; phylum Pseudomonadota; class Gammaproteobacteria; order Xanthomonadales; family Xanthomonadaceae; genus Lysobacter; species Lysobacter firmicutimachus. The sequence goes on along the minus strand of NZ_HG424615.1, from coordinate 20,727 downwards.
ATTACACGCCCGACCATTACCGGACCTTCTGCGAGATCCAATGATCGACCGGGCTACCGGCCCCAACCCGGGCCCGGCGCGGCTCGCGCCGGGCCTTTCCCGCGTTGGCCCGATGTGGGTCGCGCTGGGCCTTTCCAATGTTCGGGGTAGGAGCGGGCAAGTCGCACCCCCGGGGACGCGTAGATAAACCAGCGCCTTCTCTATCGATCGAAGCCCGAAACCATCGCGGGGTAGGAGCGGCGCAAGCCGCGACCTCGTTCTCGCGGCGTTTGTCGTTCGCAGGTCTGTGAAGCTTCAAAACTATAAGGCTCCAAAGCCAAGCTTCCGTCCGCAAGCGGCCGGGTCACTTTCCTTGTCCAAGGCGACAAAGTCCTGCTGGATTTCCTTCGGTCAAAAGTGACCAAAGAAAACGCCATGGCGGTTTCGGTATGGGACTGGGGTTGCGCAGGGCTGCTCCGCACAGGCCCTCCCTGGCCTGGCTGCGCACGGCCCGCCTCCCTGCGGGCCGCCCTCCGGAGCTCCAGGGCGTTCTCGCAAGTTCGCTGCGGCGCCAAGCTCTTACGGCAACAGCAACAGCAACAGCAACAGCAACGTCCTGGCATCCGGCGAAGGACGCGACGAGGACGACCGAACGCATTCGCCGGGGGGATGGCGATACCGCCTGCGCAAACGGCGACGCCGGCCGGGAGGCCCGGCCGGCGTCGCTTCGGTTTCTCCGCAGCGCGGTCGCGCCGGGTTTGCGCTCAGGGCAGCTTGGAGATCGTCACGCCGATGATCAGCGCCTGGTTCGAGCTGGTGGTGCCGCTGAAGGTCTGGCCGGAGGCGCTCGCGTTCCAGCCGGCATGTTCGCTGCCGCCGGCGGCTTCGAACACGAACGGCCCGATGCGCAGTCCGGTCGCGGAACTGAACTTCTGCCGGAACGAGTCGAAGGTCGACTTGCTGGTACGGATCGTGAAGGCCGGCTTGAAGCCGACGATCATGCCGGTCTTGAGCAGGGTGAAGAAGCCCTTCTCGCCGAACACGGCCTTGTTGCCGTCGCCGCCGAACTCGCTGTAGCCGCGGGTGTAGGGACCGTCCGACAGGCTGCGCACCACCGGGCCGTTGTACCAGTCCGCGGGCTGGATCTGGATCTGGTCGATGGCCTGGAACTCCAACGAGACTTCGAGCTCGTTGTCGCTCTCGAACTGGGTCACGCGTTCCCACTTGCCGTTGACCTGCACTTCCCAGAACCACTGCAGCACCGCCGCCGAGCCGCCGGCCCAGGTCTTCTTGTAGTCGTAGGACGAGTCGCGCGAGGTGAAGCCCATCGTCGCCCCGGCCGGCCCTTCGTTCGCCATCACCGCATCGACCCAATCGGCCGCGTTCTGGGCCACGGCCCAGTACGGAACCATGGGGTAGTTCTGCAGCCCGGGGGACTCCAGGTGCGCATAGAAATCCTGGTTGGCGTACTGCTTCTGCGCTTCGGCCAGGCCGGGCGTGTTGGCTTCCGCGACCAGGGCGTTGTAGGTCGTCTGTGCCTGGGTCAGCTTGGTGTCGGCGGTGGCGAGCTTGGTCGCCCAGCCCTTGCCGGCGAGCGAGCCGAGCCAGTCCGAGAACGAAGGGTCGTTGTCCTTGACCTGGTCGCCGTAGCGGATTTCGGCTTGGCGATAGATGCTGTCGTAGTTGTTGCTCGCCGAGGTCATCTGCTGGTCCGCGTCGCGGATCTTCTGGCGCAGCTTCGCATCGTCGGTCGCGGCGACGATCACGTTGAGGAACTGCTGGTAGGCGTCGTTGAAGCGATCGCCGCTGGAAATGTAATTGCCGACCGCGCTCCATTGCGGCATGGTCGAACAGAAGTCGTATTGCGCCGAACCGATGAAGCCGGACTGGGCGGTTTCCCAGTTCCACTTGGTGAACGGGTACACCAGCTGGAACGTCTCCGGCGTCACGCCGAGCGAGTTGACCAGCGCGCTGTACAGCAAGCTCCACGGCTTCTGGTTGTAGTCGGCCGCGGCGGCGGCGTCGCCGGTGAGCGCGCGCTGTTGCACTCGACGCTCGTAAGCCTGATCGCGGAACGCGGAGACGATTTCGTCGTTGCCGTTGTCGCCCGGTTGGGCGCTGTTGGCGTCCTGAGGTTGGTTCTTGAGCATGGCCCTGACTCCCTGAGCCCGCGCTTGGCGGGTCCGTGCGGATGCCGCGCGCCGGACGGCGCCGCGGTCCCGGATGCGGCACGGCGCCGTCCGAGGACGCCGACTGTGCGCAGTCGCGCCGCGCGGCGCCTTACGGCAACCTTACTGTTCCAATCGGCCCGCGATTTCATGCGCTTGCGGCGATGTCCGCGCGTGTCGGCAAGAAGCGGTGATTAACGGTGATTTCGCGCAACGGCCATTGCGGAAGCGATCGTCAGTTGCCGGTAAGGCGAGGTGCGGTCTGCGTCGCCAAAGTCGCCTTGCGATACCGCCAGGCGGTACGACGCGACGGTGTTGGCCGTCGCGAAATTTTTTGCCGATGAGAGAACTCGCCATGAAAACATTGCGATTGCTGGCGTTGCCGTGGCTGATGGCGTTGGCGACGGCGCCGGTTGCGGCGTCGCCGCGAATCGAGGCGTACGAGACGACGTCGCAGGCCGGAGACAGCGACGATCTGGACAAGAAGGACGTGGAGCGGCGATCCAAGCTCGAGGGCTGCCAGTTGGTTCCCTATGCATCGCGGCGCGATAACTGCGTCACGGAAAGCCTGGGGCTGGACGGGGGGCAGGCCTGCGGCGCCAGGCCGTGCTCGCGCGATACGCCCAAGCTGAATCCGGTCCTGTTGCGGGCGTGGAAGAATTGCGCGGACCGGCGCGGCTTCATCGTCGACGACTACCGCGATACGCTGGCCGCGATCGACCGCTACAAGGCGTCGGCGAAGTACAAGGATTGGACCGAGGACGAGCGCGCCGCCCTCGATATCCTGACCGGCAAGATCGAAACCGCGCGGCGCGCGAATACGAAAGGGCTGAGCAACGCCCACACGATGGCGTTCCAATGCGAGCGCCTGATCCGCGGCAGCGGCGGCTGAGCGCGGCGAAGGGCGTTCCGGGCATTTCCGTGCCCGGAACGCCGCGTACGGCGACTAGTTGGCTTTATTGCCGGCCTTCCTGACCTGGCCCGCCTGCGGAGTGATCTCCGGGTCGTTGCCGACTTGCGGATCGCAGGCCACCAGCACGCCGCGCTTGCCGTCGCGCACCAGCACGGAGAAGAAGATCAGGGTGGGGGTGTCGTTGCGGTTCATCATGCTGACGCTGCGGCCGTCGGAGGCGATCTTGATGTCGTAGATCTGGTTCTTGGCGTCCGAAGTGAGCAGGCTCTCGATCACGAAATGCTTGGAGACGCCTTCGTCGAGTTGGTAGACCATCTGCACCGGGCTTTGGCCCTTGTAAGCCATGACCACGTCCGGCGAGAAGCTGTAGAAGTATTCGCCGCGGCCGGCGTTGCCGCCGAACACGACGTAGGCGACGGTGAATTCGATGACGATGGGGGTCTTGGAGGCGGCTTGGGCCTTGGGCATGGTGGAGCTTCCTAGCGGGTGGATGAACTAGTGGGGGGATGCGTCGTAGAAGGCGATGAAGTCGGGGTGGCGATAGCCGCTGCTGTGCAGCCATTCGAGCTGGCGCGTCGCCGCGTCGCGCGCGCCGAGATGGATTTGCGCGCGGCTCCAGGCATCCAGCAGGGAACGGTCGCTGGAATCGGCGACGCGTCCGGCGACCAGATCGCGCACCCGGGTCCAGTCGTTGCGGGCGAGTTCGGTCTGGCCGCGCGCGGCGAGCCGTTCGCCGCGCCAGGCCAGGGCCCAGGCCAAGGCGGCCAGGCTTTTGGCGTCGCCCGGCGCCTGCGCCTGCAGCGCGGCGAGTTCGGCGACGGCGCGATCCACCAGTTCCGGCTGAGTCGCTGTCTGCGGGTCGACCTCGGCCAGGCGCAGGTTCAGCAGCGCGCCGACCCGACGCCACTCCGGCAAGGGCTCTTGCTCGGTCAGCAGCGGCGCCAGACTGTCGCGCCCCTCGCGCAGCAGCGCGACCGCGCGTTGGCGCGCGCCGCGCAAGGTCTCGATCCGGCCCGCATGCGCATAGGCGTGGGCGAGATCGCGGCGCCAGGTACTGTTGTCGGGTTGCTGGCGGACCAGCGCGCGCAACAGGCTCAGGGTTTCGCCGACTTCGGCCGCGGCCTGCTCGGTATGGCCGCGGTCGATGGACAGGATCGAGGTGCGCAGCAGCGATGTCGCCAGTTTGCGCCGCCAGGCGTCGGCATCGGGTTCGCTGGCGACCAGTTCGCGCAGCATCCGGTTCTGCAGTAAATAGCCTTGCGCGGCGTCGTCCAGTTGTCCGCGCGCCTCCTGCGAACTGCTGAGCCAGGACAGGCTGTCGACCAGATCGAAGCGCAGCGGCTTGTCGTCGGGCTTGTCCGCCAGCAACCGCTGCTTGATCGCCACCGAGCGCGCGAACAGGTCGGCGGCTTCGGCGCTGCGCTGGCGGGTGTGGGCGAGGGTGCCGAGATTGTTGAGCGCGTAGGACAACTCCAACTGCCAGCGCGGGTCGGCCGGCGCGCGCGCGACCAGCGTCTCGCTGGCGCGCAGATACTCGCGCCAGTGGGCTTGCGCAGCGTCGAGGCGCTTTTGCCGGAAGTCGTAATAGCCCTGCCAGTAGGCGACCGTGCCCGATTCGGCCAGCATCTCCGACGAGTCCGGGGTCGCTCGGCGAGCCTGGCGCAAGGCGGCCGCGGCGCGCTCGAAGGCCTGGTGGGCCTCGTCGAAACGCCCCTGGTTCATCAGCACTTCGCCCACCGTGCGCAGGGCGCGCACGTGGCTGAGCAGTTCGCGCGGCTGCATCCGCGCGTCCGGCATGCGCTCCAGATAGCGCAGGGCCTGGCTGCCGACGCTGTCGAGCAGCTTGAGATTGCCGAGCGGCCGCAGTTGCTCGGCCAGGTCGCCGAGCATGAAGCCGACCAATTGCTGGGCCTGGTCGCGATGGCGTTCGGCTTCGCGCCGCGCCTGCCAGGCCTGCAGGCCCAACCCGGTCGCGGTCAAGGCCAGGGCGCCGAGGCCGCCGAGAGCGGCGGTGCGCAGCCAGCGTTTGCGCTGTTGCTGGCGTTCGCAGGCGCGCAGGAACTCGCGTTCGCCGGGGCCGAGTTCGGCCGGCAGCCGGCGTGCGGCTTCCTGCGCTTCGGCCAAGGGGCGGCCCGGGTTGAGCAGGTGATCGGCACGGCGTCCGCCGTCGACCCAGCGCCGGGTCGCGCGCTGCAAGCGTTCGCGCGCCTGCAGCAACTGGCGGTTGTCGTGCGCCCATTCGCGCGCGCGCGGCCATTGCCGCAGCAGGGCCTCGTGGGCGACGCCGAAGCCGGGCTCGCCGCCGCTGAGTTCGCCGACGAACAGGCGCGCGCGGATGAAGGCCTCGGCCAATTCGCGTGCCGCCGGCGCTGCCAGCGACGACCACGATACCCGGCGCGCGGTGACCGCATCGCTGTCCGGGCGGATCACGATCAGCGCCGCCAGCACCTGTTCCAGGCTGGCCTGGGCATCGCTGGGCAGTTCGCTGTAGACCTGTTCGGCGCGGTGGGCGAGGGCGCCTTCCAGCCCGCCGATCTCGCGGTAGGCGGCCAGGCTCAACACGCCGCCCGGGGCCTGGCGTTCGTACAGCGCCTGCAGGGTGTGCTGCAGCAGCGGCAGCGAATCGGGGTGCTGGGCGGCGGCGTCGCGCAGCAGGTCGTCCAGGCGCACCGAGCTGTCGGGGTCCTCTTCGAAACTCAGGCCGGCCAATGCGGCCGGAGCGCGGATGATCTGGCCGATTTCGCCCAGGCGCGGGGTCAGCAGGTCGATATGGCCGTCGCCGGCCTTGAGCTCGGCGACGCCGGGCACCTCTTCGATCAGGCGCGGATAGAAGTCGCTGCGGGTGATCGCGATCGCGGCCACGCCGGCGCAGCCGCACAGGTTGCGCAGCGCGGCGCCGAGTTCCTCGCGATCGCGATCGAGGATCGCCGGCTCGGCCACCGCCGCTTCGGCGTGGTCGATCACCAGCAGCAGGTGCGCATCGGCGGCGCGTTGCCCGCTCAGGCGCACGAAGGCGTCGGCGATGCGCGCCTGCACCGCGTCCGGCGCATCGCGCAACTGCAGCGCCAGCGTTGGCGCCTCCAAGGCCAGGAACACCGGGCGGCCGCCGATGCTCCAGCCGCACAAGGCCTGGGCCAAGCGCGCGAGCACGTCGCCGCCGCGGCAGATGCCCAGATCGAAGTACACCGTCGACAGTGCGTGCAGGCCGTCGAAGCCGCCGGCCTGTTGCAGCAGCGGCATCACCCCGGCGCGCAGCAGCGAGGTCTTGCCGCAGCCGCTGGCGCCGGAGACCAGGACGAAACGGCGCTGGTTCTGCACCTGTTCGCGCAGGGTCGAGAGCAGGTCGGCGGTGGCGCGGGCACGGCCGAAGAACACGCCGGCATGGGCTTCATCGAACGAGCGCAGGCCGACGTAAGGGCTGCCCTCGGTCCAGGCGGCAGCGCGCGGCAGCCCGCTGCGGTAATCGTCGGGAAAGGCCACCGGCGCGACCAGTCGATAGCCGCGCTTGCGGATGGTCTCGATGTACTCGGGTTCGCGGCTGCTGTCGCCGAGCCGGCGCCGCAGTTGGGCGATGGTCTTGTGGACCGGATTGTCGCCGTAGAAGGTGCCGCGCCAGATCTCGATCAGCAACTGCTCGGCGCTCACCACTTCGCCGGCGCGCTCGGCCAGCGCGACCAGCACTTCCATCATGCGCGGTTCCAGCGCGGTGGTCGTGCCGTCGCGGACGATGGCCAGGCGGTCGGGCTGGACCAGCAGGGCGCCGATGCGGAACTGCGACACCGCGGCGAGGTTTTTGATCCGATCGATGCGTTGTGGCATCGCAGCGCACGCTCGTGGTTGGTCGTCGACGAGGGGAGGGCGCATGCCGGTGCATGCCCGCCCCGTCGTCCGCGCGACCCGACATCGGTGCGGCAGGCGAGAGGCCGCGGCGCAGCGCCCCATCGCTAAGCCGGCGGAATCGGTGGAGCGCTAAAACTAGCAAAACCGTCGCTGCCCGTGTGTGTCCGCAAGCGGACTTTGCCGGCTGCGCCGGAATCGCGGGCGGTGGCCGCTATGGGGTCCGGTTTGCGTGAGCGCCGCGCGAGCGCGAGTGACGCGGCGGGATAAAAAAAGCCGGCCCGGGGCGGCGCCCCGAAGCCGGCAGACGCTGGCGGCCGAGGGGGATCAGCCGCAGCAATAGCAGACCAGGGGACGGCCGGGGCCGCCGGGGCCGAGATCGCCGCCGAATTCCGGACACTCGCTGCGGCAGGCGAACGAGCTGCAGGATTCCGATTGCGCCGGCTCGGCGCCGTTGCCGGCGACGACCTGGAAGGCGCCGAATCCCATCGCAGCGGAGAACAGCAGGGCCGCGAAGACGACGCGGACGCCACGGTTACGCTTCTTCATTGCAGAGCTCCTGTCGAGGTACGCCGCCGGTCCGTCGGGGCCGGCGGCAGGGAACGCCGGAGCCCGGCACATGCCGGTCCGGCCGGAACGGTGCGGCCGCGACCGCACCGCCTGCGGACGCGGTTGCGTCCGCGCAGCCGTCGCAACCGCCGACGGCGCAGTCATGGCCGCGCCGCCGCAGCGGCGACGGCCGGGGAGGACGCCGCGCGCGGCGGCGCGGGCCGTACCGCGAGCAGCAGCTCGCGCAAGGTCCGTTTGTCGTTCAGGGCCCCGACATGGCGATAGCGCACCCGGCCGTCGCGGCCGATCACCAGCAGCGCCGGCACGTTGCGTGCGCGGAACAGCGCGGCGGTGCGGCGGTCGTCGTGAGCGACCAGCGGGAAGTCGAGTGCGTGTTCGCGGGCGTAGGCGCGCGCCTGCCCGGGCGAGGCCAGGGCGACGCCGATCAGTTCGGCGCCGCCGGCGGAGGCTTGCGGCAACTGTCGCGCGACCCGTTTCAGTTGCGGCAGCGAGGCGCGGCAGTAGGGGCAGGTGGTGGTGAAGAAGAACAGCACCTGACTGTCGCCGCGCGGCTGACCGAGTTCGATCGCCCGGCCGTCGAGGCCGTGCAGGGCCACCCGCGGCACGTACATGCCGACGTAGGGCGCGACGACGCGGTCGGCCAGCCAGCGCTGGTCCTCGCGCATGCGCCCGACCTGCCAGCCGAGGGCGACGACGAGAACGCTGGCCAGAGCCAGCGCGGCCCACAGCCAACGCTGGCCGGTCGGCGAAACCGGTCGGGGAATGTCGGGTGGCGACGACATGCCGCCGACCCTAGCAGCGGGTTCCGGCGGCGAACTTGACGCGCCTCACAATGGCGAGGAGTGCGCGCGATTGCGGTCGCAGCGTTTTCGCGCGCTGCGGCGCCGCTGCGTCCGCCCCGCTCAGTGCGGCCGGCTCAGCCGGCGCACTCGCGCGCTTCCAGCGGCGGAGCCGGACGTTGCTTCAGCATCTGCGCGACTGCGACCCCGAGCAGGGTCAGCACGCCGCCGACCCAGTGATAGGCCTGCAAGGGCTCGCCGAGGAACAGCACCGCGAAGGCGGCGGTGAACACCGGGGTGAGGTTCATCAACACCGCGGTCTTGTCCGGACCCAGGCGCAGCAGGCCGCGCATCCAGAACCACGGCGCGACGGTCGAGGCGAGCAGGCCGGCGTACAGCACCAGCGGCAGGTTGTGCGCGGTCAGCGCCACCGACGGCGCCAGCAGGAAGCCGGGCAGGAGCAACACCGTGCCGCACAAGATCTGCAAGTACAGCGATTCGCCGTTGCCGATCGGCAAGGCCCAGCGCTTCACCAGCACGCCGTAGGCGGCGTAGGAGGTCGAGGCCAGCAGCATCATCAGTTCGCCGCGGCCCAGGCCCTGCTGCAGCAATTGCGCCGGATGGCCGGCGCTGAGCAGCCAGCTCAGGCCGACGAAGGAAATCAGCGCGCCGATCAGCATGCCCGGCGAGGGGCGGGTGCGCAGTACGATCATGCCGATCACCATCGTCATCGGCGGAATCGCGGCGATGATCAGGCCCATCGACATGGCGCTGACGCTGTGCGCGGCGAAGTAGGCCAGCGACTGGTACATGACCATGCCCAGCGCCGCCAGCACCACCAGCTTGCGCCAGTAGGGGCGGACCTGGACGCGCATCTTCCAGACTTTCGGCAGCATGAACGGCGTCAGCGCCAGCAGCGCGACCAGCCAGCGGTAGAAGGAAATCGCGGCCGGCTCGATCGCGCCGGCGGAGAGCTTGCTGACGATCGTGTTACCGGCCCAGATCAGCGTGGCCAGGATCGGCAGTAACAGGCGCATCGGGTACATCCATACGACAACGTGGGGCGGCTCATTCTAGAATGTCGGGTAATCGACAGATATAGATAACCAGACATCGCATAGCGAGCTTCCGACAATGCCGCGCAAGCACCGTTTCCATTACCCCTACCGGACTCTGCCGGGCCCGCTGCTGCTGCGCTATGAGGCGCTGGCGGTGGACACCGAAAGCGCGTTGCACCGGCACCCCTGGGGGCAGTTGGCCTTCGTCGAGTCCGGCAGCATGGCCTTCCTGGTCGAAGGCCGGCCGTTCTTCGCCCCGCCGGGCTATGCGGTGTGGATTCCGCCGCGCATGGACCATAGCTCGCACAACCGGCGCGAGGTGCATTGCCGGCTGATCAACATCGCCGAGCGCTACACGCCGCTGCTGCCGGCCGCGCCGGGCATCGTCCGCCTGCATCCCTTGTTCATAGCCGGGGTTGAGGACTTGTTCGCGCGCGGGGTGGAAATCCCCGATACTCCGGCCGACCGGCGCCTGGCGCGGGTGCTGATCGACAAGTTGCTGGCCACTCCGATGCTGGCGCGCTTCGTGCCGCAGAGCGAGGACCGCCTGTTGGCGCCGATCCTGGACGCGCTGCAGCACCGCCCCGGCGACAACACCACCCTGGCGCAATGGGCGCAGCGCGTGCATACCACCGAGCGCACGCTGAGCCGGCGCTGTCGCGACGAGTTGGGCATGTCGTTCAGCCAATGGCGGCAGCGACTGCGTTTCCAGCAGTCGATCCCGCTGCTGGAGCAGGGGCGCAGCGTGCAGCAGGTGGCGGCCGACATGGGGTATGCCAGCGCCTCGGCGTTCATCGCCATGTTCAACGAACTCAGCGGCAGCACGCCGCTGAAGTTCCGCCAGGGAGCGGGGCGGTAGGGGGCTTCAGGAACGAGTGCGGGAAAGACAAATGCGCAGTGCGGCGGCTGTCGCTCGTTCGTCGTTTCTTCGCATGGGCTCCGGCTTCAACGCTCGTCCGTCTTCGCCGCGGCCTGCGCCGCCTTCGCCGCCGCGCGTTGCTCGGCGACTTTGCGCCTGACTGCGTCGAGCAGCGCGTCCAGCGCCGCGCGATCGTAGACCTTGCCGCGCAGCACGAAGGCGTCGATGCGGCGGGTGGCGGCGATGTCGCGCAGCGGGTCGGCGTCGAGCAGGACGATGTCGGCAGCCTTGCCGGTATCGAGCGAGCCATAGCGGTCGTCGCGGCCGAGGAAGCGCGCGCCGTTGATGGTCGCCGCCTGCAGGGCCTGCAACGGACTCAGCCCGCTTTCGACGAAGCGCTGCATTTCGTCGTGCAGGCCGATGCCGGGGTAGTTGAAGGAGTTGAGGAAGCCGGCGTCGGTGCCGGCCAGGATGCGCACGCCGGAGCGCTGCAGCAGCGGCAGGATCGCCGCGTTGCGCCGGTAGCGCTGGTGGCGGCGCTCGATCGCCGCGGCGTCGTCCTTGGCCGCGCGCTCCACCCGCCAGGCGTAGGTCGCCTCCAGCCCCGGGCCGATGTATTGCAGATAGGCGTCGTCGCGGTGGTCGTCGCGGTCCAGGTAGGTGGTGACGTAGCTGCCGTTGAGGGTCGGGGTGATTGCGGTGCCGCGCGCGGCCAGGCGCCGGTAGGCGGCGAGGGCGGTATCGCGGTCGAAACTGGCCTGGACCCGGTTCCAGCCTTCCTTGGCGTCGATCTCGCCGCGGCGGACCATCGCCCCGATCTCGGCTTCCTTCGTCGAGCCGGCCTTGTAGGCGTATTCGATGTGCTCGATCGAGCTCAGCCCCGCGGCGCTGACCTCGTCGACGTTCAGCACGAACGGCAGGTGCGCCGACACCTTCAGGCCGCGCGCACGGGCTTGTTGCAGCGCGTCCACGAACAACTCCGGGCTGAGCGTGTTGTCGGTGATCTTGACGAAATCGACCTTCCACCCCTGCAGGCGGTCGAGTGCGGCGGAGATTTCCGCCGGGTTGCCGACCTCGATGTCGCCAGGCCAGATCGACTCGTAGCCTTCCAGTTTCGGCCCGGAGGTGAAGATGGTCGGCCCTTCGAGCCGACCGGCGGCGACGGCGTCGCGCCACTCGAACACGCTCGGGCTGAGGTCGCCGGCGGCGTCGCGTACCGCGGCGATGCCGTGGGCCAGATACAGCGGCAGCAGGTTCATGTTTTCTTCGATCAGCGCTTCGCCGCCGCCGAAGTGGACGTGCATGTCCCACAGCGCCGGGATCGCGTACTTGCCGCCCGCGTCGAGGCTGCGCTCGGGCGCGTAGTCGCCGGCGCGGGCATCGTCGACGATGCCCGCGATACGGTCGCCGCGCACGGCGATGGCGCGGTCGCGGCGGATCTTGCCGGCGACCACGTCGACCACCGCGGCATGGCGGATCAGCAGATCGACGGGTTCGGCGGCGCCGGCCCCGGCAGCGAAGGCGCAGGCCAGCGTGGCGACGAGCAATCGGGTCGGTCGGAACATGCGCGTACTCCGGAATGCGGTGGCCGCCGCCGCAACGGTCGTGGACGACGGCACGGCGAGGGCAGGGCGGACCCATTCTGCCCCAGCCCCGTCGCCGCGGTCCGTCGCGACCGCCAACCCCGTCTTATTCCGCCAGACCCGGCCACTTCATAATGCCGTCCACGCCGCGGCGGGCGCGGCCGCCGGCGCCCAGCGGAGGGGCGGAATGAGGAAAGTCAAACGGATCGCCACGCCGCCGTCGCTGCGACGGCCCGAGCTGCTGGAATGGGCGCAGGCGCTGACCGAGTTCTACAGCCGGCCGGCCGACGAGCGCCAGCGCCAGCGCGTGCCGTTCGAGCGCTATGCGCGGCTGTTCCTGGCCGGGGACGTGCGCGAGGCCTTGCTGGCCCAGTTCGAGGGCAAATGCGCGTATTGCGAGTCGCGTCTGTCGGCCGAGGCGGCGATCGAACAGTTCCGGCCGGTGTTCGCCGCGGCCGATGCCGACGGCGGCGCGAGTCCGGACCATTACGGCTGGCTCGCGTTCGAATGGCGCAATCAGATGCTGGCCTGTCGCGAATGCAGCGCGGCCAAGCGCAACCGCTTTCCGGTCGACACGCCGCGCGCCCTGCCGATGATGCCTTGGCGGCAGGTGGTGGCGAGCGAAGGCGCGATGCTGATCGACCCTTGCCGGGACGATCCGAAACCGCATCTGGGCTTCCATCCGCGCGGCGAGCTGCTGGCCCTGAGCGATCGCGGCACGGTCGCGATCGAAGTGCTGGCGCTGAATCGCCCGGGCCTGATCGCGGCGCGGCGCGAGGCCGTGGAACGGATGCTGGAAGCGATCGTCGCCCAGCCGCACCGCCTGGACCAGGGCTTCGCGGTGTCCGAGTTGGACGCGCTGCGGCGCCGGGCCCATACCGCAGCGGTCGACCAGGCCCTGTTCTCGGTCTATCTGCTGTTCGCGCGCCGGGTCGGCTTGCGCGCGGAACGCGATTTCCGCCTGGCACGCGACCTGCCGCGCCTGCTCGGCCACGAGCGCGAGTGGGAACGGGCCGCGCAGGCTTACCTGGACGATCGCTGGGAAGCGGGGCTGGACGAGCCCGGCCCCGAAGCGCCGGCGTCGCCGCGCGCGGCGCAGGCGCACGAGCCGCGCTGGGCCCCGTCCTATGTCGAGCGGGTGCGGATCTTCCATTTCAAGGGCATCGAGCAGGTCGAACTGCGCTTGGGCAGCGTCGCCGCGCGCGACGGCGGCGCGCCCGGGGCGATGTTGCTGGGCGAGAACGCCGCGGGCAAAAGCACCGTGTTGCAGGCGCTGGCGCTGGCCCTGATGGACGACCGACAGCGCAACGGCAGCCGCGCCCAGGGGTTGGAATTCCTGCCGCGGCAGCGTGCATCCTGGGACGTATCGACCGAACGGCCGTATGTCGAGGTATTGCTGTCCTCCGGCGAGAGCAAGCGGGTCGAGATCGATTCGCTGGGGCGGTTTCGTTCCCATGCGGGCGGTCCGCCGACGATGGTGCTGGCCTATGGCGCGCGCCGGTTCTTCCGGGCCCACGGCCGCATCCCGCACCACGGCCTCCACCGCAGCCTGTTCGATCCGTTCGCGGTGCTGGAGGACCCGTCGAACTGGCTGACCGAAGCGCCGCGCGCCGCCTTCGACGCCGTCGCCCGGGCCATGCGCGAAATCTTCGCCCTGCACGGCGACGACGACATTTTCCGCAACCACAGCGGCCACGTGCTGGTGCGCGCGCACGGCCGGGTCACGCCGATCGAGCGCATGAGCGACGGCTACCGCGCCTTGTTCGCGATGGCGGTGGACATCATGCGGCGCATGGTCGAGGCCTGGGGCAACCTGGAATACGCGCAGGGCACGGTGCTGATCGACGAGATCGACGTGCACCTGCACCCGCGCTGGAAGATCGAAGTCATGTCGGCGCTGCGCCGAGCCATGCCGCGGGTGCAGTTCGTGGTCAGCGCGCACGATGCGCTGTGCTTGCGCGGCATGCGCGACGGCGAAGTGCACGTGCTGTACCGCGACGGCGACGACAGCATCCGCGCGCGCGAGGACCTGCCCAACATCGAGCTGCTGCGCACCGATCAGTTGCTGACCTCGGACATCTTCGGCCTGGCCAGCACCGCACGGCCGGAGACCGAAGCGGCATTGAACCGCTACGCCTACCTGCTGGGCCTGCCCGAGCCGCTTCCGCCCGAGACGCAGGAGCGCCACCGGCTGGCGGCTGCGCTGCAGGCCTTGCCGCGCGGCGACACGCCGGCCGAGCAACTGATCGGCGAAGCCACCGAGCGCTACATCGAAGGCCGTCGACGCGGTTCGGCGGTCGAACGCGAGGCGATGCGCGAAGACGCGTTGGACGAGATCGTGCGCCGCCTGGAACGGCAGCTGGGCGTGGAGGCGGGCGAGTGAGGCGGGTGGATCGCGAGCGGGTGGCGCCGCCGGCTTCGTTGACCGCAGCCGATGGCGCCGGGCCGCGCGAGCTCAAGCGCGCACGCGGCCATTACCGCGACAAGAACGCCGCCGGCTTCGCCTTCGCCGCCTACAAGGGCGCGGACGTGGCCGAGGCGATGCGGGCTTTGTTCGGCGGCAAGTGCGCGTACTGCGAGTCGTTCCATAGCGCCAGTTCGCCTACCGACGTCGAGCACTACCGGCCCAAGGGCGGGGTCGAGGGCGAAGCCGGCCACCGCGGTTACTGGTGGTTGGCCGCCGACTGGCGCAACCTGCTGCCCAGTTGCGCGCTGTGCAATCGCCGCAACGGCCTGCGCATCGCCCAGCCAGGCATGGCGGGCGCCGACGTGGCGGCGTCGAAGCCGGTGACGGTGGGCAAGGGCAATCTGTTTCCGATCCGCGGCCGCCGCGCGACCGGTCCCCGCGGCGACTGCGAGGCCGAGGACCCGCTGCTGATCGATCCGACCCGGCGCGATCCCGCCGCGCATCTGGATTGGCCGCAGGACAAGCTGTCGTTGGTGACGCCGCGCTTCCTAGGCCGCGACCCCGACCCTTACGGCCGGGCCACCATCGATATCCTCGGCTTGAACCGACAGGACCTGGTCGAAGCGCGCACCCGGCATCTGGACGCGGCGCGCGTTCTGCTGGCCAACGCCGAATTCGCACTGACCGTCGCGAGCGTGCTGAGCGGCGACGCGTTGCAGGAAAGCCTGCGGCGTTTCGACGAGACCATGGCCTTGCTCAGCGGGATGTGCGCGCCCGACCGGCCGTATTCGGCCATGCTCGAGGCGCATCTGAAACAGCGATTGAGCGATCTGCTCGCGCAGTACCGCGCCTTGCGCGCGCAGCGGCGATCGGAGGCGAGCGTGCCGGCGGCGGGCGAACGGGAGCTCGCCGAAGACGCGATGGACGCCTGAACCGCGTCGGTTTTTTGGCGCTCTGGTCGCGGCTTACGCCGCTCCTACAAGGGCCGACTTCGCTTGGGGTAGGAGCGGCGCAAGCCGCGACCGCGGGGTTGCAGGTCGCGGCGCGGCCGGATGCGGGTTCGATGTCGCGACTTGCGTCGCTCCTACCCTGAGCGGCGGAGCGTCGCGCGTTCCAATCCCCAATCCCCAATCCCCAATCCCCAATCCCCAATCCCAAATCCCCAATCCCCAATCCCCAATCCCAAATCCCAAATCCCAAATCCCAAATCCCAAATCCCAAATCCCAATCCCGCCCCAAAGAAAAACCGGCCGAAGCCGGTTTCTCTTTGTCCGCATCGCGCGGCCGCAGCCGCGTCGTTTCAGCCCTGGGCCGGCTTGGCGGCCGCCACCGGCTTGGTCGGGGCCGCGGCGCCCGCCGCGGAGGCCTGCCAGCCGCAGCTCTTGCCTTCGTTCTGCTGCTTGAGCCAGGTCTGCAGCGGGGCGAAGTACTCCAGCACCGCCGAGGCGTCCATCTTTTCGCCGCCGGTCAGTTCCTTCATGGTCTGCTGCCAGGGCTGGCTGGCGCCCTTGCTCAGCATCGCCTGGAACTTCGCGCCGGCGGCCTTGTTGCCGTAGAAGCTGCATTCGTACAGCGGGCCCTTGTAGCCGGCCGCGTCGCACAGCGACTTGTAGAACTGGAACTGCAGCACGTGCGAGAGGAAGTAGCGCGTGTACGGGGTGTTGCCCGGTACGTGGTACTTGGCGCCGGCGTCGAAGAATTCTTCGCCGCGCGCCTCGACCGGGGCCACGCCCTGGTACTTGGCCTTCAGGTCCCACCAGGCCTTGTTGTACTCGCCCGGCTTGATCGAGCCGTCGAACACGCCCCAGCGCCAGCGGTCGATCATCAGGCCGAACGGCAGGAACGAAACCTTGGCCAGGGCCATGCGCATCTGCGCGTTGATCAGGGCTTCGTTACTCTGTTGCTGGGCGCCGACCAGGCCGATCGACTGCAAGTACTTCGGCGTCATCGCCAGGACGATGGTGTCGCCGATGGCTTCGTGGAAGCCGTCGTGGGCGCCGGTCTGGAACAGCGGCGGCTGGTTGTTGTAGGCCAGGTAGTAATAGACGTGGCCGAGCTCGTGGTAGATGGTGGTGAAATCTTCCTCGTTCGGCTTGATGCACATCTTGGTGCGCACGTCGCCGGACATGTTCATGTCCCAGGCGCTGGCGTGGCAGACCACGTCGCGGTCGCGCGGCTTGATGAACTGGGTCTTGGTCCAGTAGCTGTCGGGCAGCTTGGGCATGCCGAGTGAAACGTAGAAGTCTTGCGCGCGCTCGGTCATCTGCTTGGCGTTGGCCTGGGCGGCGTCGACGTCGACCTGCGCCTCGGCGCTCGGGCTCAGCTCATCGCCGGCCTTGGCGCGCTGGGCGTCGAGGTGCTTCTGGTACTGAACCGCCAGCGCGCCGGTGATGTCGAGGTTGCCGGCCTGCTGTTCGCTGTAAGGGGCGAGGATGTCCCACAGATTGCCCCAGTCCTGCTGCCACATGTTGCCGAGCAGATGCGCCGGCAGCAGGCCGCCCGCGACCTGGCCCTTGTCGGCGCCGTACTTGGTCTCCAGACGGGTGCGGGTGTAGCAGTGCAGTTGCTCGTACAGCGGCTTGACCTGGCCCCAGAGGCGATCGGTTTCGGCGGCCAGTTCGGTCGGGCTCATGTCGTAGCCGGAGCGCCACAGTTCGCCGGTGTCGGCGTAGCCCAGGTTGTGCGCGCCCTCGTTGACCAGTTCGACGAAGCGCGTGTAGTCCTTGCGCATCGGCTTGGAGATGCTGTGCCAACCCTTCCAGGCGTCGAGCTGGGCGTCGTAATCGCGGGTGGTGCTGCGCAACACGTCCTCGAGTTCGCCCAACTGGCGGCATTCGCTGTCGTTCGGGCCGGTGCAATAAGTGCCCGATCCGTACATGCCTTCCATGCGGGTGGCGATCTGGGTCAGCTCGGCGAGCTTGGCCGGATCTTTCGGCGCCGGCATCGCGGTGCCGATCTTCAGCAACTGGATGGCGCGCGCGGTGGCCGGCGACATCGGCTGGCCTTCGAACTTCTTGGATTGCTCGATCCAGCTGTTGAGCTGGCTGAGATAACGCTCGTTGGCCTTGGCCGAGAGCAACTGGCTGTCGTCGTTGATGTAGGTGGAAGACAACCACTGCGCCGCGGTCATCTCCGGGTACATCTTCTTGTACTCGTCGTTGACTCGGGCGATGAACTGGTCCGCGGTCTCGCCTTCGGGGGCGGCGGGCTTGGCGTCGCTGGAGGAGGGGACGGGTTCCTTCTTGCAGGCGCTCAGGCCGAGGACGGCCGCCGCGATGCCAAGCGCCAGCAAGGCGCGAACGTGTTTCATGAGTGCTCTCTCCGGGGATGTGCCGCGCTGCTCGCGCGAGCCAGAAGGCTAGAGGCCGGTTCGGCCGGACGCAAGCCGTGTCGCGCGAGTGTGCGAGACAGCTCCCGTCGGTGCTGCGCCGCGCCGGATGCGACCGATGGTTTCGCGCAAAGTCGGCATGGATCGGCGACTGGAAACGTTTACTCGTGAGGCGCCGAACCATGATGGTTGGCTGATTCGGGCGAGTCGCCGAATTTGCGGTGACGGCGAAAAGGTTATTTTTTGGTTATTTGTAAGCTCTGTTTCGTTAATTTTTTGGAAACTCATGGGCGGTGTTGCAACGATGTGGGCAAAGTCGCAGTGTTGTTCAGCTTTCGAAACGCCGGTCGCGCTCCTGGATCGAACGCTGTCACACAAATCGATTTGACCCATGACGCGAAATTGGAAAAAGTGACGTCCAGCGACAGCTGCCCGGCAGCTGCGCCACCGGCGGGGAAAGGCCGGCGGCCGACCAAGCTTCAACGTGGGAACGACATGAATCAGACGACCGGGGCAGCGCGCGAGCGACGCCCGACCGCATGGGTGCGCGGCCACGACGGCGGCGAAAGCCTGTTCAGCCAGGACCTGGAATGGCATCGGGAGGAACCGGTCGCGGTGTCTTCGCGCCGTACCGCCGATCTGGGACGGGTGTTGTTCACCGCCTTGCTGGCCCTGGCCGTGGTGGGCATCGTGATGATGAACGGTCCGGCCGATGCCGGTCCGGTGCGCCGGACCTCGTCCGCGCTGCCGGCGCCGGTGCTCGATGCCGAACCGGCGACGGTAAAGGTCCGCGGCGCGCGCTGAGCGCGGCCGCGACAGGAACTCGGTGGGGGTAGCGCCCGGAGGGGCGCAGTCAGGGGAAGGGAAGCAGCAAGAAGCGATGCCGGTTATGGGGATAGCCGGGTACGCACAGTTCGAATGGCGTCGACGCCACGGAGGGCGTCGGTGACCGCTGGCGTGGATCGTCCGACGGCCGCTCCCTGACGGTTCTGCGCCGCTCCGCCCGACTTGCGAAACAGCGGCGTGCGGCCGGCCGGTCGCGCGGGACGATCCGCCGCGGCGGCCCCGCTCAGAAGATCAACGTGCGCTCCGGCATCCGCACCAGGCCGTGCTCAGCCAGCCATTGCCAGGCGCTTTCCGCGTCCTGTTCGACATAGGCGCGCGCCGAGCCGAGCCGGAAGCTGTAACCCCAGGCGTCCATGTCGGCGAGGATGCGCTCGCGCCCGGCGCCCGGGATGGCGTCGCCGAGCAGGGTCTGCAGCACGCACACCGCGTCCTCTTCGGCGACCGAATCGGTGGCGTCGGTATGCACCGCGGCGCGGCGCTCCGGCGGCAGCACGATCAGATGGCCGGCCTCGTGCAGCAGCGAGTGCACGGGCGTGTCGCCGCGCGCGTACACGGTGCTGCCGATCAGGCCGGCCTCGCTGTCGCCCCAGTAGCTGCCGGGGATGGTTTCGCCGTCGGCGACGCGTTCCAGGCGCAGGTCGTAGCGCGCCAGCAAAGCGGCGACATCGTCGAAGGCCACATCGGCGAGAGTGAGCATGAGCGGAGAGCGGCGGCGCGATGACGCCGCGGTAGCGGGGGAGAGGGCGGGCAGGCGAGCCAGGGCGGAGGGGGCAAGCGTGCTCGCCCCCTCCGTTCTCGGATGGCGCGGGCTCAGGCCTGGGCCGGCGTGCCCGGGTTTTCCGGCAAGGCCACCGAGATGTCGAGGACCTTGTTGTCGCCTTCGCCGATCAGGTCGACCTTGACCGATTCGGTATCGACGTTGACGTACTTGCGGATCACTTCGAGCAGTTCGCGCTGCAGCATCGGCAGATAGTCGGGACCGCCCGGGCCGCCGCGACCGGCGCGTTCGTGGGCGACGATGATCCGCAGGCGATCCTTGGCGACCGCGGCGGTCTGCTTCTTGGCCAGCAGGAAGTCGAACAGACCCATGAGCTCAACCTCCGAAGATCTTGCTGAAGAAGCCCTTCTTTTCCACCTGGGTGAAGCGCATCGGGCGCGAGTCGCCGAGCAGGCGGGCGACGGCGTCGTCGTAGGCCTGGGCTGCGTCGGACTCGGTCTCCAGGATCACCGGCTCGCCTTTGTTGGAGGCGTTGAGCACGTCGCCGGATTCGGGGATCACGCCGATGGTCTTCAGGCCGAGGATTTCCTCGACGTCGCCGATGCTGAGCATTTCGCCCGATTCGACCCGCTTCGGGCTGTAGCGGGTCAGCAGCAGGTGTTCCTTGACCCGCTCGCCGGCCTCGGCGCGGCGGGTCTTGGACGAAAGCAGGCCGAGGATGCGGTCGGAGTCGCGCACCGAGGAGACCTCCGGATTGACCACGACCACCGCCTGGTCGGCGAAGTACATGGCCAGGAACGCGCCTTTTTCGATGCCGGCCGGCGAGTCGCAGATGATGTAGTCGAAGCCGTCGGCGACCAGGTCGTCGAGCACTTTCTGCACGCCTTCCTTGGTCAGCGCGTCTTTGTCGCGGGTCTGCGAGGCGGCCAGGATGAACAGGTTCTCGAAGCGTTTGTCCTTGATCAGCGCCTGCTTGAGGCTGGCTTCGCCGTTGACGACGTTGACGAAGTCGTACACGACCCGGCGCTCGCAGCCCATGATCAGATCGAGGTTGCGCAAACCGACGTCGAAGTCGATCACGGCGACCTTGTGGCCGCGACGGGCGAGCCCGCAGGAGAGGCTGGCGCTGGTCGTGGTCTTGCCGACGCCGCCCTTGCCCGAAGTGACTACGATGATCTCGGTCAAAACACGTTCCTCCAATGGTGCGGCGTCAATCGAGCGCCGCAATTCTGATTTGCTCGTCTTCCAGCCAGACCTGCACGGCCTTGCCGCGCAACTCCTTCGGGATGTCTTCAAGCACCTTGTAATGGCCCGCGATCGCGACGAGTTCGGCATGGAACTCGCGGCAGAAGATGCGCGCCTTGTTGTTGCCCTGGGCGCCCGCCAGCGCGCGTCCGCGCAGCGGGCCGTAGATGTGGACCGAGCCGTCGGCGATGACCTCGGCGCCGGCGCCGACCGTGGTCAGCACGGTCAGGTCGCGGCCGTCGGCGTAGACCTGCTGCCCCGAGCGTACCGGGGCGGACTGGATCAGGCCAACCGAAGAGGACTGAACCCCGGCCGCTGCTCCGCCACCCGAACGCGACGCGCCGTCCGGCCCCGCGTTGCCGCCGCGCGCGGCCCCCTCCGCGGCGACCGGCCGCGCCCGCTCGGGCTCGGCGGCCCGTGCCGGCTCGGCGGCCCGC
>NZ_HG424614.1 GCF_000336385.2 Lysobacter antibioticus HS124 | reverse complement strand
GCCACCTGGCCTATGTGATTTACACCTCCGGTTCGACCGGCCGGCCGAAGGGGGGGATGAACGAGCACCGCGGCATCGTCAATCGATTGCACTGGATGCAGCAGGCCTACGCCCTGACCGAGCAGGACGTAGTGCTGCAGAAGACGCCGTTCGGCTTCGACGTGTCGGTGTGGGAGTTCTTCTGGCCGCTGATGGCCGGTGCGCAGTTGGTGCTGGCGCGCCCGGAAGGGCACAAGGACCCCGCCTATCTGGGCGAGCTGATCCGCAGCGCCGGAGTCACCACCCTGCATTTCGTGCCGTCGATGCTGCAGTTGTTCCTGGCCCGGCTCGACGCGGTCGCCGGTTGCGCCAGCCTGCGCCGGGTGATCTGCAGCGGCGAGGCCTTG
>NZ_HG424613.1 GCF_000336385.2 Lysobacter antibioticus HS124 | reverse complement strand
CCGCCCCGCCCCGCCCCGCCTCCGCCGCACCATCGTTCAGCCCATCGCGGCTGGGCCATGACGCCGCCTACACCTGCGAACGGACACGATCCGCGCGCAAAAATGTGCTCGAAGTCTCATTTGCCGGGCAGGCAATGGCAGCGGCATTCGTCCAGGAACGTCAGAGGGGGCCCGTTTGAAATTCCAACTTATCGATTCCGCCCGCCTGCTCGGCGGGCGACGGGTACGTGCGGCCTTCGCCCTGCTGTTCGGCGGCATCGGCGCCGCCCACGCCGCCAGCGTCCCCTGCACACCCCAGGCCGGCTACACCCATTGCCTGCGCTA
>NZ_HG424612.1 GCF_000336385.2 Lysobacter antibioticus HS124 | reverse complement strand
CCGCAACTGGAACCCGTACCTGCTGATGGGCCTGGGCTACCAGCGCTCGGAAGAGGAATACGTGGTCAACTCGCCGCTGTCGCCGGCCGAGCGTAAGGACGGCAACTTCGCCGCCAAGGTCGGCGTGGGCGTCCAGGGCGACCTGGGCCGCGTCGGCATCCGCACCGAGCTGGCCTACCGCGCCGACTTCGACGACAGCAGCGTCGCTGCTCCGCAGGAAGACTGGTTCGGCGACGTGCTGGCTTCGGTCGGCATCATCGTCCCGCTGGGCCCGGAGCCGGTGGCTGCGGTGGCTCCGGCTCCGGTCGTGGAGCCGGGCTGCGCC
>NZ_HG424611.1:17517-21632 GCF_000336385.2 Lysobacter antibioticus HS124 | reverse complement strand
CGCGCGGCGGCGCCGCGGCCGCCAGGGCCGGGCCGCGCGCGCGGCACTGCCAGGTGATCCGGCCGACTTCTTCGCCCTGGTAGAGCTGGCGGATGGTGACGCTGGCGCCTTCCAGGCGCACCGACTTGGGCGCGCGCAGCAGCAGCCGCGCCGGCAAGCGGGCGGCGCGCGGCAGCGGCAGCCCGCACAGCGGCAAGCGCGGCAGCGCCGGCAGGCTGAGCACGGCCTGCCGGCCCTTGCGCGGCGTTTCCAGCTTCCACGGCGCCGCTCCGGCGATGCGGTAGGCCAGATCGCGCGGCAGCTCCAGCCGCAGCTCGGCGCCCTTGGGCAGGCGCCGCACGATTTCGAAGTCGAACGCGCGGGCGCGGTCCGGCGTGCCGGTGATCAGGAACGGCAGCGCCAGCCCGACCTGCGGATCGGCCGGCGGATCGACCACGTTGAAATTGCGCCAGGTGACGTTGTTGTGTGCGCGGATGTAAGCGCGGAACGCGTCCCAATCGAAGTTCGGCGGGCCCGGCGGCGGAGGCGGCGCGGCATCGCGCGGATGGCTGACGCTGGCGACGAAGCAGTAATGGCCGGGGCCGGGGATGTCGGCCTCGGGCCAGACGATCGGCGCGGCCACGGTCAGTACGTCGCCCAGCGGCACATCGACCGGCGCCGAGGTGCCGATGAAATTCCACAGGTCCGGGGTCAGCAAGGTCGCGACCGGACTCCAGTACACGCTGGCGCGCACATCGTCGGCATCGGCGCCGCCGCGGTTGCGCATGCGCACGTAGAGGTAGTTGTCGTGGCCGGTTTCGGCCTCGTGGCCGAGCGCGTTGCTGTTCTCGGTGCCGCTGCCTTCGCCGAACGCAGCGTTCGGGTCGGGCACGGTCGCCGGCAGCAGGATCACGTCCGGGCTGGCGCTGATCGAACCGGTCGACGGCACGGCGCCGCTATCGCCGACGTGATCGCGCAGGTACACGTCCGGCGTCAGCCCCAGCGTGTTCTCGACGATTGCGCGCAGGTCCGGCATCACGCCGATCGCGCCGGCGAGGCCGCCGCCTTGCGGCGTATTGATCGCCGGGTCCGACAACAGGCTGCGCATCTGCGCCGGCGACAAGCGCGTGCCGGTAGCGGCCGCGTGCATGCCCTGCACGATCAGCGCCGCGCCGGTCACGATCGGCGAGGCCGAACTGGTGCCGTTGAAGCCGGCGGTGTAGGTGCGCTCGTCGTCGCCGCCGCCGTTGTCGAGGGTGCCGTAACCGCAGGTGGTGACGTTCTCGCCCCAGGCGTAGCAATCCACCCGCGAGCCGTAGCTGGAGAAGCCGGCTCGATCGTGCGGCAGGGACGATTCGGCGGCGCCGACCACGATCGCGCCGGAGTCGCGGAAATCCGGGCTGGCGCGGTTGAACGCCTGAACGCCGCTGCCGTCGAGATAGCTGTCGAGGTCGTTGTTGCCGTTGCCGGCGGCCTCGACCACGATCACGCCCAGCGCGCTGGCCAGGCGGATGGCGTCGAAGTCGGCGTCGTCGACTTCGGTCATGATCGCGCCGGCGCGCTGCACTTCCAGCAGCAGCACGTCGCCCACCGCCATGCTCGGCAGGGCGGCGACGATGGCGTCGGCCACATGCAGGGCGGTATCGGTACCGGCGTCGTAGTGCGACGTGACCCGCACCGAACCCACGTCCGGGGCGATGCCGACCACGCCCAGGGTGTTGTCGACCGCGGCGATTTCGCCGAGTACGGCGGTGCCGTGGTTGCCCTTGTAGGCGCCGACGCCGTCGCGGTTGTCGCCGTAGATCAGGCTCGGCGCGTGCGCGACAAGATCCTCGTGGCCCAGGAACCAGCCCTGTTCCAGGTCGACCACGCCGGTGCCGGCGCCGGTGCCGTTGGCCTGGGTCCAGGCCCAGCGCGCGTCGATGCCGTCCGGCGCTGGGTCCAGATAGCCTTGGCCGACGGCATAGGGGTCGTCGCTGTCGTCGACCGGATCGCTCACGTCCAGTTCGCGGTAGGCGTCGGCGATTTCGCTGAGCGCACGCAGGCGCGCGACCAGCATTTCGGCCTGCTCGGGACGCTGGCGCAGATCCAGGCGCCAGTAGCCGGTGAGGCTGCGCAGCGGCGGGAAGGGCGAGTTCGCGGCGCGCTTTTCCAGTTCCCGCAGGCGCTTGGGGTCGAGGCTGCGGATCAGCGGCCGGGTCGACTCGACGCCGGTCTCGTCGAGCAGCTTGGCCAGCGCGGTCAGTTTGTGCTTGCGCGCCAGGGCGCGCAGGTCCTTGTCGGCGGCGGGCGCGAAGCGTTCGCTCAAGCGTGCGATCACGAAGCCGCTATAGCCTGGGCCGCCCGCGGTGGCGGGCGGCTGCCGCGGCGGACGGGTCGGCCCGCCGGCGCAGGAAAACGCCGGGATGCAATGTCGGGATTTCATCTCGAACCTCCTTGTGTTCGGCCGCAATCGGACGCGGACCCGATGCTTGCGGTCGGCCACATCCTTGTTTTCCCCCGTGCGGCGCTGCCGGACGGCGGTAAACGCCGCTTCGATTTCGACGGCGTCGTTACTGTCAGCGAACGCGCGCGCCGGCGCCGGTCGGCCACTCTTGGGCAGTCTTCCGTGCATCGGCGCGTGGCCGGCGTTGCGGGTCTTTTCCGTCGCCGCGACCGGAATCCGCCGCTGGGGCGAGTGGGGCAGGCCGCGATCGGGAGTTGCCGCGGCGGAAATATTTTCGAATCGTCAATCGCGCCTGCGCTGCTCGACGGCGCCGATTCTCGGCCGCGACTGCGCGCTGTGAAGCGCGACGAACTCAACTGTGATTGATGCGGGCAGAACCGACATCGGCCTGGCCGACGCCGACCGGCTGCGGCGTAGCCAGACAGGCGCATCGCCGGATCTCGGTGTCGCGCCCGCGCCTCGGCACTTCCGCGGCGCGGATGACGATCGCGCTACGGTCCCTGCTGGGCTTGGCGCGAAGTTTCGCTGTCGATCACGGCGTGGCGTGGAAGTCGCTGGCGCGATCGACGTTCCCGACCGTCCCATTCCATCGAGGAGTTCGCCATGAAGCATGCAACGACCCAGCGCCGTTCGTCCCAACTTGCCGTGCTGGCTGTTTCGGCCTTGTTCGCCGCATCAGCGGCCGCCGCGCCGCTGGTCTGCACCGACGCCGTATCGGCCAATGTCGCCGTTCCCCAGAACACTTGGGTCAATATCGACGCCAATTGCCCCGTCGGCTACAGCGCCACCGGCGGCGGCTACGTGTTCAACGAAGGCAGCGGCGGGGTGATCGGCATCTGGGCGATGTCGATCCCGAACGGCAACGGCTGGCGCACCTGGGTGGTCCAACACAATCCCGGCGTGCGCCACGTGCAGACCTACGTGCGTTGCTGCCGTACGCCATAAGCGGCGCCCTATGCGGGCATCGCCGTCGCCGCCTTGCGCGGCGACGGCGATGAGCCGCGAAGCTTGCGGATCAGGGCAGCTTGGTGCCCTGGTCGGCGATGGCGACCCAACCGCGGCCGTTATGGCTGTAGGTGACCCCGGTGAGGGCGCGCTGGCGGTAGCCGATGCGCGGGATCTCGTACACGGTTTCGTACAGGATGTAGGCCGAGCGGCAGCCGTCGACGACGCGATAGCGCTCGGTCCAGCTCCACTTCGCTTCGCGGTTGGCGAAATGGCTGGCCAAGGCGGCCATGACCGCATCCAGGCCGATGCGTACGCCGCCGCTGTCGAACACGGTGACCGAACGCTCGTCGTGGATCGCGCGGAACGTTTCGGCGTCGTAGTCGCGGAACGACTCCATGTCGGTGCGTTGGGCGATCTCGAACTGGCGCGCGCAGATGCGCGCCAATCCCTCGCCGATGCCGAGGCCTTGTGCCGCGTCGGCGGCGGAGGCGGCCGGCGCGAGGCCGATCAGCCCGGCGGCGAACGCGGACAGAGCGAGGCGGCGGAACGGAATGCGCAGCGTAGTCATCGTTGGAACCTCCTGGTGGGCGAGGCGACCTTAGGACCGCTTTCGCCGCGTTGGGAGGGCCAATTCGTCCGCGCCGGGCAGGACCAATCGCCCCTGCGCGCACAGCACGCTTAGCCTGATCCAGCCGCGGTTTTCGGCTGTGCCGTGCTTGCGTTTGCGTTGCGCGCGCACGCG
>NZ_HG424611.1:16013-17443 GCF_000336385.2 Lysobacter antibioticus HS124 | reverse complement strand
GGGGGGGGGGGGGGGGCCGATCCGGCGGCGGTTTCGCTTGCCGACGGCCTCGCCGGCCTGCGCGCTCGAATGGCAGGCCTTGCTGCACCAGAAGCAGCCGCGGCTATGAGGGTAGTGGCGTTGCGCGGTTTCCAGGGCGGTGACGCAGTGCCGGTGCAGGCCGAGTTCCTGGCGCACGAACGGCACGAACGGACAGTCGGCGCGATGCACTTCGTGCACGCCGTCGGGGCAGGGGGTGCGATTGACGTAGTAGCGATGCATGAGCGATTCCATTCCGGCGCGGCGCGCCCGGACGACAGGAATACGCCATCGGCATCGCAGCGCCTGCGACGCCGGCGATCGAGCGGAAAACGAAGGCACGCACCGGCCCGGGCGGCGACCGACCTCGCCATCCGGACCGGCGCGTGCCGGTTGCTCGACGGCCGCCGTCGGCGGCGTGTGCTCGAATTGCTGGACTCAGGGCTGGGCGATCTGAGTGGTGGTGTCGGCGGCCAGTTGCCAACGGCCGCGCTTGCGGACCCAGTTGGCGACGTCGATGCCGTGCAGGACGATGCCGGCCTCGGGCAAGGCGAACTCGATGCGGTCGGCGACGATCGCGCTGGAGCAGCCGTTGACCTGCTGCGAGAGCAGGGTGCGCTTGAACGTGTAGTTGCCGGCCATCACCGCGCGATAGAACGCGGCGATCGCAGGCTTGCCCTGGAACAGTTGGCCGCGGGTGTTGACCTGGATCGCGTCGTCGGCGAACGAGGCCATGAACGCGTCGAGATCGCGCTGCTCGAAGGCGCGGCCGGTGGCTTCGGACACGCGTTCGAGTTCGCGCAGGCAATGGCGGTGTTGAGCCGTCTCGACGGCGGCGCTCTGAGCCAGGCCGGTCAACGGCGCCAAGGCCAGCGACAGAGCGGTCAAACGCAGGGCGGTACCGGATGTCATCGTTGCGTTCCTCGTGTTCGGCGGGTGGTGCGATCACGGTATCGATCGCAGCGCGGCGAGGATGTGCGCCGGGCGACCGGAAAACTTGCCGGTGATCCTCGGCTGCATGTGCGGGTCCGGAACAGTTCCGCGCCGTGGCCGGCGACGGCCGCGCCGTCGGTTCCAGGCAATGCGGACGACAGACGAAGAGTCGCGTTGTGCGTCACGGCTGAGATTTGATGGGTCGCATGGAACGATCGTCGGCGCTGCTTATCGCGGTGTATCTCGCCCGCATCGCGGCGACCGTGCGCCGTTGGTGCTGCGCGTGCAGCAGCTCTCGATGAACTGAAACAGCGCCGAGAACGAAGCGCACGGCTCCCCGGCGCGCGCTGCAGGACGTCAATGTGCGTCTGCTGAGCGCCTTGAACGAGCGCTGCACCGGGCCGAAGAGTTGAGCCGCGGCGACGGCGGGCGCCGCGCGTGGCCTGCCGTCGCCGCGGCGGACCGGCGTCGCCGCGAAC
>NZ_HG424611.1:0-15963 GCF_000336385.2 Lysobacter antibioticus HS124 | reverse complement strand
ATTCGGCGCTCACGCGCCAGCGCTTATAGTGTGCGCCGTTTTCGCCACCGGACCCGCCGCCATGACCGCCTCCTTCCGCCTGTTCGCTCTGTCCCTGCTGTGCCTGGGCGCCGCCGCCTGCGCCACCCACGAAGCCAAGCCCGCCGCCGGCCAGGCCAAGATCGGCATGGCCAACCCCGCCTCGGTCCATTGCACCGAGCAGGGCGGCAAGCTGGAGATCCGCACCGGCAAGGACGGCGGCCAGTACGGTGTGTGCACGCTGCCGGACGGCCGGGTGTGCGAAGAGTGGGCGCTGTTCCGCGACAAGAAGTGCGAACTGCCGGCGGAATAAGCCGACAATCCATCCGGCGGCGCGCCGGGCGAGGCCCGCCCGTTCGGCGCTCGCCCGCGCCGGCTCCGACGGCGCCGGTGCACGCTTCGATGAGTCCCGTTTCGATGAGGCTTCACGGACGCCCGTTTGGATGCGGCCCGTTTCGATAAGGCGCCGGGCGCAGCGCCCGGATCAGGATTCGTGCTGCTTGGCGCAGGCCATGACGTGGTTGTGGTCGCTGGACATGCAGCGATAGAAGGCTTGGCGCGCACCCGTGGCCGCCTGGCAATCCTGCGCCGACACGCCGTCGCGGAAGGCCCTGAGCTTGGCCGCGGTGGCGTCGAACCGGGTCTGCGGCAGATAGCCGTCGCGCACGTTCTTCTCGCCGACTTCGAGCATGGTGTCCAGACCGTAGCGCGCGTTCACGACGGCGCGCGCGCAGTCCAGTTCGGCCGCTTGCTCCTGCACCTGCAGCAACTGCCCGGCGACCTGTTCGGCCAGCTCGCGCACAGGCGCGGGCAGCGGGCGTGTGGGGACCTTCGCACTGGGCGCGACGGTGGTGTGGGCGGGTACCGGGACCGTAGCGGCGGTTGTCGTCAACGCCAGCGCGATCGCGCAGTACTTCCATGCATGGCGGCACATCGTGTTTCCCCCTCGCTTCTGCTGCGGCAGCGGTCGCGACCGGGGCCGCGACGCTGCCGCAGCGTCGCAAGGAGTATAGCCAGGGCGCACCGCGGCGAATTCGCATATTGGCTTGGCGGAGCGTGCGGGCTATCTTGCCCCAAGCAGTAGGGGATGAGGGGCGAAAGGGACGATGAGTAATCCAGAGATGGCGCTGCTCGGGAACGACGGCCCGAACGACGCGGTCGCCGCATTCGCCGATTGCGCCCGACGTTACTGCAACTGGGCTCGCGAGCGGATGGCCGACGCGAGCGATGAGGTGGATACCGCCTTGGCGCTGCTGTCGGAGCTGAATTTTCGGGCTCTGGCCTTGCCGCACGCGGAATGGCAGGACAACCCCGAAGATTCGGAGCGTAGCGAATGGGAGGCCGTGCTCAGGCGCTTCGCCGCTTTACCGTTCCAACTCTACGAACTGCCTGCGAGTCCCGCTGCGCTGGAGTGGGCCGGAGAGGTCGGCGATTTGCAGGACGACCTGGCCGATATTTGGCGAGACCTGCATTCAGGCCTGAATCTGTTCGATCGCGGACAGCCCGGAGCTGCGGCCTACTTCTGGCGCAGTTTTTACTGGGGGCATTGGGGGCGCCATGCCAACGCCGCGTTGTATGCACTGCATACCTGGGTCGCGGACCGGTGCTGCGAATGAGCGATCGGGATCGACGGGCGGGCAGGGCGATGTTCGGCTTGACGGCAGTTGTCGGCCGCCGATGATCCGGGTTGTGGCTGGCGGCGTTGTTGCTCGGGCAGGGCTGCGATCGTTCGCCGCAGCCGGCCCCAACGCCCGCCGCACGCCCGGCCAGCGACGCCAATGCGACCTGGATGGCGGCCGCGCGCCGCCACCGCACCGAGCACTACCTGATCGCCACCACCGCGACGCCGGAGCAGGCGTCGCGGGTCGGCGTCGCGGTCGAGCAACTGCACCGCGCCTATCGCAGCCACTTCGCCGGCCACCTCGACGCGGACCAGCCGGGCGCACCGCTGAACCTGGTGTTGTACCGCGACCGGCCGGAATTCGTCGCTCACAACCGCAGCCATTCCTGGGCCGAGGCCTATTACCGTCCGCCGTATTGCTACGCCTACTACGCCGGCGGGCGGGAGAACACCTATCACTGGATGTTGCACGAGGCCACCCATCAGCTCAATGGCGAAGTCGCCGGTTGGACCCGCTTGCCGAAGTGGATCAACGAAGGCGTGGCCAGCTACTTCGGCGCCAGCCGGATCGAGGGCGGGCAACTGGCGCCGGGTACGATCGACCCGAACGCGTATCCGATCTGGTGGCTGACCGACACGCCGTTCAGCGGCAATCTGCAACGCGATATCGCCGAGCAGCGGGTGATCGGGCTGCGCCGGCTGATGACCGACACCGGGCCGGACGTCCGCGTGCATCTGAACCTGTACTACATCGAGTACTGGAGCCTCACTCATTTCCTGTTCCACGGCCAGGACGGGCGCTACGCCGATGCCTATCGGCGTCTGATCGCCGCCGGCGGCGACGACCTGGCCGAGTTCGAGCGCCGCATCGGGCCGGTGGAGAGGATCGAGCGCGAGTGGTACAGCTATCTGCAATGGTTGCAGGCCGAACAGGCGATCGTCGAAAACCCGGCCTTGCTGGCGTCGCCGGCCGCGGGCGGCTGAACGGCGCCGAGCCGGCCCATCGCGTACGCGACCGCCGCGCGCGCAGCGGCTAGGATGCGGGACTGCCTTCGTACGGACCGGCGCATGGCCCACACCCGCATCAACCTCGGCTCGCTCAAGGCGTTCGAAGCCGCCGCGCGCGCGCTCAGCCTGACCCGCGCCGCCGAAGAGCTCAACGTCACCCAGGCCGCGGTCAGTCAGCAGGTGCGGCAGTTGGAGGCCCAACTCGGGGTCGATCTGTTCCGGCGCCTGCCGCGCGGCCTGGCGCTGACCGACGAGGCGTTGGGATTGCTGCCGGCGATCCAGGAAGCCTTCGACCGCATCGAGGGCGCGCTGGACCGGGTCGGCAGCGGCAGCGCGGGCGAAGTGGTGCATGTCGGCGCGGTCGGCACCTTCGCCTGCGGTTGGCTGTTGCCGCGGCTGGCGGAGTTCGCGCGCCGGCATCCCGGCGTGGACGTGCGCCTGAGCACTCACAACAACCGCGTCGACCCGGCCGGCGAAGGCCTGGACTACGCGATCCGCTACGGCCGCGGCACCTGGCCCGGCATGGAGAGCCGGTTCCTGATGGGGGCGCCGCTGACCCCGCTGTGCACGCCGGCGATCGCCGCGCAGTTGCGCACGCCGGCCGACCTGGCGCGCTTCCCTCTGCTGCGCTCGTACTTCGTCGACGACTGGCGCTTGTGGTTCGAAGCCGCGCAGACCGTGCTGCCGGGACCGGTCAACGGCCCGATCTTCGATTCCTCGCTGACCATGGTGCAATGCGCCCTGCAGGGCCACGGCATCGCCCTGGCGCCGTTGGCGATGTTCGCCGCCGAACGGGCCGAGGGCCGGTTGTTGCAGCCGTTCGCGGTCGAACTCGATGCCGGCGGCTATTGGCTCACCCGGCTCGCCTTGAAACCGGCCGGCGCCGGCGCGCGCGCGTTCGCCGAGTGGCTGCATAGCGAGTGCGCAGCGGCGCCGTAGCGCGGCGCCGCCGGCCGCGGAAGCCCGCGGCCG
This sequence comes from Lysobacter antibioticus HS124, assembly GCF_000336385.2. GTDB lineage: Bacteria > Pseudomonadota > Gammaproteobacteria > Xanthomonadales > Xanthomonadaceae > Lysobacter > Lysobacter firmicutimachus. The sequence continues at coordinate 12,344 of NZ_HG424611.1, read as the reverse complement.
CACGCATCTTCCTGCGTGCCTGCCGTCAATTCAGCGCTTCGTGCCGCGTTTGGACGGTTTCGGCGTCGTATTCGAAGCTTCGGGAGGCAAGGTCCGCCTGATCAGCCAAAGCATCGCCGCCCGCACCCGGGCCGGATCGGCGCCGGCGTCGATCTCGAGCGCGGCGCGGTCGAATGCGGCGGAGAGCAGGGCGGCGAGGGCGTCGATCGGCGCCTGCGCCGGGTCCATCGCTGCGCTCAGTCCCTGGCGCAAGCTGTCGGCGGCGTGGCGACGGTCGATCGCATCGATTTCGGCGTGGCCGAGCGCGGCCGGGCCTTCGATCAACAGCAGCCGGGTGCGGCCAGGCGCGGTCATCGCACGCAGATAGGCTTCGGCCCCGGCGATCAGGGCCTGGTCCGGCGGCAACGCGGCCGGGCTTGCCGCCTCTATTTCGCCGGCCACGGCTTCGGCTTCGCGCAGCAGCACGTGACGGAACAGATCGCGCTTGTCCGCGAAGTGGTGATAGAGCGCGCCGCGGGTGGTGCCCGCGGCGGCGGAGACGTCCGGGGTCGAGGTGTCGCCGTAGCCGCGCTCGACGAACAGCGCGCGTGCGGCGTCCATCAGCGCCTGGCGGGTGGCGTCGGTGCGCTCGCGATTGCTGCGCGGAGCACGGGCAGGGGGTGTTGGCATACATACAGCCTGTATGTTAATTTGGATTTGCATACAGACTGTATGTCAAAAAACCAGAGGACGCACCGGCATGAAAGTGACCAGCTACTACCCCGTGATCATGACCCACGACGTCGCCGGCACCGCCGCCTTCTACCGCGACCACTTCGGCTTCGTCGCGCTGTTCACCGCCGACTGGTACGTGCATCTGCAGTCGGCGCAGGACCCGTCGATCAACCTGGCCGTGCTCGACGGCCGCCACCACACCATTCCCGAATCCGGTCGCGGCCGGGTCGGCGGCCTGTTGTTGAACTTCGAGGTCGAAGACGTCGATGCGGCGCACGAACGCCTGAGCGCAGCCGGCCTGCCGGTGCTGTTGAGCCTGCGCGACGAGGCCTTCGGCCAGCGCCACTTCATCACCGCCGACCCCAACGGCGTGCTGATCGACATCATCAAGCCGATTCCGCCCAGCGGCGAATTCGTCGAGCAGTACGAGGCGAGCGCGCTGCCGGTGGCGTGACGGACGCCGGCAGGCCGCAGGATCGGCGTGGGCCGCAGCCGCCGGAGCGGCGACGTTCGGGCGCGGGCGTCGGCGAGAGCGTTTGCGCTGCTTGCCAGTTCGTCGAGGCATGCGCGGCTGCTACGGAGGGCGGACAGAACGCCCTTCGCGCGATCATTCGATCAAGCCCGAGCTCTGCGCCGCGTCCGGGTCGGCGAAGATCGCCATCGCGGTGCGCATGGGGCGGAAGCCGAGCTTGCGGTAGAAACCTTCCTTGCCGGGCTGGGCGTAGAGCAGGATCTTGCGGTGGCCCTGGGCGCTCGCGACCAGGCGTTCGACCACTTGCTGGCCCAGGCCGCGGCCCTGGTAGTCCGGGTGGACCACGATGTCGGCCAGGTAGGCGCAGTCGCGGCCGTCGGCGAGGGCGCGGCCGGCGGCGATCAGGCGGCCCTGGTCGTACAGCAGCGCCGCGTGCCGGCTGGCGCCGTAGACCGCGCGCAGGTGTTCGGGGGATTTGGTCCCCAGCGGCGCGATCCGATACAGCTCGGACAATGCCTCCCAGTCGAGGCCGTCGGTGTCGTGGCTCCATTGCATGGTCGTGCTCCGTTGGCGATGGGCTCAGCCTAGGCCGGCGCCGGCACGCCGAGGGGGCCAGTTCGCGCGGGTTCGCGGGTGCCAGGCCATGCCCCGGCTTCACGCGTCGCGCCCGCTGCCGTTGTGACGGGTGCGGCGGCGCGATTTCCGTGCCGCGGCGCCTATGCGAGGACACCGCGATGAGCGATACGTTCGAACAAACCTGCGATTACTGCGGAGCCAAGTTCCGGGTCGATGTGCCCCACCAGGAAGGGCACGATTCGCTGGAGGAGTACTACTGCCCGGACTGCCACAAGGAATTCAAGACCCGGGCCGCCTACACGCCCACGGTCACCCGGATCAGCGGCCGCACCGACGGCCGCACCGACCAGTACGACAACCGCGCCTGAGCGGCCCGGCGCGCCGGCCGCGCTGCGCCGGCGCGCCTATTTCAACACCGGCGGGTACTTCTCGCCGTACTCCAGTGCGGTATCCAGGCGCGTGGTCAGCTTGATCGGGCAGTTGTAATAGTCCGAATGCGCGCACAGGAAGGCATACAGGGTGTTCAGATTGAACCGCATCGCCGCCGGCGGCTGGCCCTTGGCGAAGCGGGCTTCCAGCACGCGGCCGCCGCCGTAGCTGGTCTTGGCCGAGGTCCGGTCGGTCAGGAACAGCAGCACGGCATCGATCTTGGCCCAGTCCTTTTCCTTGTGGTAGGCGCGCAGGCGGTAAGTCTTGCCGCGCAGCGGCAGGTCGACGTCGCCGACCCAGTACATCAGCCCGGTGTGGTTGCGCGAATCGAGGTGGCTGACGCCGACCGGCACCGGCTTGCGCTGGAACTTGCCCTCGACCACGCCGCTGGCGTCGTAGGGGAAAAAGCTGAGTTCGCGAAAGCGCTGTTGCGACAGGGCCGGGTTGTACAGCCAAGCCTTGATCGAATCCTCGTAGACGGTGGCGCGCACGATCAGGCCGTTGCCCAGCGCCTGTTGCTGCTCGGGCGCGCGCAACAGATCGACCGGCTCGCGCCCCGGCGCGTGCAGCCAGGCCCGGCCGTCGCGATATTCCAGCCGCGTCGTGGCCTCCGGCTTGCCCGCATCGGCGCCCCAGCGCGCGTCGGCGGGCCGGGCGGCGGCGACCAGGCGCGCGCTCTTGCCGGGCGCGATCACGGTCGCATCCTGGATCGCGTACATGCCGGTCGGGCCGCCGGCATGCCGGTTCATCGCCTCGCGGAAAGCGTCGTACTCCTGGCGCGGGTCGGCGGAGGCGCTGGCGCCGAGCAGCAGGGCGAGCACGGGGGGCAGCCACAAACGCATGGTTCGGTCCTCGTTGGAGGCGCTCGCTGCGGCGCGGCCGCCCGATGTAGCGGCCGCGTCGCAGGCGCATGCCGGCTCAGGCCGCCGCGCGGCGCAGTTCGGCCAAGTCGATCTTCTTCATTTTCAGCATCGCCTGGGTGGCGCGCTGGGCGCGGCCGGGATCGGGATCGCCGATCAGCCGGATCAACTCTTCCGGCACCACTTGCCAGGACAGGCCGTAACGGTCCTTGAGCCAGCCGCATTGCTGCGCGCGCGGGTCGCCGCCGGCGCTCAGCCGCTCCCAGTAGCGGTCGACCTCGTCCTGCGAGCGGCAGTTGACCACCAGCGAGACGGCTTCGTTGAACTTGAAGTGCGGGCCGCCGTTGAGCGCGGTGAACGCCTGGCCGTCGAGCTCGAAGGCGATGGTCATGATCGCGCCCTCCGCTTGTCCGGACACTTGCGCGCTGGCGCGGTCGTAGCGGGTCTCGCCCACGATGCGCGAACGCTCGAAGGTGTCGAGGTAGTAGTGCACCGCCTCTTCGGCCTGCCGGTCGAACCAGAGAAACGGGGTGATGCGTTGGAAGCGGTCGGTCATGGCGATGCTCCGTGCGAGGGGGAGGCAACCGGGTCACGCTAGCGCATCGGCGCGGAGGCGGGCTGTCCGATTGTCGTGTATTCGACGAACGGGACGGCGCGGGATCGACGCGCGCGGACGCCGTCCGACCGGCGGAGGCCCTCTCAGAGTGGGCGCCCGCGCACGTTTCGCGACATTGGCCCACGGTCGCCTGTCCTCCGCTTTCGACCCGGGGGCGTTAGCTCAGGGGGAATCCCGCCTGCCGAAGAGTCCGTCATGCCCCTGCCGTTGTCTCCCGCCGAACTGGCCTGGTACGTCACCGGCCGCTTCTATCGCCGTGCCGACGGTTTGTTGGCCGATTACGGCTATTTTCTGCATCTGTCCGGGATCGACGCGCCGTTGTTCGCCGGCAAGGTGGCCGAGGGCAACGCCTACTTCACGTTCGCCGCGCAACCGTTCCGGTCCGGCAGCGCGGTCAATGGCGCCTTGCAACTGGGCCTGGACCGGGTCGGCGAGTTTTCGGTCTATCTGCAGCGCGAGCCCGCCGGCGACTTCGACGATCCGGCTTCGTTCGCGCGCGGCGAACGCATCGCCGTGTTCCGCCGCACCGGGCTGGTGGTCGGCACCACGGTCGAGGCCAGCCTCGGCGGTGCGCCGGGCGCGGTGTTCGCCGACAACGTGTTCAGCGCACGCCTGATCGAAAGCCGGCCGTTCCGTTTCGGCGGACACAGCTACGACCTGGCCGAGATTCTCGGCCGCGGCGTGACCCAGTTCGGCACCGCCGCCAACGTGCCGGTGCCGGTACCGATCACGCCCGCGCCGCCGCATTACGACCTGATCCTGCCGTTCACCGGTTCGGCGATCGCGCTGGCGCGGACGTGAGGGGAATGCTCCGATGCCGCAACTTTCGGTTGCTCTTGAATGCGAACCGCGACGGCACTCACCATGAACGCCGTCCCCGGGCCCGCCGTTTGCGGTCACGACGCCCGCGCGGACTCGTCTTGCCGAGCAAGGCGCTACGACGCAATGCGGAGATAGGCGATGGTGCGGCATCGAATCCAGGTCGGCGACACCACCAGCGGCGGCGGCAGCGTCGTCGCCGGCGCGCCGGCGCAATCCCCGGGCGGGCCCAGTTGGGCCCGGGTCGGCGACGCAGTGCAGTGCGGCGTGCACGGCGCGACCACCGTCGCCACCGGCGATGCGCAACTGCGCATCGACGGCCGTGCGGTGGCCCGCCACGGCGACTTCTGCGCCTGCGGCTGCATCCTGATCTCGCAGCGGCAGATCCGCTCGATCATCGAGCACGGCCGCGGCTTCGCGGTCGAGCATGAGACCGGCGTCCCGGATTGAGCCCGGCCCGGCTAGACTGCGCGCCATCGCAACCGGCAGGCGACGCGGTCGGGCATGGACCTGGCTCTATTCGATTTCGACGGCACGATCACTTACGACGAAACCTTCCCCGGCTTCGTCCGCGCCACCGTCGGCCGCCGCCGCCTGGCCCTGGGCCAGGTGCTGATGGCGCCGTACGGCATCGGCTACAAGCTCGGCCTGATGTCCGGCGCGACGGTGCGCCGGCGCATCGTCGCCTTCGGCTATCGCGGCCGCAGCGAGCAGGCGGTGCGCGAGGCCGGCGCGCGCTACGTGCGCGAGGTGGTGGCGCAGCGGTTGCGGCCGGAGGCGCTGCAGCGCATCGCCTGGCACCGCGAGCGCGGCGACCGCGTGGTGGTGGTGACGGCATCGCTGGACCTGTTCGTCGCGCCCTGGTGCGAGGACCAGGGCCTGGAACTGATCAGCTCGCATCTGGAGGCCGAACGCGGCGTGCTGACCGGGCGCTACCTGGGCGCGGACTGCTGCGGCGAGGAGAAGCCGCGACGGGTGCGCGAGCGCATCGACCTGAGCGCCTACGGCACGGTGTATGCCTACGGCGACACGGTCGAGGATCTGGCGCTGCTGACGCTGGCCCAGCGCAAGTACTACCGCTGGCAGGAAGTCGCCTGAGCCGCGCCGACGACGCGGCGCGGGATCGCGCTTGACCGCGGTCGCGGTTCGCGACATCCGCCGCCGATGCGTCGGCGCGCGTCGAGGTCCGCGGGAGGCTCGGATCCGCATGCGTTTTCGCCCTTGCCGGGTGCGTTCGGCGGCGATGCATGATCGGCTGCGCATTCGCGGCTTGACCGCAGGCACGCCGGTTCACCGAGGTGACCGAGCGCATAGCCGGCGGCTATGGCAGCCATCGAATCAAACGATTTCAGCCCCGGCCGGCCGCGCACTAGGGTCGACCGGGACGCCTGCGCCCCCGCGACAGCGTCTTCCGCCCAGCACGCCAGTAAGGGAGAACGACATGAGGCAGCGCGAGTCCTCGCGGTTACGTAGGTGGTGGTGGTCGTGCGCGGTCGCGATCGGCGCGTCCGGCATCGCCTTGGCGGCCGATCCGCCGAGCAGTTACGCCCCGGTCGTCATCAAGGAGACCTTCGCTGCGATCAAGGCGCGCATGGAGCGCGACAAGCCCGCGATCGGGCAACGCCAGCGCAGTCTGCTCGAACAGCGCTACGACCTGCGCAATCAACCGGTGCGCGGGCTGACCATGTCCGGCGGCAAACCGGTGCAGGGCGGGGTGCGGGTGCGCCTGCCGGCCGGCGTCAGTTGGGAAGAACTCGGAGCGATGACGCCGGAACAGATCCGCGAGCGCGGCGCGTTCCCGGCCGGTTTCCTGCCGTTGCCGCATCCGAATCACCTCGAAGGCGGCATGTTGTTTCCGCAGTTCCACATCGATGCGGTCAAGCGCGCCGAGCAACGCGACTTGACCCGCTTCGATCTGGACTTCGATCTGCCCGACCACTTCCTGCCGGATTTTCCGGCGCCGATCTATCTGACCACGCGGCCGGACCTGGGCGACGCGTCCCAGGGGCAACTGGTCACGATCAACAACTACTACGAACTGTTCAACGGCGTGTTGAACCCCAAGCAGCTGGAAGGCCTGCGCCTGCTGGTGACGCCGTTCGCCCAGCAGCAGTTCAACCAGACCGAAGACCGTCGCTCGGCCTTGCCCAGCCGCGGCGTGGCTTGCCTGGACTGCCACAGCAACGGCCATACGGTCGCCGCCACCCACCTGGTCGGCGATATCCGGCCGCAGCCGCTGCGCCATCGCATCGATACGCCGACCCTGCGCGGAGTCAACATCCAGCGCCTGTTCGGTTCGCAGCGCGCGCTCAAGTCGGTCGAAGACTTCACCGAGTTCGAACAGCGCGCCGCCTATTTCGACGGCGATCCGGTGATCGCGACCAAGAAGGGCATCAACATCCTCGATCGCGGCCATCAGGTGCACGCGATGGGCGAGTTCCAGGCGCTGTTGGATTTCCCGCCGGCGCCCAAGCTCGACTTGCTGGGGCGGCTGAAACCGGACGCGGGCGAGACCGAGAAGCGCGGCGAGGCCTTGTTCTTCGGCAAGGCGCAATGCTCGGCCTGCCACGCGCCGCCGTACTACACCGACAACAGCATGCATAACCTGCGGGTCGAGCGCTTCTTCAAGCCGCACACCGTCAACGGCCGTTTCGCCAGCGCCGACGGCCCGATCAAGACCTTCCCGCTGCGCGGGATCAAGGACTCGCCGCCGTACCTGCACGACGGCCGGTTGCTCACCCTGGAGGACACGGTGGAGTTCTTCAACGTGGTGCTGCAGACGCGGCTGGAGCCGCAGGAGAAGCAGGACCTGGTCGCGTTCCTGCGCGCGCTCTAGCGCGGCGAGCGTCGACAGCCGGGCCGGAGGCGGTCGATAGGGGGTCGCCGGCACCGGCTGCGACGCTCTGACCGTGAGAACGGCGGCGGGCGGCGGATGTGAAGCCGCGGCCCGTCGGCGACAACGGCGTCAGCGCGCGTAACGCTGCGCGCTGCCGTCGGGGCGTTGCAGTTGCAGTGCGGCGATGCGGCCGGCGCCGTCGCGTTCGAAGCGCACCCGCACGCTGGGATCGTCGCCGAGGCAGTACAGGTCGGCCTGCAGCCGGGTCAGCGGCTGCAGCGGGCGCTTGCCGTTGCGCAGCGCCAATCGCTCGCGGTCGCGTTCGATGCGGATGCGGCCGTAGTCGCCCAGGTAGGACGGATCGTACGCATCGGCCTGCGCCTTGGATTGGGCAGCGCGCAGCGCTTCCAGTGCCCAGCGCGCGTCGTCGGCGTTGGCGCCGGGCAGGCCGCGCGCCAGCACGGCCTCCAGCGCCAGTATCTGCGCCGTGCGCAGGGCCTCGTGCTGCGGCACGGGCACGTCCGGAACGACGCCGCGGCCTTCCCAGTTGCCGCCGGTGATCGGGCTGACCGGCGATCCGTCGGCGACGAAGACGCTGAAGCCGGCGCCGGCATCGCGTTCGCCGCCGGGATTGGCGGCGCCGGCGCTGGTCTCGCCGACCACGACGGCGCGGTCGACGTTGCGCAGGGTATAGGTGAAGGCCTCCGCCGCCGACGCGGTGCGCGAGCTGGTCAGCACGTACAACGGCAGCTCGGTGCGCGGCGCGGGGTAGGCGATCTTGGGCGCTTCGCTGCTGCTGCGCACGGTGTCGCCGTCGCGCCAGCGGAAGCGGTTGTAGACGTCCGCGCCGGGTGTTACGAAGGCGCTGGCCAGATAGCCGACCGCGGACGGCGCGCCGCCGCCGTTGTCGCGCAAGTCGACGATCAGCGCATCGCAGTCGGCGACGAAGGCCAGCGCCGCGTCGAGCGCGCGCCGCGCCGGCGCCAGCGGATCGTCGAAATCGATCTCGGCGAATTCGCGCAGGTCCACGTAGCCCAGATTGCCCGGCAGCAATTCGACCCGGCGCAGGCCGTGGTTGCGCCGGCGCGCGTAGTCGATCGCCCCGGCATCCGGACCCCGCCGCAGGCGCGGCCCAGCCCCGGCCGTCGCGGTGCCGGCCGCCGTGGTGGGCGCGCGCCAGACGACCCGGAAATGGCCGTCGTGCGGCTTGAGCCGCTCGCTCAGGGCGCTGGCCAGATCGCGGGGGGCGCGGTAGCCGTCGAAGGCGCCGCGGCGGTTTTCGCCGCGCAGCGCATCGGCCAGTTCGCGACCGCGTTCGAGGTCGTAGTAATGATCCTGGATGCGCTGCGCGACCGTGTCGACGACCTCGCGCAGCGCGGCCGGCGTCAGCGCGGACGGGGAGGCGGTTTCCGCGGCCGGTTGCGGGGCGGCGGAGGCCTGAGCGCCGACGGGCAGGACGGACAACGCGGACGCGGCAGCCAGCAGCAGGGCGACGCGGAGGCGCGAACGCAATGGCATGGGAGTCTCCGGGGCTGGCGCCGCCGCGGCGGCGACGCGAAAGGGGGCCTAGCCGTAGATGCGTGCCGGCGACGATCGGTCGCAGCGGCGGAGGCGGACACCGCGCCGATGCGCGGGCTATCGTGTCCGGGCCGGCCGCCTGCGGTCGCCGCACCGCGACCGTTGCTTTCGGCACACGCGGAAACGATCACGTTTTTCGAGTCTGGACGGCGTACCGCACCGCATCTCACCGCGCCGTATCGCCCATCGGAACCGGACCGCCGGGACAGGACAGTCGAATGCCGCTCATCAGCTCATCCAGCAGCGCCGGCGCGCAGCCCTGGCTGTGGTTCGCCGCCGGTTTGAACGCCGCTGCCGCCTTGCTCCATGTCGGGGTGATTGTCGGCGGCCCGTCCTGGTATCGCTTTTTCGGCGCCGGCGAGGGCATGGCGCGCATGGCCGAAGCCGGACGGGCCTATCCGGCCGTGCTGACCGCCGGTATCGCCGGCGTGCTCGCGCTGTGGGCGGGCTACGCCCTGTCCGGCGCCGGCGTGTTCGGCGCCTGGCCCCTGCTCAAGCCGGCGTTGTGCACCATCACCGCGATCTATCTGCTGCGCGGGCTGGCGGTGGTGCCGATGGCGCTGGCGTCGGTGCCGCAGCCGGCGACGCCGTTCTGGTACTGGAGTTCGGCGATTTGCCTGGGCATCGGCCTGGTGCATCTGTTCGGCCTGATGGCGGCGTGGCGCACGCTCTAGACCGGCGCGGGACGGATTCTTCGTCGTCCGACACAGGCCGTGCGACCGCGAACGGCTAGGCTGTGCCCCTGTCGATCACGAGGAGCGAGGCATGGACGGCCACGGCATGCGTTTGCAGGACGAACCGGCTATAGGCGCGCGGGCGTTGCGGCGCTGGGGCGCGCGGCTGGCCTTGTTCGGCGCCTGCGTCTGCGCGAGCGCGGCGATCTCGGCGCAGCCGCAAACCGCGGCGCCGGCGCAGGACAGCGAGCGCATCGACTACAGCGAGGTCTGGCCGGACTACCGCCAACGCCAGTCGCGCCTGCCGCTGCGCTACGAGAGCCTCGGCAGCACCGCGCTGGACGGGGTCGAAAAGCGCAGCTACCGCTTGATCTCGCAGCGCTGGCCGGAGAACGGCGGCGCCGTGCCGAGCGAGTGGACGCATCGGGTCGACCTTTACCTGCCGGCGGTCGCGCGGCCCAAGACCGCCTTGCTGGTGATCAACAACGGCATCAACACCGCCGGCGGCAGCGATCCGGTGCGGCCGCCGGGCGATTTCGACGAGGCCCTGGCGCTGGAAGTCGCCCGCACCACCCAGACCATCGTGGTGTCGGTGTCGGACCTGCCGAACCAGTACCTGACCCTGCCCGGCGACAGCGTGGCGCGCAAGGAAGACGTGCTGGTCGCGGCGACCTGGCGCCGTTTTCTCGATGCGCCGGCGGCCCATGCGACCTTGCCGCTGCACGTGCCGATGGCCGAGGGCGCGGTACGGGCGATGGACTTGGCCGAGCGCGAACTGCGCGCCTGGAGAGTGCGTTCGTTCGTGATCACCGGCGCGTCCAAGCGCGCCTGGGCGGCATGGCTGACCGCAGTGGCCGACCCGCGGGCGGAGGCGCTGGTGTCGTACGTGATCGACTTGCGCATCGCCGAGCTGATGCAGCACATCAACCGCGTCTACGGCGGCGGCTGGCCGATCGCCTTGCTGCCGTACCACCAGGAGGGCATCACCGCGCGCTATCGCGAACCGGCCTTCGCCCGGATGATGCAGGTCGAAGACGCCTACCGGTATCTCGCCACGCGCCACCGCCACCGTCTGCGCCTGCCGAAGTACCTGATCAGCGCCAGCGGCGACGATTTCTTTCCGCCCGACGCGCAGCGCCTGTACGTGGACGCGCTGCCCGGTACGACCGCCTTGCGCGCGGCGCCCAACGCCGATCACGGCGGCGTGCGCCGGCACATGCGCGAGACCCTGATTCCGGCCTTGCAGCGCTTCCACCGCGGCACCGCGCTGCCGCAGGTACGCGCCGCGCTGCGCCGCGACGACGACGGCCTGCGCCTGAGCGCGCAGGCCAGCGAGCGGCCGGTGTCGGCGACGCTGTGGCAGGCCGACAATCCGACCGGACGCGATTTCCGCTACGCCTGCGGCATCCGCTATCGCGACAGCGCGCTGGCGCTGCGCCGCAACCGGGCCGAAGTGCCGCTGGCGGCGCCGCCGGCCGGCGGCTGGTCGGCGGCCTTCGTCGAGTTCCGCTTCGCCGACGGCTTCGTCGCCACCACGCCGGTGTACGTGTATCCGGAGGAACGCTATCCGGATCGGCCGCCGGCGAACGGCACCGGAGCGTGCCTGACGATTCCGCAGTAGCGCAGAACGCAGGAATGGGCGGCGCGGGCGGCTGCGCAGGCTTCTTGGGTTTCCCGTACCTGAAAGACCCGGCCGCGCTTCGCTGTCCCGGTCGGCGAGGCGACCGGCGCAACCGGCCGGCCACTGCCGGTCTCGCGGCGCCTGGGCGTGTGTTCCCTGCGGTTGCGGCCGGCAAGCCATATTGAGACTTGCATCGCATTTGCGCTCGCCCCCAGGCTTCTCCGGCGCGAGGTGCGCGGTATAACTCGCCCGGGGGCGGTCCAGGCCCGGCCGGTGACGGGCCGTACTCGCTGCACGAGGTGATGCGATGAATGCTGGCGTCGCGCGCGGTCGCAACCGCCGTCCCTCCATCCTGCTGCCGTTGCTGGCCCTGGCCTTGTCCGCCTGCGGTGCCGATCCGGCCGGGCGCGAGGCCGCGGCCAAGCCGGCCGCCGCCGGCCAGCCGATCGACCGGGTCGAAACCGCGCAGCGCCTCAATGCGATGCGCGGCCAGGCCATGGCCGGCGACCAGGCCGCCTTGCAGCAAAGCGTGGCCGAACTGGACCGCGACCTGCGCCGGGCGGTGCGGCTGGTCGATCCGGAGCGCAAGATCGATCGCGAAAACGCCCGCGTTGCCGCCAAGAGCGTGACCGGGGTGCGTTCGGCGGTGTGGGTCGACGACGAGAACCTGCTCGCCATCGTCGACCACAACGCGCAGCGCAGCTACGGCACCATCGATGCGATCTGCACCCGCCTGGAGCCGATGGGCGACACCCTCGGAGTGGTGGTCAACCTGCAGAGCGGCGCGGCGCGCAACGGCGACGAGTTGGAGATCCTCAGCCGCAACTGCGAACTGCCGCCGGGCGAGCGCGCCGTGGCTCAGTCCCACCGCCAGATCGACGTACTGCCGCCGCAGGTGCGGGCTCAACACCGCGCCAACGCCGACGCCGCCCTGGCCGGCCGCGACCGCAGCGCCGAACGCGAGGAGAGCGAACGCATCATCCAGGCCAGCACCCCGGAGATGTAGCCCGCCGGCGCAGCCTCCGCCCACCAGTCCCCGCCCGAGCGCCCAGAAGCCTGCCACTCGGCAAAGAGCGGCCGGAAGGATGCGCTTTCCCCAACTCCCAACTCCCAACTCCCAACTCCCAACTCCCAACTCCCAACTCCCAA
>NZ_HG424610.1 GCF_000336385.2 Lysobacter antibioticus HS124 | reverse complement strand
GCCGCGCGCGACGGCAACGGCCGCGATTCCAACCCGGCCGACGAAGGCGACTGGAACAACGCCACCGAGTGCGACTCGCTGTTCCAGGACGTGCCCGCGCGCAACTCCAGCTGGCACGGCACCCATGTCGCCGGCACCATCGCCGCGGTGACCAACAACGCCAAGGGCGTGGCGGGCACCGCCTACAACGCCAAGGTCGTGCCGGTGCGCGTGCTGGCCAAGTGCGGCGGCTCGCTGGCGGACATCGCCGACGCCGTTACCTGGGCCTCGGGCGGAAGCGTGTCCGGCGTGCCGGCCAACGCCAACCCGGCCGAAGTCATCAACATGAGCCTGGGCGGCGGCGGCAGCTGCAGCGCCACCTACCAGGCCGCGATCGACGGCGCCGTTTCGCGCGGCACCACTGTGGTGGTCGCCGCCGGCAACAACAACGGCAACGCGGCCAACATCCAGCCGGCGAGCTGCAACAACGTCATCACCGTCGGTGCGGTCGACAGCGCCGGCGCGCGTTCGGTGTGGAGCAGCGCGCAGAAGTCGAACTACGGCGCCGTGGTCGACGTCGCCGCGCCGGGCTCGAGCATCCTGTCCACGCTCAACGCCGGCACCACCACGCCGGGCGCGGAGAGCTACGCCTCCTACGGCGGCACCTCGATGGCGACGCCGCACGTGGCCGGCGTGGTCGCGCTGTTGCAGGCCAAGGCCTCGACCCCGAAGACGCCGGCGGAAATCGAGACGCTGCTGAAGAACAGCGTGCGCGCGTTCCCGCAGACCCCGGACCAGCCGATCGGCGCGGGCATCGTCAACGCCAAGGCGGCGCTGGACGCGCTCGGCGGTGGCGGCACCCCGGGCGCGCAGACCTACAGCAACAGCGCCGACTATGCGATCAACGACAACGCCACGGTCGAAAGCCCGATCACCGTGTCCGGCCGCACCGGCAACGCACCGAGCAATGCCTCGGTGTCGGTGAACATCGTCCACACCTATCGCGGCGATCTGAAGGTCGACTTGGTGGCGCCGGACGGCTCGGTCTACACCCTGCTCAACTACAACAGCAACGACAGCAGCGACAACGTGGTGGCCACTTACACCCGCGACCTGTCCAGCGAAACCTTGAACGGCACCTGGAAGCTGCGGGTCAACGACAACTGGGTCAACGACACCGGCCGCATCGACAGTTGGAGCATCAAGTTCTGAGCGTCGTCCGCGGCCGGGGGAGGCCGCGCTCGCCTTACGGACCCCGGCTGCGCCGGGGTCTTTTTTTGGGGGCGCGGATGGCACCGCAGTTCGATAAATGGAATCTATGAATCGTGCGGCCGGAACCGACCGCCGCCCGTACCGTCCGGAGCCGGCAAGGACGGCCCCGCCTGGCGCGGTTGAGGCCGGAGTGCGAACCTGAATTCAAGGAATTCATCGCATTTTTCGACGAGGGTAGGGGGTTTTGCCGCGTTTGCGTTGTGATGCCGCGCACGTGGACGCGCTTCTCAATGCGTGATTGACTTCACTCTTGAACGGGCCACGTCGGCAAGGCGACACCTTGCTGTCACCGCCCCGCAATCGTTAGCGTGAATCGAGGACGCACACCGGCGCAGGCCGGTGAGGCGTCCACGACCAGCCCGGGCACGGCGAATCTTCGCGGTCCGACGACGCACCGGGCGACATCCGCCGCGACCGCGGCCTTCCTGTTTCGGGGGTTAGTTCAGATGTCCGTTCGTGCCAACCGTCGTCGTACCCACCGCATTCACGTCCTCGCCGCCGCCACCGCCCTGGTGCTGGGCTCCGCCGGCTCGGCGTTCGCCGCCGAGCGCATCAACCTCGCCGCCCTGGCCAACGAGACCCAGGACGAGTTCATCGTCAAGTACCGCGACGGCAGCGCGCAGCGCAGCAGCGCC
>NZ_HG424609.1 GCF_000336385.2 Lysobacter antibioticus HS124 | reverse complement strand
CACGCCGGCATCGCCCTGTTCGCGGATCGCCAGTTCCAGCGGCAGGCTGCCCAACAGCGGCACGCCGTACTGCGCCGCCATGCGCGCGCCGCCGCCTTCGCCGAACAGATGCTCGGTGTGGCCGCAGTTCGTGCACACATGCACGGCCATGTTCTCGATCAGGCCCAGCACCGGCACCTCGACCTTCTCGAACATGCGCAGCGCCTTGCGCGCGTCCAGGGTCGCGACCTCCTGCGGCGTGGTCACGATCACCGCACCGGCGACCGGGATCTTCTGCGACAGGGTCAACTGGATGTCGCCGGTGCCGGGCGGCAGATCGACGATCAGATAGTCCAGCTCACCCCACTGGGTATCGTTGAGCAAGGTGGTCAGGGCCGAGGTCGCCATCGGGCCGCGCCAGATCATCGGCGTGTCCTGCTCGACCAGCGGACCGATCGACATCGCCTCCACGCCGTGCGCGCGCAGCGGCTCGATGTGCTTGCCGTCCGGGCTGTCGGGCTTGCCGTGCACGCCGAGCATGGTCGGCACGCTGGGGCCGTAGATGTCGGCATCGAGCACGCCGACCCGGGCGCCGTCGGCCGCCAGGGCCAGGGCCAGGTTGACCGCGGTGGTCGATTTGCCGACCCCGCCCTTGCCCGAACCCACCGCGATCAGGTTGCGCACGTTCGGCAGCGGCGCCAGCTTGGGCTGGACCGCGTGGGCGACGATGCGCGAATTCAGTTCCAGGCTGGCCAGGCTCAGCGATTGCGCGGCCAGCAGCTCGCCGATCGAACGCTCCAGCCCGGCGCGCAGGCCGTCCAGGGGGAAGCCGGCGGAAATCGACACCGCGACCCGGCCGTCGGCCGCGCCGGCGCGGATGCGCGCCTCGCTGTCGCCCAGGCGCAGGTCGGTGTCGGGGATGAGAAGCGCCGCGATCGCGGCCTGCAAGGTCTCGCTCATGCCGGCCGTCCAGCCGGGCGTGGGGTGTGCTTGTGCATGGGGGCTCTGTGATGGGACCGGCCGCTCGGCGGCCGCGCACATGGTAAGGCCTGCGCCCCGGCAGCGTCCCCTTCGCCGCCATCGCCACAGCCCGGCACCGCCTCTCGTCGCGCCCCCGACCGACGCCATCGGAAATTGCAAGCGACTGATCGAGTCGGCGAAACCAGCGTGACAGCTATCGCATTCATTTTGCTCGGACTTTGCCCCGAAACGGCACGCCCGCGCCCCCTATTCAGCTAGAGAAGCCAACACGATCAACCAGTTGAGCGTTGGTCTTCAGCAAAGCCAAGGGGCGCCGGGCGCAAAACGGCAAATGTTTCGCGCGTGTTAATTTCAGGTTTGTCAAAGGATTGTTAATCGCCAGGACGGCCACCGGAAGTCGTACTTCGTTCTTCACGTTTTGGGGGAAACACAATGGCAGTTCGCAACACGCTCGGCCTGCAACGCAGCAGGCTGACGGCCGCACTGGTCAGCGCGATGCTGATCTCCGTCAGCGGCGCCGGCTACGCCGCCGACCCGGCCCCGGCCGCCGAAGGCTCGGCCGCGCCGACCGACATCGACGCGGTCACCGTGACCGGCTCGCGCATCAAGCGCATCGGCTTCGTCACCCCGTCCCCGGTGGTCGGCATCAGCTCGGAAGAGATCCGCTCCACCGGCGCGGTCACCATCGCCGATCTCATGACCACCCTGCCGCAGCTGTCGGCGACCTACACCCTCGGCAACTCGACCCGCTCGATCGGCACCGCCGGCCTGGGCCTGCTCGACCTGCGCGGCATGGGCACCGCCCGCACCCTGGTGCTGGTCAACGGCCGCCGCCACGTCGGCGGCCTGTCCGGCTCGACCGCGGTCGACGTCAACACCATCCCGGTCGAACTGATCGAGCGCGTGGAAGTCATCACCGGCGGCGCCTCGGCCGTGTACGGCGCCGACGCCGTCGCCGGCGTGGTCAACTTCATCATGAAGAAGTCCTTCGACGGCTACGAAGTGCGCGCCCAGACCGGCGACGCCAGCGAAGGCGACTTCAGCCGCTCGTTCGTCAGCGTGACCGGCGGCAACACCTTCGCCGAAGGCCGCGGCAGCGTCGTGTACTCGGCCGAGTACAGCAAGCAGGACAACTTCGGCCGCAACGATCGCTCGATCGGCCGGGAGTTCCTGCTCAGCATGCCGAACCCGAACTACAACCCGAACCTGCCGTCCAGCCAGAGCAACCCGCAGCGCGTGTTCATGGGTCCGGGCGGCAACTCCAGCATCTCCTACGGCGGCACCTTCAACGCCGGCGGCGTGCGCTACCAGTTCAACGAAGACGGCAGCTTCCGCCGCACCCGTTACGACGGTCCGCGCGACGGCGCCAACACCTGCGTCAATTGCGACTTCGTCGACCTCAACAGCGTCGCCGACCTGCAGCCGGGCTTCGACCGCTACAGCGTCAACACGATGGTGAACTTCGACATCAACGAGAACCACAAGTTCTTCTTCGAAGGCAAGTACACCAAGACCGAGTCCGAGTTCCTGGCCCAGCCGAGCTTCGACCAGCCGCTGCGCATCCGCCGCGACAACGCCTACCTGTCGCCGCAGCTGGCGGCGCTGATGGACGCCAACGGCCTCAACAGCCTGACCGACCGCAACCGCATGCTGCAGGTCTCGCGCTTCAACGTCGACGCGGGCCGCCGCGGCGAGAACGTCGAGCGCGAAACCCAGCGCTACGTGGTCGGCCTGGAAGGCTACCTGAGCGAGAACTGGTCGTACGAAGTCTCGGCCAACTACGGCAAGACCGAGATCGATCGCCTCAACCTCAACAACCGCATCAACGACCGCTGGCAGGCCGGCATGGACGTGGTGCGCGACGGCGCCGGCAATCTGGTCTGCCGCACCTCGATCGATCCGAACGCGATCAACCCGAACACCGGCGTGCGCTACCTCGACCTGTCGCGCCAGGGCTGCGTGCCGTTCAGCATCTTCGGCAACGGCGCGGTCAACCCGCAGGCGGCCGACTGGTTCAACTACGACGCGGTCAACCGCACCAAGCTGACCCAGAAGGTGTTCAGCGCTTCGGTCGCCAACAGCTCGCTGTTCGAGCTGCCGGCCGGCGGCGTCGGCTTCGCGGCCGGCGTGGAATGGCGCAAGGAAACCAGCGAAGAGAACACCGATCCGCTGGCGGCCCAGGGCCTGACCTTCCTCAACGCGATCCCGAACCGTAAGGGCGAGTACAGCGTCAAGGAAATCTTCGCCGAAACCACCATCCCGCTGTTGGCCGACCTGCCGGGCGTGCAGCGCCTGAGCATGGACCTGGCCGGCCGTTACTCCGACTACAGCACGGTCGGCGAGACCAAGACCTGGAACGTCGGCCTGGATTGGGCGATCAACGATTCGTTCCGCGTCCGCGCCAGCCTGGCCCAGGCGGTGCGCGCGCCGAACATCGGCGAGCTGTTCAACCCGCAGACCCAGAACTTCGCCACCATCAACGACCCCTGCGACACCCGTCCGGGCCGCACCAACTCGGTCAACACCGCCGCCAACCCGGCGCTGCGCGCGCAGAACTGCGCCGCGCTGGGCCTGCCGGCGAACTACGTCGACACCTACGGCGGCAACCGCCCGGGCGTCAGCGGCGGCAACCCGGACCTGAACGTCGAAGAGGCGCGTTCGTTCTCCTACGGCTTCGTCTGGCAGCCGGAGTTCATCGAAGGCTTCGGTCTGTCGGTGGACTACTGGCGGGTCAACCTGAAGGACGCGATCGGCGCGGTCACCGCCGAAACCCTGGCGACCCGCTGCGTCGACTCGCCCGGCGGCATCGGCAACGACTTCTGCGCGGCGATCCTGCGCGCTCCGGCGGGCGGCTACGTCGACCCGCAGGGCCGCACCTTCCCGGCCGGCTCGATCTACAACTGGACCGCGCTCAACGAGAACCTGGCCCGTTCGCGCCGCACCGGCGTGGACATCGAAGCGGACTACCGCTTCGAACTGTTCGGCGGCCAGACCTCGCTGCGCTTCGTCGGCACGCGCCTGATCTCCTCGCGCGAGTGGGCGTTCCAGGCGTTCCCGAACGAGTACCGCGAGTACCTGAACTACGTCAGCGATCCGCGCTGGCGCGCCTCGCTCAACGCCAGCTACAAGCTGGGCCAGTGGCGCGCGAGCTGGGACATGCGCTACATCGACGGCAACCTGCGCGTCGAGCCGTGGAGCTACCAGAGCAACCCGGGCCAGGTCTCGCCGATCCGCAACGGTTCGTACACCTACCACAACCTGCAGGTCGGCTATAAGCTGCCGAACACCGGTCTGGACCTGTACGTCGGCGCCGACAACGTGTTCGACAAGGATCCGCCGCTGAACTACTTCGGCGAAAGCGCGATCAACTCGAACTACGACAACATCGGCCGCTACGTGTACGTGGGCGCGACCTACAAGTTCTGATCGCCGCAAGGCCTTCGAACCGCGACAAGAACAAGCCCGGCCTCGCGCCGGGCTTTTTCTTTGCCCGCCCGCAACCCGCCGACCGGTACCGAGCGAACCGCGCTCCCCTCACCGGAGGAACGCTGCGCCATCGGCGATCGCATCGGCCGCACCGCGCTGCCCAATCCGCATCGCTCACCGACCTCCGCGGTCGCGGCTTGCGCCGCTCCTACCCCTCGACAACAACGCAGCGCCCGCCGTTGCTGTTGCTGTTGCTGTTGCTGTTGCCGTAAAGAGCCTGGCGCCGCATCGAACTCGCAAGAACGCCCTCAAGCCCCGGAGGGCGGCCCGCAGGGAGGCGGGCCGTGCGCAGCCAGGCCAGGGAGGGCCTGTGCGGAGCAGCCTCGCGTCAGCGGCGTCCCATAGCGGCTTTTGATTCGAAACGGCCATGGCGTTTTC
>NZ_HG424608.1 GCF_000336385.2 Lysobacter antibioticus HS124 | reverse complement strand
TGGTGCTCAACGACGGTGCGCAAATGCTCGGCGGCGGCGTGGGCACGTCCGGCGACGGCACCGATACGCTGGTGGTCAACACCGCGCTGGGCTACACCCTGGACGGCGGCAGCATCGACACCTTCGAAATCCTGACCAAGCAGAACACCGGCGCGCTGACCCTGACCGGCGACCACGTCTTCGCCGTCGCCACTCAGCTCGAAGGCGGCACGCTCGACGTGGACGGCCGACTGGAGACGTCGGCCCTGTCGATGGCCGATGGTACCGTGCTCGACGTCGACGGCATCGTCGAAGCGGCCGGCGGCACGCCGACGGCCCTTACCGGCAGCGCCGGCGTCAATACGATCGATGTCGGCCCCGCCGGCACGCTGCGTGCGAACGGCGACCTCGGCGACGGCAACGATGCGGTGATCCTGGCCGGACTGCTCGACACCGGCGCCGGCACCTTGGGCCTGGGCGCCGGCGACGACGTGCTGACCTTGCGGGACGGGGCCGTCATCGAGAGCGGTGCCGGCGGCGTGGAGGCCGGCGCGGGCGGCAGCGACCGGTTGATCCTGGACAACGCCTCGGCGATGGTCTTCGACGGCGCCCAGACGGCGGGCTTCGAGACCTTGACCAAGCAAAACACCGGTATTGCCAGCATGACCGGCAGCCAGAGCTTCAGCGGCGGCGTCGCGATCGATGCAGGCACGCTGGACATCGACGGCACGTTGCAGACGCCGACGATCGCCTTGGCCGACGACACTGCGTTGAATGTGGACGGCACGGTCGGCGGCAGC
>NZ_HG424607.1 GCF_000336385.2 Lysobacter antibioticus HS124 | reverse complement strand
CCCCCCCCGCCAAGGGCTGAACCGCACGCGCAACGCGATCCGACGCCGGCCTGGCGACAGGCCGGCGTTTTCGTTTCCGCGGCCGCCGCGCCGAGCGTGACCCCGGTCACTTTGCGCAACGCGGGAACTTCCGTGCCGCCGCGCCGGTCCATTCCGACACTCCTGGTTGAGACGCCGGCCGTTATCCTTAGCGCCGGCGTTTTTTATGTCCGCCCTGCCCCGCGACGAGCGCCGTTCGCCGCGAGCCACCACCGACGAGATCACCGATGAAACTGCGCTTGGCCGCCCTGCTGTTGCTCGCCGCCCTTCCCTTCGCCGCCGCCGCCGCGCCCAAGGCCGGCACCCCGGCCGGCCCTGCGCCGGAGATCGGCGTCGACTACGTCGTGATCGAAGGCGGCAAGCCGTTCGCGCCGGCCAAGGGCAAGGTCGAAGTGGTCGAGGTGTTCGGCTACACCTGCCCGCACTGCGCCCACTTCGAGCCGCAGGTCGCGGCCTGGCGCGCCAAGCAGCCGGCCGACGTCAGCTTCGTTCCGCTGGCCGCGCCGTGGGGCGGCTACTGGACCCCGTACGCGCAGGCCTTCTACACCGCGCAGTCGATGAAGCTGCTGGGCAAGACCCACGAGGCGGTGTTCAAGGCCCTGCACGAGCAGCGCAGCCTGCCGATCCAGAACGCCACCCCGGCCGAGATCGCCGCCTTCTACGCCAAGTTCGGCGCCAACGCCCAGGCCTTCGCCGCCGGCATGGCCGGTCCGGCCACGAACCAGGCGATGGAAAAGGCCAAGGCCTTCATCATGGCCAGCGGCGTCGACGGCACCCCGTCGATGGTGGTCGCCGGCAAGTACCGCATCACCACCCAGAAGGGCTTCGACGACATGCTGCGCGTCGCCGACCATCTGATCGCGCGCGAGCGCGCCACCGCGGGCAAGCGCTGAACCCGGCCTGCACTCCCGCTCGCCCATGACGGCCGCTATCCTGGCGGCCGTTCCCGGCGGAGCCGCGACGCACCGGCGCGCGCCCGCCCCTTCGACTGATCGCATTCCGATCGCTTTGTGGAGACTCCATCGATGAATTCACGCATGGCTTCGCTGCCCCGGTTTCCGCTGATGCTGACCGCGCTGGTCGCGCTGGCGGCCTGCAACAAGACCGAAACCCCGGCCGACACCGCCGCAGCCCCGAGCGCGCCGATGGCCGACGCCGCCGCACCGGCGGCCGACAGCGCCCCGGCCGCGCCGGCCGCCCCGGAAGAACCGGCGATCCAGCCGGCCGCCGTCGCCACCCCGCCGTCCGGCCCGGCCCCGGTCGCCGGCACCGACTTCCAGGAAATCCCCGCCGGCCAGGCCTACGAGCCGGTCGCCGGCAAGATCGAAGTCGCCGAAGTGTTCAGCTACACCTGCCCGCACTGCGCCCAGTTCGAGCCGCAGCTGCTGGATTGGCGCAAGAAGCAGACCGCGGACGTGAAGTTCACCCCGGTCGCCGGCCCGTTCGGCGGCAACCCGATCCCGTTCGCCAAGGCCTTCTACACCGCCCAGACCCTGGGCCTGCTGGAGAAGACCCACGAGGCGATGTTCCGCGCCGTGCACATCGAGCAGACCCTCCCCTACCAGAGCGTGACCGACCAACAGTTCGGCGACTTCTACGCCAAGTACGGCGCCAAGCCGGCCGACTTCATCGGCACCATGAACAGCTTCGCGATCAACGCCAAGCTCAAGCGCGCCGAGCAGTTCATGCAGCGCTCCGGCGTCAGCGCCAGCCCCTCGCTGGTGATCAACGGCAAGTACCTGGTCACCACCGAGAAGGGCTTCGCCGACATGCTGCGCGTCGCCGATCACCTGGTCGCGCGCGAACGCGCCGCGATGCAGGCCCCGGCCGCCGCACCGGCAGCGCCGGCCGACGGCGCCTCCGCTCCGGCGCCGG
>NZ_HG424606.1 GCF_000336385.2 Lysobacter antibioticus HS124 | reverse complement strand
CAGCGAGCCGTCGACGAAGCTGAAGCCGGCCGGCGGCGTATCGACCAGGGTCGCGTCGATCGCGTCGACGGTGCCGGTGTTCTCGACCGAGACCGTGTAGCGCACCAGATCGCCGATCTTCACGTCGCGCGGCGAGGCCTGCTTGATCACCCGCAGGCTCTGCAACACCACCACCGGAGTGCTGGTGATGCAGCTGCCCTGGCAGGTCGGGTTGTCCGAGCCGCTGCCGACGACGGCGTTGTCCACCGTCTCCGACGCCTGCGCATTGACCCGCGCGGTGTAGGTCACCGTGTAGGTGCCCGGCGCCGTGCCGGCCGGCAACGTGCACACCAGCGGATTGGCCCCGTTGCAGGCGTAGCCGGCCGAACCGGTCACCGCGACGAAGTCCAGGCCCGTGCCGAGGGTGTCGGTCAGGGTCAGGACATTGCGCGTCGGCGCGTTGCCCACGGTGGTGGTCAGCGCGTAGGTGATCGTATCTCCCTGGACCACCGAAGCGGTCGTACTGGCCGACTTCGCGTAGCCAACCACCGGCGGCTCTACCGGCGTCACCACGCACGCGTTCGACGGACAGGTCGGGTCCGGATCGCCCGTGCGCTTGGTCAGGTTGCGGACAT
>NZ_HG424605.1 GCF_000336385.2 Lysobacter antibioticus HS124 | reverse complement strand
AACGTCCTACTGGATTTCCTTCGGTCAAAAAGTAGCCAAAGAAAACGCCATGGCCGTTTCGCATCAAGGGCCACTATGGGACGTAGCCTGCGCAGGGCTGCTCCGCACAGGCCCTCCCCGGTCTGTCCGAAGCGGCACCAAGCTCTTCATGGCAACGGCAACGCTGGGCACGGCGTCGTTGCTTTGGGGCAGGGGCGCAAGCCGCGACCGCGTTGCCGCGGTATCGCATCGTTAGCGCCCGCAGCCGCCAACCGCCTCAGCGCGAGGCGACCACCGCCACCGCCGCGGCCAGCGCCAGCCAGATCAGGTCGGTGCCGGTATTGGCCAGCTGGAACAGGGTCCAGGCGAAATTCGGGCCCAATCGGGTCGAGGACTCCAGCGGACCGAAGCCGAGCATGCCGCCGTACTGGCTCGCGGCGATGCCCCAGTTGGCGATCAGTACGATCAACGCGCTCGCCGCCAATCCCAGACCGGCCCGGCGCGGGCCCGGGCGCCAGCCGCCCAGGCGCAGCATCCAGGCGATGTCCAGCGCGCCCAGCACCGCCATCCAGCTGCACTGGCGGTCCCAGGCCACCGCCAGCAACACCCAGAACGCGGCGAAACCGACCGTGCCCAGGGCCAGCAGCAGCCAGGAGAATGCGGTCACCCGGCGTTGCGCGCGCTCGGTCTGGCGGGGGGCACGGGGTTCGGTCGGCACGGCGACGGTCATCGGCGGAACACTGTGGGCGGGGCAAGCCCTACAGCATAGCCGGCCGGGGCCGGTAGAATAGGCCTTCTTGTGCTGCGGCACGGCGTCCCCATCTTTCCGGCATGTACTCCCGCAGCAGCGAACCCGTCCGTTTCGAGCGCGATTGCGCCGTCGTCATGGTCCCCCAAGGCGAGCAGGTGACCCTGCCGGCCGGCAGCGTGGGCTACATCACCCAGGCCCTGGGCGGCAGCTACACGGTGTTCGTCGAGGGCAACCTGTTCCGCATCCACGGCCGCGACGCCGACGCCATCGGCAAAGAACCGCCGGAACCGCTGGAGCTGCCCGAAGGCGCCGACGACGAAGCGGTCGAACGGCTGGTGTGGCAGCAACTGCGCACCTGCTTCGACCCGGAGATCCCGATCAACGTGGTCGAGCTGGGCCTGGTCTACGAAGCGGCGGTCAAGCATCGCGACGACGGCCAGCGCACGGTCGAGGTGCGCATGACCTTGACGGCGCCGGCCTGCGGCATGGGCGATATCCTGGTCGACGACGTGCGCAGCAAGCTGGAGATGATTCCGACCGTGGCCGAGGCCGATGTCGAACTGGTGTTCGATCCGCCGTGGAATCGCAACATGATGTCCGAGGCCGCGCGCCTGGAAACCGGCATGCTGTGACTGCATCGGCGCCGGGCGGATCCGGCGCCGATCGGCGAACCCGCCGGCGTCGCGCGCCGAACCGGATGAGCGCCCGCATCGCGATCGCAGGCCTTCGACTGTACGAACGCGTGCGCTGATACAAAAAGCACATTAATTCCCGTTGCGACGATCGCCGATCCGTCGCCAACCTGTCGCGATTCCGAAACGTATGGTGCCGATACGTGATCGGACGCACGGGTATGTCCGCAATCGCCCCCGAAGCGCGCCTTGTGAGCGCCGACGACGCACTCGTAGCGTGTGCCGCGCGGATCGACGAGTCCGCACGCACTGCGCGAGCCCGTCGCGAAGCCGCCATGCTTCGAACCGGCCCTCGCGCGCTTACGCCGCATCGCCGGCCTTCGCTTTGGGGGTTCCATCATGTCTTGCCGCAACAAGCCCGCATCCTCGCGCGTCCTGTCGCAACGCGCTCTTGCCGTCGCCACCGCGACCGCCCTGTCCTGCGCGGCGATGTCCGCCTTCGCCGCAGAGCGCGTCAATCTCTCGTCCTTGAATCAGCACGCGCAGGACGAGTTCATCGTCAAGTACCGCGACGGCAGCGCGCAGCGCAGCAGCGCC
>NZ_HG424604.1 GCF_000336385.2 Lysobacter antibioticus HS124 | reverse complement strand
CGTGTTCGACCTGCGGTTTCCGGGGCAGCGGTACGATTCGGCGACGGGGCTGAATTACAACTACTTCCGGGATTACGATGCGGTTAGCGGCAGGTATGTGCAGAGTGATCCGATAGGTTTGATGGGGGGGGTTAACTTATATCTTTATGTGTCGGCGCGCCCGGCCTTTTACGTTGATCCTACTGGATTGGAGAAGTTGATTCTTTTTGACCAAGATCCTTGGCTGGCAGCAGACAAAATAATAAATATGAATGCTAGGGCGTGGCCCGACACGCCCGGAGTGCTGTATGTTTTTTCCCATGGGTCGTCGAAATATATCGTCGACGATCGTGAGGGAATGTATCTTGATAGGGTGAGGCTTTACCCAAAAGATGCTGCTGCCCTGATTAGGGCGAGTGGATTGTGGCGTGAAGGTATGCCTGTTGTGATTGTTGCCTGTCAGACGGCTAAGGGGACAAATTCATTTGCGGAACAGCTGTCTAAGCAGCTAAGAACGCAGGTGTTGGGTTACACAAGGCTTATCGCGATAGATGGTTACAAGGGAGTTGTTTCGCCTTCTTCTTCGAGGACGTTTAAGCCATGAAAGTAGCTTATGGATTGGTTTTGATGTTAGTTGTTTTTTCTGGTTCGTGTGCTACGGCCGGAAAAGTCGGTGCGAGCCAGTTTGAGGTCGAGTCTGCTGAGCTGTTATTGGACGGGGGCTCCATTGTCATTTCGATTTCAGACGAGTCTGGGCGGCATCGTGCGAAGTTGGATAGATCTCTTGATGCGCTCGACAGGTCTGGTGGACCGCTCCTGTTTGTTGATGAGAGAGAGTTGCCTTTTTCTTCGGAGGAAGCAATGCGTTTGAAGGGCAGGTTGGATGCTTGGGCTGCCTTAACGAATTGTTCTGAAACCGGGTTGGCAAGTGATGTTGATTCAAAAAAAACGCCATCGACTCAAGAGACCAAATGCTTGTCGGTCATGAGTTTCATTCGCTTCCTCGAGATGAGAAGGCAGAGAGGGGCGGATCACTGATAACTAAAATTCAGGTCGGAGCACGTTTCGGCGATAACCGGGTCGGGGTGCCTTTACGTAGATCTTTCGGAAAGACACTCTGTCCCCGTTTATCGGATGCGTTCGGTCCGGGCGAAATAGATCGTGTCAGAGTATTTTCTGCAAGACTCTGTCGGAGGTGTGTACAAGTTGGATCGTTACCCGACACCCTGACCTCTGCAATGGCCTAAGCCGCAGCTACGGTCTGACTATCGCGACAAGACCGTGCACGACAATGCCGCCGACGGTCTGTCGCTGGCCTACGGCTACAACGAAGTCGGCGAGCTGACCGAACTCAAGGACGGCTTGCTGAGCGGCTTCCTGGCCAAGTACGACTGCAACACCCTGGGCCGGCTCAAGATCACCCGCGACGGGCCCAGCAACACCCCGATTGAAACCTACGGCTACGACGCCACCGGCAACCGCACCAGCCTGCTGCACGCCGGC
>NZ_HG424603.1:69892-77692 GCF_000336385.2 Lysobacter antibioticus HS124 | reverse complement strand
GGCCCGGCCCTGGCGGCCGCGGCGCCGCCGCGCGCGCGCAAGCCGCGCTGAACGGCCTGCCTCGCCGGCGTCCGCCCGCCGCGGACGCCGGCGACGGCTCGGGCTTCGATCTAAGACGCGGCTTCGCGCTCGGCGCCGCCGCGTTCTCGGAACCCGCAACCTCGGCCAAGGGCATCGCCAGTACCGGCAGCCCTGCGCCCGGCCGGTAACGGTCTGCGCCGGACCGGTCGTACGCCGGCCCCGCCCCGCTCAGAACACGACCTTGACCGAGGGCGCGCTGCGCTCGGCAGGCCCGTGATAGACCGCCTCGATGTTGTTGCCGTCCGGGTCCAGCGCGAACGCGGCGTAGTAGCCGGGGTGATAGGCTCGCCGGCCGGGGCCGCCGTTGTCGCGACCGCCGTGGGCCAACGCGGCCTGATGGAAGGCCTCGACCATGGCGCGGTCGCGGGCCTGGAAAGCCAGATGATGGCGGCCGGTCAACTCGCCCTGCGCGGCTTCGCTGGACGCGGTGGACACGAACAGCTCGTCGGCCCAGAAGTAATCCGGGCCGCTGCCGGCGATCGGCACCTGCAACGCCTCGAACACCGCCGTGTAGAAGCGTCTGCTCGCCTCGAGGTCGCGCACCACCAGTTGGATATGGTCGATCAGGCGGCCGCGATGCAGTTCCTGCGTTTCCATGGCGGATTCCTCGCTGGGGGAGCCCCACCCTACTCCGCCGCGACGGCCAAGGACACCGGCCGAGGTCGCGGAACGGCCGACCGGCGCGCCGGCCGTTGCAAATAAAAACATGCGCGGTGTAAACCCTCGCCCTTCCGCCCGTATCTGATGCCGCATGGGGAACGATCGCGACACACGACAGGCCCGCTGCAGCCGACCTCCGACGGCCGCCGCCCGCGCTGCGCGTCGCATCGCCGCCTCGTCGGCGCCGCCGGCCGCGTCATCGCGGTTTGCGGCGTCGCCCTTCGCCTTCGCCAGACCCTCGCCTTTCGGCCGGAATCCGCCCATGAAGACCCAAGCCCTGCTCGCCTCCCTGCTGCTGGCCCTGAGCCCGTTCGCTTCGGCCGCCCCCGAATGCAAGGACACCTCCAGCTACGCCGAGGCCCGCGCCATCATCGAAGACCTTGGCCGCATCGTCGCACCCAACGGCATCCAGGAATCCTACGCGGCCCGCATCGGCGGCATCGATCAATGGCTCAGCGTGCGCGGCCAGGACAAGAACAACCCGATCCTGCTGTTCGTGCACGGCGGCCCGGCCTCGCCGGTGATCCCGACCTCGTGGCAGTTCCAGCGCCCGATCGAGGAATACTTCACCGTGGTCAACTGGGACCAGCGCGGCGCCGGCAAGACCTACGCGCTGCAAGACCCGCAAAGCTACGCCGACACCATCCATATCGACCGTTTCGCCGACGACGTGGTCGAAGTCGCCCAGTACCTGCGCCAACGCTACGGCAAGCGCAAGATCGTGCTGATGGCGCACAGCTGGGGCACCATCATCAGCATGAAGGCGGCGCTGAAGCAGCCCGACCTGTTCTACGCCTACGTCGGCATCGGCCAGGCCATCAACGTGCGCGACAACGAGCGCATCAGCTTCGACTTCGGCCTGCAGCGGGCCAAGGCGCTGGGCAACGCCGAAGCGGTCAAGGAGATGGAAGCGATCATGCCTTATCCGGGCGACCAGCCGATCACCCGCGAACGCATCATCGCCGCGCGCAAGTGGTCGCAGTACTACGGCGGCCTGACCGCTTACCGCAACGATTCCACCTATTTCTACCGCGGCCCGCGCCTGTCGCCGGAGTACGGCGACTGCGACCGCCGCAACGTCAACGAAGGCAACGTGTTCACCCTCGGCAAGATCCTGCCTGAGTTCGTCGCGGTGGACTACAAGCCGGTCCGCGAGTTCCCGATCCCGGTGGTGTTCTTCCTCGGGCGCCACGATTACACCACCCCGGCCGAGCCGGCCGAACAGTGGTTGAAGCAGGTCAGAGCGCCGTTCAAGCAGAGCGTGTGGTTCGAAAACTCCTCGCACATGATGCCCTGGGAAGAGCCGGGCAAGACCCTGACCAGCCTGCTGCAGTACGTGCG
The DNA here is from genome assembly GCF_000336385.2 of Lysobacter antibioticus HS124. Classification (GTDB taxonomy): domain Bacteria; phylum Pseudomonadota; class Gammaproteobacteria; order Xanthomonadales; family Xanthomonadaceae; genus Lysobacter; species Lysobacter firmicutimachus. The sequence continues at coordinate 75,610 of NZ_HG424603.1, read as the reverse complement.
TCCGCTGGCCGTCGACCCGGCGACCGCCGCGCACTGACACGCTCGCGGGCGGCGTCGGAAGCCGAGCCCGGATCGGCCCACCGCAGTGGCGCAAGCTTCGATGTCGTGCCCCGTCGACGCCGCGCCGACGGCGCGGCGCAAACCGTGCGCCCGTACCGATCCGCTTCACCGCGGATCGGCAGATTCATTGTGACCGAACCTTCAGTTCGCGGTTCCACACTGACCTGTCCGCGCACGGCCTGGCGTTGGATAGGTGTCCCCCCGACCCGCAGACATTGAATGTCGCCGGCCGTCACCCATGTTCGCAACACCGTCATGGACGACCTGTTGGACGAGGCCGCCGCCAGCGCCTGGGCGCCGTTGAGCCCGATGGAGCGTTCGGTGCTGCTGGCGGCGGCGCGCGGCGCCGAGGACAAGCAGATCGCCGCGACCCTAGGCTGTTCGATCTCGACCGTGCGCACCTTATGGCAGCGGGTCTATCAGAAGACCGGCCTGACGTCGCGCCGCAAACTGATCGCGCTGTTGTGGGCCGAAGCGGTGCGCCGATCGGGCGGTGTCGTTTTTTAAGCGACATGCTCCGCACCCAGGCTTCTGCTACACCATCGTCCATGAAACCCAGCGCATGGCTATGGATCGGGCCCGGATTGCTGGCGCTGGCGGCGCTGGCGACGGTGTATCACTCGGCGAACGAAACGACGCCCGCACCGAACGCGGCCGCGCCCGCGAACGAACACACACGCGAAGATGCCGAGCTGCAACGCATGCGCGATGAGATCGCCGGACTGCGGTCGCAAATGGTCGCGCTGCGCCGCTCCGGCGCCGACGCACGCGCCGATCCGGCCGCGCTGCGCCAACGCGCCGAAGCCGGCGAGCGCAAACACGAGGCCTATCTCGACGCATTGCGCCAGAATTTCCGTCGCGAAACCGCCGACCCGAGTTGGTCGCCGGCGATGACGTCGCGCCTGTGGAACGCCATCCGCGCCGACGAGGCCATGCGCGAGGCGGCGCGCGACGTCGAATGCCGTTCGACCCTGTGCCGGGTCGAGATCCGCGACGGCGGCGATGCGCGGCTGCAGAAGCAGCTGCCGCTGTGGAGCCAGCAATTCGCCGACGCGCTGCCGCGCATGGTCGCGCAGTACGCGCCGGGAGCGAACGGCCGCGGCGAGATGGTCCTGTACTTGCTGGGGCCGGAGCCGGCTCCCGGCGCGTCGGCTAAGCGTTGAAGCCGCCGGCGGCGATGCGGCGGCAGGAACAGGGGGAGAAACCCGGTACTTCCACCTACCTCACGAGGTGACGACATGAAAGCCGAGACCTGGATGGCCGCCGTATCGGCCCTGGCCCTGACACTGGGCAGCGCGGCGGCGCTCGACACGCGCGCTGCAACCTCGCAGAACCTGAGCACGCCCGGCACGTCCTGCGCGGCCTACAACGCCGGCCAGGCGCTGGACATCGACTACCTCAGCTACGGCGTGCGCAATGCAAACGCCGCCGTGCGCCCCGTCATTTGCCCGATCGTGCGCCATCCGGTCACCGGTCCGGCGCAGAGCTACTACATCGATGGCAGCAACCTCAACGGCGCCTGCACCAGCTGCACGGTGTACGCCTACAACTACACCGGACAGCTGCTGAGCAGCTCCAGCTTCAACCAGTGCGGCGCCACCTACGACCAACCGGTGTCGTTGCCGACCGTGAACTACTGGAGCTTCGTCTCGGTGGTGTGTTACTTGCCGGCCAGCTACAACGGCGTGTTGTTCGGCGCGTTCGCCGTCGACAATTGAGGCCGCCACGCTTTCGGCCGCGGCTCGTCCCGCTCCTGCAGAAGATCGGCCTATCGCAGCGGCGACACGGGCCGCGACCGCTCTCGCGGCGCCCCTTCAGGACTCAAGGCTCCGCCCGATCCGCGTCGCGCGCCCGGCAGCTCAGGTTGGCGTAGCGGCCCGCCGGCAACTTGCCGGCGATGCCGTAGTTCCTGAACTCGCCTGCAGCGTCGTAGTCGCGCTCCAGATGGCAGGCATTGCGCTTGGCGAACTCGACCAACGGCGCGATGTCGCCGGACACCCGCACCGTCGCGCCGGCGCCTTCGCTGACGCAGCAGCCGAGGTACTGGGTCATGTACTCCTCCTCGATCGCCACCAGCGGCAGCCCGAGCAAGGTCGCCGGCTTGTCGAGCAATCGATAGTCGGTGTAGTCGGCACGCACCGTCGGCTTGGCGGTCAGGTAGCCGGCGCGGATATAGGCCTGGATCGCCGGCCCGGACGGCGCGGCGCGTTCGCCGGTCTTGGCGTCGTAGCGCAGCGCGGCGATCAACCCGGCTTCGAGCCGGACCGCTTCGGGCGCGATTTCGGTCGCGGCGGCGCCATAAGCGGCGAGGATCAGGGAGAGACCGAAAACGAAGCGACGACGAAACGGATACATGCGGATTCCTGCCTTGGAAAGCGTTGCGCAGCGACGCCACCGGCGCCGCCGTCCTGGTCGCGCACGGTAGCAGAGCGCATCCGGCCGTCCAAGCCGCGCGCCGCGGCGCGGCACGCTCCGATGCCGTTCACGGCCGCTTCGGCGCCAGCTTGTCGTGCAGCTCGGGAATCGCCATCGCCGCTGCCGAGCCGTACCAACGGTGGTACTCGGCGACCATCTCGCCGCGCTCGATCACCGGATCGGTCGCGGTCAGCCGTCGCGCCTCCTCGAGATCGTCCACCGCGAGCAGGAACAGTCCGCGCCAGCCGTCCGGGTCCTCGGCGAAGGGCCCGGCCAGCGCCAGTTTGCCGGCCTTGGCCAAGCGCTCGATATTGGCGAAATGGCCGGCGAACATCGCCTTGCGCTCTTCGCCGTCGGGCACGCGCTTCGGACCGGTCTTCAGGATCACCAGCACGTAGCGGCGCATGCCGCGCTCGTCGGCGCCTAGGCGCTGAGCCAATGCCGCATCGCGACTCGGCGCGGCTGCCGGCGCAGTCGATGCCGGCGGATCGCCCGCCCAAGCCGGCACGGCGCAACACAGGCCGGCGACCAGCATCGCCCAGAGTCCTCGCTTCATGCCCGCTCTCCCGCGGTTCCGGTGGCGGCGCCAGTAGTACTCCTGTCGAGGCGCACCGTGCAAGCGCCGGAGCGCCGCGGGCGAGGCCCGAACCGGACGCCGGCAGGCACTGCCGGCCGCACCGACGCCGTTGCGTCGCGCATCGCTGGAGCGCGTGACCGGCGGCGCAGTCCTGGCTGCGCGCGATCGTCGCGACGACGGCCGTCGCAGAACCCATGCCGGCCGCCGGCGGATCTGCGGACGCAATCGTCGGAAACCGGCGAGCGGCTGGGCTACAAGATCCGTGGGCGAGCGCCGACCGTTCCGGCACCGGTTGCGTTCGATGCCGGCTGGCTCGCACACGCCCTCGCAGGTTCTCGCCACGCTTTCGGATCGCGCCGCCGAATGCGTTGCCGTACGCCCGGCGCGCTTCCATCACCAAGGAAAGGCCCCATGAATCGCACTCGTAGCGGTGCGCGCACGCGCCGCCTGTGGTCGTCGCTGCTGGTTCCGCTCGCCCTGGCCGCGGCAACGTCGTCGGCGCAGGCGCAATCCTTCGTCACCCTGCAGACTTGGCCGGCGGGTTCCTTCGCCACCGGCTGGAGCAGCGTGGTCGATACTTCGGCCGGGCTGTTCTACTACAGCACCCAGACCGGCGCCGCGGCGCTCGGCCGGATCGAACCCAACGGCAACCACACCACCCTGCGCACCTGGCCCGCCGGCTCGTTCGCCACCGGCTGGACCAGCATCGTGTCGACGCCGAACGGCGTGCTGTATTACAACGCGGCCACCGGCGCCGGCGCGATCGGCCGCTTCGACAGCGCGGGCAATCACACCACCCTGACCACCTATCCGGCCGGCGCCTTCGCCACCGGCTGGAACCGGGTCGTGTCCTCGCCGGGCGGCGTGCTGTTCTACCACTCCGGCAACGGCGCCGGCGCCACCGGACGGGTGTACTGAGCGCGACAGCGGACCGGAGCGGCGCCGCTCCGGTCCGGTGCGACTCAGCGCGCCGCGCCGAGATCGATCCAGCCCTTCGCCAGCGTCGGCCTGGCCCGCGGCGACACGCCGCTGTCCAGGCGCAACCGCTCGACTTCGATCAGATAAGCGCGGCCGCCGCGCGCATTGCGGCCTTCGAGCTTGAGCAGGATGCCGGTCGCCGCGTCCACCCACATGCGATAGCGCTGCGCGCCGAGCTTGCGCGCCATCGCTTCGTCGTGGCGGCCTTCGACCAGCACCGCCTCGCGTCCGAGCAGGCTCGGCCGGCCGAGGATGCGGCTGTCCTCGTCCGACAGCCAGAAAGCGTAGTTGGCCGGGGCCAGCACGTCGGCCGTGCCGGGCGCGCCGCTCGCATCGGGCTGGCTCGCGTACACCGCCTGGCAGGCGGTATTGCGATAGGCATGCGCGGCCGGAGCCTGCTCCGCATCGGGGGCGGCCGCCCGGCGGCTGGAGCGATAGGCCGAATGCAACGGCAGCACCGTCGTCTGCGACTCGGCGTCGGCGTAGTGTTCGGTCAGGCGTCCGTCCGCGCCGGCGATGCGCACGAAGCCGCTGCGCCGGGCCGGCGACACTTCGAACTCGATCCGCTCGCGTTGGCCGTTGTTGTTGAACACGATCGCGTAAGAACCGGCGGCATCGCGATAGCTGCGCGCGGCGTCGAACATCTTGTTCTGCAGTTCGGCCAGCGCCGGATCGCGCAGAGCCAGGCTCGGACAGCGCCCGGCCGGCGCGGGCGTCAGCGGCGTCGACACTTGCGCGCTCAGCCCCGCGTACTGGCGCATGACGGCGTCGGCGCCGGTCGCGCCGCTGCCGCTGCTGCGGCGTACGTACAACGCGCCGCTGGTGCCGTAGCCCACGTAATTCCAGCCGCTGGGCGCGGTGTTCTGGTTGACGTAGCCGATCGAGTAGAAACCGCTGCCCAGGTCCCAGGCCTGGTACTCGGCGCGCGGATCGGTGAAGGCATTGTTGGCGAGATACGCATAGTGATGCCCGGCGGCGACGGTGCCCAGGAACACCCAGCCGTAGCTGCTGGATTGGGTGGTCGAGAGTCGGTCGTCGCCGTGGTAGTCGCTGGGTTGGCCGCTGCGGTAATAGAAGCCGGCGCCGGCGACGTTGCCGCAACTGGGATACTGGCCGGGATCGCGGTCGTTGTCGCAGTACTGGTTGGCAGCGTGGGCGAAGGAAACCGGCAACAACAGGGCGGCGAATAGGGCGCCCGCCAGGCGGGCCGTTAATCGATTCGTGCGCATGAAAGGTCTCGTTGCGTGGGGGAAGCGCGGGCGTCGGTCGCGTGCGCGGCGAGCGCAGCCGCGGTTGCAGCCACAGCGTCGCGGGCCGAGCCTGCGGCGGGGCGGTCGCAGGCGTCGGGACGAGCCCGTACCGAGCGCACCTTATTCGAGTCCGCGGACCGAATTTGCAGGGCCGGTCACAGTCGCGGGCTTCGCGCCGGCGCCGACGGCCGTCGCGGCCGGCCCGGCGCATCGCCCATAAGTGCAATACCGCCGGGGCGAACGGCGGGCTCACCATCGTCGGGTCTGCGGTTCCGTCGTCGCACCGATCACCCTGGGGAGGGCTCATGTTCCGTACGGCAAACACGCACCCGATCGCCGGCTCGCACCGGCCGCACAACGCAAACCGGGCCCCGGCGGCAACGGGCATGGCAGCGATCGCCCTGGCCATGCTCGGCCTGTCGGCCTCGCCGGCCGTCG
>NZ_HG424603.1:37461-69813 GCF_000336385.2 Lysobacter antibioticus HS124 | reverse complement strand
GCCCAGCCAATACGCCGGCGGTTTCGCGCCCGGCGTCGGCAGCGGCGGCTTCGGCGGCGGCGACTGCATCGCCACCCGCACCCCGGTGGTGTTCGTGCACGGCAACGGCGACAGCGCGCTGAGCTTCGACATGCCGCCTTCCGCCGTGGCCGGCTATGCGGCGCCGGCGCTTTCGGTCTACGACGAACTCAAGGCGCGCGGCTACAACGATTGCGAGTTGTTCGGCATCACTTACCTGGACGCCGAAGAACGCGCCGCGCCGCAGTACAACTACCACGAGCCGGCCAAGTACCAGGTGCTCAAGAGCTTCATCGACAAGGTCAAGGCCTACACCGGCCGCAGCCAGGTCGACCTCGTCTCGCACTCGCTGGGCTCGTCGATGAGCCTGGCGATGCTGAAGTACTACGGCTATCAGGCCAGCGTGCGCCGCTTCGTCAACATCGCCGGCGGCCTGCGCGGCCTGCGCACCTGCCTGAGTACCGGCTACCAGTCGCCGTACGCGCCGACCTGCAATGCCGAAGCCTATGTCTATCCCTACGACTACTACACCTTCGGCCTGTATCCCAGCAGCGGCGTGCCTTATTACGGCTATAACCGCTGGACCGGCGACGGCAGCAACAGCTTGCGCGCGATGCCGCAGACTTACGGCTCGATCGCCTTCTACACCATCACCGCCGGCCTGTACGACCAGGTGCATTGCTTCACCACCAGCTACGCCGCCGGCTGCAGCGGCGGCGCGCTGTTCAACGCCGGTGCCAACGTCAAGGCCCAGGTCGACATCGGCGCCGGCAACAGCGCCTACGCCTACGACTGGGACTGGAGCGACGGCAGTCCCTACAACGCCGGCGGCGGCGACACCAGCCAGGGCGTCGGCCATTTCCGTTCCAAGTCCAACGCCGGCCGGATCGTCTACAACATGCTCGCGACTACCTGCACCAGCGGCTGCGCCAACGGCTACGCGGGCGTCAACGGACCGGCGGTCAATCGCTGAGCGCGACGGGGGCGTACCGCGGGATTCGCAGGCCGAGCCGCACCGGCCTTATCACGCACCGCCGGACCGGGTAAGGTCCACCCCAACCGATTCCTGCTTCCGAGGCAGTCATGAGCGTTCCTCCTTCCGACCAGGAAAAGCAAGCCGCAGCGAGGCAACTGCTGAACGCCCCGCCGCTCTACGCGCAGGATCCGATCTTCGCGATGATTCCAATGTCGGCCTGGGCGCGGCGCGGATACCAGTACACCCTCACCGTGCAGTGGCCGGATGTCTTCGTGCCGAATCAAACCGACACGATCACGGTCCATGCCCAGGTCCACTACGCCTGGAACGCGGGCCGACAGATCTGGACCCGACTCGCCGGCGATGCCTGGGTCAGCGGCCTGCCCGACTGGAGTACGCCGACCACCGCCGCGGTGATCGCGCTGGTGCCGGCCGAGCCGCCGGACCCGGACTATCACGGCTAACGCGGTCACGCCGCGCTCGCCTGCTCGCAGGCGGCGGCAAGCCGCCGTGCGTTCATTCGACACAGTCCATCCGCCCGCAGCCCGCCCCCTGGTCCTGCAGCGGCCGCACCTCGCACTCGATGTCCCAGCCCTCGCCGTGCACTTCCAGGAAGCGCCGGCCGATCGCGATCGCCTCCGCCTTCGACGCCGCTTCGAACAGGGCGTAACCGCCGATCACTTCCTTGGCTTCGGTGAACGGGCCGTCGGTGGCGGTGATCTTGCCGCCGCGCAGACGCAGGCGAACGCCGTCGGCGCTGGGCGTCAGCCCGGCGGTGGCGATCAGGCTGCCGTTGCGGGTCATCTCCTCCATCAACTGCTGCATGTCCGTCAGCAGACGCTCGCTGGGCGCCTGATTCAGGGTTTCGTCGATCCGGATCATGGACAAAAAACGCATGGTGCCGACTCCTCGTGGGCGGGCGCGGGCGCCGGAACGGTTCCGGCGCACAACCGCGCTCCTGCCAGGACGACGAACCGGAACCCGCCGAATCGACACGCCATGTTTTTTTCTGCGCCGGCCGGACCGGGCCGATACGGACGCCGCTATAGTGCGCCGACGCGATGACGCGACCGGAGACCCTCCTGCATGCTCGGATCTGCGATCGCCGCCCTGGCCGGCGGCGTCCTGTTGGTCGGTCCGGTCCTGCTCGCCCTGGCCGGCGTCTTGCGCCTGCGCGGCGCGGCGTCGGCGAGCGCCGCACGCGACGCCGTCGCGCCGCCCTGGAACCGGCGCCTGAGCCTGAACTCGGCTCTGCTTTACACCCTGGCTTTCAACCTGACCTTCTTCGTCCAGGAGCTGTTCCTGGTCCTGCCCAAAGCGCTGACGCCCGGGCTGCGGCCGACCCTGTTCCACAACAACCACGCCTGGCAAGGCGAGCACCCGTTGGCCGCGTTGTTCCAGGGCAGCGGCGCGGTCGCCACCGTGGTCGTCGCCTCGCTGTGCGCTTGGCGTCTGCGGCGCCCCCGCGGCGGCACCGGCTCGCGCCTGTTCCTGATCTGGATGGCGTATTGCGGCTGGCTCATGGCCTTGCCGCAGGTCGCGATCGGCGCGCTCAGCGATGGCAGCGACCTGGGCATGGCGATGCGTTATCTGCAATGGGGCCCGGCCGCCAGGCTGTGCGCGGCCGCGCTGGCGCTGGCCGCGATTCCGTTCGCGGCGCTGTCGTTGCTGAGGCCGCTGTTGGCGTTGGCCGATGCGCCCGAGCGCATCGCCGGGCCCGCTGCGCGCACCCGCTTCGTATTTCAGTGTGCGACGCTGCCGGCCCTGCTCGGCACTGCGCTGACGGTGCCGTTCCGGATGCCGCGCGAATGGATCGAGGTCGCATTGCTGCCGGCCTGGGTCGCGTTGTTCGGGCTGGTGTGGATCCAGGCCGGCGCCTGGCGCGTGCAAGGCGTGCGGGCCGGCGGCGCAGCGATGCGGCCGGGCTCCACCCTGGGCCTGGCGCTGGCCGCGGCGGGTCTGCTGCTGGTGTTTCAACTGTTGTTGCGCCCGGGCATCGCGTTCTACTGATTCGGGCGCGCGACGCCGGCGCGCCTCACCCGGCATCACTCGCGGTGCGCCGCATCGCGGCACTTGTGTGACCGCGTCGACCGTTGCGGCGCGCCCCACGCGGGCGTGTCCGTCGCTGCCGTGCGGAAGCGTTTTCCGATAAGAGCCGCGCGCGCAAGCGGATTCGCGAATGCGCCGCAACCGCGCACGATGCGCGAACCCGCCGGAAAACGACGCAGGAGGACAGCAGGATGCGGCCATCCACGCCCGATCGACCGGCGGCACGCGCCGCGCGCACTTGAACGGCGAACCGCCATGTCGCGCCGCATCGCCGCTCTGGCCTGGGCCTTGCTGATCGTGCAGGCCGGCTGCGTCGCGCCAGGCGACGTCTCCACCCTGGCCCTGCCCCGCGCGCGCGACATCGGCGAGTCGGTGTTCCTCGAGGTGCAGGTCGGCCGGCTCGGCTCGGGCCAGGAAATCGAATTGAGCACCGACACCGGCCGGCCATTGGGGATGATCTCGCCGCACGGACTGCGGCCCGGGCACGACGCGGGCGCCTATGTCGTGCCGCTGCCCGCTCACGCGGTGCGCGACGGCCGGGTCCGCGTGCGCCTGCGCATCGTCCGCGCCGGCGCGGCGCCGCGGCGTCCGGATGCGAGCGAAGTGCGCGGTCTGCGCATCGTCATGGGGCGTTGAAGGACCGCCATCGCCGCCCGAAGCGATGCCCGTCAGTATCGCCGCTGGGCCGAGGGCTGCGACACTGGCCGCCCGCCATCGCCGGACCGCAACCATGCGCCTGCACCGCCTGCTGTGCCCTGTGCTGCTCGCCCTGCCCTGGTACGCTCCGGCACAGATCGTCGGGGTCGCGTTGGAGCCCAAGGCCGTGATCGGCGACGGAACGCCGGTGGTCGGCGGCGCCACCGTGGTCGCGTCGCCGAAACCGGACCGCGCCGCATTCATCGACTTCTCGCCGTCGCAACCGCGCCTGCTCGGCGAAGTGGACGCTCCCACCAGCTATCTGGGTCCGCCGTCCGCGGTAGCGATCAGCGCCGATCGCCGGCTCGCCCTGGTCGCCGCGTCCTCACGGCTGGACCCCGCGCAAGCCAAGTTCGTGCCGGACCGCCGGGTCACGGTGATCGATTTGACCGCCTCGCCCCTGCGCGCGGTGCAGACGCTGGAATTGGACGCGTCGCCGACGTCGCTGGCGATGAGCCCCGACGGCCGCAGCGCCCTGGTGTTGCATACCGCCGCGGACCGCGCCACCGTGCTGGCGCTGGACAGCCGGGCGCACAGCGCGAAAGTCGCCGGACAGATCGCCTTCCCGGCGGGTTCCGGCCCCTTGTCCGCCGCCTTCTCGCCGGATGGGCGCCGCTTGCTGGTCACCCGCGCCGGCGATCACCGGGTGTCGTTGTATGCGGTCGACGACAGCGGCGTGCGTGTGCCGGCGATCCGCGACCTGGTCGCCGGCGTGCGGCCGTTCGCGGTTTCCTTCTGCGGCGCCGGCGGCCATGCGGTGGTCAGCAATTTCGGCGACGGCGACGGCGATGCCGATACGGTCAGCCTGTTGCGCCTGGACGGCGCCGCGCCGCGCACGGTCGATACCGTCAGCGTCGGCCCGGTGCCCGAAGGCGTGGCCTGCTCGCCCGATGGCCGCTACGCCGCGGCCGCGACCCAGAACCTCAGCAACCGGCCCAAGTCGCATCCGTTCTACGGCGAACGCAGCGCGGTGGTGCTGTTGAAGATCGAGAACGAGCGCCTGCTGCGCCTGGACCGGCAACCGATCGGCGCCTGGTCGCAGGGCGTCGCGTTTCTCGACGACTCGCGCACGGTGGTCGCGCAAAGCATCGCCGACCGCGCCCTGCACCGGTTCCGGATCGAAGCCGACCGTTTGCGGCCCGCGGGCGCGCCGATCGTGTTCGAGAGCGGCGGACCGGCGTCGATGGGCGTGTCGGGGCGCTGAACGCCTCGGCATCGCCGCGCGGCCACGCGGCGATGCGTTTCGTCATTCTGCGAACTCGATGCTGGCCCCTGCGCGCGGATGCGGCGACACTCGCCGCGCTCGCGCCGAAGCCGGATCGTCTTCATGAAGCATCTGCTGTGGTTCGCCCAAGTCGCCCTGCACGCGGACCGCGATCGCCTGAACGCCGGCCGCCATCCCACGCGCACGCCGCAGGAACATCTGGCCGCCGCAGCGCAATGGCTGTTGCGCGCGCAACAAGCCACCGACGACGACGGCGTCGCTCATTCCTACGACGCACGCCGCAACCGCTGGATCGCTTCGTATCCGGAGACCACCGGCTACGTGATTCCGACCTTGTGCGATTACGCCGATTACGGCGGCGACCCGCGCTATCGCGACGCCGCCCTGCGCATGGCGCGCTGGGAGGTCGCGATGCAACAACCCGATGGCGGCGTGCGCGCCGGCACCATGGCGACGCGGCCGGCGGTGTCGACCGTGTTCAATACCGGCCAGGTGCTGTTCGGCCTGGAGCGGGCATTGCGCGAGACCGGCGAACCGCTGTTCCGCGACGCCCTGGTCCGCGCCGCCGACTGGTTGTTGCAGGCCCAAGACCCGGACGGTTGCTGGCGCCGTTTCCAATCGCCGCTGACCACGACCCGGCGCGCGACCTACAACACCCGCACCGCGTTCGGCCTGGTGCGCGCCTACGAAGCCACCGCCGACGCGCGCTACCTGCAGGCCGCCGACCGCAACGTCGCCTGGGCGCTGTCGACCGCCCACGCCAACGGCTGGCTGCCCGACAATTGCCTGGGCCGGCATCGCGACGACCGCGCGCTCACCCACACCATCGCCTACGCCCTGCGCGGCTTCCTCGAAGTCGGTGCGGCCACCGGCAACCTCGGCTATCTCGACCAGGCCCGGCGCATGGCCCGGGCCATGGCGCAGGCGCAGGCCGCCGACGGCTCCCTGCCCGGCTACTGCGACCCGCAATGGCGCGGCGCGGTCGCCTGGACCTGCGTCACCGGCAATTCGCAGATGGCGGTCAATTGGCTGCGCCTGGCCCAGGTCGACGGCGACGAACGCTGGATCGCCCATGCGGTCGCCGCCAACCGCTACAACATGAGCCTGCAGCACCTGGCCACGGCCAACGACAACGTCCGCGGCGCGCTGAAAGGCTCGCATCCGCTCGGCGCGGCCTATATGCCCTGGCGCTACCCGAACTGGGCGACCAAGTTCTTCATGGACGCGCTGATGCTGGAAACGCGCTCCCCCAACGCGGCGCCGGCCGGCTGACACGACGCGCACGCGCCGATCGGCCGGGAGCGAGCGGGCCCCGGCCCGGGCCCGCTGCTCGTTCGGGACGGCTAGCCCGCGCGCGCGGCGAGGGCGAAGTCCAGCGCCGCGCACACCGCCGCGGCCTGGGCGGCATTGCACTGCGCCGGCGTGGCGCGCGGGCTGTCGGGATACACCTCGGTGGTGGTGGTGTAGCGCGCGTCGGTGATGCCGGCGCACAAGCCGAGCTGCTTGACCGGATAATTGATGACGCCGTGCGCGACCACCGGCGAGCCGATGATTTCGCCCTGCGCGTCCGGCGGCGCGATGTGGGTGACCTGCTCGACCGCGGCGATCACCGCCTGTTGGAACTCGGGCTGCGGGTTGTCGGTGTCGCCGACCAGATAGAAGCCGTCGGGGATCTCGCCGGGCTCGAACGGCTTGCCGTCGCGCGCGGCCAGCGCCGGGCGGAACTCGGACTCGTCGCTGTCGGTGGTTTCGTGCAGGTCGATGTGCACCAGCACCTGCGCCCGCACCGGCGCGACCAGGCGCAGCAGCGCCGCCGACTCCTGCGCCGGGCTGTTCTCCCGGAACGAACGGTTGGGATCGATCGCATCGACGTTCCAGCGGTGGATGCGCTCGTAGGCCCAGGGACTGATGCAGGGCGCGACCAGCAGATTGACCCGGCCGGCGTAATCGCCCGCATGCCGGTCCAGAAACAGCAAGGCGCCGTGCACGCCGCTGGTCTCGTAGCCGTGCACGCCGCCGGTCACCAGCGCCACCGGCAGGCTCGGGCCCCAGTTTCGGCTCTTGATCGCGAACAGCGGATAGGCGTCGGGGGCGTAGTCCAGGCGGCCGTACTCGACCACGTCGAAACGTTCCCGCAGGCCCTCGATCGCGCTCAGCACATCGTCGGCATAGCTGCGGTGACGCACCTGGCGCGCACGCCATTGCGCGACCTCCTGCGCGCCCCAGGCGCGTCCGGGGGTGCCGATCGGATAGAAGGCTGGGGCGTTCATCGTGGCGCTCGCTCTGGCGGTCCGAAAGACGGCCACTTTACCACCCTGGCCTGGGACGAATTTTTTGCCGGACCGTGTCGATCCGCGTCCCGCCCGTTCGTCGCTTCGGATAACAACGCCCTTCCGGCCCCGCCGGCCCCTTTCGATCAGGAGTCCACCATGTCCTTCCAGGCCTATCTCGACAACATCCAGAGCAAGACCGGCAAGAGCCCCGCCGATTTCCGCGCCCTGGCCGCAAAAAAGGGCTACGCCGACGCCACGGGCCTGCGCCCTGGGGTCAAGGCCGGCGAAGTACTGGCCTGGCTGAAGCAGGATTTCGACCTGGGCCAGGGCCACGGCATGGCCATCGTGGCCTTGCTCAAGGGCATGAAGAAAGAAGGCGACCGCTGAGCCGTCGCCGCCGCTCCGCGGGCCCGGCCCGCCACCTCGCCAAGGAGTCACCCATGAAGAAGTTCGTCGCCGTCTTCACCGGCTCGCCCGCCTCGATGGACGCGTGGCAGAAGCTGGATCCGCAAACCCGCGCCGAGCGCGACCGGGCCGGCATGCAGGCCTGGGAGCAATGGGTGCGGACCCATGCCGACATCATCGTCGACCACGGCGGCCCGCTGGGCAAAACCAAGCGCATCTCCAAGGACGGCGTCGCCGACATCCGCAACGCCCTGGCCGGCTACACCGTGATCCGCGCCGAATCGCACGACGCCGCCGCCCAACTGTTCGAAAACCACCCGCACTTCACGATCTTCCCCGGCGACGGAGTCGAGGTGATGGAGTGCCTGCCGATTCCGGGGATGTAACCGGCCGGGACGCAGGGGGTTGCGCGCGCCCCCCCTGCCCCCCTGGTGCGAGACTACAAGTACCGCGCCGCCGCTGCCGCCACCACCGCGTAGCGCGCGGCCTTGGCCAGCGTCACCAGCGGCAGGAACACCCGCAAGGGTTCGCGCATCATGCCGGCAGCCAGGGTCAGCGGGTCGCCGATCACCGGCATCCAGCTCAGCAACAGCGTCCAGCGGCCGTAACGGCCGTACCAGGCGCCGGCGCGGGCCAGCGCCGCCGGTTTGACCGGAAACCAGCGGCGGTCGCTGAAGCGCAACGCTTCCCGGCCCAGCCACCAGTTGAGCCAGGAACCGAGCACGTTGCCGACGCTGGCGACCAGCACCAGGCCCAACGGCGAATGGCCGGCGACGATCAGTCCGGCCAGGACCCCTTCCGATTGCGCGGGCAACAGCGTGGCGGCGACGAAGGCCGCCGCGAACAGGCCCAGGTAGATCATGTCGAGAACGTCGGGGGACGCAGGAGCAAGCAGCGCTCAACCCCTGCGTCCCTGGCGCATCACCAGATCCGCACGCGCTGCTCCGGCGCCAAGTACATGGCGTCGCCCGGCTTGACCTCGAACGCGCGGTACCAAGGGTCGAAATTGCGCAGCGGGCCGTTGGCGCGGTACTGCGACGGCGAATGCGGGTTGGTCTTGATCTGGTTCAGCAGCGCCTCGTCGCGGTACTTGCCCTTCCAGATCTGGCCCCACGACAGGAAGAAACGCTGGTCGCCGCTGAGGCCGTCGATCACCGGCGCCGGCTTGCCGCCCAGGCTCAGCTGATAAGCCGTATAGGCCATCGAAATACCGCCGAGGTCGCCGATGTTCTCGCCCATGGTCAGGGCGCCGTTGACGCACTGGCCCGGCAGCGGGCAGTAGCCGTCGTACTGCGCGCCCAGGGCCTTGGTGCGCTGCTCGAAGCCGGCGCGGTCGGCGTCGGTCCACCAATTGCGCTGGATGCCGGCGAAGTCGGACTTGCTGCCCTGGTCGTCGAAGCCGTGGCCCATCTCGTGGCCGATCACCGCGCCGATGCCGCCGTAGTTCACCGCCGGGTCGGCGTTGAGGTCGAAGAACGGCGCCTGCAGGATGCCGGCCGGGAACACGATCTCGTTGAAGGTCGAGTTGTAGTAGGCGTTGACCGTCTGCGGCGTCATGAACCACTCGTCGCGGTCCGGGCGGGTGCCGATGCGGCGCACCTGGTCGGCGCGGCCGTAGCGGCGCAGTTGCATCACGTTGGCCATCAGATCGTTCGGCACGATCGCGACGCTGGAGTAGTCGCGCCACTTGTCCGGGTAGCCGACCTTGGGCCGGAAGGTCGACAGCTTGCGATAGGCCTCGGCCTTGGTCGCATCGCCCATCCAGTCGATCTTCTCGATGTTGCTGCGCAGGGCCTTGCGCAGGTTCTCCACCAGCGCCTGCATCGCCGCCTTGGCCTGCGGCGAGAAATTGCGCTCGACGTAGAGCTTGCCCATCGCGTCGCCGAGGCCGTCCATGCCGGTGACCGCGGCCACCGCGCGCTTCCAGTCGTCGCGCTGCGCCTTCTGCCCGCTCAGCACGGTGCCGTTGAAGGCGAACGCGGCGTCGTCGATCTCGCGGCTCAACAGGCCGGCGTTGTTGCGCATCGCGTGGAAGGTCAGGTAGTCGCGCCATACCGGCAGCGGGGTCTTGCCGATCACGTCCAGCACCGGCTGCACCGCGCTGGGGGTGGCCACGTTGACCCGGTCGATCGCCGGCATGCCCTGCGCCTTCAGCTGCGCCGCCCAGTCGTAGCCGGGGTACTGCGTGCCGAGCTCGGCGAAGCTGGAGACGTTGTAGGTCTTGTCGCGGTCGCGCAGCTTGGCGCGTTCCCACTGCGGCTTGGCCAGTTCGGTTTCCAGCGCCAGCACCGCCTGCGCGCGCGCCTTGGCGTCGCTCACCCCGGCGAAGCCGAGCATGCGCTCGATGTGGGCCAGGTAGGCGGTGCGGATGCCGGCGAAGCGCGCGTCCTGATTGAGGTAGTAATCGCGGTCCGGCAGGCCCAGGCCGCCGACGCGCAGGCCGACCAGGTACTGGTCCGGGTCCTTGCGGTCGAGGTCGACGCCCAGGCGCACCGGTGCGGCGCTGCCGTCGAGATCGGCCTCGCCGAACGCGGCGATGAGCGCCGGCTTGGAATCGATCTTGGCGATCTTGTCCAACACCGGCTGCAGCGGACGGACGCCGGCGGCGTCGCGCGCGGCGCGGTCCATGTAGCTGGCGTAGTAGTCGCGCAGCTTGCGCGCGTCGCTGCCCGGGGCCAAGTCCTGGCGCTGGCGCAGTTCTTCGATGATCGCGTGCACCTGCGCCTCGGACTGGTCGCGCAACGCGTTGAACGAACCGTAGGAGGTCTCGTAGTCCTTGAGCTGGTAGCTGTCCAGCCAGTGACCGTTGACGTAGCGGTTGAAGTCGTCGCCCGGCTTGACCTGAGTGTCGCGCGCGCTCAGGTCGACGCCGAAGCTGCCCAGCCGCGGCTGCCCCTGGGCGCCGGCCCCGGCGGCCTGGACGGAGGGAACGGCCAACGCGGCGGCGAGCGCCAGGCCCAGGCTCAAACGTGAAAACTTCATGATGCGGTCCCCGGTGGAAAGGGCGCAGCCTAGCGCAGCGCGCCGCGACCTGTCCCGGGCCGATGGTTTGGACGCGGACCAGCCGGATTCGGCAAAGCGCCGCGTCCTGCGGGGCCGTCCGCGCGTCGTCGAGCGCGCCGCGCCGGCCTCGGCCTCAGGCGCGCTTGGCGGGTCCGGCGGCCTTGGCGACGGGCTTTTTGGACGTCTTGGCAGCGGTCTTCCCGGCGGCTTTCGCGGCGCTCTTCTTGGCGCTGCTCGCGACCGCCTTCGCCGCGGTCTGCCGGACCGCCGCGGCCTGCTTCGGAGCGGCCTGCTTCGGAGCCGCCTTCTGGGCGGCTTTCTTGGCGGCGCTCTTGGCCGCCGTCCCGGCTTTGGCCGAAGCATTGTGCGCTGCGGCAGCGCGGATCAGCCCCTGCAAGGCCTTGCCGTCGATCTTCTGGCCTTCGCGGAAATCGATCGCGCGGCGGGTGTTGCCGTCGAGGCTGGCGTTGAACATCCCGGTCGGGTCGTCCAGCGCAGCGCCCTTGGCGAAGGTCAGCTTGACCGCGTTCTTGTAGACCTCGCCGGTGCACAGGATGCCGCCCTGCGACCACACCGGCACGCCCCACTTCCACTCCTCGACGATCCCGGGGCCGGCCTGCAGGATCAGCTTGCGCGCCTGGGCCAGGGTCTGGCCGCGCCAGTCGCTCAACCCGGCAATGCGCTCGTCGATCATCGCCGACGCGGCCTGATCGTCCGCGCCGCCGCCGGAACCGCCGTGCTTGCTCTTCATGCGTAGTCGCCTCCGAAAGATGGATTGTCGTCGCTGCGGCCGGTGCCGCCTACATCCGCTCCCCGGGCAAACGGCTCGCCTGCTTCGCCCAGGCCACGAATTGCGCCTCGTCGAACGATTCGTTTTCGTACACGTGCAGATAGCGCGTATGCGCGGTCTTGGACGGCTCAGGCGGCATCGGCCGCAGCGAAGCGCCGCGGAAGAACGCCAGCTTGATGTAGCGGTCGAAGCAATGAAAGCTCAGGAACCAGCCCTGGCCGCGGATGCCGTACAGCGGCGAATTCCACTTGACCGCCTTATGCACGTTCGGCACGGCTTCGACGATCAAGGCATCCAGGCGCTGCCCCATCGCACGTTTCCAATCCGGCATCGCCGCGATATAGGCCTGCACCGGCGCATCGCCCTCGCCTTTGGCGATCTGCGGGTTGCCGCCGGACAGCAGCACCGGCGCCTTGGCCGCGACGGAACGCGCCGCTGCGGTCCGCGCGGGCCCGGCCGGTTTCGCCGACACCATGCGGGCGGTAGGTTTCCCCGTTCGAGCCTGCTTCGCCGAGGTTTTTTTCGTTGCGCTCTTCCGGGCTGCGATTTGCCCGGCCCGCGCCGGCTTCGCGGCAGGCTTGCCGGCGGACGCCGTCTTCTTGACGACGGCGGGCGCCGAGGTGCGGGACGTCTTCGCGGTCATGGCGCGGCTCCCAGCGCGGTGGCCGCTCTTTATACCGCGAAGGCCAGCGTGCGCCGTATCCGGGGCAGCCCCAGGGCCGGCGAGGGATCGCCGGTCGAGAAAACCGCCTGCGCGCTTTATCCTGGGCGCCGCATTCGTCCGCCCAGGAACACCCGTCGTGCCGCATTACTCAGGCCCCCTGCTGACCGCGCCGCTGGCCGGACAACTGATCGCCGCGCGCGCGGCCGGCCAGGAGGACTGGACCGGCTCGCTGGACCTGGGCCGCAGCAGCGGCACCGTGCGGTTGCAGGCCGAGTCCTGGCAGTGGCACGGGCAAGCCTTTCCCTACCCGGCCAAGCTCAAGGACCGCACCGTCTACTACTGGGACGGCGAGGACTTCGCCGCCGTGTCGCGCTACGCCGGTTCGCTGATCAAACTGGTGCCCACCGAATGGGGTGTGCCGACGTTCGAGATCGACGGCATCAAGATGCTGCCGACCGCCAAG
Organism: Lysobacter antibioticus HS124; assembly: GCF_000336385.2. Taxonomy (GTDB): domain Bacteria; phylum Pseudomonadota; class Gammaproteobacteria; order Xanthomonadales; family Xanthomonadaceae; genus Lysobacter; species Lysobacter firmicutimachus. The sequence goes on along the minus strand of NZ_HG424603.1, from coordinate 57,251 downwards.
ACCTCGCCGCTGGAGGATGCACGGCGCAAGGTCGCCTTGATCGAGCCGCGCGGCAAACAGGTGCTGGACACCTGCGGCGGCCTGGGCTACTTCGCCGCCTGCTGCCTGGAAGCCGGAGCGGCGCGAATCCAGTCGTTCGAGAAGAACGAGAGCGTGCTCTGGCTGCGCACCCTCAACCCCTGGTCGCCCGATCCCGAAGCGCCGGTCAACGGCGATCGCTTGCAACTGCGCCACGCCGATGTGTCGCAGGCGATCGCCGAGATCGGCAGCGCCTCGGTCGACGCCCTGCTGCACGATCCGCCGCGCTTCGGTATCGCCGGCGAACTGTATTCGCAGGCCTTCTACGATCAACTGGCGCGGGTGCTGCGCCGCGGCGGCCGCCTGTTCCACTACACCGGCAGCCCGAACAAGCTCACCAGCGGCCGCGACGTGCCGCGCGAAGTCGCCAAGCGCCTGGACAAGGCCGGCTTCAAGGCCGAGCTCGCCCTCGACGGCGTGGCGGCGACCCGGCGCTGAGCGCCGCGGCTCAGGGCGCCGCGGCCAGCGCCGCGACCGTGCGCACGGCGGCGGCCACCGCCTTGGGGTCCTCGCGGTGGATGTTGTGGCCGGTCGCGAAGTAACGGTGTTCGCCGCGCGCGAAACCGGCGAACAGTTGCGCGTGCTGGCGTTTCCAGATCGCCTTGCCCGGTGCGGTCTCTTCCAACACGAACGGTTCGGCGGCGACTTGGGTCGAGGTCATCAACACCACCGGCACGTCGGCCGGCGCGCGCGGGACGGCGGCATCGGCGCTGTCGAGTTGCTCGACCAGCAGGCGGTAGTCGGCCGCCATCGGCGGCGGCAGCATCGCCAGCAAGGCCTGGTCGTCGGCCAGCACGCGCGCACGGTCGGCTCGCTTGAACGCATGCCGCTGATCCAGGGTGGTCGGGTCGACCAGCACCAGGCCGAGCAGGCGCTGCGGATGGCGGCGGGCGAATTCGCTGGCGAGCAGACCGCCGTAGGAGTGTCCGACCAGCACCACCTTGCGGTGCGGCGCCAAGCTGTCCATCACCGCCTCCAGGTCTTGCAGATGCTCTTCGATGCGCTTGGGTCGACCGTCGCTGCCGGAGCCGCCGAGCCCGGCGCGCGCGTAGGCGATGCAATCGCAATCGGCGCCGAGTTCGGCGATGACCTGCTTCCAAGCGCCCGCGCCCTGGCCGAAACCCGATTCGAACACCACCGCGACCGGCCCCTGGCCCTGCTGCTGCGCCTGCAGGCGGTAGCCCGCGCGCTGCACCGTGCGTTCGCCGGCCGGCGCTTCGGCGGCTTGCGCCGCCGCGGCGCACCACAGTCCCAATGCCAGCATCGCCGCCTGCCCCAAGCGCTTGCGCTTGCCCATATCCCCGCCTCCTGTGTGATCGGTCCAGGCGACCCGCGCTTCGTGGCCGGCCGCCGATTGATCACAATAATAGTGTTGTATTTAAGCAACACACTAGTCCGAAAGACAGGGGGGCCTTTCGGACTAGCGGCGGAGGTACGCATTCGCGGCGCCGGCCCGCGCCGCGCCGCAGCCGCAGGTCAAACCGAAGCGTCCACGCGCCAGCAAGCGGCGCTGAAACGGATCTCGTCGCCGCGCCGGAACGGTGCGAACGCCGGCGCGATCGCCTCGACGACCCGCGCCCGGTCCGCCGGGTCGGCGCCGGCCAGCGCCAGCCCGACCGGCCCCAGCCGGCTGAGATAGGCCGGCAGCTCGCACGCGGCGAAGCCGCATTCCAACTCGACCGGGCGGATGTCGACGGCGCGCCAACCCGCCTGCTGCAGGATCTCGCGAACCTGCCGCGCGTCGGCGAAAGCGAACTGGCCGGGGCCGCCCGGCCGCCGCAGCGGCAGCTCCGGCAGCAACGGCGCCGCAGCGCGTTCGGCCGTGGTCATGAACGGGTTCTCGGCCGCCCCGCGCCAGGCGAGGAAGCGCATCGCCCCACCCTCGCGCACCGCGCCCCGCAGATGCGCGAACGCCGCGACCGGATCGTCGAAGAACATCACGCCCAGGCGCGACAGGATCAGGTCGTAGCGCGCCGCGCCGAAATCGTAGCGCTGCGCGTCGGCGCAGACGAAGCGCGCGTTCGCGCCCTCGCTCGCCGCGCGAGCGCGCGCCAGTTCGATCATCGGCGCGGAGACGTCCACGCCGGCGCACACGGCGCCGGCGCGCGCCGCGGCCAGGGCCAGCGCGCCGGTGCCGCAGCCCACGTCCAGCACGTCGGCGCCCGGCCGCTGCGCCAACGGCTCCAGCAACACCGGCACGAACGCGGCGAACATCGCATCCAGCAACGCCTGCGTCTCGACCCAGGCGCGACCGGCGGCGCCGTTCCACAACGCGGTCTGGTCGTTGGCGTCGAGCGGCGGCGCGACCGTGGGCTCGGGTTCGAAGTCGTAGCTGATGGGCACGGTCATGGCGGCTTGCCTGCACGGGAGGGAGCCCGCACCATGCCACTTCAAGTTCGCTTGAGGTCAAGCCGGTGCCGTGCCTCGATATCGCCCAAGTCGCCCGCGCCTCCGGCGTGCCCGCGTCCACGCTGCGGTTCTACGAAGAAAAAGGTCTGATCGCCTCGCTCGGGCGGCGCGGCCTGCGGCGTCTGTTCGACGCATGCGTACTCGAGCGGCTGGCCCTGATCGCGCTCGGCCGCGCCGCCGGCTTCTCGCTGGAAGAGATCGGCCGGGTCTTCGCCGACGGCGGCCAGACCATCGACCGGCGACTGCTGCTCGCCAAGGCCGACGAACTCGATCGCCGCATCCAGCGCCTGAGCGCAATGCGCGACGGCCTGCGCCACGCCGCTCATTGCCGCGCGCCCAGTCACCCGCAGTGCCCGACCTTCCAGCGCATCGTGCGCGCCGCCGGCAGCGGCGCGTTCGAACGCCGGCAAGCGGACGCCGACGCCGCAGCGCACGGCGCCGTGCCGCCGCGCAAGCGCCGGGCACGCAAGCGCGCCGCATAAACGCGGGCGCGAAGCCGCAGCGCTCAGAAGCAGACGATGAAGCAGTAGATCTGCGACTTGTCCAAAGCCACCTCGACGGTCTCGCCGTCGCGCGGCACCGTCACTTTCTTTTCGAACGTCGTGCCCTGCTGCACCGTATACGACCAATACGCGACCTGGTCGTTGGAACCGATGTATTGATTGCCTCGGTAGACATCGGTCCGGCCGACGACTTCGGGTCGGTTGACGGTCTTTTCGTAGGAGAAGTTCGCCACCAGCAGGTACTCGCCCGCCGGCATGTTGGTGAACTCCCAGCGCCCCTGGTCGTCGAGGATCTGGGTCGACATGAAGTGCTTGAGGATGTGCAGCGGAATCTGCTCGGGCAGCTTCTTGTTGCGCTTGACCTGTTCGTACCAGGCCTTGAACTCGTCGGTCATCCAGATAAGACCGACCGCGCGGCTGCCCTTGGGCGGGTACTTCTTCTTCGCCAGCGCCGCGCCCTTGAAGTAGGTCTGCCCGCGGATCGTCGAGGTGCCCAGCGGCCGCAGCTCGGCGGTCGCCTCGCGCAGGCTCTTGCCGGCGAAGCGCTTGCCGTCCAGGCAAGCCAGCAAGGCGCCGCGGGCCTGGTCCAGGCCGTCGTAGGCCACCGACACCGCTGGGGCCGCGACCAGCTTCAGCTGCATCTCGTCCTCGCGGTCGCGCATCGACTTGAGGGTCTGGCGGATATCGCCCGCCGGAATCGCGAGCACGCCGGCCGAGGTCGCCGCGTCGCCGGGCAACTGCATGGCGTTGAGGCGGGTGGCCGGCAGATCCTTCTGCACCAACTCCACCTGCACCGGCTGCGGCGAGCGGGAAAAAGGGATGCCGTAACCGTCGAACAGGATGGACGACGCGCGCGAACTCGCAGTCGGCCCGAGAATCGCCAACCCGACCGAGCCGGCCCGCGCCGGCACGAATTTCACTGCGCAGTTCAACCCCGGACGTGCGGCATCTTCGCGCAGCATCCACGCCCCCAAGGACGAGCGGGTGACCAGCTTTGCTTCCCCGGTCTGATCCGGCCTGGCCGCGGTCGCGCCGGCGTCGGCCTGCGTCGCGCCGGCGCCGCCGCACAAACCAGCCCACAGCAGGCATGCCCAAACCGCCTTTCGCCAAACCGCCGCGGCATCGACGCTGTCACCGTAATCGAACATCCCTTGCCTCTTCCTGCGCAGTCCGGTCTGCGCCATGACCAAAAATCTTCGGCCGCGTGCTCCGACCGTCTCGAAACCCTCGCCTGCCGTCGCGGCTGCGATCGGGCGCGGCGGCGCTGGGCGGCATTCTAAGCCCGGCGCCGCCATGCTAAGTGTTGGGCGCCCCGCAGGCGTGCAGCGCATCGACCGACCGCGCCGCCATCGCGCAATCCAGATGCCGGCGCGTCACCATGCCGGATTGCGCGCAGGTGCCCGAGTCCTTGCTGAGCTGTTCCTCGCCCAGCACCGCGGCCGCGTCCATGCCGTCGAGCCGGTAGGTGTGCACGTAGTAGGCCCGGCATTCGGCGGCGCTGACGCCGGTCGATCCCGAGCCCACCACGGCGGTGCAGGAGGCCGAGCAGGCGGCAACCAGAAGAACGACGGCGCGCAATGTTGTTGGCATAACCTTATCCATGACCTTCGAATACCTGAGAAATGCCGGTGGCGGAAGCGGCGCCCGGCGGTTGGCCTGCGCGTCCTTGCGCATGCGCCTTCCTACAGATCCGCGCCCGCCGCCGACGAGGACGCAGCGATGCGCTCACATCGGATTGCACACCGGCGGATTGGTCATGCCGAACGAGAGCAGGTTGCCGCCGTTGACCGTGCAGGCGTACGTCTTGCCGCTCTTGGTTCTGAGGGTCGCGTAGGTATTGACGCCTTCGGTGCGGCGGTTGACAAGGGTGAGGTCCGACGGCGACAGCCCCAGCACGCCGGACGTCTTGGACAGGATATCCGCGTCGCTGAGGCTGTTGGTTTTCGTGGCGATGGCGCTGCAGCCGGAAACCAAGCCGCAGCCCGCGGCCAACGCGACGAAAACGAAACTCCGGATCCTCATTGCACTACTCCTCGATTAGGGCCTGAAAACACCGTGCGCGCGCCGGCCCGACGGGCGCTCACGGTCTGGGCCATCGCGCTGCGCGGCGGCGGAAGCGACGGCTCAGCGACGACCAGGACGGCGAAGCCACGCGGGCTCCGGCATCCACCGCAGGCTTCGCAGCTTGCGATGCGACGCTAGGCTGCCCGGGGCGTCCGAGCCCGCGCAATACGGCCGTGACGAACCGAGCCGGCGCCGGGACGAACCGACGCTTTCCTGCGGCCGGACGATGCGCGATGGACGACCAACGCCGGCCGCGTCGGGCTGATGCCGGCAGGAAACGCGACCAAGCGATCGCGCGCCGGCCTGTTGCCGTACGCGCGACCGCTTCGGATGCCGCCCACCGTCCGCGCCGCAAACACTCGGCGCGCGGCGGTCGCTCACTTGTCGCGGCCGACATGCCGGTCGAGGAAGCCGCCGATCTCGCGCGCGATCTCCACGCCGTGCGTTTCCAGGGCGAAATGCCCGGTATCGAAGTACTTCACCGTCGCATTCGGGTTGTCGCGGCGATACGGCGCGGCGCCGGCGGCGACGAAGATTTCGTCGTTGCGTCCCCACAGCACCAGCATCGGCGGCTTGCGTTCGCGGAAGTAGCGCTGCCACTGCGGATACAACGGCAGATTGGTGCGGTAGTCGTAGAACAGGTCGAGCTGGATCTCCTGGTTGCCGGGGCGGTCCAGGCCGGCCTGGTCGTGGGTCCAGGCGTCGCGACTGACCAGCGACACGTCGCGCACGCCGTTGGTGTATTGCCACTGGGTCGCCTTGGCGCTGGTCAGCCAGCGCAGCGCCTCGCGCTCGGCCGGCGCGCCGCTGCGCCAATAGGCCTTGATCGGGTCCCAGAAGCCGGCGATGCCTTCGTCGTAGGCGTTGCCGTTCTGGACCACGATCGCGCTCACCCGCTGCGGATGAGCGACCGCCAGGCGGAAACCGACCGGCGCGCCGTAGTCCATCACATACAAGGCGTAGCGCTCGAGGCCCAGGCGCTGGGTCAGCGCGTCCACCGTCTTGGCGTAGTTGTCGAAGGTGTAGGCGAAGCCCTCGCGCGGCGGCGCGGCGCTGTAGCCGAAGCCCGGATAGTCGGGGGCGATCACCCGGTAGCGCTGGGCCAGGCGCGGGATCAGGTCGCGGAACATGTGCGAGGAGGTCGGGAAGCCGTGCAGCAACAACAGCGCCGGGGCGTCGGCCGGGCCGGCCTCGCGGTAAAACACCTCGACGCCGTCGATGTCGACGGTGCGATAGCGCACCTGCTCGGCGGCGGGGGCGGTTGCGGTCTGCGCAGCCGACTCTGCGGCAGCGGCCGGGAGGGTCTGGACGGCGCTGGCGGCCAACACGGCGGCAGTGGCCAGGTTCAACAGGGTCTTGCTCATGGGGAGGCTCCGATGGGCCGCCGGCTGCAGCGGGCCCGGCGACCGAAGGGGAAGGTCTGCGCTGCGGGAGCCACTTTGAATCTTTCTCCGGACGGTGATAATCGGCATGGAAGACACTTCACCATTGCCGAATCAGGAATAACCGTGGACCGCCTCCAAGCCATGAGCGTGTTCGCCGCCGTCTGCGACACCGGCAGCTTCGCCGCAGCGGCACGCCGGCTGGGCCTGTCGCCGCCGGTGGTCACCCGCACCGTGTCCAGCCTGGAAAGCCACATCGGCGTGCGCCTGCTGCAACGCACCACCCGTTCGCTGCACCTCACCGACGCCGGCACGCGCTACCTGGACCAGGTCCGGCGCGTGCTGGCCGAGGTCGACGCCGCCGAGGACATCGCCCGCGGCGAACAGGAGCGGCCGCGCGGCCGGCTGGTGATCTCGGCGCCGCTGACGTTCGGCCGCATGCACGTGGCCGCGTTGCTGCGCCGCTATCTGGCCGCCTACCCCGACGTGGTCGCCGAGCTGCAACTCAACGACCGCAACGTCAGCCTGATCGAGGAAGGGGTCGACATCGCGATCCGGCTGGGCGCGCTCGGCGACTCCAGCCTGGTCGCACGCCCGCTCGGCAGCACCCGCCGCGTGCTGGTGGCCAGCCCGGCGTATCTGGCCGCGCGAGGGCGACCGGCCGCGCCGGAAGCGATCGCCGGCCACGACACCATCGCTTTCGGCCCGGTCCATGCCAACGGCGACTGGCTGTTCGCCGACCCGCACGACCCGGCGCGCGAGCTGCGCATCGCCATCGCCGCGCGCCTGTCCACCAACAGCGCCGAGGCCGCGATCGACCACGCCCGCGAGAGCGGCGGCCTGGTCCGCGCCCTCCATTATCAGGTCGCTGCGCACCTGGCCACCGGCGAACTGGAGGTCCTGCTGCCCGAATTCGAACGTCCGCCGTCGCCGATCCATGCGGTCTACCCCAGCGCGCGCATGCTGCCGGCGCGGGTGCGGGCGTTCCTGGACCTGGCCTTGGCGGACGGGGTGCGTGCGTACTGAAGTCGCCTCGGCCTCCGCGGTTTCGCAAAAAGAAACAGTTGCGCGTCAGCGTCCGACTTAGACTCGGCGCCTGCGCGCGCCGTGCTGGCCCTGCAGGCGCGCTTCAACGACACGGCCCCCCCGCCGCATCGCTCATCGAGTCGACCCAACAGGATTCCACGATGCACCGCCGCGATCTGCTCCGACTGGCCGCCCTGTCGCCCTTGCTCGCCGCCGCCGGCCGGCTGCCCGCGGCAGCGGCGCCCGCGCCGACCGATCTGATGCCGGCGTTCTGGCGCGCCTACGACGCCGGCCGCGCGGCCGAGGATCGCGCGCGGGCCATCGGCCAGGCGTTCTTCGCTCCCAACGCCGAGCTGTACGCCGGTGCCGGGCTCAAGCCTACGCCGGAACGGTTGGCCGCCTGGCTGCCGCAGTTCGACGCCATCGCCGAACCTGCGCGCCGCCTCAGCCAGGGCTTCGCCGGGCACTACCGGCGCCACGTCGAACACTTCCAGCGCGAGTTCCCCGATTTCCAACGCGAGCGCGCGCCGATCTACCTGATGCCGTCGCTGTTCAACTTCGACGGCCACCTGCGTCCGTGGCAAGGCAGGCTGCCGTTGTTCGTCGGCATCGACGGCATCGTCCGCTACCACGGCGCCGACGCCAATCTGTCGGTGTTCCTCGACCACGAGTCCTTCCACCTCTACCACGGCCAACTCGTGCCCGAATTGTTGATGGACGAGCAACCGCCGGTCTACGGCTCGCTGTGGATCGAAGGCCTGGCCACCTACGTCAGCGATCGCCTCAACCCCGACGCCAGCCGGGTGCAGGTGCTGCTGGACGACCGCAAGCTGGCCGCGGTCGACGACGCCACCGTGCGCGATCTGGCCGGCAAACTGCTCGCCGTGCTGGACTCGACCTCCGCCGACGACGCCAACCGTTTCTTCGGCGCCGGCCACAAAGGCCCGGAACCCGCCCGCGGCGGCTATCTGGTCGGCCTGATCATCGCCCGCCGCATCGGCCGCGACCGGCCGCTGGCGGAACTGGCGCGCACGCCGTTGGCGAAGCTGCGCGCGTCGATGCGACAGCAGTTGCAGGCACTGGCCGCCGGCGAGGGCTGAGCGCCGTCGCGAATCGAGCCGTCGCGCCGGTTGACCGCCTGCATCGCCCGCGCCTCGCGTCCTCGATCCGCGCCGATCGTCCTTTCGTGCCCGTCGCCGTCCGTCCGTGCGCGCCGGCGCGGCTGCGCCTGCGCGAAGCTGTGCGCCATCGCAACCGCACTCGGAGACGGCCATGAAGACGCAATCCAAACCATCCATCGCCCTGTCCCTCGCCCTGGGCGGCGCCCTGCTGCTGGGCGCCGGCCCGGCCGCGGCCGGGCCAGCGGCAACGCCGGCCTCGCCCGCCGCCGGCAGCGACATCGACCACGCGCTGGTCTGGGGCCGCCGCATCGACGAGATCACTTCGGCGATGACGGTCAAGCTCGGCTTCCAGGTGCGGCCGGGCCGCACGACCGGCGGCGTCGCCAACCGCTATGTGCGCTTCGGCGACCGCAGCTACCTGGAATTGTTCGCGATCGAGGGCGCGAACCCGCAATTCGATCCCGGCATGCAGGCCGACCAGAAGGCGTTGCGCGGCGGTGTCGGCGCCCACACCTTCGGCCTGCGCTCGGCTGCGCTCGACGCCGCGCATGACCAACTGCGCCGACAGCGGTTCGCCGTCACGCCGTTGTTCACCGCCGCGGCCGACGATCCCGACGGCGACGGCGCGGGACATCCGCCGCGCTGGCGTTTGTTTTCGTTCGACGCGCAACCCTTGTCCAGCAACCTGTTCTTCATCGACTACGCCGCCCTCGCCGCGACACCGGAGCGCGCGATCGACCTGCGCGTCGGCCCGCAACACCCCAACGGGGCGTTGGCGCTGAGCGGCCTGTGGCTGCTTTCGGCGGACGTCGAAGCCGACCGCAAGCAGTTCGAACGCATGGGCTTCACCGGCATGAGCCCGGTCCGTCTGCCGCAAATCGCGGCACGCGGCTATTGCGTGCCGGTCGGCGGCAAGCGCGTGCTGGCCTTGCAGCCCGACGGCGAAGGCGCCGCCGCGGATGCGCTGCGCCGACGGGGGCCGCAGTTGCTGGGCGTCAGCATCGCCGTCGCCGACCTGCAGCAGGCCCGTTGGCGGGTGGAACGCGGCTACGAGACTCGCCTGCCGGGCTACCGCGGCGCCTGGGGCGAGGCCTTTCTGGCCCCGACCGTGGACGATCTGGGCCTGCTGGTCGAGTTCCATGCCGCGCCCCAAGCCGGCCCTGCCTGCGGCAATGCCGGGCATACGCTTCGCGCGCAGAACCACTCCGGCTAGGCGCGCGTCCGCATCGGCTACATCCGCGAAGCGGTCAGCGTGACGTCGGCATTGCGCCAGGCCGCTTCGAAATCGCGCTGCGCGGCTTCGGCCTCGGCCTGCTTGCCTTGCGCGCGCAGGCTCTGCGCCAGCCCGAACAAGGACCAGCCGTTGCCGGGATTGCGCAACAGTTCTTCGCGATACACGCGCTCGGCGTCGGCGCCGCGGCCGGCATCGAGCAGCACCGCGCCCAGGCTTTGGCGCACCGGCGCGTGCCAGCCCGGCGGTTCGTCGTAGGGGATGCGGTCTTCGATCGCGATCGCTTCGTTCAAGGCCGAAATCGCCGCATCGCGCTCGCCGCGCGCCGCGGCCAGCTCGGCGGTGACCACGCGCTCGGCGATGCGCGAGGCGTGCGACAAGGGATAGCGGTCCCACATGGTCAACTGGTCCATCGCCGGGTCGCTCGCCAACGGCCGCAACGCGTCGAGGTGACGCTGCGCATCGCCCAAGCGGTTCTGCCGCACCGCCGCCATCGCCTGGGCGTAATGCCACACCGTGGTGACGTAGGGCAGATCCGCTGCCGGGTTGGGCGCGCCGGCGATCTCCTCCCAGCGGCCGAAGCGCACCCGTTCGAACCACGGCGTCATCCAGAAGTGCTGCAGGCCGGCGAAGCCTTCCTTGCGCATCAACTCCGGCAGGTGGGTGCGCTCGGCGGTGGTCGCCGCGGCGCGCTTGGCCAACGCGCCGCTGCCTTCCATGCTGGAGGCGAACCAGAGGAAATGGTGGTTGTGCGGCACGTAACCCAACGGGTACACGCCCTGGGTGTAGCCGCGGCAAACCGCGAGATACGCGTCGTCGGCCTCGATCGCGCGCTGGTTGGCCACCACCGCATCGTGCCAGCGCCCGACGCGGGCGTAGATGTGGGCCGGCATGTGCACCAAGTGACCGGAGCCGGGAATCAGCTCGCGCAGGCGATCGGCGGCCGCCGCTCCGCGCTCGGGCGCGGCCGACGCCTCGACCGCGTGCACGTACAGATGCAAGGCACCGGCATGATCGGGGTTGCGCGCCATCACCGATTCCAGGGTCGACACCACCTCGGCGGTATTGCCCTTGGGCTGGCGCTTTTCGTCGTAGTAATCCCAGGGTTGCAGGTCCATCAGCGCTTCGGCGTGGAACACGGCCGCATCCAAGTCGTCCGGGCGCAGCCGCACCAATTCGCGCGTGGCGTCGGCATAGGCCTGGTCCAGCGCGCGCCGGTCGGCCGGCGGGTCCTGCGCGTAGCGCGCCGACAGGGCCTGGATGAAAGCGCGTTCGCGTTCGCTGGCTTTCGGCGCCAGCGTCTTGGCGCGCTGCAGGCGGGTCCAGGCGTCGCCGTTGTCTTCCGGATTCATCGCCGCGTTGACGTGCGGCCCTACCACCAGCGACGCCCCCCACCAGCACATCGCACAGTCCGGATCGAGTTCGATGGCCTTGAGGAAAGACCGCTCGGCGGCGTCGTGGTTGAAGCCGAACGTCAGCATCAGCCCCTGGTCGAACCAACGCTGCACCTCGGGGTTCTTGCTGGTGATCGGAAAACGATAGTCGCCCAAGCCTTCCAACAGATGCGCACCGACCATCGCCAGTTCCGGCGGCGATACCGCTTGCGCCGCCGGTCCTGCCTCCTCGGGCGTGGGTTTGCGGCAGGACGGGAGCGCCAGCGCGACGGCGCAGGAGAACACGAGAATGCGCAGAACGGGTTTCATGGTCGGGCCTCGAACGGGCATGCGGCGACGCAGTGGTCGTGCTGGCGGCCCGGCGCCGTTGCGGCGCCGCCCCTGGCCGGAGGGCACGACCGCCCTCGTCTGTAACCGACGCAATCTGGCTGCGGAAGGCGCCTCGCATCGGCATCGAGCGCATCCTACTCCGGCGCGCCGGGCGTGACGCCGCACCGGCCGCTCTGTCCGACCGGCGGTCCCTGCGCCCCCCGCTTCGCGCGAGGCGAAAGCGCCATGCTGCAAAAACGCATCATTCCGGGCGCGAACGATCGCCTCGGCCGCCGTGTCGCCGAAGATCGGCCACAAGGCGCGCCGAGCGCCGACGCATCGATGCCGATCGCCCGCGCAGCGCCAGAAACGACGCCGCGGAGCACACGGCGCAGCCGCGGCGGTCCGGGGGCACAAGCCGCCGCCACTGGCCGGCCCCAACGCACAACCCCCGCCCCGACGACGACCGTCGCCGGCGCATCCGGGCGCCGGAGAAACCATGACCGCGCTCGGTTTTTTTGCCGTGCTTGAGGCTATGCTCGCGCTGTCCTCTGGGAGCCGCCGATGGACCGGACCGAGCCAGCCGCCGTTCCGCCCTCGCCTCGCGCTGCGATCGCGAGCGGCGAGCTTCCTCCGGTGTCGTGGCGCGACAGTCTGCGCACCAAGCTGATGCTGTGGTTCGGCCTGCTGGTCGGCGTGCTGCTGTTGCTGGGCTTCGTCGCCGCCTTTCTGATCGCACGCCAGCTCATCATCGCCGGGGCCCAGGAACGGACGCGCTACGAAGCCGCGCAAACCGCCGCGCGCCTGCATGCATCGATGGAATCGGTACGCATCACCGGCGCCAGCATGATCGGCATCTTCGACAATCTCGCCCTGGACCGCGAGGCGACCATCAAGACCCTGCAGGCCCTGCTGGACGCCGACGCCAGCACCGTCGGCGGGTTGATCGCGCTCGAACCCGGGGTGCTGCCCGACGGTGCGCCGATGGCCTACTACGTCGGCGTCGAACGCCGCGGCGTCGCCGACCGCGATCTGATCGCACTGGGCTACAACGTCGCCCAGCAGCCCTGGTACCGGCGCACCCTGTCCGCCGACAAGCCGTGGTGGTCGGAGCCCTACTTCAACGAAACCGCCGGCGGTCATTGGATGACCACCTTGAACCTGCCGCTGCGCGGACGCCACGGCGCCCGCCTGGGCATGGTCAGCCTGGACGTGCCGATCGCACGCTGGTCCGACCTGGTCCAGCCGCTGCACCGTATCCGCGGCCAGCGCCCGGCGCTGTTCGCGCCGGGCGGCACCATCGCCCTGCACGCCGACCCGAAAGCGGCGCTGAAAACCACGCTCGACGGCTACATCGCCGTTGCCGGGCGCAGCGATCTCCAGGACATGTCCGCCGCGCGGGCGCAGGGACGGCGGTTCGCGTTCACCCATGTGCTGCCGACCACCGGGGAAACCCGCTACTCGGTGCTGGAGCCGATCGCCGACACCGGCTGGGCCCTGCAGGTATCGATGTCGCACAAGCCGCTGCTGGCCGAGCTCAAGCGCACCATCGTCCGCCTCGCGTTGATCGCAGTGCTGGCCCTGCTGCTGTGCGCGCTGCTGGTGCGGCGGATGGCGGCGCGGATCACCACGCCGCTGAGCGACCTGACCGGCTCCGCCAGCCATTTCGCCGACGGCGAATTCGATTATCCGCTGCACCAGACCGATCGCCGCGACGAAGTGGGGGTGATGGCGCGCGCCTTCGACAACGCGCGCGGCTCGATCAAGCGGCAGATGGTCGAGATCCAGGACATGAGCACGGCCCGGCAAAAGCTCGAAAGCGAACTGGATATCGCCCGCGAGATACAGCTGGCGATGCTGCCCGGCGCGCGCGTGCTCGGTACCGACGGCTGGCGCCTGCAGGCCAACGCGCGGCTGGAGCCGGCCAAGGCGGTCGGCGGCGACTTCTACAGTTTCTTCGAACGCGACAGCCACACCCTGTGGTTCGCGATCGGCGACGTGTCCGACAAGGGCGTTCCGGCGGCGTTGTTCATGGCCCGCACCATGACCGTGCTGGAGATCGCGGCCGGGCTCGGCGGTTCGCCGGAAATCGCCTTGAAGGAAGCCGCGCAGCGCCTGCTCGAGGGCAACGACACCTGCATGTTCGCCACCGTGCTATGCGGATTGATCGATGCGCGCAGCGGCGAGTTCGCCCTGGCCAGCGCCGGCCACGAGCCGCCGGCGCTGCTCGGCGCGGACGGCAGCGCGCGATTCATCGAGCTGCCGTCGGGGCCGCCGCTGGGCGTGGCGGTGGCCGAGCACTACCCGATCTGGCGCGGCCGCCTGCGCAGCGGCGACGCCTTGGTCGCCTACACCGACGGCGTCACCGAGGCCTTCGACGCCGAGCAGCGGCCGTTCGGCAACGAACGGTTGCTGGCGAGCCTGCGCGGCACCGCCGAACCGGGCACCCTGTGCGGCAACCTGGTCGCCGACGTGCACCGCTTCGCCGCCGGCGCGGCGCAATCCGACGACATCACCGTCTTGTCCTTGCACTGGTCCGGCGGTGGCGACGATGCCTCCGGCATGCGCGCGGCCCTGCATTTCCTCGCCCCGCAAGATCGCGCGCGGCTGCCGGACGTGTTCGCCTCGGTCGAGGCGGCGTTGGCCGAAGCCGGCGTCGAACGCGAACGCATCGGCGACGTGCGCCTGATCGTCGAGGAGGTCATGTGCAACGCCATCGATTACGGCGGCCAGTCGGGCGGACACGAGGTCAGCCTCGAACTGGGCATCGGCCGCGACCGCGTCGACCTGCTGTTCCGCGACGATGGGCGGCCGTTCGATCCGCTCGCACAAGCCCCGCCCGACCTGGACGCCGACGTCCAAGACCGTCCGCTCGGCGGCCTGGGCCTGTACCTGATCCGTTCCCTCGCCGACGAGGCCGCTTACGCCCGCGAAGGCCGCTACAACGTGCTGCGCATCGTGCTGTTACGTCCCGACGCCGGCGAGTGACGCCGGCCGCCCGAACCAGGAGCCACGCATGGACTTGACCATCCGTATCGATCCGGCCACCGCACAGAGCCAGCGCGTCAGCCTGGCCGGACGTCTGGACACCGCCAGCTACGCCGAGCTGGACCGGCAACTGGCCCCTTTGCTGGCCGCCGATGTGCCGTCGCTGGTGCTGGACCTGGCCGGCCTGGAGTACATCAGCTCCGCCGGCATCCGCTCGATCTTCCGCGCACGCAAGGCGCTGGCCGGGCGCAACGGCAAAGTCGTCGTGGTCAATCCGCAGCCGCAGATCCAGAAAGTGTTCGACCTGGTCAAGGCCGTGCCGATGGAGGAGATCTTCAGCAGCGTCGCCGAAGCCGACGCGTACCTCGACGCCATGCAACGCAAGGTGCTGCGCAAAGGACAGGACGAGGACGAGGATTGAAGCCCGGGGACGGCATCGATCGGCAAAGATCGAGTCCGCCCCCCTTCAGCCAAGGGGGACGGGATGCAGGCACGGTCCGTGCACGGCGAAAACCGCAGCGGCGAAGCCGCCGCCGTCGCAACCGGCGCCGGATTCAGTGCTTGCGGTCCTTGGGCGGATGCGGATCGCTGCCGTAGCTGTCGCTGTCCTGGATGCGCCCGTCGCGCCCGTGGCTGACGACCTCGACGTGATCCTTGCGGCCGAGGTTGCGCGCGGCCGCCAGGGCCGCGGCCTTGGTGTCGTGGATCGAGCTGGCGCGGTCGCTGCCTTCGCGCCGGACCGCCCAGCCGTCGCTGTGCGGCACGACATGGATGTCTTTCTTGCTCGACATGGCTTCGTTTTTCCTTGGAGTGGCGGCCCGCACCGCGCGGACGCCCGCATCCGAAGCCACGCAACGGTGCGCGGCGGGCGGCCGACCGTCCGTCGGCGCGCTCGGCGGCGGTAGAGAAAGCCGCCCTGTCGCGCCGCGCCGCCGGCCCCCGGCCAGGAGCCGACGGACGGTCGCGCTCAACCCCCTGCGGCACTTGAATATCGTTTTTCGATAAATTATATATCGATTCACGATATATCCAAGGAACCGTGCCATGTCCCGCCCGCCCAACGCCCTGCCCCTGGCCCGCCTGGTGATCCGCGGGCTGATCGTCCTCAACGCCCTCTACGCCTTCGCCATCGCCGCGCTGCTGATCGCGACCCTGGTCAACCCGAAGCTGATGTTCGACGCTCTCGGCGCGACCTACGCCCACCTGCACAACGCCCTGCGCGCGGTGGTGCTGCTCGGCATCCTCGGCGCCTATCTGGTCCACCGCGTGCTGCGCGAGCTGCTGGCGATCGTCGATACCGTGCGCGACGGCGACCCCTTCGCCGCCGGCAACAGCCGCCGCCTGCAGGCGATCGCCTGGTGGGTGCTGGCCGGCGAAGGCGTGCGCCTGCTGATCGCCAGCGTCGTCTACGCCGCAGCCAAGTCCTCGCCGGGGCTGAAGATGGACATCGACGTCGGCTTCTCGTTCGCGCCCTGGCTGGCGGTGCTGCTGCTGTTCGTGCTGGCGCGGGTGTTCGAACAGGGCGCGCGCATGCGCTCCGACCTGGAAGGCACGGTGTAAGCCATGGCGATCGTGATCCGCCTCGACGAAAAACTGCACGAACGGCGCATGACCCTGACCGAGCTGTCCGAACGCGTCGACATCACCCTGGCCAATCTGTCGATCCTCAAGACCGGCAAGGCCAAGGCGATCCGCTTCTCCACCCTGGAGGCGATCTGCGCGGCGCTGGAATGCCAGCCCGGGGACCTGATCGCCTACGATCCGACGCGGCCACCTGAGGAGTGAGTGCAAATCATTACTAAATACTCACCGCACCTTTGGATCCAAACTTATAAATGCTGCCATGTGACAATTAGCAAACTGATCGATCCTAAAGCTTACTCAAAAGATCAAAAACGAATGCCTTAGTGTTCTCTTGCCAACCAATTACTTTACTGACCGATATCGACTGAACTCGGACACTACCTGGCCCAATTGCATGATTTCGATCCATCTGATGGACGATCTGATGCCTCCTCTCCATACAGCTGGCAAGCTTTGAATAATAGGCACCGAACTGCGCCGACTCTACATTTATCATGGCCAATTTAGCCCTTAGATCGGCAATATTACTTATGTTCATCCTATCAACATACGAATCAATGGAGTCACGTATTACGTTGTGAACAAATTGCCCACTATATGGGGCAAGATCACCAAGCTGAAATTTTCCATTCACCCGATCGGAACCAACAAGAGGAATCAAATTTAGAGCCAGGGGATCACCCTCTGGTAGTTTCCATAAAAGAAGATTTCTAAAGACTTCTTCAAGTGCACTATGGACAAATACTACAGCCGCCCTGAGAGTATCCGCTGATTGAGCAGTCCTGCGCCCGCCTTTCTTGCCTGCTTGCAATGCTTGATACGTTCCAATCAAGTTTGAAACGCGCCCGTCATTTTGAATAAACTCCCTGAGCGTGTAATCCTTCATACATAACCACTCCAGTTCGTCAAAGACGTCGAATGCCGAGCAGCAACATCCGGCAACATCATCTCTTTGACGAAAACGCCTCTTTGCTCCGGCCACATCTCGCATCAATGCCGACGTGCGACCAACTGAGCCATCTCGCAATCAATAGGCTGACCAGCCAACACTCCTCCGACCTCACCACACCTCGCAGCGCTTCGCCTCCGCCCGCACCATCGCATCCCCCGCCTTGCACTGGAACGCCTGCTGGAACGCCGGCAGGTTCGACAGCGGGCCGTTGACGCGGTACTTGGCGACCGGGTGCGGGTCGCCCTGGATCATGGTGCGCTGGGTCTCCATGCGGGTTTCGTCGCCGCGGAACTGGCCCCAGGCGATGAAGAACTGCTGCTGCGGCGTGAAGCCGTCCAAGGTCGGTTCCGGCCCCTTGCCCTCGCGCGATTTCAGATAGGCGCGGTAAGCGATCTTGGCTCCGGCCAGATCGCCGATGGATTCGCCCAACACCAGCTTGCCGTTGTGGTGCACGCCGGGCTCGATGAAATAGCCTTCGAACTGATCGACCACGCACTGGCCCTTGGCCGCGAACTGCCGGCCGTCGGCCGGCGTCCACCAGTTCTTCAAACGGCCTTGCGCGTCGAACTGCGCGCCCTGGTCGTCGAAGCCGTGGCTGATCTCGTGGCCGATCACCACCCCGATCGCGCCGTAGTTGACCGCGTCGGTCGCGTCCACGTCGAACGCCGGCGGCTGCAGGATGCCGGCCGGGAACACGATCTCGTTCTGCAGCGGGTTGTAATAGGCGTTCGACGTCGGCGGCGTCATGCCCCAGCGGCTGCGATCGGTGGGCTTGCCGACCTGGCTGCGGTTGTCGGCCACGTTCCAGCGCGAGGCCGCGACCACGTTGTTCCAGGCCGAGTCGCGGCTCACCGCGACGCCGTCGTAGGTTTTGAACTTGTCCGGATAGCCGAGCTTGGCGACGAAGGTCGAGCGCTTTTCCAGCGCCTTTTGCTTGGTCGCATCGTCCATCCAGTCCAGCTCGCGGATGGTGTCGTCCATCGCCGCGAGGATGTTCTTGACCATCTCCTGCATGCGCGCCTTGGCCTGCGGCGGGAAATACTTCTCCACGTACTTCTGCCCCAGCGCTTCGCCGAGCTGGTTGTCGGTGAGTTCGGCGCAACGCTTCCAGCGCGGCTTGATCTGGGTGGTGCCGGTGAGGAACTTGCCGTTGAAGGCGAAGTTTTCCTCCACGAACGGCGTCGACAGCGAGTCGGCGGCGGCATGCAACAACTGCCAGCGCAGGTAGGCCTGCCATTGCGGCAGCGGCGTCTTGGCCAGCTCGCGGTCGACTTGCTGCAGAAACTTGGGCTGGGTCACATTGACCGCGGCGCGCGGCATCTGCGCGGCGTCGAAATAGCCGCTCCAATCGAAGTTCGGCGCCAGCTTGGCCAAATCGTCGAAGCCGGTCGGGTTGTCCTGCAGCTTGGGATCGCGCAACTGCACGTTGTCCAGCGAAGCCTCGGCCAGGCGCTGCTCGAACTCGAATACCGTCTGCGCATCGCGCTGCGCCTGTTCGCCCGGGGCGCCGGCCAGCTCGAACATCTTCGCCACGTGCAGCAGGTACTTGGCCCGCGCCTCGACGAAGCGCGGCTCGGTCTTGAAGTAGTAGTCCCGGTCCGGCAGCCCCAGGCCGCCGGCGTAGAGATGGGCGATGGTCTTGGACGGCTCGCGCAGGTCCTCGCCGGCGAACACCACGAACGGCACCGCGATGCCGGCCGCGTGCAGCTTGCCGATCTCGCGCTGCAAGCCGTCGCGGTCGCCGATCGCGCCGATTTCGTCCAGCCAGGGCCGCAGCGGTTCGACGCCGAGAGCGTCGATGCGCGACTCGTCCATGCAGGCGGCATAGAAATCGCCGGCCAACTGCCCCGCGCTTCCCTTGGGCCAATCGTTGCGCGCCGACAGCTCGGTCAGGATGTCGCGCACGCGCTCCTTGTTGACTTCGCCCGACTGCCAGCGCCGGCTCCAGCGATCCATGTAGTCGGGGATCGGGTTCTGCTGGCGCCAGGCGCCGTTGGCGTAGTCGAAGAAATCATCGCAGGCCTGGCCGCCGCGATTGATGTCGCCGGGTTGGATCCCGTGCAGGGCGCCGGCGGAGGCGGTGGAAACGGCCAACAACGCAACGAGCGGAACGCTGGACTTGACCACGGCACGACTCCTGTCGAGGGGTCCGGCCACTATAGCCAGCGCCCCGCCGCGCACCCGTCCCAGAAGTCCCGGTTCCGCATTCTGCCCCTGTAGGAGCGGCGTAAGCCGCGACCCACCGCAGCGGTGTACGCAAGCGTCGTGTCCGAGACCCCGAACCTCGACGCGCACGCCGGTTATCGCCCGAATGGCCTGACCTTGGCTGCAACGCTGTCGAGAACCGCTGCGTTTGTCGCGGCTTACGCCGCTCCTACAGGGGGGAGGTCTCGCCCCCATCCGATGCGGTATCGGTGCACTGCACAACGATTCGTCCGGCACCGCGACCGCACACGCGATCCAACCGCTCACCCTGCCACGTCTGCATCTACCGCAGCGCCGCCGCCCGCCGCGGCGCCTTCAAGCCGTGTGCGCGATCCCGTTTCGCGCAGTGCGAAACCGCGCCCGGGCCGCAACGGCGAAAGCGTGATCCGACTCAAGTCAGGACGCACACCCGGCTGACTAATCTCGCCGCCGGATCGCAGTTGCAGCCGTAGACCGATCCCATACCGGCCGCGAAGCCCGGACGCGTGTTGCTTCGCATGACGACACCTCCCCATCCATCCAGGACCCACTCATGCGCTCTTCC
>NZ_HG424603.1:0-37410 GCF_000336385.2 Lysobacter antibioticus HS124 | reverse complement strand
CCGCGCCGGCCCGCCGGCTGCGCCTGTTGCCGCTGCTGCTTCTCGCCGCCCTGCCGGCCGCCGCGCCGCTGGCCGCACCGCCGGCCGATCCCGCGCCGTCGGTGTTCGCCAAACCGCTCAAGACCACGCTCGGCCGCTACGACTCGCGCGAGGTCATCGAGGTCAAGTTCGTCCGCGACAGCCAGGTCAGCCTGCAGGGCGGCCGCCCGATCTCGGCCAAGTACGGCCGCCTGGCCGCGTTGGAAAGCCTCACCGGCGGCGCCGGCCCGGTATCGGCGATGGAACCGTTGTTCCGCGCCGATGCCGCCACCCTGTCCAGCCTGGCCAAGAGCGCGCAGCCGCAGGCCGGCAACGCCCAACCCGACCTCAGCCAGTGGTTCCGCCTGCGCCTGCGCCCGGGGCAAGACATCCGGCGCGTGATCGACGAACTCAACGCCATGGGCATCGTCGAGATCGCCTACCCCGCGCCGCTGCCGGTGCCGCTGCCGGCCTCGCCCGCCTACGACGGCAACCAGCACTACAAACTGCCCGCCGCGCAGAGCGGCATCGACAGCGACTACGCCCGCACCCAGCCCGGCGGCAACGGCGCCGGCATACGCGTGCTCGACATCGAATACAGCTGGAACGTCAACCACGAAGACCTGTCCAAGCTGCGCCTGGCCGGCGCGCAGGTGCGCAACGGCACCCCGCGCGATCCGTTCAACGACAACAACCACGGCACCGCGGTGATGGGCGAACTGGTCGCCGACGCCAACGGGATCGGCGTCACCGGATTGGTCAACGGGGCCAGCGCGCACTACACCAATGCGATGAACACCGAGCGCGGCTACGACCTGGCCAACGCCATCCTCACCGCGGCCAACTTCCTGCGCGCCGGCGACGTGATGCTGCTCGAACAGCAGGCCGCCGGCCCCAGCGGCTGCAGCAACTACGTGCCGGTGGAATGGACGCCGTCGGTGTACGACGCGATCGTGGTGGCCACCAACAAGGGCGTGCACGTGGTCCAGGCCGGCGGCAACGGCAACATGAACCTCGACAACACCGCTTGCTTCGGCTCGCCGTTCCCGCGCAGCCGCCCGGATTCGGGCTCGATCATCGTCGGCGCCGGCGGCCCGCGTTCCAACGCCTGGTGCAGCGACAGCGTCGCCGAGCGCGCCAAGCAGCCGTTCTCGACCTACGGCCGCCGCGTCAACGTCCAGGCCTGGGGCCGCTGCGTCACCACCGCCGGCTACGGCAACCTGTACAACGGCGGCGTCAACGCCTACTACACCAAGACGTTCTCCGGCACCTCCAGCGCCTCGCCGATCGTCGCGTCGGCGGTGGTTGCGCTGTCGGGCATCGCCAAGCAACGCGGCATCACCCTGACGCCGCGGCAGATGCGCGACCTGCTGATCGCCACCGGCACCCCGCAAACCGGCGCCGGCGGCCAGATCGGCCCGCTGCCCGACCTGCGCGCGGCGATTTCGCGGGTCAAAGCCATGCCCTGAGTGGGTACTCCCAGCGTCCCGCTCACGCGGGGCGCTGGCCCCCTTGTAGGAGCGGCGTGAGCCGCGACCACGCAACGCGCAGAGCGACCCACGCCCGCCGCCGCGATCAGAAACCACGCCGTATCGCGGGTAGGAGCGGCGCGAGCCGCGACGGAGCTTCCGTCTCGCGCCGAACCTCTATGCCAGCCCACTGACCGATCCGCTCACTCCATCGCCGACAGATTGCTCGTCGCGTTTCGTCTTCCGCATCGGTCGCAGATGGATACGACGCGAGCCCCAAGCCTCGCGATCGCGACTCGTGACCGAAGGAAATCCCCGTGGGACGTCGCTCCTACCTCGTAGGCCGCTCCTCATTCACGATCTTCATCCAAGCGCTGCTGAGCCCGCACGCAAAACAGGCACTTGGTCGCACTTCCAAGGTAGGGACGCCATCGCACCGCCCCGTTCCATTCATTGCGGCCCACCCGAGCGCTCCCAACCGGCTCATCCCCGCCCGCTCCGAACCGGCCGCATCGCTGTCCGCATCCCTTCTCTGCCCTAGGAGCTTTTGGATATGCGCAAGATCAGTAAGTCGGTTCTCGCTGCAACGGCGGTCATGATGGTGTCCGGCGCGGCCTTCGCCGCCGACGACATCGCCCCCGCCCTGAAGACGGCCATGCAGCGCGACCTGGGCCTGTCCGGCAACCAACTGGCCCAGTACCTCAAGGCCGAACGCCTGGCCGCGCAGCAGGAGAAGGCGCTGGCCAAGCAACTGGGCCGCCACTACGCCGGCGCCTGGCTCGAGCGCAAGGCCGACGGCTCGTTCGCCTTCGTCGCCGCCAGCACGTCGATCAAGGCCGCCAAGGCCGCGGCCGGCGTGGAAACCCGCCAGGCCCGCCACAGCCTGGCCGCGCTCGACCGCGCCAAGGCCCAGCTCGACAGTCAGCTGGCGCGCAACGGCAAGGCGCCCAAGGGCGTGTACAGCTGGGCGGTCGACCTGCCCAGCAACAGCGTGATCGTCGGCGTCGCGCCCGGTGCGGAAGACGCCGCGGTCGACTTCGTCGCGCGCAGCGGCCTGGACAGCGATACCGTGCGCTTCGAAACCCTGGCCGAGGCGCCGCAGCGCCGCATCGCCATCCAGGGCGGCCGCGGCTACCTGCGCGATCCGGGCGACGGCTACGTCTATGCCTGCTCGGTCGGCTTCTCGGTCACCAAGGGCACCACCAACGGCTTCGCCACCGCCGGCCACTGCGGCGACACCGGCGAAGTGGTCTATCACGAAGTCTCGCAGTGGACCCCGGGCGTGCGCCTGGGTTCGTTCGCCGCCTCGACCATGCCCGACAACAACGAAACCGGCCCGGACCGCGGCTGGGTCCAGGTCGACAGCACCCACACCCTGTCGGCCAGCGTGTACGGCTACGGCAACGGCGACGTCAACGTGGTCGGCAGCACCGAGGCCGCGGTCGGCGCCGCGCTGTGCCGTTCCGGCCGCACCAGCAGCTGGCGCTGCGGCGCCATCCGCAGCAAGAACGTCACCGTGTCCTACGTCGACGACGCCGGCAATCCGGACGGCACCGTCACCGGCCTGACTCAAACCACCGCCTGCTCCGAAGGCGGCGACTCCGGCGGTTCGTTCATCACCGGCGCCGGCCAGGCGCAGGGCGTGCTCTCCGGCGGCAGCGGCAGCTGCAAGGGCCGCCAGGGCCGCACCGGCGGCGGCAACAGCTATTACAGCCCGATCAACCCGATCCTGAGCGCGTACTCGCTGACCTTGAAGACCACGCCGTAAGTCATCGCGACCGTAGTGGCAAACCGAGCGCCCCGGCCATCCGGGGCGCTTTTCCGCTCTTGTAGGAGCGGCGTGAGCCGCGACAGGGAACGCGCAGAAACCCCGATTCCCGGCGCCGCCATTAGAAACCGACCTCTGCCGTTGCGGTCGCGACTTGTGACCGGAGGAAATCCCCGTGGGACGCCGCTCCTACTCTTTGAAGCGTCGGTTGCAGGGGATGGCGACGCGAAGATGGGGCCCGCGGTCGCGGCTTACGCCGCTCCTACCTTTTGGAGCATCGGTTGCAGGGGGGGGCGACACGAATGGGAGGGGTTGCCGAGGAAGAAAAACGCCGCCCGAAGGCGGCGTTCTTCCTGCATCTGCCGGCCCCCCAAGAACTTACTTGCTCTTCGGCACCACCACCGTGTCCGCATCGCTGACGTCGTTGCCCGAGCCGTCCGCCGCGGTGTAGGTCGCGGTGTAGACGCGGCCGTCGCCGTTGCCGGCGCGTTCGGCGCGCAGGTCGAACTGCAGGTCGGCCGTGCCGATCGCGGCGTTCTGGATGTCGTTGACGGTGTCGCCGTCGCCGTTGCCGTTGTCCGGCTCGTCGCTGGTCACGCTGGTCAGGGCGTAGGCCACGCCCGGACAGTTGTCCTTGGCCACCACCGCGGCCCAGATCGGCGCCATCTTATGGTTCGGCGGCCACAGCTGATCCGGGCTCAGGCTGACGTCGATCGTCGGCGGCGTGTCGTCGACAATCTGCGCCACCGCGGTGTCCTGAGTCGACAGGCCGCAGGCGTCCTGCGCGGTGACGCGGACGCTGAGCTGCGCCGGCGAACCGGTCAGCTCGGACACCACCACGCTGCCGCTGACCCCGACTTCCGTCGCCGAGACCTGCTGGATATTGATCGTCGGCGTGCCCAGGGTGAAGTTGTTCGCCGCCTTGATCAACTCGACCGAGACATCGCCCGCCAGCACGCCGCAGGTATCGGTGGCCTGGGCGCTGAATTGCACGGTGAACTCGCAGGCCTCGTCGACCGCACCGCCGGCGGTATCGACCGCGACGCTGGGCGCGGTATTGGTCACGCTCAGGTCCTGGTCGTTGATGTCGAAGAAGATATTGCCGACCGACTGCAGCTTGATCCGGTTGTCCGCACCGCTGGCGCAGGGCACCACGAACGAGGCCGCGCCGTCGTTGGCGGTCGCCGCGATCAGCGTCGTGGCGAAGTTCTGCCCGCCGTCGCTGGAGAACAGGGCGCTGACCTGCGGCGCGATCGAGCCGCCGCCGACCTCCCAGCTCAACGGCACCGTGCAACCGGCGCCCAGCGCGCCGCTGTTGGGCGCAGTGATGAAGAACGGACTGCCCGACACCTGGATGTGCATGCCGTCGTAGGCCACACCGCCGCCGCCCATGCGGTTGTCGCGCGCGATCAGGCGGAAGTTCATCTCGCGGTCGACCTGCGGCAAGATTTCGCCGGCGCGGGTCACCCCGTCCAGCAGGTCCTGCAGGTTCGGGATGATGCGCGAGCTGGACGCGCCCGGCGGCAGCGAACGCACCAAGGGCCCGTCGCCGGGATCGGTGTTGATCGGCCGCTGGGTCACCGCGCGGTCGAACTGCTCCCAGTTGTAGGTCAGCGCATCGGCGTCCGTCGCCGAGCCGGTCAGCTCGAACGGCGTCTGCCGCGGGATCGTGTAGTCGCCGCCGGCATCGACGTTCGGCGGCAGATTGCCCGTATTCACCAGCGTGCCGCAGGTGGCGCCGTCGCCGCTGAACACGTTGGTGACGATCTCGTCGAAACTGCGCGAGTGGAAATACGAACCGGCGCCGATCGCCGAAGTGTCGACATCGTCGGTACCGCAGTTGCCGTTGTACGACATGCGCGTGGTGCCGCTGCCCGGCTCATAGCCGCTTTCGCTGTCGCCGGCCAGGAATTCGTTCAGCGTGCAACTGCCGTCCGACCCGGTAAAGGTATGCCGCGCGCCGAGCTGGTGGCCGACTTCGTGCGCGAGCAAGCCGCTGGCGCTGTTGGCGCCGTTGTTGCCCATCTGGCCCGCGCCGCGGCCCTTGTGCAGGGTGTCGTCGGTGGTCAGGCAGACCACGAACCAGGCGCAGCCGCTGGCGCCGTTGCCGCCGCGGGTGGCGAACAGGAAGCCGATGTCGTAGTCCGCGTCGTCCAGCACCACCTTGTTGTTGTCGCGATTGGCGTCGCGCAGCGTGCAGGGGCTCTGGGTGTTGTCGAACGGGTCGGTGTCCGGATCGCTGTAGATCACCTCGTCGCTGGCATCGGCCACGACCAGGCGCACGCTGACCTCCGGCTCCAGCACCGCATTGGCGCCGGCCAGATCGGCGACGATCGACGACAGCACGTCGGCCGCGCCGCCGCCCGCGTCGCGGGCCTGGTAGAACTCGCCGGTGGTCGACGCCGCCAGCCGGTAGATCCGCAGCTGCGTGCCCGCCGAGACTTTGGCGTTGGCCTGGATCTGCGACACCAGCGCAGCGGAGAACCGCGGCACCGGCGTACCGTGGTGATCGTCGTCCTGATGGAAATCGTTGGCGCCGTCGGTGCGGTCCTGATCGCGGTAGCTCAGGTAGACCCGGCCGTTGGCGGTTTCGACCGGCTCGACGCGCAGGATGCCGTCGTCGGTCTGGCCGGAAATGAACACCCCGCGGGTGCCGACGGTGATATGGCCGGTAAAGCCCTCGCGCTCATCCTCGAACACGTACGTCTTGATCTGCGGATACTGGCCTGCCAGCACCGGACCCAACAGCTGGCTTTGCGCCAGCGCGATCTGCACGAAACCGCCGCTCGCGCGCGGCAGATAGATCAGTGTCTGCGCCGGAATCGGCCCGAAGGTCTCGCGCGGCGTGCCGCGCAAGCGCGCTTCCAGCATCATCGCGTCCAGCGTCAGCGGCACGTAGGCGGTCGGCGCGGGGAACCGCTCGGGCAACTGCACCGCCGGCAGGGTTTGCCACATGCCGTCCGGCGAAGCGCCGCCGTTGACCTGCATGGCCGCCAAGGCCAGCGGATTCGGACCGCCCGTCCCCGAGGCGTCCTGCGGCGCACCCGCCGCGTCGTGTTGCGCAGATTCGAACGAAGGCGCCGACATCCGGCTCGCGAACGCGAACGCAGCCAGACCCAACGCGATCAGTGAAACCGCAGCCCAACCCCTCGGGCCGCGCCGAAACGTCGAATGGGTAGTCATGACACAGGTCCTGGTCAACGGGGGAATGCCGGCGCACCCGCGGCAGGAAGCGGGCACGCGGCCGGCACTGGGGGACAACGTCCGCCCCGCGCAGCCTCGGACACCGATCGCAGTTCCGCCAACATCGCGCCCCATTCAGACGACCAACGGTCGCCTTACCGACCGCTCGTCGCCGCCGCCCCCGACTACACCGCCACATCCGGCAATCAAAGCCCCCAGGGGTAGGAGCGACGCAAGTCGCGACCGCGTCGCCGCACGCTAGCGTCGAACCGCAGCCAACCTGCGATGCTTTTTTCGCCTTGTGCCCGACCGATCACCCATCGATAACCGCACGCCCAAAAATGGGATAGCGCACCGAGGCTCCACCCATGCCGTTCATTCGGGGTCACTCGGCCGGTTTCTTTACGTCGAACATCGGTTGTATCGGCGTGCGCAGTTCATAGTCCGAACTCTGCAATAGCCTGACCATCCGGACTTTGGTGTCGTAGAACGCAAGCCGCTCTGCGGAGGTAGCGACAACGAACCCCTCACCCATCGGCTTCTCGTCCTTCCATATCTGCGCACAGGGACTTCTGGCGGTGCACCCCTGCCGGCATCGCTGTATCTCTTGCCTCGCCCGCTTCTCGCCAAAGCTCTCGCCGACGTAGCCCGGGATGACGAGCAGGAACATTCCCACGAAGAGCGCGAGAAACACTGCCCACACAATCAACGCAGACAACGATAAATTGGCCAGATAGGGAGCGAATCGGCTTCCCCTGAGGGCTAGAACCCGCCTAGGCGGCTCGCGTGTCCCGGGTTCCCACCGAACGAAAGCAATCACGATCGCCAGATAGACGATCATCAGAAGCGACATCCAGCTGAAGACCGAACTGACGATCAGCACACCCAAGTCGATGACGCTGTAGTACCCCTTCAGCATCATGCCCTCGACACCTCTCGGAAAACTATCGGGGTCGATGCCGAATCCTCGCAGATAGGTTCGCTCCGCGGCGTACCCGGACACATGCAGGCAAACTGCGCCAACAGAGGCCAGCACCGCCCCTGCCGTGGCAATTTTCGCAAAGAACGACAGCAATTCCGCGAATCTGGCGGATGGCTTCATTGAGATTCCTCGACTCTACATGGCGGGTCACGCTGAGCCCGCCACCTCACTTCTTTCGCGGTGGCACGCTCCTTAACAGCTTGGCAAGGACTGTTCTCGCAGCGTGAGACCGAGACACAGCGATCGAATGGCCAGGGCGGTCGCAGCTTGTGTGCCCCTTAGATGGCGCCGGCTGCGGCAAAATACGGCGCGATGTCCCGCCGCGCGGTCGCGGCTTGCGCCGCTCCTACCCCGGGAGCGTTGGTTGCAGGGGATAGCGACGCGAAACTGAAGCTGCGCGGTCGCGGCTCACGCCGCTCCTACAAGGGGGGCGGCGGCGACAACAACCACCGCCCCAGGCTTGCATCAGGGCTCGATCGTGATCGACGGCGCCCCGCCCTCGCCGCCCGCCTTCGCCGCACCGGCCAGCGTCGTCGCGGTGCAGGTGCTGGTGTGCTGGATCGCATTGGTCGCCACGCCGTCGGCGCCGATCAGGGTCGTGCTCCAGACGAAGGTCGATGTCGGGGTCGAACCGCTGGTGTTGCATTTGTAGTTGAAAGTCAGCGGCGAAGCGCTGCTGGTGTTGTAGGTGCCGTTGTAATCGCTGCAGGTCCAGCCCGAGGCGCAGCTGACGATCTTGGTCTTGCGCTGCACCGGGAACTTCGGCACGCCCTGGAAGAACACCTGCGCCTGGAAGCTGACGTTGTGCGGCCCGGACACGTTGGGGATGCTGGTCAGGGCGAACTTCTCCTTCAGCAAGGTCACTCCGATCGCGGAGAAGTGATCCACCGGCATGAAGTACAGGTCGTTGTGGGTCGACGTGCCCGTGCCGCCGCGGCCGTGGACCAGGCCATAGGCGGTGTTGGTGCCGAACACCGGCCCGCCGCTGTCGCCGGCGGCGGTCATCACCTGGTTGTTGGCGTTGTGCACGCGGATATAGGTGCCGACCGAGCCGGCGTACATCGCCTGCGCGTTCTTGTCCGCCACCTCGCCGCAGGTGTAGTGGGTGGTGATGCCCATCTTGCACACCGTCGTGCCCAGCGGCAGGTTGGCCGATGTGGTCTCGCTGGTGATG
This sequence comes from Lysobacter antibioticus HS124, assembly GCF_000336385.2. GTDB lineage: Bacteria > Pseudomonadota > Gammaproteobacteria > Xanthomonadales > Xanthomonadaceae > Lysobacter > Lysobacter firmicutimachus. The sequence continues at coordinate 28,816 of NZ_HG424603.1, read as the reverse complement.
TCCATCGTCGCCTGCGGCCCGCCGACCAGCTTGATCCGGTTGCTCTGCTCCTGCGCCGTGCCGCCCGACTGCTTGTTCCACTGCAGGTCCAGCGAACCGCCGTTCTGCTCGCTCTGGAACGCCAAGGTCGCATTCGGGCTGCCGATGTAGGTCACCGCGTTGTCGCAATGCCCCGCCGTGATCACCCCCAGCTCGCGCGCCGCGTTGAACACGTTGAAGCCGGTGGTGCAGCGCTGGGTGCTGCCGTCGACCTGATTGCCGCCGACGATCGCGGTCGGCGTCATCAACGCCGGCACCTTCTGCACCTTGATGTAATCCGCCACCGCCATCAGCCCCGACAAGCGCTTGCCCGCCGCCGCGGTGTCGAGCACGAACAGGTTGATCTGCGAGGCCTTGACGTCCACCCCCGACTCGAACGCCACCCCCGACGCACTCAACTGCGCCGCCAGTTCCTCCTGCGCCCCGCGCAGCAGCTCCAACGGCCGCGGCGCCAGTTGCGCCACGAACACCGGGTCCTTCGTATACCGGGCCAACAAAGCCTTCGGCGTCTTGGTGAACCGCACCACCACCCGGTACGCCGGCTGGTGCTCGATATACAGCCCGGCGAACGACTCCGGCAGCTCGCGCTGCAAGCGCTGCTCCAACTGCGCGATCGCCGGCACCCGCGCCATCCGGCGCTGCGCCTCCGACACCGGCACGTGATAGGTCTGCGCATACGACACCGCGATCGGGTCGCCCCCGACCGGCTGCGCTTGCAGCCCCAGCGAACACAACAGACCGGCCGCCAACGCGGCCGGGACGAAACGCAGAGAACGACGAGATCCAAAATCCATGAGGCAAACGCTCCTTTGGTCGAGACAGGCGGACACCTGTCGAGCGACTTATAGCGGTCGCTGCGAATGCGCATGCGCGCGGACCTGTCAGAACTGACACGACGATTGGGTGCCGATGGATCGAAACGGAACGGGTGTTCCGGTTTGGCCTAGTCCGATGGTTTTCTCGCTGCAACCGTTTGCCTACCCCGGTGGCTTGAGCGAATGACCATTAGCGGCCGCATTGAACAGCAACAGCGCAACTGCCGGTTGCTCTTGCAAGGCAGCGGCCGTTCCGCAACCCTAGGCTTGTCATTGCGGATGCCGCTCATGCCCGGATTCATCGCCAAAATCCACACCGGTTCAAGCGCGCTCGGCTGGGCGATCCTATGCCTGGGCCTGGCCGCCTGCGGCTCGCCCTCCGGCGTATCCGCGACCGCGCCGCAGGCCACACGGTCTGAACAGCCCGCACCGCCGCCCCGCTCCGAGCCTCGCCCGATGAACGACACGTCTAAAGCACCGGCCTCAGCGCCCAAGCTGAGCAGCGCCGCGTTGCACGAGAAAATCCTCGCCCTGATCCAAGGCGTCCAGGGCCCGGACGATCTGAGCAAGGCTCGGGTCGAAGCGCTGACACACCTCTCATTGGGTCCCTCCGAAGTCGAAAGCACCTGGTCGGCTCGGGGCGTCCTCGACTCCGGCTCGGGCTACGCTTTTGATTTCACCCGGTACGCCAACGGCGACAAAGAAGTACAGCTTTACCTGCCAGACGAAAAACGCTACGACCCGCAGCGACGCCATAGCTGCGCGCTGCCCTTGACCGGCCTGCACGACCAGCTGAAAGCCATGGGCTATCGGGACAGCGAATTCCCGGGACCGGACGGCCTGCCGCAGGCCTGGCAATACTGGAAAGGCCGGCAGTCGCTATTGGTGGATTACACCTATCACGACACGCCCGCAGGCGATCAGGCCGCCTGCGTGCATGCCATCACGATCGAAATGATCATTGAGAACTAAAAATCGCCATGGACCGGCGCGAATCGCTCTTCCACGAGTTCGGCAGAGACGGCGCTTCCAAGCAACAGCTCGAGCTTATTGCCAAAACCATTGCAAGCTCGCCCAAGCTGAACCATGAGCTCACCCGAGCCATCGACGCCGGCGACATAGGTCGGCTGGGCTACGTCGCTCGAAACTCGTCGGCCGATGGCACCTACGATTCGACCCATCGCGCCTTGAACCTGAGCCCCCGCGTGCTGGACCAGCCCGAGACCCGCAGAACGTTGGATCGCCTCGCGTCCGTCATGGGCCACGAAGTCTCCCACGCTATGCAGCGAGCGGACGCTTTTTCCGCTAACGTCCGTTTCGTTGGGCAGGTCCAGGAGCTGGCCCAAAGTAATCTCGCAAGGCGCGACTACACCGCAATTGTCGCGAACCATATCCAAAGCGACCGCAGGCAAGAAGCCCTGGCCGAACTGAACGGCATGAATACCCTCGCCGACCGAATGCGCAACGCGGGGGAAACGGTCACCGCGGAAGCGTTCGCGCTGCGTGCCCGCCCGCATTCCGCCTGCGTGACAGGAATGCCTGGGTCCCTGGATCCACGCGTGTGCTTCGACAGCACGGCCGGCGCCATACCAGTAGACGCCGCCAACATCGACGCCGTCGCCAGTTGCTTCTACGACATCGCCCGTACGAAGGGTGAATACCGCTACGACACCGCCGCCTACGCGATCTCGATGATTGCGCAAAAGGAGTTCGAGGCGCGCAGGCTGGACCCTGACCGCTCGCCCACCGGCGCGGAACTGGATCTCAAATCGCTGGGCCTCGATCCGCAGAAACTGCGCGCCCAGTCCTTCGACTTCGGCCCGATGCGCGACGGCCCCTTCTATCTGGTCGACACCAGCAGTCAGCCCAGACAGGTTATAGAACTGCGGCACACCCCGCGAAATCGCGACGAAGCTAAACACCTGCAGGGCCCAAGCACCGCGCAAGACCCGTCCCATCTGGATCACCGCCTGTATCAGCAGGCCATCGAAGGCGTAGCGGCATTGGACCGAGCGCTGGGCAAAGCCCCCGATGCAGGCTCCGAACGACTGGCCGCCAGCCTCTTGGGCTTGGCCAAGGAAAACGGCTTACAGCGCATCGACCATGTCGTCCTCAGCCAAGGCGGCACCGGCCTGCGCCCAGGCGAGAACGTATTCGTCGTACAAGGCGCGCTCGACGACCCGGCGCACCTGCGCGCCCACATGAAGACCGAGCAAGCCGTAGCGACGCCGGTGGAAGCGTCGATGCAACGGCTGGAGGCGGTCAATCAGCGATTGGGCGAACAACAGAGCTTGGCGGGCCAGCAACTCAACGACGTGATCGCAGAGCCGGCTCGTCCGGGCCTGTCGCGTTGATCGATGGCAGCATACGCAACGATGCGGGGCGCTTCGCCACGGTCGCCCATGACTTCAACACGTACAACCGCCAGTGGGCCATAGCATGAACCGCAAATACCCCGGCATTGCAGCTGCCGTCGTGCTGGGCCTAGTCGCATGTCACCCCAGCGATCAAGGCGGCGAACCGCGCTCAAGCCCCCCAGCCCACACTGGCCAATCGACGCCCGCCGAACCGAGCGCCCTGCTCGCCGTCGCCCGCGTATTCGCCAGCGACCGAGGCCGCGACTGGAACGCCTACGCCGCCCTGCCCCAGATCACCTGGACCGACCCGGCGCCGGTCGCGCGCGGCCCCGGCGTCTATTTCCGCCAGGGCACCGTTCTGCTGCGCGGCTTCGCCGACGAAGACGTCCCCAACGGCCTCCCGGGAATGGAGCACGGCACCGTGCGGCGCAACGAGGGTCAGTCCACCCTGACCCTGATCGGCTCGCAGACCGACGTCGGCACCGTCGCGATCAGCAAGCCGTTCTACTCCGACGATTACGTGGCCATTCTGCGCAATCAGCTCGGTGCCGCCGCCCAGCTCGTCATGATCGCCGACCAATGCGCCCCGGCCCCGTTCGACGAAGGCGCCGGCCCTGGTGCGTTCTTCGAGCTGTCGATTCCCGGTCGCGACATCGTCTATGCGCGGGCCAGCCAGCAGGATGGCGGCAAGTACACTGCGGGGTTTACGGTCTTCGAGCTGACGCGGACCCATCCAACGCAGGCGATGGCAGAGCTGGGCTGCAAGCAGCCCAAGTAACCGCGGCCCACCACTCCCCTGGTTGGCACGCAGCACAGCAGCAACCGCCTGCGCAGCTATACGGCGCAACGCCGCCGACGAATAAAGCGACTCCGCCGCAATGCTTTCATGGCGAACTCGGGGCGGTCGATGCGCCTACCGCCGCATCGCACCGGACAGCAGGACCGTACGGCCTTGGGCCGACGGAACCGCGGACAGCAGAGCCGAGGCCACCGCCGACGCGTCGATGGGTTTGTAGTTCGCCGGGATCAGGAACCCCGCCACCTTGCCGAGTACGGACCCCAGCACCTCACCCTGCCGGGTCGGTTGCCCGAGCACTTCGCGGTCCCCGACCAGCAACGATGGACGCGCGAAGACCATGCCCTCGAACGGCATCGCCGCCAAGGCGTCCTCCAGTTCGCCTTTTACCCGGCTGTAGAAGACCTTCGACTTGGAATCGGCGCCCATCGCGCTGACCAAGCCGACCCGTTTGGCGCCCGCGGCCAACGCCGCCGTCGCCACCGCCAGGTTGGCGTCGTAGTCGACGGCACGAAACGCCGCCTGGCTGCCGGCGACCTTGATCGTCGTGCCCAACGCCAGATACACCTCGTCCGCGTGTGGCAGATCAGGCAGCGCGGCGAAGTCGACGACATGCGCCGTCAGCTTGGGATGCTGCTCCGCCGGCACTCTGCGGCCGAGGCTGTGCACAGCGGCTACGCTCGGGTCCGCCAGCAGCCCGGACAGAAGTTCCCTGCCCACGAGGCCGGTTGCGCCTGCAACGATGACGATGCGGCTTGGCATTGCGAACTCCCATCGAGCGAGTTGGGATGCTGCTCAGGTATCGGCTTGGCCGTCTAGAGCGACGGACTACCGCACTCACCGAGGGCGGAACACGCTATACCCTGGATGGGCTGACAGCCTCAACTATCCGTTCCAAATCGTCGGCCAGACGATCAAAGCAGTCGGCTAGCGCCTGTGCCGAGAGGTAGACCACATCGGGGCCGCCCTCTCCGTGTGGCTCAGTTAGCTGGGCGAGTAACCGCAACTGGTCGCGGGTTTGGGTGAGTACTTGGAGGGCGCCTGCCGGTAGTGAGCAGCAGCAGGACGTGGGGTGAGCAACGGGGTTTGTACTTTGCATATCGGCGCACCTCTTTCGATAGGGCAAAGCTACAAGCGCGGCTGCAATATCCAAAACTAGAATATTCAGAATAAAGTACGGCGAAATCGACGACGTGCGTCGCAAACTTCTGATGTGGCTCGGCTTCGTCGTTCTGCGGCCGTGGCTATGCGCTGCGGCCACGCTTGGGTCGAACACCGACACGGCTCAGAATTTATTCACTCGCTAGGCCGGGTTACGCCTGCAACGATGATGGCGCGGCTTGCCATTGCGAAATCCCACCGAGCGAACTGGCATTTGCTCGGATCACGGATTAATCGTCTAGAACGAAGAACTACCGCACAAAGAGAGAGCGCGCGCGGCCTGCATCAAAGAGGCCAAAACTGAACGCGTCGCCCGTCCAGAAGGTGACGAAATCGGCTCGGCTAGCCCGGATGCAAATTGAAAAAATGAGCCGCCAGCTTTCCATAAAAAGCACTTTTCTCTCTACGCCAACTAGACCAGCCTAGTGCGTATCCGAGCAATATCCGCTCTACAAGCTGTAGCGTGAGGCACCCACTCATAAATTCGATTCAATCTAGGAGCAACAGATGACCAACATTGATCCAGATAATTCAAAAATATATCAGCCCTTTCTAGACGCTCATCCATTGACTTAGCATCTAGAATTCGCCCGCGAAACATAGAATCGGTAATAGGAACATCGACAATCACCGCATCTACATAAGCCAGCATATCTGGAAGACGCTTGATTGTATAAACCCCCGCAGCACTAACACAAAGTCGCGAACCTGCACCACCCCTAAGGCGCACAGGCGTTGTAACAAGCCCTTTATCCATACATCGACCAAGAGCTACCCGGATTTGATTTGGGTGGTATCCAGCCTCTTGCAACGCTCTGTATACCTGATCCTTCTCAACATATCCCTCCGAACCTCCAACCTGCCCCTGCCGATCAACGAAAGAAACAAGCGCCGATAAAAGAAAATGCTCATCAGGGCTATTAGATGAAATATCAAAAATATTAACAAAAGGAGATTCAGAAGGATCGTAGTACTCATGATCCCCTAGAATAACAGCCCTTAGAAACTCATGTAATGGCAATCTATATTGCCCATATTTCTCCACGGCATCAAGGATCTTCTTTGAATCCACATGCCCGCTTCCGACGAAAGAAGTCAAAAACCCAAGTGCATCCCTTACATTTCCCGAGCACATGTTATCAATCATCTCAACCAATGCATCCCCTCGATGCAAAGCATCACGAATCATCTGCATATAGTCGAGAAGCTTGGAAGACGAGAATTCAGCCCCAAATGGCAATGAATTAACGATTCCCTTATCCCGAAGAGACTCTAAAGCAAAATCAAGGCGTTTGACTAACACCTGATCGACCCGGGGCGGGTCTATCGTGAAGACCCGAGGTTGATATGCAGCTATGAACCCGCGCACCTTAGATTCAGAAAATGTTTCGGGGCGCAAAGCCAAAAAAGCAGTTAGAGGCCATTCTGAGGCCATAGTTTGACTAATTAGAAAAACCTGCTCTTGAAACTCGATCGGGCGCTGATCAACGTTGTCAAGAAAAATAACTATCTGACGCTTTTGCCCTTTAGATATGTGAGACAGCACCTCTTTCAAATGCTCATCACGATTCGATACGAGCTCAGAAAGAAACTCAATCTCCTTTATGAGATATGCAGTGGAATCGATCTTTTTTAATGCGCCGAAGATTCCCCGGGAAAAATCCTCCAGCCTCCTATTATAAACGCCCCTTACAAAAGAATCCTCATACACGTCGAGACCCGTATTAACACGGATCTGCCTGACAATTTCGTGAGCCACATAAGAACCGAGATCTTCAGCAACTGATGGCTTAGAGCCAAAATCAATATATAAAACTATTGCCCTCGAGAGCTCATCTTTTGCATCGACTTTAATCAGACGCCGAATGAACATAGACTTCCCTACACCTATATCCCCCACAAGCAATATAGGTCGGCGACTGACAGCAGCAGCACCGATATTAGCTATGACATCTGGAGACAAACCCTTTTTAGTCGTCGCTGGCGACGCAGTAACTCCAGCTTCTTTTTCAAAAAACTGAGAATATCTAGATTTCAATAAATCCTTACTAACCAACGCATACTGTGAAAGCGCACCACTCTTGCAGTAGGTCTCTTCAAGAAAGCGCTCCTCGAGAGCCGGCTCTTTAGCGAGATCCTCAAGAAATATACCCCCAAGAATCTGCATTTCAGCAGAAGTCGGGTTTCTATTCTTATGCCCCGGGTAATCAATAAGTCTTTGAGCTAATTTCTCCGGAGGCAGCGGCAACACGTCAGCATTCAGAACCCTATCAAGACTGCTTTCAGCGGTACCGGCGGGCGAGAGCGCATCCCAAAGCTCACTAAACCTCTCGCTCATATCATTAAGCGATGAAAAAACCAATGCACGCCCCTTCAAGGGGGGCACGGCATCCTTCCGGCTCCCCACGAATGCAATGACCTGATGTCCGTTAATTACCGCTCCATATGGAATGCCACGCGTTAAACAGTAATTCATTGCCTGTTCAATAGCAGCTTTAATTCCAGAGTTTTCACGACATAGCAGTTCAATAGGAGCTGTTGCCCGCTCCCAGCCGGCGGGCAATTCAAAAGCGACCTCAGTCTTCTTTGCCTCTACAAGCAAACGAACAGGATTGCCACACTCATAATCAGAGTAGCCATCTGGACCGTGACGCTCAGTAACAGAATCTCGCAACGACCATCCCAGCACTTCGAATAGAAGGGCGTTGATTAGCTTCAATCGAGTATCGGACTCGTTGATTTCAGTCAAGGCTCCAAACTCTGAAATCATACGATCTAATGCTAAACGACCAGATTCAAAATCAGCCATTTGCCGCCCCCAATTCAGTCATCAAATACAAATCAAATAAAGCATCGTCGACGTTCCGCCTGCACGGCACTGAGTGATCCTCGCCCCTCCCGTTAGAGTCGTAGCACCTACTCTACGAGATCTGACGGAGTGACCTCTGTCACATCACCGCTTTAGCAAGTGACCTCAGGCTGATTGTAGACAACCCATTCGACGACTGAATAGATTTCAGGCCATTTTTGCTAGACGTGCCCATCCTTTTCGCTCCGCCTATACTGCTAAAGGCGCAACCAGAGCCTTGCACAAACTCCTACTCAGCCAAATTGGCACTGCTTGAATTCGATGCCACACAAGATCCGCTACCTGGCTACACGCCGGATCGCACTCTTCTAGATTCAAAGTGTTACGCATCATTGTGATAGAAGCCATTAGCGTTTCGACTAGGTCCGCGCTGCACATACAGTTCTGCCAAGCCGGTGCCGCTCTCGTTTGTCACTTGCTTATGACTGTGGAGAGTGACGATTATCCAGCCAATGCCTTTGAACCAACCGTTAGCACGGCCATTCTTCTTTTCGCACCCGCGCCACTCCGCCTCCTTCCTCAAGGATGTCGGAGGCGTCATTACGCCATCATCCTAGGCCCACCCTGCCCCGCAACACCCTGACTCCGCACCTGCTCCTGCTGCTCTCGCTGCGTCTGCTCGCTCTGCGCCAACCGCGTCGTCTCTACTTGGCGGTAGCGTTCTTCCACCTGGGTCGACTGGGCGTCGGCGGTCTTCATGCTGGCGAGGTGCGCGGCGGACCCAGGATTTGAGTGGCCGACGCGGTAGAGGTGCACCTCTCGCCGAGGCCAGGTTCGCGAATGGTTGGCTGAAAACCAGGCGGATGTCTTCGGAAGGAATCAGTTCGACTTCAAAACTCCCACGTCATGGCATCGGCAGCTCGGTCATGCGAGCAAGTATCTCGGGAAGGTCTCGGTGCAGGGCCGATTGTTTTTTTAACCCCCTATGCACTGCCTTGGTGACTTTGGGATCGGCAAGCCGGGCCTCGCGCGCTTGCTCAAGCACCGCTCCGGGCGGCACTGGGTTGATGCGGCCGTCATAGAGCTCCAGGCCATCGCCATTGAAGATGCGGATCGGGATTTCTGCTTGGCCGCGCACACGGTCCAGGTTGCTTGGCATGTTCTCGTAGGACTGCTTACGCAAGGTTTCTTGGTGATAAAGACCGTGACCGTCCCTGAGGAAGCCACTCAGGAAGCGCGCATCGACGGCGAGTTCACTCTCCAATCTATGCACGGCCACGACTCGGACTTGAACTTCGTAGCGCTCGGACTGCAGTAACCGTATCTGGTCGAGCAGGCTTTCCGCGTCGCTCAACGTGGTGTCGACGATGATGTTCTTACGGCCTCGAACCGCCACCTCTTGCAAGGCAGCGGCCCATAGACCGACATCAGGGTCGGTGTCGAGAGACCAGTTGTATGGGCTCGCGTTGCGCAGCTCGCGCACACCCGGCCAATAGCTGCGGAGCCTGTCCGGGTCGATCATGATCAGATCGTTGCCCAACTCTGCTTTCGCCATGCCTATCAGGGCGCTTTTCCCGGCGCCCGGCTGGCCCACCAAGAAGATCGCCCGGGGTTGGGAGTGGGATGAGGCCTGCTCCATGCCGCTATCGGGAACGATCCGATCCCAGAAAATCATCTCGCCGATGCTTGTGTCCAACACGCGCTCTTGGGAGGTCATTCGAATGCCTTCTTATGCAGCTTGAAGTAACGCCCAAGCCCGTCGGGATCGCTGTCGAAGCTCAACAGCGCGCGGCCCATCGTCGATCTTGCGCGTTCGGCCTCGTCGAACAACACGGGGTTTCGGTCAGCCCGCGCGGCTTCCAGCTGTCGAACGGCCTCTTGAAGGAAACAGTCGAGCCGGTTCTGAAGTGCCCAGATGGCCTCGTCCAAGGGCTGCGCTCGGGGCGTCGGCTGTGCGAATTCATTCAGGACGGTTTGTAAGCTTTCGACATGCCCCGGGTAGTCCTTGAGCAATTCGCGCAAGCTGGACGGGACTTCCGGGGGCGGCAGCTTGGCCTTGAATAGCCACATGCGGTGTCCTCTTCCTGAGCGGGGCATTGGGGCCGGATAAAAATCCCCTATCCCGGGGCCGGCTGGCAAGCCTTGCGCGGCGGTTTCGGCGCAAATTGTTCGATCGATCGCGTTGAACGAACGAAACTCGCAACCGTGGGTTGCGGTCGTGCCGCGTCAGGCCGTGTTTCGACGTTGGCGATGCGTGGACGAATGTGCCAACTCGCCTGTTTGGTCTAGTCCTCGTACCGCCCCGCACTTTCGCGATTGCGTTCGTAACTATGCGCCAGCGGAAACGGCGGCAGCCAGGATTCGCGGCGCACGGTCCACAGTTCGTAGGTGGGTTGGAATTGGTCGGGCGCGTCGAGGGCGCCGAGGTTCAGTTCGACTTCGTCGCCGCTGCGGCCGAATACCGGCGAGCCGCAGTTGGGGCAGAAGTGGCGGTTGCGGTAGTGGCGGGTGTCGCCTTCGACGCTGACCGCGTCGGCGGGGAAGATCGCCGAGCCGTGGAACAGGGCGCCGTGGTGTTTGCGGCAGTCCAGGCAGTGGCACAGGCCGACCCGGTAGGGCCGGCCGGTGGCGACGACGCGGACTTGGCCGCACAGGCAGCCGGCGGTGGTTCGGTCCATGCGGGGCTTCCTTCGAAGGCGAGCGCTGCCCGGTGTACGACGAATCCGGCGGCGTTGCAATGCGAGCCGTGCGCGGTTTCGGCGCTCAGCCGCGCCAGTTGGCGTGCGCGCTCCAGAACTCGACGCTGCGCCGGTAAGCCTCGCGGTCGAGCGGCACGCCGGAGCCGCCCTCTTCCACGCCCAGGGCATTGCGCATCATGGTGATCGGGGCCATCGGGGTTTCGACCGGTTCGGCGGTGTACATGCAGCCGACCACGCCCCAGTCGGCGTCGATGGCGGTGCCTTCCTTGGCCAGTTGTTCGCGGCTGTAGAGGATGACGATCAGGTACTCGGCCACCGGCGGGTCCAGGCCCTCGAACCAGCGCACCAGCACCGGCAGTTCGTCCTGGGTGCGGGCCTCGTAGCCGCTGCGCAGCAGGTGGCGGTTGGCGTCGGTGATCGGCACCGCCAGGCAGCGGGTGCGGGTCCAGTTGCGGTGCACGTGCAGTTTGCAGAACGGGGCGTAGCCGTCGAGCACCTTCAGCGGCAGGTGGTCGTTGAGGTGGCGCTCGAACTGCTCCGGGGTGATGTCCTGGATGGTGTTGCGGCGCGGTTCGCGCGGGAACAGGCGCGGGCGGGCGAAGTCGGTAAGGACGATGGTCATGCGGGCATTATCGCGGAGCAGCGGCGCGCGGGTACGGGTGCGGCGGTCCGGCGCGCGGCGGGCGCAGGCGCCGGCACGCCTCGCTCACCCGCGCGGTGGGTGCCCGGCTCAGGCGTCGACGCTGCGGAACACCGCCGGGCCGTAGGCGTCGCCGACGTCCTGGCGGACCAGCCAGGGCTGTGCGGCCAGCGTCGCTGTGCAGGGGCCGAAGCCGCAGACGCGGATCGCGCGGCGCGCAGCGTGTTCGCGCAGGCGTTCGAGCACTTCGGCCAGGATCGCGCCCTTGAACGGCGTGTAGAGGTAGAACACGGTGCCGGATGCGAGGTCGGCATGGCGCGCGTCGGCTTCGACGAAGCGCGCGTTGGCCAGGTTCAGCGCCAGGGCCGCCTGGCGCGCACAGGCCACGTAGGCCGGTTCCAGTTCGATGCCGACGGTTTCGGCCTCGGTGCAGATGGCCGCGAGCAAGGGCACGTGGCCCAGGCCGGAGCCGAGGTCGACCAGGACGTCGCCGGCGGCGAGGCCGCTGTCGCGGATCATCGTCAGGGCATGGCGCGCCGGGGTCGGCTGGTAGAACACCATGTCCGGCGTCAGCGCGATTTGCGGCGCTTGCGGTTCGGCGAATGGCAGTACGCCGGCGATCAGCTCGTCGAGCAGGTCGTAGGCTTGCGGGTCGTGCGTGGGCGCCTCGCGCGCCCAGGCCGTCGCGTAGTGCAGCAGGCGCGCGGCGCCGCGGCCGCTGCGGATGTCTTCGCGCAAGTCGCCGTAGAAGGCCGCGTTGAGCGCTTCGAGCCGGTCGACGGCGGCCTGGGCGGCTTGGCGCAGGTCGGCAGCGGCATGAGGCAGGCAGGCGTCGATGCGGTCGAGGGCGTCCAAACGCGCCGGGACGCCGTCGGGCCGTGCGAGTGCGGGGTCGTGTTCGATTTGCGCCAGCAACGCGCGGAGTCGTTCCATGCGCGCATTGTAGTCGGCCGTATTGGCGCCGCACGGGCAGTCCGGGTTTCGGGGAGAGACCGATGCGGTGGCGGCCGGGGGCGCGTGCGGTTGTGGAGATCGTCTCGATCGGGAGGCCCTCACCTCGGCCCCTCTCCCGCAAGCGGGAGAGGGACACGGCGACAGCTTTGGTGCGGCGCGTTTTGGCAGGGCGTTCCGTCGGGGTGACCCTCACTCGTTCCCCTCTCCCGCAGGCGGCAGAGGGGAACGGCAAAGGCCGGGGCGACGTCGGGCAGCGCTACGGCGTGCGGAAGAAATCCAGCGTCCAGTGCAGCAAGGTGCCGGAACCGCCGAGTACGTCGTCGGTGACGCGCAGCTTCCACACGCCGTTGGCGACTTGGTCGGTCAGGTCCAGGCGCAGTTCCGGGCTCGGATTGATCGGGCCGTTGTGGTGGTCGCGCAGCAGGTAGGCGCGGCCGTCGGGGGCGATCAGCTCGATCTTGAGATCGCTGCGGTGTGGGTGGCTGACGCGGTAGCTCACCCGTGCGATGCCGCCGTTGCCGTTGGCCCCGCCGACCGTCAGCGGGCTTTCGATCACGGTGTTGTCGTTGATCAGGTAGTCGGTCGGGTTGGCGAACAGCGCCCGCGGGCGGGCGTCGTAATCGGCGCCGTAGGCCGCCATCACGCTGGCGCCTTCGATGTCCGTATCGGCTTTCAGGCGCAGGAAGTACGTGAGCGGGAACTCGGCCTGCGGGTTGCGTTCGACGCGGCAGAACGTGCTCCACAAGCCCGAAGTGCGGCAGTGGAATTCGCTGTCGGTCGGCGGCGCGCCTTCGCGCACGTACAGCGTGCCGCGGCCGGTGCCGAATCCGACTTGGGTGTTGAGATAGAAGCCGGGTGCGTAGCCTTCCGGTTTCATGATGTTGAACAACAGGGATTCGCCGGCGCGCAGGGACATGCCGACGCGGGTGAGTTCGTTGGGCAGGCGGTTGGGGTCGATGTACGGCAGCACCGTCACCTGCACCGGCAGGCGATGGGTCGCCGACGCGGCCGTGGCCACGACGTTCGCCTGGTAGATGCCCGGCGCGGCATCGGCGCTGGCGGTAAAGGCGATGCTGGTCGGGCCGTAGGGGTCGACCACCGTGGGACTGAAGCGTGCATTCACGCCCGCCGGCAAGCCTTCCATCGAGAACGCGATCGGCTGGTTCCAGGCATGCAGCGGGCGCGCGTTGATCTCCAGCCAGCCGCTGATGCCGGCCTGCTGGGTCACCGCCACCAAGGCGCGGCTGCGGCCGACCGTCCACAGCGTGAAATCCGGCGCCGGATTGACGTACAGGTCGATCCGGGCGCTGCGCACGGTGCCGCCCGACGTGCCGGTGATCGTCAGCGGATACACGCCCTGCACCGCTTGCGCGGAGGCTTGCAGGGTCAGGGTCGAATTGACTGCGGCTTTGGCGCCGGGATAAACCGGGTTGAGGCCGAACGCGGCGCGGACGCCGGCCGGCAGGCCGCTCACGCCCAAAGTGACCGGCGCGTTGAACGCGGTGCCGACGACGGTGACCGGCAGTTGGCTGCTGCCGCCGATGGGCGTGACGTGCTGGGTGCCCGACAGCACCAATTTGTAGCCGGCGTCGGCGGTCACGACGAGATCGACCGTGGTGCTGCGCACCAGGTCGCCGGAGCGGCCGATGACGGTGATCGGGTACGTGCCGGCCGCCGCGTCCGCGGCGACGTTCAACGTGAGCTTGGAACGCGAGCTGCCGTTGGCGGTCGCGGCCAGCGCAGCCGGCGCGAACTTCGCGCTGACGCCGGCGGGCAGGTTCGACACGGTAAGCGCGGCGGCTTTCTCGAACCGGTCGATGCTGTCGAGCACGACAAAGGTCGCGACCGAGCTTTCACGGCTGCTGGAGACGATGCGCGGCTCGACGCCGATGCGGAAGTCGCCCGCGGTTTTTCCGGCGGGCGGCGTTTTCGTTTGCGCTGACGCGACGTTCGTCGTCGCCAGCGCCAGTCCAGCCAATACGCAAACGCACTGAGCGACGGCGCGCAGCCGTCGCAGCGGAATAGCCATAAGACCGCTCCTGAAAGAGGGATGCCGGCGACGCCCCCGCGTCGCCGGTGCCGTGAGGCGCGGCGATCTTCCCAGAACCCCGATAGGGCGATTGAGAGGGCCGGCATGATTCGCGATGAACGAACGGGCTTGCGGCACAGTCCTGGCGAGGTGCGGCGAGCGGTCGTCGACTTCGTGCGGGCGAGCGCGGTTCGCGTGCGCGCTGCGCGCGGCGGCGGCGTGATCGGCGTCGCGGCTTGCGCCGCTCCTGCCCTGGCGGTTTCGTGGCCGCTGTCTGTGCGCCGCCCCCCTGTAGGAGCGGCGTGAGCCGCGACCACCGAAGCGAGGGTCGCAAGCGTCTCCCGCCGAGGCTCGGACCGCGGCGGTGCCGCCGCGAAGCTTGGCGATCGGTCGATTCGGGTGAGTACGCGGTGTTTCACCGCTTCGGCTGTCGCGGCTCACGCCGCTCCTACAAGGGCTGCGGCGCGGAAACGAAGAGGCCCGCTTGCGCGGGCCTTTCGTCGCAGCCGGTGCGGGAGCGCCGGCTTACATGTTGCGGCGGTACTCGCCGCCGACGTCGTAAAGGGCGTGGCTGATCTGGCCCAGGCTGTGGGTCTTGACCGCTTCCATCAGGCTGGCGAACACGTTGCGGCGTTCGCGCGCGGCGGCTTGCAGGCCGCGCAGGCCTTCGCCGGCGTAGCCGTTGCGGCCGGCCTGGTAGGCCTGGACGTTGTCGATCTGCTGGCCCTTCTCGCTTTCGGTCGAACGGATCAGCTCGATCTCGGTGACGATGTCGCCGCCGTGATCCTTGGGCAGGAAGGTGTTGACGCCGACCAGCGGCAGGCTGCCGTCGTGCTTCTTGTGCTCGTAATACAGGCTTTCTTCCTGGATCTTGCCGCGCTGGTACATCGTGTCCATCGCGCCGAGCACGCCGCCACGCTCGCTGATCGCCTCGAACTCCTTGTACACCGCCTCTTCGACGATGTCGGTGAGCTTGTCGACGATGAAGCTGCCCTGCCAGGGGTTCTCGTTGAAGTTCAGCCCCAGCTCCTTGTTGATGATCATCTGGATCGCGACCGCACGACGGACGCTTTCCTCGGTCGGGGTGGTGATGGCTTCGTCGTAGGCGTTGGTGTGCAGGCTGTTGCAGTTGTCGAACAGCGCGTACAGGGCCTGCAAGGTGGTGCGGATGTCGTTGAACTGGATTTCCTGGGCGTGCAGCGAGCGGCCCGAGGTCTGGATGTGGTACTTCATCATCTGGCTGCGTGGGTCGGCGCCGTAGCGCTCGCGCATCGCGCGGGCCCAGATCCGGCGGGCGACGCGGCCGATCACGGTGTACTCCGGGTCCATGCCGTTGCTGAAGAAGAACGACAGGTTGGGCGCGAAGTCGTCGATCTTCATCCCGCGGGCGAGGTAGTACTCGACGATGGTGAAGCCGTTCGACAGGGTGAAGGCCAGCTGGCTGATCGGGTTCGCGCCGGCTTCGGCGATGTGGTAGCCGGAGATCGATACCGAGTAGAAGTTGCGCACGTTCTTGTCGACGAAGAACTGCTGGATGTCGCCCATCATGCGCAGGGCGAACTCGGTGCTGAAGATGCAGGTGTTCTGGGCCTGGTCCTCTTTCAGGATGTCGGCCTGGACGGTGCCGCGCACGGTGGCCAGGGTCTTGTCGCGGATGCGCTGGTAGGTCTCGGCGTCGACGATCTGGTCGCCGGTGACGCCGAGCAGGCCCAGGCCGAGGCCGTCGTTGGTTTCGGGCAGCTGGCCGCTGTACTGCGGGCGCTGGCGGCCCTCGAACAGGGCGTCGATCTTGGCCCGCGCCTCGTCCCAGCGCGACTGGTCCTCGCGCAGGTACTTCTCGACCTGCTGGTCGACGGCGGTGTTCATGAACATCGCCAGGATGATCGGCGCCGGGCCGTTGATGGTCATCGACACCGAAGTGCTGGGCGCGCACAGGTCGAAGCCGGAGTACAGCTTCTTCATGTCGTCCAGCGAGGCGATGTTGACCCCGGAATTGCCGATCTTGCCGAAGATGTCCGGGCGCACCGCCGGGTCTTCGCCGTACAGGGTGACGCTGTCGAACGCGGTCGACAGGCGCGCGGCCGGCTGGCCGACGCTGAGATAATGGAAGCGACGGTTGGTGCGCTCCGGAGTGCCCTCGCCGGCGAACATGCGGATCGGGTCTTCGCCGGTGCGGCGGTAGGGGTAGACGCCGCCGGTGTAGGGGTAATAGCCGGGCAGGTTTTCCTTCTGCAGGAAGGTCAGCAGCTCGCCCCAGCTCTTGTAGGTCGGCGCGGCGATCTTCGGGATCTGCTGGTGACTCAGCGATTCGCGGTAGTTCTCGACCCGGATGACCTTGTCGCGGACCTTGTACTCGTTGACCTCGTCGGTGATCGACTTCAGCCGCGCCGGCCAGTCGCGCAGCAGCTTCAGCGCTTCGGAGGTGAGCGATTGGACGGCGTCGTTGTAGCGTTGGCGCAGGGTCAGCAGGGTGCGGTCGGCGGCCTGGCCGTCGGCCAGCAGCGCTTCGCCGGCATACAGATCCAGCGCCTTGGGCAAGGCGCCGTCTTCCAGATCGCGCAGCGACTGCCAATACGACTGCGCCCGGTCGGCGATTTCGGCCTGGGTCCCGATCTGCTTGTTGATCGAGCGGCCCTGCTCGGCGATCTCGGCCAGGTAGCGCACCCGGCTGCCCGGGATCAGCACGGTCGCGCGCGGCTCCTTCAGCGAGGTATCGACCTGCGGCTGATAATCGCAGCGGCTGTTGCCCAATCCCGAATCCCCACTCCCCAATCCCAGCTTCTCGCGCAGCAACCGGCACAGGTTGACGAACATCCAGCTGATGCCCGGGTCGTTGAACTGGCTGGCGATGGTCGGATAGACCGGGACGTCCTCGTCGCGGGTGCTGAAGGCGACGCGGTTGCGCTTCCACTGCTTGCGCACGTCGCGCAGCGCGTCCTCGGCGCCGCGCTTGTCGAACTTGTTGAGCACGACCAGCTCGGCGTAGTCGAGCATGTCGATCTTTTCCAGCTGGCTCGGCGCGCCGAAGTCGCTGGTCATGACGTACATCGGGAAGTCGACCAGGTCGACGATCTCCGAATCGCTCTGGCCGATGCCGGCGGTTTCGACGATGACCAGGTCGTAGCCCAGGCTGCGCAGGAAGCCGATGCAGTCCTTGAGCACGGTGTTGGTGGCCGAGTTCTGCCGGCGGGTGGCCATCGAGCGCATGTAGACGCGATGGCTGCGCAGCGAATTCATCCGGATGCGGTCGCCGAGCAGCGCGCCGCCGGTGCGGCGACGGGTCGGGTCGACCGAGATCACCGCGATGCGCATCTCGGGGAAATGGGCCAGGAAGCGGTTGAGCAGTTCGTCGGTGACCGAGGACTTGCCGGCGCCGCCGGTGCCGGTGATGCCGACCACCGGAGTCTTGCCGCCGGCCAGCTGCCATTGCTTGCGCAGGTGCGCCAGTTGCGCCTCGTCGAGGGCGTTCTCTTCGATCGCGCTGAGGGTGCGGCCGATGCTGATCTCGTCGTCGATGTGCGCGACCGGCGGCGTGTCTTCGGTCGGCAAGCGCGCGTCGCTGGCGCGGCGCACCACGTCCTCGATCATCGCCACCAGGCCCATGTGCATGCCGTCGTTGGGGTGGTAGATGCGCTCGACGCCGTAGGCCTGCAGTTCGCGGATCTCTTCCGGCGTGATGGTGCCGCCGCCGCCGCCGAACACGCGGATGTGGCCGGCGCCGCGCTCCTTGAGCATGTCGATCATGTACTTGAAGTACTCGACGTGGCCGCCCTGGTAACTGGACAGAGCGATGCCGTCGGCGTCTTCCTGCAGCGCGGCGCGGACCACGTCCTCGACCGAGCGGTTATGGCCGAGATGGACGACTTCGGCGCCCTGCCCCTGGATCAGGCGACGCATGATGTTGATCGCCGCGTCGTGGCCGTCGAACAGGCTGGCGGCGGTGACGAAACGCAGCGGGGTGGCGTCGGGCTGAGCGGCGGGAACGTTGGCAGCGGTGGTGCTCATGGGCATCTCGATACGCGTTGCGGGCTGCGCGCATTGTAGCTCCGCGCGGGCGCCCGCGTTCGCGGGCTTGCCGTGCGGTGGGGGATGGTGCTAGGCGGGTTTGCAGCGAAGAAACCGCGGCTGCGACGCAGGTCGCGGCCGCAACCGTGCAGTCCGGGGCAGGAGCGGCGCGAGCCGCGACCGCGAAACCGTGAGCGGCGGCGCAGCCCCGGATGGATCGAACGTCGATGGCAGGGGCGGCGACGCCAATCGCGACACAGTCGCAGCTCGCGCCGCTTCTACCACTGTTCTGCTGGCCTCCCTGGCGCAGCGTGGCTTCAGTTAACCGACGGCGGTCTGAACGGCGCGCGAGACCGGGTCAACAGACCGCACGCGGCCGGCGTTGTGTCCGATGACCGGCGGGTGGCCGCCGGGTACGAGGAGAACGACGATGGCGATGCGTGCGTGGATGACGGCGGCGGTGCTCGGCGTGGCGACGATGGCGGGCGTGCACGCGCCAGCGGCGCAAGCGCGGACGTATATCGATGTGGACGTGGTGCGGGTAGCGCCTCCGCCGCCGCGCTACGAGCGGATCAGGCCGCGCTCCGGCTACGCCTGGGCGCCGGGGCATTGGCGCTGGAACGGGCGCGCTTATGTCTGGGTCGGCGGGCATTACCTGCGGGCGCGGCCGGGCTACGTCTATGTCGGTCCGCGCTGGAATCATCACGGCCCCGGCTGGCGCTTGCGCGACGGCTACTGGGTCCGTCGCTGAGCAGACCGCCGGATGCCACGACGCGGCACGCGAGGCGCCGGAAACCAGGCACTGGGCATCGATCGCCGAGCCCGGCTCGCGCTTGCTCTTCCGCGTGAGCGGCATGGAGCGCAGGGCATTCGAACGAGGGCGTCGACGTCATGCCGATGCCCTCACGCGGCGAGCGCCCTGCGTCCCTGCCCGGCAGATAAGCGCCGGCCGGCCGAGCCCCCCGGCTGGCCGGTCGGCGCCGGACCGCGTCGCGACCGTTCCCTGATGCCGCCCTGGCGGCTCGCTCGCGTCGCGCAGGCGACGCGTCGCGGTCCTTGCGAAGTCGTAACGAGGTCCTGAGACGTGAGCCTCGATCCCGGCAATCGAAGCCAACGCGCTCGCGCGGGCGACGCGGACATCGGCGCCAGCTAGAAGAATTACGCCGTCCTATTGCGGACGGGCGCTTCGAACAGTCTCGTGCGGTTTAACTCCCTCCGCCTCAGTCGCAGGTCCGTGCGACCGCTCGATCCGCAGCGCTCCATCGCCGTCGTCCGCTCGCGTCGTGCAACGCCGGCCGACCGGATGCGGGCGCAGTGTTTTGGGATCGCGTCGCGCCCACCGCGCATCGCGCGGAACACGACGCGATCGCTATGGGTTGCCCGCGTTTGGATCGAGGCAAGCCATGCGACAGACCGGCCGTCGTCGGCTCCGGTCCGAACGCTCGTGCGCGACGGACCGCACAGGCCGCTGCCCGTGCGCCAACAGCCAGCCGCGGCAAAGTCCGCCTGCGCCCGGCTCGGCCGCGCGACGGCTGCGGTTTGCGCCGACGCACGAACGCACGCGCGAAAACCCCGCGACGCGACGTCGAACCCGCACAGCCACCGCCGGTCCGACACCGACACAGCGACCGCCCGCGACCCTGCCGCGGACTTTCCTGAATGCGGCTCGCGCCCCTGCCAGCCACGACCGCGCAAGCCTTGCAATACCTAGCCGTACTGGCCGATTGCATTAGACTACGCCGCGCTACGCCGGGCCTGACGCCCCGGCGTACAGGCCAATCCATTCCCATTCAACGACTTACACACCACCTGGCGTCGCCAGCGCTACGCGCAGCCCGCGCCGGTTCGGAGCACCCGATGATTTTCGAAACCCTCGACACCTTCGGCCATGAGCAGGTCGTCTTCTGCCATAACAAGGACGCCGGCCTGAAGGCCATCATCGCGATTCACAACACCGTGCTCGGCCCGGCCCTGGGTGGCCTGCGCATGTGGCCGTACAAGACCGAGCAGGACGCGCTGAACGACGTGCTGCGCCTGAGCCGCGGCATGACCTACAAGAACGCGGTCGCCGGCCTCAACATCGGCGGCGGCAAGGCGGTCATCATCGGCGACCCGTCGGCCGACAAGTCCGAAGCCCTGTTCCGCGCCTTCGGCAAGTTCGTCGATTCGCTGGGCGGCCGCTACATCACCGCCGAAGACGTCGGCATCGACGTCAACGACATGGAATACGTGTACCGCGAGACCGAGTACGTCACCGGCGTGCACCAGGTCCACGGCGGTTCGGGCGACCCGTCGCCGTTCACCGCCTACGGCACCCTGCAGGGCCTGATGGCGGCGCTCAACAAGCGCTTCGGCGACGAGGAAGTCGGCAAGTACAGCTACGCCGTGCAGGGCCTGGGCCACGTCGGCATGGAATTCGTGAAGCTGCTCAAGGAGCGCGGCGCGAAGATCTTCGTCACCGACATCAACAAGGGCCTGGTCGACAAGGCCGTGTCCGACTACGGCGCCGAAGCGGTCGGCCTGGACGAGATCTACGACGTCAACGCCGACGTGTACTCGCCGTGCGCGCTGGGCGGCACCGTCAACGAGCAGACCCTGCCGCGCCTGAAGGCCAAGATCATCTGCGGCGCCGCCAACAACCAGCTGGCCAACAACGCCATCGGCGACGAAGTGGCCAAGCGCGGCATCCTGTACGCGCCGGACTACGCCGTGAACGCCGGCGGCGTGATGAACGTGGCGCTGGAGCTCGACGGCTACAACCGCGAGCGCGCCATGCGCATGATGCGCACGATCTACCACAACCTCGGCCGCATCTTCGAGATCGCCGAGCGCGACAGCATCCCGACCTACACCGCCGCCGACCGCCTGGCCGAAGAGCGCATCAGCGCGATCGGCAAGCTCAAGCTGCCGCTCGGGCGCAGCACGCCGAGCTTCCGCGGCCGCATCCGCGGCGGCCATTGATCCACTTCGACGGGGCCGAACGGCCCCGTCGTCGCATCCGACATAGGGGGACGGCGCGTCGCTGCGTTTAGCATGACGCGCCTTTCGCCGTGTGTCCGTTTCGCGTTCGCGTCGCCAGCCCCTGGAGCCCGCCATGCCCAAGCTCGCCATCGCCCCACCCCTCATTCTGTCCGTCGCCCTGTCCCTCGCTCTCGCCGGCGCCTGCGCCGTGCAGGCCAACGAACCGGCCGCCGCCGGCCACCACGAGGTCTACGACTACGATCGCCAGGAGTCCTGGCAGGCCGCATCGGCCAGGTCGCAGTCGCCGATCGACATCGTCACCGCCAGCGCCGTCGCCGCCGATGCGGCCGAGCCGGGCGCGATCGAGTTCAGCCATACCCACGGCCCGGTCGACAAGGTCGAAGACAACGGCCATGCGGTGCAGGTCGACACTCACGCCACCGAGGCCACGATCCGCGGCCGCCATTTCAAGCTGGCCCAGTTCCACTTCCACTCGCAGAGCGAACACACCCTGGACGGCAGGCACTACCCGCTGGAAGGGCATTTCGTGTTCAAGGCCCAGGACGGCCGGCTGGCGGTGATCGGGGTGATGTATGAACACGGCCAGGCCAATCCGGTCGCGCAGGACGTGCTCGACGGACTGCAACCGGGGCGCAAGCCGGCCCAGCACGAAATCGACATCGAGGGCCTGCTGCCGAAATCGCACGCTTACTACCATTACCTGGGCTCGCTCACGACCCCGCCGCTGACGGAGAATGTCGAGTGGTACGTGATGCCGGCGCCGGTGACCATGTCGCAACGGCAGATCGACGGTTTTCTGTCGCACTACCGCCGCAACAACCGCAACCTCCAACCGCTCAATGGGCGGCCGCTGATTCGTTACGAGGGCTGATATGCGCAGTTTTCCCCTGGGTGAAGAGATCGACGCGCTGCGCGATGCCGTGCGCCGTTTCGCCGAAGCCGAGATCGCACCGCGCGCGGCGCAGATCGACCACGACAACGCGTTTCCGCAGGACCTGTGGCCCAAGCTCGGCGAGCTGGGCCTGCTCGGCATGACCGTGCCGGGCGAGTTCGGCGGCAGCGACATGGGCTATCTGGCCCACCTGGTGGCGATGGAGGAGATCTCTCGCGCGTCCGGTTCGGTCGGCCTGTCCTACGGCGCCCACTCCAACCTGTGCGTGTCCAACCTGTACGCCAACGGCAACCAGGCGCAGCGCGCGAAGTACCTGCCCAAGCTGTGCAGCGGCGAATGGAAGGGCGCGCTGGCGATGAGCGAGCCCGGCGCCGGCTCGGACGTGGTCGGCTCGATGAGCTGCCGAGCCGAGCTGCGCGACGGCGTGTGGGTCGCCAACGGCAACAAGATGTGGATCACCAACGGCCCCGAAGCCGACGTGCTGATCGTGTACATGCGCACCGCCGGCAAGGACGCGGGCAGCAAGTGCATGACCGCCTTCATCGTCGAAAAGGGCATGAAGGGCTTCAGCACCGCGCAGAAGCTGGACAAGCTGGGCATGCGCGGCTCCAACACCTGCGAGCTGGTGTTCGAGAACTGCGAGATCCCGGCCGAGAACGTGCTCGGCGAGGTCCACCACGGGGTCAAGGTGCTGATGAGCGGCCTCAACACCGAGCGCCTGGTGCTGAGCGGCGGCCCGCTGGGCCTGATGCAGTCGGCGCTGGACATCGCCCTGCCCTACGTGCGCGAGCGCAAGCAGTTCGACGTGGCGATCGGCACCTTCGGCCTGATGCAGGGCAAGATCGCCGACATGTACACCGCGCTGCAGTCCAGCCGCGCCTTCGCCTACCAGGTCGCGCGCGACTACGACGCCGGGCACAAGAGCCGGGTCGACGCCGCCTCGTGCCTGTTGCACGCCTCCGACGCGGCGGTGCAGGTAGCGCTGGAAGCGATCCAGACCCTGGGCGGCAACGGCTACATCAACGAGTATCCGACCGGGCGGATCCTGCGCGACGCCAAGCTGTACGCGATCGGCGCCGGCACCAACGAAATCCGCCGCATGCTGATCGGCCGCGAGCTGTTCGACGGCAAGAGCTGAGCCTCGCCCTCGTCCCGCGGTCGCTGCAACCAAAACGCCGTCGCAACCGCGACGGCGTTTTGGTTTGCGCCCGGCATTGCCGTTCGCTTCGCAGGTTCGGGGTAGGAGCGGCGTGAGCCGCGACCGCGGCACATCGGCAACGAGGCGGACCGCAAGCAGGCGACGGTACCGGGCTTCGGCCGATTGCGATGCCATTGGCCTTCCTGCGCCTTCTTCGTCGCGGCTCACGCCGCTCCTACAGCAGGCCTGCGCCGCTTGCGGTCGGCGCCAGCGTCTTGGTCAGAACGGATAGCTCCACCACGCCATCGCGCCGAAGCGCGGCTCGCCGTCTTCGTAGCGCTGGTCGAGATCGAAGCGCAGCGCGCCGGCGCGCGGCAGGCGCAGGTCCAGGCCAAGGCCGAACAGAGCCACCTCCTGCGGCAGCGGCTCGCCGAGGATCGGCGCCCACACCTCCATCGCGGTGAAGCGCGCGGCGATGTCGCCGCCGCGCAGGCTCAGCCGGCGCTGCCATTCGGCGCGCGCGTCCCAGCGCCAGCGCATGCCGCCCCACTGCCCCTCGCGCTGCAGGCGCAGGCCGGCCAGCGCCTGGGTCGCCTGCAGGCTCGCCGCCTGGCTGCGCAGGCCGAAGCCGAGCGCGCCGGGCTCGTCGAACCCCTCGCGTTGCAGGCGCATGAGCTCGGCGCCGACATAGGGCACGAGCGCGGCCGCATCGCGGCCGTAGCGACGGCCGGCCTGCAGGCCCAGGTGCAGATAGCGCTCGCCGTAATCGCTGCCGACGCCGAAGCGGCTGGCGCCCAGAACGATTTCGCGCTGCAGCTCACGGTCCAAGTAGCCGAATGCGGCACGGCCGAAGAGGTAGTTGCGCTCGCCGTTCCAGGCCGCGTACAGCTGCGCCTCGGTCTGCCGGTTGCGCTCGCGGTCGCTCAATTCGGCGTGGCGCGCCCGACCCTCGCTGCGGCTCAGCGCCGCGCCGTAGGTCCAGGCGCCGAGGCGGCGGTCCTGGCCGAGCATCCAGCCGTCGATGTCCAGGTCGTAGCGCCCGGCGGCGACGCGTTGCGTGTCGAGCCGCTCGCTCCAGGCGCCGTCCTGCGGCTGCCGGGCCCGCGCATCCAGGCGCGATTCCAGCGCACGCCGGCTGGCTTCGATCGCCATCTGCGCGAACGCGGCGTCGGCGGTGTGCAGTTCGCCCGACAGACTGGTCAGCGAGCGTCGCGCCTGCGCCGTGTCGGCGCTGTGCTGCAAGGCGCCCAAACCGGCGCCGAACGCGCCCTGGGCGCCGTCGCCGCCGCTTGCGACCGCGCCCGCATTCAAGCCGGCCAACGCGCCGTCGAGGCGCTGCGCCGCGGCCGATGCCGCCGTCGGCACGCCCATGCTTTGCGCGGCTGCGGTGATGTTGAGCGCGACGATGTCGAGCCAGGCCTGGGTGCCGCTGTAGCCCAGGGTCGCGAGCAGGAACACGCCTGGCGCGCTGCTCAACGAATCGAAGGTGCCGCTGACGCTGCCGGCGTTGAGGAACACCTCGCGGCTGGAGCGCACATAGCCCGGCAGCTGACCGAGCACGTGCGCGCCGCCGGCCAGGCTGGCGCTGCCGCCGACGTCCAGACGCGAGCCGATCAGGAACTGCAACTGCGCGCCGGCGCCTTGTTGGTAATCGCTGTCGACGCGCAGGCCGGCGCCCTCCAGGCGCAACGCGCCCTGGTTGTCGACCCGGTTGCCGATCCGCGCGCCGGCGCCGCCGACGAACTGCGCGCCGGGGCGCACCGCCAGCGGCGAGGCCAGCGCGCCGTTGTCGTTCAAGCGCAGCACGCCGGCGTTGACCTGGGTCGCGCCGGTGTAGCTGTGGGCGGCGGCGCTGTCCAGGCGCAAGGTGCCGCTGCCTTCCTTGATCAGACCGCCGGTGCCGGCGATCGGGTTGGACCAGCTCGAATTGCCGTCGAAGGCCACCCGGACGTCGCCCCAGTCGAAGCGGCGCGGGCCGCGCACGGCGGCGCCGATGTCGAGCAGGCCGTAGCCGAACACCGGGTCGACCCCGGGCGCGCCGAGATCCTTGGCGTTGCCGAGCAGGGTCTGCCGGACCAGGTCGTTGTTGAAATAAGGAAACGCCTGCCAGACCAGGGCGGCCGCGCCGGACACCTGGGGGGCGGCGAACGAAGTGCCCTGGATGGACCAGTAGGTCGGGCTGCCGACCGCATCGTTGACCCCGGTGGCGATCACGTTGCCGGGCGCGACCAGGCAGTACCGCATCGCGATGCCGCAGGCATTCGAGTAGCTGGCCAGCTGGGTCGGGTTGTTGCTGTCCAGCGCCGCCGCGGCCAGCCAGCCGCGCTCCAGGATCGAGGCGCCGGCGCCCTGGCTGGGCAGCGAAGCGTTGTCGGTCGGGTCCGGCCGCGACTCGTTGCCGGTCGCGAACACCACCAGGCCGCCGTTGTCGATGAAAGGCTGGTAGGCGGCGATGAAGCTCTGGGTGACGGGGTCGCCGGTCCAGTACAGGCCGCCCCAGGAGTTGTTCATGATCCGCACGCCGGCGTTCATGAGGTCGCGGCTGACGATGTCCAGGCCGCCGTTGTTGGTCGCCTGATTGCCCTGGCCGGAGCCGTCGTCGCTGGGGCGCACGTCGGCCAGGATCCGCGCCGAGACGATCTGCGCACCCGGGGCGATGCCGCCGGGCCAGGCGCCGACCGGGGTGCCGGCGGCGATCTGCGAGACGTAGGTGCCATGGCCGAGCACGTCGTCGATGCTGTGGTTGTTGGTCCGCGGATCGGTGTAGAGCAGCATCGGCCCGACCCGGCCGGCCAGGGCCGGGTGAGTCCGGCGCACCCCGCTGTCGACCACGCCGATGCGGATGCCCTGGCCGGTCAGGCCCAGGCTGTGCGCGGCGCGGGCATTGGTCAGGCTCAGGTGAGCGTCGGCCGCGGGCTGGTTCGGGCTCGGCGGCGGCGGGGTGGTCGGCGGTGGCGAGGACGGCGGCGGGTCGTTGCGGACGTTGCCGCCGCCTCCCCCGCCTCCGCCGCAGGCGGCCAGGGCCAGGACCCATGCGGACAGGCTCAGGCGCGAACCGTGGCGCGCCGCCGCTGCGAATCGTTGCATCGCACACCCCCGTCGGACGGCGCAGCGTCCGCACCCTTGCGGAAGGGCTGCGCTCGGTCACGTTTTAGTCCAAGCCGACGGCACGGACAATCACCGGTTCATGCGCGCGTTCCGGCGCCCCGGGGCGACCCGCGGGGGCGGCCCGGCGGCCGGCCGCGGAGCGGTCGGGAAGCGGCGATCTTGAGCGGGAAAAGCCGGTTTTCGCCGGCTCGGGCATTCAGCCGCCGGCCGGCTGGCCCGGGTCGTTTGTTGATTTTTCGTTAGTCGCCGTGCCGAATTTGCCGCGCTGCAGCACGGCGCCGCATAATTCGCGGATTCCGGCCCCGGCCGGCACCCTACGACCCGCCGGCCCCCGCCGGCCCGCACAGAACCCGGAGTCTCGCCCCATGAGCGACGTCGTCATCGTCGGTGCCAAGCGCACCGCCATCGGTTCCTTCCTCGGCCAGTTCACCGGCGTCCCGACTCCGACCCTGGGCAGCGCCGCGATCGCCGGTGCGCTGGCGCAGGCCGGCGTCGCCGCCGACCAGGTCGAAGAGGTGATCATGGGCTGCGTGCTGCCGGCCGGCCTCGGCCAGGCGCCCGCGCGCCAGGCCACGCTCGCCGCCGGCATCCCCACCGCCGCCGGCTGCACCACCATCAACAAGGTCTGCGGCTCGGGCATGAAGGCGATCATGCTCGGCCACGATCTGATCAAGGCCGGCTCGGCCAAGGTCGTCGTCGCCGGCGGCATGGAGTCGATGACCAATGCCCCGCACCTGCTCAACAACTCGCGCACCGGCATCCGCTACGGCAGCGCCGAGTTCCTCGACCACATGGCCTGGGACGGCCTGACCAATCCCTACGACGGCAAGGCCATGGGCGTGTTCGGCGACGCCGCCTGCGAGAAGTACGGCCTCGACCGCGCCGCGATCGACGCCTTTTCCGAGGAAAGCGTCAAGCGCGCTCAGGCCGCGCAGAGCGCCGGCCACTTCCAGGACGAGATCGTCCCGGTGACGGTCAAGGGCCGCAAGGGCGACACCGTGGTCGACAGCGACGAAGAGCCGGGCAAGATCGACGTCAGCAAGATTCCGGGCCTGCGCCCGGCGTTCGGCAAGGACGGCGTGCTGACCGCCGCCTCCTCGTCGAAGATCTCCGACGGCGCCGCCGCCGCGGTGCTGATGTCGGCCGACGAAGCCGCCGCGCGCGGCCTCGCCCCGCTGGCCCGGATCGTCGCCCACGCCGGCCACGCCCAGGCGCCGGAATGGTTCACCACCGCGCCGGTGAAAGCGATTTCAAACGTGCTCGAAAAGGCCGGCTGGAGCGTCTCCGACGTCGACCTGTTCGAAGTCAACGAGGCTTTTTCCTGCGTCGCCATGGCGCCGATGAAGGACCTCGGCATCCCCCACGACAAGCTCAACGTGCACGGCGGTGCGGTCGCGCTGGGGCATCCGATCGGGGCCAGCGGCGCTCGCCTGGTGGTCACCCTGATCAACGCCCTGCGCATCCGCGGCGGCAAGCGCGGCGTGGCTTCGCTGTGCATCGGCGGCGGCGAAGCCACCGCTATTGCGATCGAGTTGGTGTAAAAAGTTAAAAACGCGTTGCACAAAAAAACCCGGCAGGCCGCTTGACACACGTCACCGGCTTGTCATCATGTTATCGGCGCGCAACTGCGCGTTGCCTAACTAAACGACGAGGAATCCGAATCATGAATTTCAACAAGGCGCTGATCGCCCTGGCTCTGGGCCTGGCCCTGGCCGCTTGCTCGAACCAGAAGGCCGCTGAAGAGGCTTCGGCCGACGCCGCTGCCGCTTCGACCGAAGCCCAGGCCGCTGCCGACACCGCCGCCGCCGCTGGCGACGCCGCCACCGCCGACGCCGCCGCTGCTTCGGCCGACGCCGCTGCCACCGCCGCCGACGCCGCCGCCACCTCGGCCGACGCCGCTGCCGCTGCCACCACCCCGGCCGCTGCCGACGCCGCTGCTGACGCGGCCAAGAACGCTGCCGACGCCGCTGGCGCCGCTGCCGACGCTGCCAAGGACGCTGCCGCTCCGGCGGAAGCTGCCAAGGAAGAAGCGAAGAAGTAATATCGCCTCGCGCGATATCGCTTCAAGTTCCGACGCGATTCTGTCGCGTCGAACGGGAAAGCCGCCGGTTCTCCGGCGGCTTTTTCCGTAAGGTCAGTGAACGATCGAAGCCGGCTTGCCGGACCGCTGCGAGCACTGGCGTTGCCTGACAGATCCACCCAGACGTTTTTCTCAGACAACTCCTCAGGAGACAGCTCATGAAGACCCATCTCTACGTCCTGCTCGCCGCCGCCGTCCTGGCAATGTCGGCTTGCACCAAGACCGAAGAAGCCAAGAACGAAGCCGCTGAGGCCGCCACCGCCGCCGAGCAGGCCGGCGACGCCGCCGCCCAGGCCGCCAACGCCGCCGGCA
>NZ_HG424602.1 GCF_000336385.2 Lysobacter antibioticus HS124 | reverse complement strand
CAAACGCCCCTCGCTGAAGCCCGCCAGTACTGGGGCTTTCGGAGGGGCGTGCGGAGTGCGGAGAGAGTTCCCCGCCGGAAATTGGCGCGCCCACGGCTCCCGGATTCGAACTGGTAGGTTCACGCAAAGTCGTCCCGGGGAGCAATATCCGGGCGCGCAGCCCAGCCGGTAGCGACGTGGCGGCCTCGGCGTGTAGGCGGTCCAACGCGGCCAGGCCGGCGGGGGCCGCAACCGTAGGGCCGCGGGTGCGGTCCGGCGCCGGCTAGGCGCACCTTGGCCACGGCCGCGCGCGGGGTTCGCAGCAACGCGAGAGTGGTGTCTATCCGGGCGAAGCGGCGGGCGCCGCTGCATTTGGCGGTGAGAGCCGCCTCGAGCAGGCCGTACTACACCGGCAGGGCGTTGCCGTCTGCGCGGCCGTATAGCGTTTGGCCGCGCACCGCGCCGGTGGGCGAGTTCGATCAAGGTGGCTTGTGATGGCACCTTTATCGACGCGGGCTACCGAGGCATGCGGCTTCTGGAGACGCTACGCCCGATTGCGGACACCGGCATGCGAGGCCGAGGGCAATTGCGCACTGGCCCAATTGAGCGTGCGATCCGGAGGGCGTGCGGCAGCCGCGATGGTTGCACCTGCCCTACTAGCCGATAGCGACAAGACCCGATCCCGTGGGCCGCTAGAAGAGCTCGATGGCTAGCCTAGTGGGTGAGAAAGCGTGAATGACAAGTGCGCTAGACGTCACAAATATTCATGGCCACGCGTGGGTGTGGATGATCGATCCATGGCTGATCAACCTCTTACGAAAGTACTGATTGCAGATGGCTACCCAATCATTGGCATAACAGTTGCCAGGCAATTACTTTCAGTATTGGACGAAAGTAAATTCCTAGTCGACACGGTCATCGACAGCGATGGCCTGCTGCAGTCTTCAGAAAGCTTCCCATGCGACTATTTGATCGTGGACTTTCGCACGCTAGGCAAGTTGAACGGGATGACGTTATTGCGAGCCATCCTCGAAACGCGACCGCAACTACGAATATTGCTCTTCACAGAAGATAGCCATCCCTGCATCGCATTAGCCGCACTAGAGCTTGGTGTTCGCGCATTTGTTCTCAAGTCGAGCGACGTGTCAGAACTGATCAAAGCCATGGTGGAAGTGTTGCAGGGAAATACTTATGTAGATCGGTCGATGGATGTTCTATCAGCGAGGAAGCATCCTTGGTACCGGCTTACGGCCTCGGAGCGAGATGTAATGCTGGCTTTGGCGCGAGGTGAACGCCTTCCCTTCATTGCATGGCACCGCCATCGTAGTTACAAGACTATTACGGCTCACAAATACCACGCTTTATACAAGCTCGGATTGAAATCGAAGGACGAAATCGGGCGGTATCTGGAAGCTTGTGGCCTGGACTATCTATATAAGTGAGGCTTCCAACTTGTCTTTCACGGCAGCCTCTTGACGATCTGGAAGGACGCGGATGGACGGGAGGGTGCCTGCGTTTGCGCGGACGAGGGCTACCTGCGAATAGGTCCGCGTTTGAGCTCCAGCAGTGCGACTTGCTCGCCCCATAGCAGCGGAGGATTAATAGCGAGATCGTTGACGGTTGTTCCACTGGGCAACGTGTCGTCCAAGATCGCTGCTATGAGCGGCGGCGCCAGCGTCGTCAGGTTGAGTAGCCGGGCAATGTAGCTAAAGTCTGTGTTCTCCTTTTCTGCGAGGTCGACTATGGAGGTTGCCTCTCCGGATTCCAGCATCCGTCGCCAGCGCTCCGCTCGCCCCAACGCACGCTGCATCGCCGTCGATTGGGTATCCCAAGGTCGCTCGGCAGCGTTCGGGCTAGTCAGCTGGACGAGCTTGCGATAGCCGCGCTTGGAAATCCGGAGTGGGATATCGAAGGAAACAGAGCCATCGCTTCCCGTGGCGATCTCTACCTTGAACTTGCTCATGCGGATTCCTCGATCCCTTCATGCGTCTCCAGTTCCCGCACGAAGCTGGTAAGGCCCATGGGGCGAAGACGCAGC
>NZ_HG424601.1:27395-30707 GCF_000336385.2 Lysobacter antibioticus HS124 | reverse complement strand
CCCGCGCCGAGCGGCAGGCGCGCCAGGCGGCCGGCGGGCAAGTGGAGGCCGAGCGCATCGCCGAGCAGGCCCGGCGCGCCGCCGCGCAGGCCTTGCGCGAAGCCGCCGCAGCGACCCGAGAAGCCGAGCAGGCCGCGCGCGAAGCCGCCCAGGCGACGCGCGAAATCAGCCGCGAAGGCTGAGCCGGCCGGGCCGGAAGCGGTCGCGCATGCCGGCCCCTGAACGAGAACGGCCGCCCGGAGGCGGCCGTCGCGAGCGGGGCGGGGCGGCGGTTTAGCCGCGGCCCTGCACCAGGGTGCCGATGTTCTCGCCGCGCAGGATCTTCAGCAGCACGCCCGGCTGGCCCATGTCGAAGATGCGCAGCGGCAGCTCGCTGTCGCGGCACAGCGCGAACGCGGCGGTGTCCATGACCTGCAGATCGCGGCTGATCACTTCGTCGTAGCTGAGCTTGTCGAAGCGCACCGCGTCGCTGTGCTTCTTCGGGTCCTTGTCGTACACGCCGTCGACCTTGGTCGCCTTCAGCAGCAGGTCGGCGCCGATTTCGATCGCGCGCAGGGCGGCACCGGAATCGGTGGTGAAGAACGGGCTGCCGACGCCGGCGGCGAAGATCGCCAGGCGGCCCTTTTCCAGATGGCGGATGGCGCGACGACGGATGTAGTCCTCGCACACGTCGTTGATCTTGATCGCGCTCATGACGCGCACCTTGGCGCCGAGCTTCTCCAGCGAGTCCTGCATGGCCAGGGCGTTGATGACCGTGGCGAGCATGCCCATCTGGTCGCCGGTGACCCGGTCCATGCCGCCGGCGGCGAGGCCGGCGCCGCGGAAGATGTTGCCGCCGCCGATGACCAGCGCGACTTCGGCGCCGGCCTGCTGGACTTCGATGACTTCGCGGGCGAGGCGGCCGATCACCTTGGGATCGATGCCGTAGTCCTCGTCGCCCATCAGCGCCTCGCCGGAAAGTTTCAACAGGACACGGCGATAGGCGAGCTGGGACATGGGATTTCTCGGGGGAGCGACGGGCGGCGGAATTGTAGCCCAAGCCCTCCATGCTGCGGCGTGCGGAATCGCGCCGATCGCGGCGGATTTGGCTGCGATTGGGGAAAGCGGCCAGCGCCCGGCGCCCGCGGCGGGACGGGGCGGCCTGCGACCGCGGTCGCGCGCCGATCGAGACCGCATCGGCCATCGACGTGCCGCGGCGATCCCGTATGATCGGCCGCCGGTCCCATGGCGGGACCGCCGCATCGCGCCGGCGCCGCCGCGGCGCGCGCCGCGCACCACCCAAGGAGATGGACCGTGTCGATCAAGAACCTCAACGAATTCCTTGAATCCTCCAAGCAGAAGGACCTCAGCCCGGAGGCGTTCGAACTGGAAAGCTCGCACCTGCTGGAAGTCAAGCTCAACGGCCGGGTCTGGGCCAAGGCCGGTTCGATGGTCGCCTACCGCGGCGGGGTCAAGTTCGTGCGCCAGGGCATGCTCGAGCAGGGCCTGGGCAACCTGCTGAAGAAGGCGATCAGCGGCGAAGGCACCCAGCTGATGAAGATGGAAGGCCAGGGCCGGGTCTACATCGCCGACGCCGGCAAGAAGATCACCCTGCTGCGCCTGAACGGCGAGTCGATCTTCGTCAACGGCAACGACGTGCTGGCCTACGAGGACGGCATCGCTTCGGACATCAAGATGATGCGCAAGGTCGCCGGCATGGTCTCGGGCGGCCTGTTCAACATCAAGCTCAGCGGCCAGGGCGTGGTCGCGATCACCTCGCACTACGAGCCGCTGACCCTGGCGGTGACCCCGGACCAGCCGGTGTTCACCGACCCGAACGCGACCGTGGCCTGGTCGGGCGGACTGAGCCCGGACATCGTCACCGACATTTCGTTCGGCACCTTGCTCGGCCGCGGTTCGGGCGAGAGCGTGCAGCTCAAGTTCGCCGGCACCGGCTGGGTCGTGGTGCAGCCGTACGAAGAAGTGTATTTCCAGCAGCAGGGTTGAGTCCGACCGCGGGTTCGCCGGGTCCGAAAGGCCGCGTCGTCGACGCGGCCTTTTTCTTGCCCGCGCCCTCCGTTCGCGGCCTGGCGACGGCGGTCGCCGCCGCCGCGACCGGCCTGTCGGATCTGACAGGCGCGCCCCGGGCGCTGCGCCCCGGTCTGGTTAAGATCGACGTCGGCGAGACGTTCGCCGTTCCCAGGAGGGGTGTGATGACGTATCGGAATGCGTTGCGCGCGCTGGGCCTGTCGGGCCTGCTGCTGTTGCTGCCGGTGGCCCAGGCCGACCCGGTCGAGGGCGAGATCGTGACCCAGACCCGTTGCGAAGACCGCGGCTGGGCCTACGAGATCGTGACGATGAAGTACCGCTGGACCGGCGGGCAGTGGGTGTACCTGTCGCAGAGTTCGTACTACTCCGAATCCTGTCCGCCGATCGAGTGAGGCGATGCGGCGAGGGCGAGAATCCAGGCGCTTTGGAGGCATGCCGCGATGAAGCCCTGGATGCCCGCCTGCGGAGGCGCGACAGCAGGCGAATCCACCGTTGCCCGACTCCCGAATCCCGAATCCCGAACAAAGAAAAAGGCCGCGGAATCCGCGGCCTTTTTCGTGTCGCTTCGCAGCGGCTGAGCTTACGCCAGGCCGGCCTGCTTCATGACTTCGGCGGCGAAGTCGTCGACCTGCTTCTCGATGCCTTCGCCCACGGCCAGGCGCTGCATGCTGACCACGTCGGCGCCGGCGGCCTTGACCACCTGCTCGACGGTCTGGTCGGTGTTCAGCACGTAAGGCTGGCCGTACAGGGTGACTTCGTTGACGATCTTGGCGATCTTGCCGCCGATGATCTTCTCCAGGATGTCGGCCGGCTTGGCCTTGTCCTTCTCGGACATCTTGGCCAGCTCGATTTCCTTTTCCTTCTCGACGAACGCGGCCGGCACGTCGCTGGCCTTGATGTGCGGCGGGTTCATCGCCGCGACATGCATCGCCAGGCCGCGCGCCAGGTC
Source organism: Lysobacter antibioticus HS124 (assembly GCF_000336385.2). GTDB lineage: Bacteria > Pseudomonadota > Gammaproteobacteria > Xanthomonadales > Xanthomonadaceae > Lysobacter > Lysobacter firmicutimachus. The sequence goes on along the minus strand of NZ_HG424601.1, from coordinate 27,730 downwards.
GGCGTCGCCGCCCTTGAGCTCGATCAGCACGCCGATCTTGCCGCCGTGCACGTACGCGGCGACGTTGTTGGCGCTGTCGATGGCGACCATGCGGCGGACCTGCAGGTTTTCGCCGACCTTGGCGATGACCGCGGCGCGGGTTTCCTCGACGGTCTCGCCCGACGGCACCTTGGCGGCCTTCAGGGCTTCCACGTCGGCGGCGCCGGAGGTCAGCGCGACCTGGGCGACGGTGTCGGTGAAGGCCAGGAAGTTGCTGTCCTTGGCGACGAAGTCGGTTTCGGAGTTGATCTCGACCAGCACGGCCTTGCCGCCGTTCTGGGCGACGGCGATGCGGC
>NZ_HG424601.1:0-27328 GCF_000336385.2 Lysobacter antibioticus HS124 | reverse complement strand
CAGCCACTCGGCGGCGGCGTCGATGTCGCCGTTGTTTTCGGTCAGGGCCTTCTTGCACTCCATCATGCCGGCGCCGGTGCGCTCGCGGAGTTCCTTGACCAGGGAAGCGGTGATTTCAGCCATGGGGTTACCTCGGGTGTTCGTGTTGCCCGCACAGCAGCGGCATAAGCCGCGAGCGTTCGCGGGCGAGATCCTGCGAAGGACGCGGCTTGCGCCGCCCCTGCAGGAGCGGGATGCGGATGCCGCAGCCGCGCACTATGGCGCGGCTGCGTGACGCTGAAGCGACGGCGGGGATTACTCCGCGGCGTCGTCCTTCTTGCCGCCCTTCTTGGCCGGCGCGCGGCCGCGCGGGGCCTTGCGGTCGTCCTTGGCGGCGCCTTCTTCGGCGGCTTCGGCGAACTCTTCCTCGCGGACGCTGCCGACCTGCGGAGCGGCGGCCTTGCCTTCGAGCACGGCGTCGGCGGCGGCGCGGGCGTACAGCTGCACGGCGCGGATGGCGTCGTCGTTGCCCGGGATGGCGTAGTCGACCAGGGCCGGATCGTAGTTGGTGTCGACCACGGCGATGACCGGGATGCCGAGCTTCTTGGCTTCCTTGATCGCGATGTCTTCATGGCCGATGTCGATCACGAACAGCGCGTCGGGCAGGCGGTTCATGTCCTTGATGCCGCCCAGCGAGGCTTCCAGCTTGGCGCGCTCGCGGCGCAGGCCCAGCACTTCGTGCTTGACCATCTTCATGAAGGTGCCGTCGGTTTCGCCGGCTTCCAGTTCCTTCAGGCGCGACACCGACTGCTTGACGGTGCGGAAGTTGGTCAGGGTGCCGCCCAGCCAGCGCTGGGTCATGTACGGCATGCCGCAACGCTCGGCCTCTTCCTTGATCGACTCGCGCGCCGAGCGCTTGGTGCCGATGAACAGGATGGTGCCGCGCTTCTGGGCGATGCCCGAGATGAAGTTCATCGCGTCGTTGAACAGCGGAACGGTCTTCTCGAGGTTGATGATGTGGATCTTGCCGCGGGCGCCGAAGATGTACGGACCCATCTTGGGGTTCCAGTAGCGCGTCTGGTGGCCGAAATGGACGCCGGCTTCCAGCATCTGGCGCATGGTGATCTGGGGCATTGCGATGACTCCGAAGGCAGTGGAACCGGCGCCGCGATAAGTGAGGGCGCTGCCCGGAGCGGAGCTCCGTGGCGATGGTTCCGGGGTTGGGCCTCCCTGGCGCTTCCGTGTCCGAACCGTGGAGCGGCTGGGCCGTTCCGCGGCACCCCGGCACGAATTGGGGCGTCAGGTGTGTATTCGCCGATGACGTCCGGCGTGGACGGCGCGGTCGATCCGGGAACCCGGTCCGGCCGCAAAGCCGCGGAATTGTAAGCCGCGCCGGCCGGCAGGGCAAATCCGGACAGGTCGACGGTAGGGGCGGGGGCGAAAAGCGAAATCTCATTCTTCACTGAGACAGTCGCCGGCCGTGATCGATGGGGGCCCGCGGCACACTGCATCGCATCCGCGGCGGTCCGCGAACCGTGATGGCCGGGGCGTTAATAGGCGATAATCCCGGCCATGGCCTACACCCTCAAAACCCCCGAAGACATCGAGAAGATGCGCGTCGCCGGCCGCCTGGCCGCCGAAGTCCTGCAGGTCGTTGCGCCGCACGTGAAGCCGGGCGTCAGCACCGGCGAACTGGACCGCATCTGCCACGATCATATCGTCAACGTGCAGAAGGCGATTCCCGCCAACGTCGGCTACAAGGGCTTCCCCAAGACCGTCTGCACCTCGGTCAACAACGTCATCTGCCACGGCATCCCCAGCGACGGCAAGATCCTCAAGGACGGCGACATCGTCAATATCGACGTCACCGTCATCAAGGACGGCTGGCACGGCGACACCAGCCGCATGTATTACGTCGGCACGCCGTCGGTCATGGCCAAGCGTTTGGTCGAGGTCACCCGCGAGGCGATGTTCCGCGCCATCCGCATCGTCAGGCCCGGCATCACCCTGGGCGACATCGGCCACGTCATCCAGACCTATGCCGAGTCCGAGCGCTTCAGCGTGGTCCGCGATTACTGCGGCCACGGCATCGGCCGGGTCTACCACGAGGACCCGCAGGTCCTGCACGTCGGCCAGCCCGGCGCCGGGCTCAAGCTGGTGCCCGGCATGACCTTCACCATCGAGCCGATGATCAACGAAGGCACCTACCGGCATAAGACCCTGCCGGACGGCTGGACCGTGGTCACCAAGGACCGCAAGCTGTCGGCGCAGTGGGAGCACACCGTCGCGGTGACCGAAGACGGCGTCGAGATCCTGACCCGCGTGCCCGGCGACGACAACGACTTATGACCGCACCCGTCGCGGCCGACGGCGCCGCGCCCGAAGCCGGCACCCCGGCGGCGATCCGCGCGGCCCTGGCCGCGGTCGACGCCGCCCTGGCCGAACGTTTCGACCGCGACGGCGAAGCCGACATCGACCGCCTGTTGCGCGCGCGCGCCGACGCGGTCGACGCGCAGGTGCGTGCGGCCTGGCGTCGGCATCTGGATCACGGCGCCGGCCTGGCGCTGTTCGCGGTCGGCGGCTACGGCCGCGGCGAACTGTTTCCGCAATCGGACATCGACCTGTTGGTGCTGGCCGAGTCCGAGGCCCAGGCCGCCCAAGCCGAAGCGCTGGGCGCGTTCTTCGCCGCGCTGTGGGACGCCGGCCTGCCGGTCGGCCATGCGGTGCGCTCGGCCGCGCAATGCACCGAGGCCGCGGCCGACCTGACCGTGATGACGGCGATGCTGGAGGCGCGCCCGATCGTCGCCGACGCGGTCGCGCAGATGGCCTTGCAGGCGGCGATCTCGCCGTCGCAGGTATGGCCGGCGCGCGATTTCTTCCTCGCCAAGCGCGACGAACTGCGCCAGCGCCACGCCCGCTACGGCGACACCGCCGACAACCTCGAGCCCAACCTCAAGGAAGGCCCGGGCGGCATGCGCGACGTGCAGACCCTGCACTGGATGGCGCTGCGCATCATCGGTACCGCCGACCTGGAATCGCTGCTGTCGATCGGCCAACTGGGTCCCGACGAACTGTCCACCCTGGAGCGCGAGCGCCGCGCTCTGTCGCGGCTGCGCTTCGGCCTGCATCTGGTCGCGCGCAAGCGCGAGGAGCGGCTGCGTTTCGATTACCAGAAACTGCTCGCCGAACGCTTGGGCCACGTCGATCACGCCGACAGCCTGGCGGTCGAGCAGATGATGCAGGGCTTCTACCGCAGCGCCGCGCTGGTGCTGCGGATCGGCGAGCGCCTGCTGCAGCGCTTCGAAGAACAGATCGAGGGCGAGGCCCAGCCGCAGCCGCTGGAGACGCCGTACGAGGCCTTCGAGCTGCGTCGCGACTACATCGCCGCGCGCGAACCGGACTGGCCGCGCGACGCGCATCAGATCTTCGCCCTGTTCGCCGCCTGGGCCGCCCACGACCGCATCCGCGGCCTGCACTCCCAGACCGCGCGCGCGCTGGCCGAGGCCCTGCCCAAGGTGCCCGGCTTCGATAGCGCCGAGCCGGCGTTGCGCGAGCGCTTCCTCAAGCTGCTGCGCGGCCCGCATCCGGTGCACGCGCTCGAGCGCATGGCCCGGCTGGGCGTGCTGGGACGCTGGATTCCGGCCTTCTCGAAAGTCTCCGGGCGGATGCAGTTCGACCTGTTTCACGTCTACACGGTCGACCAGCACACCCTGGCGGTGCTGCGCAACCTGGCCCGTTTCGCTTCCGGCGTCGCCGACGAGCGCTTCAGCATCGCCCACGAAGTCTGGCCGCGCCTGCGCAAGCCGGAACTGCTGCTGCTGGCCGGGCTGTTCCACGATATCGCCAAGGGCCGCGGCGGCGACCATTCCGAGCTCGGTGCCGAGGACGCGCGTGTGTTCGGCGCGGTCATGGGCCTGAGCGAATCCGACACCGCGCTGATCGAATGGCTGGTGCGCCATCACCTGCTGATGTCGGTGACCGCGCAGAAGCAGGACATCGCCGACCCGGAGGTGATCCATCGCTTCGCCGTCAAGGTCGCCGACCGCGAACACCTGGACCATCTCTACCTGTTGACCTGCGCCGACATCGCCGGCACGTCGCCCAAGCTGTGGAATGCGTGGAAGGACCGCTTGCTGGCGGATCTGTACACCGCGACCCGGCTGGCGTTGCGGCGCGGGCTGGAGCATCCGGTCGCCGGCGCCGAGCGCGCCGCGGAAACGCGCGAGGCAGCGCAGGCCATGCTGGCCGCGTTCGGCGCCCGCGACGAGGAAATCGCTGCATTGTTCGCGCGCATGCCGCAGATCGCCTTCCAGCGCGGTCGTCCCGACCAGATCGCCTGGCAGGCCTCGTCGCTGCGCGGGGTCGCGCTCGGCGACACGCGGGTGCGCGCGCGTCCGGTCAGCGCCCACGGCGGCGCGCACGCCGGCGCGCTGGAAGTGTTCGTGCATTCGCCCGACCGCGACGGCCTGTTCGCGGCGATCGTGGCCACCCTGGACCGGCTCGGCCTGGCGATCCAGCAGGCGCGCGTGCTGGACGGCCCCAACGGAGCGATCTTCGATACCTTCGAAGTGGTGCCGACCGATCCGCGCCAGCCGCCGACCGCCGAAGACGTGGAGCGCCGCTTGGAATCGGCCCTGGCCGGAGAACTGGAGCGGATCCAGCCGGCGCGTCGCGCCCAGCCGCGCCATCTGCGCCATTTCCGCATCGCTCCGCAGATCGAGTTTTCCGATTACCGCAAGCACGACGGCGCGGCGCCGGCGCGAACCACGCTGAGCCTGGTCTGCACCGACCGGCCGGGCCTGCTGGCCGACGTCGCCCAGACCCTGCGCAAACAGCGCCTGCGCGTGTACGACGCGCGCATCGCCACCTTCGGCGAGCGCGCCGAGGACGTATTCCAGATCACCGACGGGCGCGACCGTGCGCTCGACGAAACGCAACAGCAGGCCCTGCGCGACGCATTGCTGGCCTGCCTCGAAGGAGACTGTCGATGAGCCCCCCCGCCAAGAAGACCACCAAGAAGACCGCGAAGAAGACGGTCAAGAAGAGCCGCGAAGCGCCGGGCGCCGACGAGCTGAAGTTCATGATCGACAGCGCCTTCGAGCGGCGCACGATGCTGACCCCGGACGAGATCGAAGGCTCGACCCGGCCGACCGTGGAGCGGGTCATCGCCGGCCTGGAGCAGGGCGAGTTCCGCGTCGCCGAGCCGGACGGCGCGGGCGGCTGGAAGGTCAACGAATGGCTGAAGAAGGCGGTGCTGCTGTATTTCCGGGTCAACGACATGCAGGTGGTCGAGGCCGACCCGGCGCCGTTCTGGGACAAGGTGCCGGCGCGCTTCGAAGGCTACGGCGAGAGCGACTTCCGCAAGCTCGGCGCGCGCGTCGTGCCCGGCGCGATCGCCCGCCGCGGCGCCTACATCGGCAAGGACGTGGTGCTGATGCCGAGCTTCGTCAACATCGGCGCGCACGTCGGCGAGGGCACCATGGTCGACACCTGGGCCACGGTCGGCTCCTGCGCCCAAATCGGCAAGCACTGCCACCTGTCCGGCGGCGCCGGCATCGGCGGCGTGCTCGAACCGCTGCAGGCCTCGCCGACCATCATCGAAGACCATTGCTTCATCGGCGCGCGCTCGGAAGTGGTCGAAGGCTTCGTGGTCGGCCACCACAGCGTGATCGGCATGGGCGTGTTCCTCGGCCAGAGCACCCGCGTCTACAACCGCGCCACCGGCGAGATTTCCTACGGCTACGTGCCGCCGTACAGCGTGGTGGTCTCGGGCCAGTTGCCGGCCAAGGACGGTTCGCACTCGCTGTATTGCGCGGTGATCGTCAAGCAAGTCGACGCCAAGACGATGTCCAAGACCAGCATCAACGAATTGCTGCGCGGGCTGGCGGACTGAGCGTGGGCTCGCCCGGTGCGTCCAGGATCTCGCATCCGTCGCTGACCCGGTGGGTGAAGCAGCCCTTTCCGGGTATGGCCCTGGCCGTGCTCGCGGCCTTGCTCGTGGGCGGGGTTTTTTCCCGCCCCTTGCCGCCGCTGAGCGTGCTGTTCGCGTTGGGCCTGGTCGCTTCGGCGGCGCTGATCCAGCGGTCGATGGCCCGTCATCTGGCCGATGAGGTCGTCGACGGCGGCGATCACCTGCTCGTACGTTCGAACGGCATCGAAGAAAAAATCATGCTGGGCGAGGTGGCGGCCATCCGGCGCGGCTTCGGCTTCAATCCCGAACGGCTGATCCTGACGCTGCGCCGTCCGGGCCGGCTGGGCGATACGATCGCGTTCATTCCCAAGGGTGTTCGATGGTTTCCCTACGTCGAGCATCCGCTGGCCTACGAGCTCAGGACCCGCGCGCAGTCGCTGCGACTGCGCCCCTGAGCCGGCGCGCATTCGCCGGCCATCGCCTCGGCGCGCGCTGCGCGCTTGTTTTCAACGATCCAAAGGCTAGTCCGCCATGACCACCCTGTACGGCCTCAACAACTGCGACACCTGCAAGAAAGCCCGCAAGTGGCTCGACCGCTTCGGCGTCGCCCACGCCTTCGTCGACTATCGCGACAACCGGCAGAGCCCGGAAACGCTGATCGAGTGGAAAAACCAGCTCGGCGGCTGGGACAGCCTGATCAACAAGTCCTCGACCACCTGGCGGACCCTGCCGCCGAACCGCAAGGAGCCGGCCTCGGATGCGGAGTGGAAGCTGCTGTTGAAGGAGTATCCGCAGCTGATCCGGCGGCCGGTGGTGGTCACCGACGACGGCAAGGTGAGCCAGGGCTTCAGCGACAACGGCTTCAAGCAGCGCTTCGGGATCGGCTCGTGAGCGCCGCGTCCAGCGACGTCCTGGCGCTGACTTGCGAGCTGATCGGACGCGCTTCGGTGACTCCGCAGGACCTGGGCTGCCAGGACTTGATCGCGCAGCGCCTGCAGCGCGCAGGCTTCGCCTGCGAGCACCTGCGTTACGGCGATGTCGACAACCTGTGGGCGACCCATGGGGCGGGCGAGGGGCCAACCCTGGTCCTGCTCGGACACACCGACGTAGTGCCTTCGGGCCCGGCCGACAGTTGGGCCAGCGATCCGTTCCGCCCCGAGATCCGCGACGGCGTGCTGTACGGACGCGGCGCGGCCGACATGAAGGGCAGCGTGGCTGCGTTCGTGGTCGCGCTGGAGCGCTTCGCCGCGCGCCATCCCGGCCACCGCGGCCGGGTCGCCTTGCTGCTGACCTCGGACGAGGAAGGCGACGCCATCGACGGCGTGCGCAAGGTCGCCGAGACCTTCCGGGCCCGCGGCGAGCGCATCGACTGGTGCGTCACCGGCGAGCCTTCGTCGACGCGCACGCTGGGCGACCTGTTGCGGGTCGGCCGTCGCGGCACCTTGTCGGCGACGCTGAGCGTGATCGGCGTACAGGGCCATGTCGCCTATCCGGACAAGGCCCGCAACCCGATCCACCAGGCCATGCCGGCGCTGTCGGAACTGGCCGCCCGGAGTTGGGATCAGGGCTACGAGACGTTTCCGCCGACCACGCTGCAGATCAGCAACATCCACGCCGGCACCGGCGCCAACAACGTGATCCCGGGCGAACTGCAGGTGCTGTTCAACCTGCGCTACAACCCGAACTGGGACGCGCAGCGGCTGGAGCGCGAGTGCGAGCGGGTACTGCAGGCGCACGGCCTGGAATACCGTTTGCAGTGGTTCCGCGGCGGCGAGCCGTTCTACACTCCGGAAGGGCCTTTGCGCGCCGCGGCGCGCGAAGTGCTGGGCCGCTTCGCCGGCGCCGCGCCGGAGGAGAGCACCGGCGGCGGCACCTCCGATGCGCGCTTCATCGCGCCGCTGGGAGCGCACTGCATCGAGATCGGCCCGGTCAACGCCAGCATCCACAAGGTCGACGAGAACGTCTCGGTCGCCGATTTGGAGGCCCTGCCGGAGCTGTATCTGGCGCTGATCGAGCGCTTGCTGGTCGAGAACGGCTGAGACGGGCGGCGGCGCGCGATCGCTTCGTTGCGGTTGCGCGCAGGTCGACATCGAGAGGTGTCGACGCCCGCCGGTCGCGGCTTACGCCGCTCCCACAGCAAGCCGGCCGCCCCTGGTGGGAGCGGTGTCCCTCAGGGATTTCCTGCGGTCATAAGCCGCGACCGCGATGCGGCCGAGCGCGGCGGCCGTTTGGATTCCGGACTCGGTCTTGCCGCGGCGGCTCACTCGATCGGCCGCAACCGCAGCGTGTATTTCGCTGTCCCCGGCAGGAACGGCGTGGGCCGCCCGTGCACCCAGTCGTCGTGGCCCGCGCCCCAGAACGGCGACAGCGGGTGGCCGCTCTGGCCGCCGGGCATGTGCACGATGCCGTCGGCCTCGTGGCCCGGCGACACCACCATGCGCTCGGACGCGCCGAAGCTGGGCCGTTGCACGCGCGGCATCGCCGCGTCGCCGGGCAAGCGATCCGGCGGCATGCACAGGGCGCTGCGGGCGAAGCCGGGCAAGGCCGACGCCAAGGGATGGCAGATCGAGGCGGTGTTGTGCTCGCCCCACGTATGCCGGGCCAATTGCGCGGCGGCGCCGGGGCCCGGCGACACTTTAAGTTCGTCCAGCACATCTTGCGCGGCGTGCTCGAGCAGCGCGTCCCAGGACGATTCGTTGCGCGGCAGCAGATGCGCCGGGCGCTGGCTCAACAACGGCCAGATCACCCCTTCGAGCTGTTTGAGGTCGGGCATTTCGAACTGAGCGCCCAGCGCCGCCTGCGCCGGTGCGGTCAGGCCGTTGGCGATGCGGGTGAACACCGCGCGGCGCCAATTGCGCACCATGCGATAGCTGACCGAGCCCGGTTCTGCGCGGCCCTCCCAGCGCTGCGAGGCCTGGGCCAGCGCGGCCAGCGCCGGCGAGCCGCCGGCTCGCTTCGCGCGTTCGCCTTGCGCCTGCAACAGGCGCCACCAGCGCTGCAGGAACAGCGCCCGGTCGTCGAGCTGGATCGCCAGCAGGTCGCGTTCGCCGAAGCGCTGCTTGGCGAACAGGCCGTCGCGGATCTGGCCGGCGCGCGCGCCGAGCACATAGTCGCCCTGGCCGATGCGCTCCAGTTCCAGGCCGTCGAGGGTGCGCGTGTTCGCGGTCCACAAACGGCCCGACGGCGGCGCCACCAGGTCCGGCGCGTCGGCGGTCTGGATCGCCCAGGGCGGGCAGGTCGGCACCTGCAGAGGGCGTCCGTCGGCATTGGCGTTCTCGGCCAGCGCATCGGTGCTGCACGAGCCCTCGCGCTCGGGAATCGGGCCGAGCAGGCGCCAGGCGATTTTGCCGCCGCGATCGCCCACCACCAGGTTCTGCACCGGCATCGCCACCGTCCGCGCGGCCTGCAGCGCCTCGTCGACCGAACCCGCGCGCTGCAGCTCGGCCAGGCCGAGATTGAGCGCGCCGGGCAGGTGCGCGCTCCAGCGCAGGGCCAGCGCGCTGCCGTCGGCGTTGTCGTGCAGCAGCGGGCCCCACGGCGTTTCGCGCACGATGAGCTTCTCCGGCGCGCGGCCCGCGACGGCGATGGTTTCCTCGTGCACGCTCAGGCCGGCGCAGGTCGCCGGCCCGGCGTCGCCGGCGCAGCCGGGCTGCAGCGACCAGTCGGCCCAGTCGCCGTAGCTGTTGGTGAAGGCCCAGGCGACGTGCCCGTTGCTGCCGACCACCACCGCCGGCAGGCCGGGCAGGGTGAAGCCGGAAGCGTCGGTGCGGCCGCCCGGCGCGCGCGGGTCCGGGTAGCGCAGGCGTGCGCGGAACCAGATGTTGGGCGCGCGCAGGCCCAGGTGCATATCGTCGGCGACGATGGCGCGGCGGTCGGCGGTCAGGCTGCCGGCGACGGCGAAGTTGTTGCTGCCGATTTCGTCGAGGAAGGGCAAGGGGATCAGCCTGGCCGAGGCCGGCGCCGGCAGTTGGCGTAAGTCCAACTGCTCGGCGCTGGGCAATGCCGCGTCGCCGAACGGCGCGCCGTACAGCGGCGCGTCCCAGGTGCTGCCGGGGTTGGTCAGCAGCGCGAACAGGGCCGGCGGCACGTGCGGCCGGATCCGCCACAACGCCAGCTCGCGCGCGTTGTCGCCGCCCTGCAGGTCGAAATACATGGCATAGCCGACCAGGGCCGAGTCGGCCACGGTCCAGGGGGCGGGTTCGCTGCGCAGCAGCAGATAGGGCCAGGGCTTGCGCGACAGCCCGCGCAGGCCGGCATTGACGCCGTCGGCATAGGCTTGCAGCAGCGCGGCCTGATCGCCGGAGAATTCGGCCAGATGCTGCTGCACCCGGGCGCGCAGTCGGTGCACGCGATGGCGGCGGTCGAAGTCGAGCGCGCGCTCGCCGAACAGCGCCGACAACTCGCCGGCAGCGGTGCGGCGCAGCAGGTCCATCTCGAAGTAGCGTTCCTGAGCGTGAACGAAGCCCAGCGCGCGCGCGGCATCGGTCTGGTTCGCGGCTTCGACGGTGACCACGCCGAGCGCGTCGCGCTGCACGCGCGCCGGTGCGGACAGGCCGGCAAGGGCGAGTTCGCCTTCCAGGCGGGGCAGGCTGCCGCGCAGCAGCCACCAGGCCGCGACGACGCCGATCAACGACAGGCACAACAGCGCGAGCAGGGCGCGCTTGATCCATTTGGCCATGGGGGTCCTCCGTGGCCGAGCTTAGCTTGGAACGGGATTGGGGATTCGGGATTGGGGATTGGGGATTGGGGATTGGGGCGGCGGGTCGCGGTTCCGGGCGCCGTCGGTCGGGGGCGCTTGCATCCGGCGCCGTCCTCAAGCAGGATCGGCTCATGACTTTCCCGTCCGCCACCGCCGACCGCCGCCGCGCCGCCAGCGCCGGCCGTGCCTGCGCGGCCGTGGCCGACGTGCGCGCCAACAACAATAACCGCAATAACGCCAGCCTCCCGCGGGCCGGCGATTAGCGCGCGCAACACACGCTAACTCGCTCAGGAAGCCCGCACTGCGAAGTGCGGGCTTCTTGCGTTTCAGGCCCCCAAAACGACTTCCACCCACCCGAACCGCCGCTCAACCCTCCTGGAGATGCCCCGATGTGCTCGATTCTTGGTCTGTTCGATTTGCGCCCCGGCGCCGACTTGCGTCCGTTGCGCCCGCTGGCCTTGTCGCTGTCGGCGCGCCAACGCCACCGCGGCCCGGACTGGTCCGGGGTCAGCGTCGATCCGCGCGCGATCCTGGTCCACGAGCGGCTGGCCATCGTCGACCCCACCGGCGGCTCGCAGCCGCTGCGCTCGGACGACGGCGAACTGGCGCTGGCGGTGAACGGCGAGATCTACAACCACCGCGAGCTGGAACAGCAACTGCGCACCGCGTACGCGTTCCAGACCAAGTCCGACTGCGAGGTCATCAACGCCCTGTACCGCGAAGGCGGCGAGATCGGCGAATGGGTGGGCCGGCTCAACGGCATCTTCGCCTTCGCCCTGTGGGATGCCGCGCGCGGTCGCTATGTGATCGCGCGCGATCCGATCGGCGTATGCCCGCTGTACTGGGGCCACGATGCCGATGGCCGGCTGTGGGTGGCCTCGGAGATGAAGGCGCTGGCGCGGCTGTGCGACGACGTCGCGCCGTTCCCGCCGGGCCATTACTACGACAGCGAGGTCGGAGTGGCGGTGAAATATTACCAGCGGCCGTGGCGCGAATACGAGGCGGTGCGAGGGGTCGATGTGTCGCTGCAGGAATTGCGCGAGGCGTTCGAACGCGCGGTGCATCGGCAGATGATGAGCGACGTGCCCTACGGTGTGCTGCTCTCCGGTGGGCTGGATTCCTCGCTGGTCGCGGCCTGCGCGGCGCGCTTCGCCCGGCGCCGGATCGAGGAGGACGACCAGGCCGAGGCCTGGTGGCCGCGGCTGCATTCCTTCGCCATCGGCCTGCAGGGCTCGCCCGACCTGGCCGCGGCGGAGATCGCGGCCCAGGCGCTGGGCACGGTCCATCACGGTTTCACCTACACCTTCGAGGAGGGCCTGGACGCGCTGCCGGACGTGATCGCCCATATCGAGACTTACGACGTCACCACGATCCGCGCCTCCACGCCGATGTTCTTGCTGGCGCGGCGGATCAAGGCGATGGGGGTGAAGATGGTGCTGTCCGGCGAAGGCTCCGACGAGATCTTCGGCGGCTATCTGTATTTCCATAAAGCGCCGAACGCGCGCGAGTTCCATGAGGAGCTGGTGCGCAAGCTCGACGCGCTGCACAGCTACGACTGCCTGCGCGCCAACAAATCGATGATGGCCTGGGGCGTGGAGCCGCGGGTGCCGTTCCTGGACGTGGAATTCCTCGACGTGGCGATGCGCATGGACGCGCAGGCCAAGATGGTCGACAAGGCCGCCGGGCGGATCGAGAAGTCGATCCTGCGCGAGGCCTTCGAAGGCTACCTGCCCAAGGAAATCCTGTGGCGGCAGAAGGAGCAGTTCAGCGACGGCGTCGGTTACGGCTGGATCGACGGTCTCAAGGCGCACGCCGAGGCCCAGGTCGGCGACCGCGAGTTCGCCGCGGCGGCGGTGCGTTTTCCGATCAACACGCCGCAGACCAAGGAAGCCTACTACTACCGCAGCATTTTCGAACGCCATTTCCCCGGCGAGGCCTGCGCGCAGACCGTGCCGGGCGGCAAGTCCATCGCCTGTTCGTCGCCGGCGGCGATCGCCTGGGATGCGGCCTTCGCCAATGCCGCCGACCCGTCCGGACGAGCGGTGGCGGGCGTGCACCAGGCCGCGTTGGTTTGAACGGGAAAGCATCGGGCGCCTTGCTGGCGCCCGATGCGAGAGCGATACGGTACCCGCATCGCTGCGGGCGCCGCGCCGATCAGGTGCCGCAGCGCGGCCAGCTGACGGTCAGGGTCTTGATGTCGGAACCGCCGTTCGGACAGGCGACTTCGACGATCGCCTTGCCGGTCAGTTCGCAGGTCGAGCTGCGGAACACGGTCAGCCCCTTGCGCGCCGGCGTGCCGGGGAAGCTGTAGGCGCCGTCCAGCGACTGCGAATCGGTGGTCACCGGGACGCCGTCGTGGCTGCGGCCGGAGACCTGGGCGGTGACGATGTACCAGGCCGGCGCCGGCGCCGGCGGGCTGAAGCTCGGGCGCACGCTGGCCTTGGCGACCACGGTGGCGGTGCTGCCGCTGTTGCCGAAATCCAGCCACAGGTCGGCGGTGTAGGCATTGCAGATACGGACGTGATCTTCGGCGTCCGGCGGCGGCGTGGCGGCCGAGGCCAGCGGCGCGGCGAGCATGAGCAGGGCGGTGGCGGCGAAAGCCGCGAGCGAGCGATGCTTGGTCATACGCAGATCCTTGCGTGATGGTTTGAATGCGCGCGGAGCGGCAGCGGATGTTCGCTGCCGCAGGTCCGTCGCGGTCGGGAACGGCACGCCTGCAGCGGCGGGCCGAAGCGCATTCTGAGCCCGCGTCGACGCAGCGGATGCGACGTTCTGACGGTCGCGCGACAGTTCTAAAAATTCGCGCGGCGTCCAGCGAAACCGTCGCAGCGAGCGCGGTTTCGTCGCGTTTTTCGGCCATGGCCGCCGATGCCGCCCGGGCGTCGGCGGCGGCCGTGCAGGCCGATTGCGCGAGCGCGCGCCGTTGCGCTCAGCCCGCGGCCGCGGGGTAGCGCTTGCAGTCCACCCACTCCAGGCCGGCGCCGCGGGTCCGCTGCAGCAGCCACGGCAGCGCCTGGCGGGCCTTGTCGTGCACGTCGTGGAACAGGATCGTGCCGCTCCGCCACAGCAGCATCAGGCTGAGCAGGCGCTGGCCGACCGCGTCGGCCGATACCTTGGCGTTCCAGTCCTGGCTGTCGATGTTCCATAAAGCCACGCGCAGGCCTTGGGCGCGGAAGAACGCGCCGCTGTCGGCCAGGCGTTGGCCATAGGGCGGGCGGAACAACGGCACGTAGCCGGCGCCGACGCGTTGCGCGACCAGGGCGCTGCTGCGGCTCACCGAGTCCTGCCATTGCGGCCAGCGCGCGTGCGACTGGTGTTGCCAGCCGTGCGAGGCCACGCACATGCCCGCGTAGAGCCGGGCGGCGTCGTCGCTGCGCCGCTGCAGCGATTCGCCGAGGACGAAGAAGGTGCCCTGCAGCCGCAACTCGCGCAAGGTGCGCAGCAGCCGGTCGGTGTTGCCGCCGGACGGGGTGGGGCCGTCGTCGAAGCTGAGCAGGAAGCGGCGGTCGCCGAGCTCGCTGCCGTCGGACTCGATCGCCGAGTAGGTGTCGATTTCGCTGCTGACCCGCGGAAACAGCGCCGCCAGGCGCAATTGCTCATCGAGGTAGACGCGATGGAAGCGCGCCGCGTCGGCGTACCAGGCCGCGTAGGCCGGCTCCGGCGCGGCCTCGAAGCGAAGGGCCAGGCCGCGCAGCGCCGCGGCGTCGCTGGCCGGCGCGCAGAATGCGTCCGGGGGCGAGCAAGTGCGCAGCGCGTTGCGGTAGCCCGCGGCCAGGCGTTGCCAGAAGCGGTCGCGGATGCGTTCCAGCGCCGGCCGGTCGATCTGCTTCAGGCCCAGGCGCGCGCGCAAGGCCGCGTCGTCGAGCGTCTCGCCCAGCGCGAGCTGGCGGGCGAAGGCGAGGATCTCGGCGCGCGAGGCGAGGTCGAACGCGGCCGGAGCGTTCAGCGGCTGCGGCCAGGCGCTGCGATCGGAGGCGGCGATGTGGGCCGGTCCCGCGGCGCGTGCCGGCGACGCCGCCGCCAATGCCGCTGCGGCCAGCGCGCCGGCGGCGAACGGAACGACGGCCCGGGCCAGAGAGCGCGCGCAGCGGAGCATGATCGAGTCCTTCGATGGCGGTCGGCAGGCGGCGATCATAGCAACGCGGCGACGGCGAAGGCCCGGCTTAGACTGCATCGGCGCGCCTGCTAGGCTGTCGCAGTGGAGCGCGCCGCCGCGCGGCTCCGACCGATACGACCGATACGATCGATAGGCAAGCGAGGTGGGCGATGGCGGCCGAAGCGCAGGGCAGCGAACTGGTGAAGGTGGTGGTGCTGCTGGCCGCCGGGGTGATCGCGGTGCCGATCTTCAAGCGCATCGGCCTGGGCTCGGTGCTCGGTTACCTCGCTGCGGGCCTGGCGATCGGTCCGTTCGGCCTGGGCTTGTTCGCCGAATCGCAGGCGATCCTGCACGTGGCCGAGCTCGGCGTGGTGATGTTCCTGTTCCTGATCGGCCTGGAGATGCGGCCCTCGCATCTGTGGAGTCTGCGGCGCGAGATCTTCGGCCTCGGCAGCGTGCAGATCCTGGCTTGTTCGGCGGCGATGACCGGAGTCGGGCTGCTGTTCGGGTTTCCGCCGGTGGTGGCCTTCATCGGCGCGATGGGGTTCGTGCTGACGTCGACCGCGATCGTGATGCAGATCCTCGGCGAGCGCGGCGACCTGGCCTTGCCGCGCGGCCAGCGCATCGTCTCGATCCTGTTGTTCGAGGACCTGCTGATCGTGCCGCTGCTGGCCCTGGTCGCGCTGATGGCGCCGGCCGATGCGGTCGCCGATGGCGCGGCGCGTTCGCGCTGGGCCGACATCGGCGTCGCCCTGGCCGCGCTGGCGACCTTGCTCGCCGCCGGCATCTGGCTGCTGAACCCGCTGTTCCGGCTGCTGGCCGCGGCCAAGGCGCGCGAGGTCATGACCGCGGCCGCCTTGCTGGTGGTGCTGGGCGCCGCGCTGTTGATGCAGGTCGGCGGGCTGTCGATGGCGATGGGGGCCTTCCTGGCCGGCGTGCTGCTGTCGGAATCGACTTTCCGCCATCAGCTCGAAGCCGATGTCGAACCCTTCCGCGGCATCCTGCTCGGCCTGTTCTTCCTCAGCGTCGGCATGTCGCTGGATTTGCGCGTGGTGGCGGCGAACTGGCCGCTGATCGTCGGCGGCGTGCTGATCCTGATGCTGACCAAGGCCGTCTGCATCTATGGCGTGGCGCGGGCCTTGAAGTCCTGCCACACAGAGGCGCTGGACCGCGCAGTGCTGATGGCGCAGGGCGGCGAGTTCGCCTTCGTGCTGTTCTCGGCCGCGGTCGGCGCGCGCCTGCTCGACGCCGAGACCGGCGCCAACCTGACCGCGATCGTGGTGCTGTCGATGGCGCTGACTCCGATCGCGATCCTGCTGCTGCGCCGGCTGGCGCCGAAGGCGGCGTTGTCGCTGGAAGGCGTGGACGAGCCCAACGGGCTCAGCGGCAGCGTGTTGCTGGTCGGCTTCGGCCGCTTCGGTCAGGTGGTATGCCAATCGCTGCTGGCGCGCGGGGTCGAGGTCTCGATCATCGACACCGACGTGGACATGATCCAGAGCGCGCAGAGCTTCGGCTTCAAGGTCTACTACGGCGACGGCACCCGCCTGGACGTGCTGCATGCCTCCGGCGCCGACACCGCGCAGCTGATCGCGATCTGCATCGACGACCGCGCCGCGGCGACCACCACGGTGCAACTGGTGCGCCACCAGTTCCCGCAGGCCAAGGTGCTGGCGCGCAGTTTCGACCGTGAGCACGCCTTGGAGCTGGTCAATGCTGGCGTCGATCTGCAGGTGCGCGAAACTTTCGAGTCGGCGATGCGTTTCGGCGAGGTCGCACTGGTCGAACTCGGGGTGCCGGCCGACGAAGCGAGCGAGGTGGTCGCCGACATCCGCCGCCGCGACGCCGAGCGCTTCGAACTGGAACTGGTCGGCGGCACCCGCGCCGGCGTGCCGCTGCTGTACGGCAACATGCAGCAGACCCCGCTGATCGCGCCCAAGCCGCGCGCGGGCGCGGCCGGGGCCGAAGCGCCGGCCGCCGGTCCAGCGAGCTAGTCGCTGCCGCTGCGCCGCGGAGGCGGCGGTCCACCGCAGGCAGGCGGCCAGCGCCGGTCGGGCGCGTCGACCAGATCGAGCAGGAACAGTTCGCCGGAACGCTCGCCGTCGGCCTGGGCGAACAGCAACCGGTCGCCGGCCGGCGACAGCAACGGCCCGACCTGGAACACGTCTTCGCGCGCGGGCAGGCGGCCGCGTTCGCGCCAGGCGCCGCGCTCGCGCTCGAACCGGTACAGGTGCGAGCGGTCGCCGCGGTCGATCACCGCGATCAGCCGGCGGCCGTCGCGCGAGACGTCGGCCTCGTACTCGTTGGCGGCGCTGCTCAGCGGTGCGCCGAGATTGACCGCCGTCCAGCGTCCGGCGGCATCGGTTTGCGCGACATACAGATCGCCTTGGCCGTGGCCGCCGTCGCGGCTGGAGCCGAAATAGAGCCGGCCGTCGGCGCCCGGGCGCGGCAGCAGCTCCGAGGCCGGCGAGTTCACCGGCGCCGGCAGGCGCCGCGGCGCGGACCAGCCGCGTGCGCCGCGGCGCTCGACCACGTAGATATCCAGATCCTCACGACGCGGGTCGTGGCGCGAGGACACGAAGTACAGCCGGCGGCCGTCGGGGCTGAAGGCCGGGTCGGCGTCGATGCCGGCCTCGGGGCTGGCGAACGCCGGTGCGCGTGGCGGCGACCAGCGGCCGCGTTCGCAGCGCGAGTGCAGCAGCCGCCAGCGGGCGAAGTTGCGGTCGCTGCGCATGAACACGATGTCCTCGCCGTTCGGGCTGAACGTGGGCGAGGATTCGTACTCGTCGCTGGACAAGGCCGGTGGGGTCCAGCGCATCGGCACCGGTCCGGCCGCGGACGGTGCGGCGCAGACGGCAACGGCGACCAGCAGGGCGAGCGCCATCGACGATCGATGAAACCGGAGGGGCGGGCTGCGCATGGGGGCGCCTATTCGGCGTCGCGATGACGCTGCTGGAACCGGCGCGCCTTGGCGACGTTGCCGCAGGTGGCCATGTCGCACCAGCGGCGGCGGCCGTTCTTGGAGGTGTCGACGAACACCCAGCCGCAGTCGCGGCCGTCGCAGACGCGCAGGCGGTCGATGCGCGGGTCTTTGAGCAGGTCGATCGCATAGGCGGTGATGACGTGTGCGATCAGGTCCAGGCCCGATCGCTGCGGCGACCACTGCGTGCGCAGCCGGCCGCGGTCGGACACCAGGCGCGCAGCGCGCGAGGCGTCCAGGCGGGCGCGGTCGATCGCGTCCAGCGCGCTCGCGTCGGGCGCGCGGCCACCGGCCGACGCGTACAAGACGTCGCACAAGGCCTCGCGCAGTTGCTTGCAACGGGCCAACGCCGCCGCGGCCTGGGCCGGCGATTCGCGCCGCAGGACGTCCAGTCGGCTGAGGTCGGCCTCGGCGAAGGCGCCGCTGCGCGCGGCCCAGTCGAGCAGGGCCGGATAGCCGTCCAGCCAATCGCGCGGCTCACTGTCGCGCGCGGTGACGGTGTTGACCAGGTCCAGGGCCGGATCGCCGCCGACCAGATCGGCGGGGCGGAAGTCGTGGGGTTCCAGGCGCATGGCGTTCCCTCGTGGATGAGCGCAGCGTAGAACGGGCGCTTGTAACCTGCAATATCGAATTGAAGGGTTTTGATCGGATCGCGAACCAGGAGGGGCGGTCGCCGACGGCTTATATGTCCGATATAAGCAACAGATAATCGACTTGTGCGCAATTTTTGGCACTGTTTCGGTCAATTATTCTGCCTCGCATGCCGGCCATCGCTCCGGTCACCCGCCCTCGGCGCCGGCGCCGGTATATCGGCCGCAGCTGCGCCGAATCCGTTGCTCCGTCCGACCACGATTCTTACGAGGCCATGTCCATGATCCGAACCCGCTTGTTTACCGCTCTGGGTGCCGCTTGCCTGAGCCTGGGCCTGATCGCCTGCCAACGCGAGGCCGAGCCGGTCGCGCCGGGCGCTACCGCGGCGGCGGACGATGTCCCCGTCGTCGCCGAACCCGCCGCTGCGCCGCTGCAGACCGAGGTCTACAACCCCGGCGAGAAGGGGCTGTTCCAAGTCGCCTCGGTGCTGGTCACCGGCGCCAAGGACGCCGTGCTGATCGACGCTCAGTTCTCCGCCGCCGACGCGCGCCGACTGGTCGAGCGGATCAAGGCGTCGGGCAAGCGCCTGAGCGCGATCTACATCAGCCATGGCGATCCGGACTACTACTTCGGCGTGGACACCCTGCAGACCGCTTTCCCCGAAGCCAAGATCCTGGCCACCGCGCCGACGGTCGAGCACATCCGCAGCACCCAGGCCGGCAAGCTGGCGTACTGGGGCCCCAAGCTCGGCGCCGACGCGCCCAAGCGCATCGTCGTGCCGGAGGTGCTGCAGGGCGACCGCATCGAGCTGGAAGGGCAGAGCCTGCAGATCGTCGGCCTCGACGGCCCCAGCCCGGACCGCAGCTTCGTCTGGATACCGTCGATCCGCACTGTCGCCGGCGGCGTGCCGGTGGTCGCCGGCGAGCATTTGTTCATGGCCGACACGCAGACGCCGAAGTCGCACCAGGATTGGTTGGCGACGCTGGCGAAGATCGAAGCCTTGAAGCCGGAGAAAGTGATTCCCGGCCACTTCGCGCCGGGTTCGGCGCAGACTCTGGACGCAGTGCATTTCAGCGCCGGCTACATTCGCGCCTTCGACGAGGAAGCGGCCAAGGCCCAGGACGCCAACGCGCTGATCGCGGCGATGAAGCAGCGCTACCCGCAGCTCGGCGGCGACCTGTCGCTGGAGATCAGCGCCAAGGTCGCCAAGGGCGAGATGCCCTGGCCCTGATCGCCGCCGCTGTCGACCGATCGGTGCAAGCAACGGCCGCTGCCTGCGCAGCGGCCGTTCCGTTTTCTTGCACAATGCTGTGACCGCCGCGGTTGCGTGCCCGGCGCAACCCGCTTGTGTAGGAGCGGAGTCAGCCGCGACGACCGGAACGGCGAGATGCCACGCCCGTACCCGAAACCCTGATCGTCCGACCCAGGCGCGCAACAAACGACTCCTCGCTGGGCCGGTCGCGCTCGCGTACCTCTCTGCGGGTGCCGCGGCTTGCGCCGCTCCTGCAGGAGGGCGAGCGATGCGCCGCCCGCCGCGCACGGCGGCGGACGGCGCGGGGCCGGTCACGGGTTGAAGTAGCTCGACACGCTCGAGTAGATGTCCGAGAAGCGCGAGTAGTAATCCGGATCGCGCGGCGCGCTGCAGTAGGAATAGCCGCCGTAGAGGCCGCCGCGCAGTTGATAGCCGCCGCTGCCGGTCACGGTGAACAGGCCCGAGCCGGAGGAGCCGCCTTCGGTGACGCCGGTGTTCCAGACCACGCGATACAGCGGCGATTTGCCGTCGATCGAGGTCGACAGGCCGGTCACCGAACCCAACGAGTATTTCTTGACGTCGCCGGCGGGGTGGTGAATGCCCTCGATCGCGGTGCCGGTCGAAGCGATCGCCGAGCTCGACCAGCCGGCGTAGACGGCGCCGGCCGGCGCCGCGGTTTTCAGCTCCAGCAGGGCGGTGTCGCGGGTGCGGTTGGCGTGGCGCAGATAGGCGCCGCCGCTGAGCGTGGTGTAGGCCGGATTAACCGTGCTGCCGCCGCAGGTGGTGACGTCGTAGAACCAGTAGGTCTGCAGCGAATTGGCCACGGTCTGGGTGCTGATGCAGTGCGCGGCGGTCCAGAACAGGCGCTTCTTCGGCGAGTGATTGTTGTTGAGCAGGGTGCCGGTGCACAGGTAGGTGCCGCCGCCGCTGGTGAAGGTCATGCGCGCCACCGACTTGGCGGTGGAAACGAAGCCCGAGGGCGGACTGGTGCGGCAGACGATGTCCTTCTCGCAGTAGTCGCTTTCGCCGACCAGGGCCTGGAACTCGCGTTCGCTGGCGACCGGGCTGACGTCCAGGTGCGAGAGCTGCGGGACCTTCAGGCGCAGGCCGTCGCGGCGCACGCCCTTGGGCAGGACGATTTCCACGTTCAGCGTGTCGCCGGCCACCAGCGGCGACCAGCCGATCGCAGGGCCGGCGAACTCGGCGCCGCGGGCGGCGAACACGCGGCCGTCGTTGCCGGCGAAGTGCAACAGCGCCGCCGCCGCACCGGCGCCGCGCAACGACAGACCGGCGCGCAGCGCCACGGCGGTTTCCGAACGCAGCTCCAGGCGCGCCGCCTGCCCGCCGTCGGCCAGCGGTCGCCAGTTGAGCGTGCGCAGATCGATGTCGCTGCGGGCGACATCGCGGGCGAAGCCGATTTCCAGCGGCTGGCCGTGCTTGTCCTGCTGTACGCGGCGCTGCTTCAGCGCCGAACGTTCCAGATCGGTGGGACGCATCAGACTGACCGGGCGCACCGCGCCGGCTTTGGCCGAGAGGACGAATTCGGCCGCGCCCATGGCGCCGGCCGAGGGAGCTTCGACGACCGGCGCCGAATCCATTTCGGCCGCCGCCGGCGGTGCAGCGTGAGCCGACGCAGCGGACAGGCCGGCGAGCAGCGCGAGGCAAAGCGCGTTCTTGCGGATCATCGTGCGATTTCCTTGGAGGTCTGGAGGGAGGTCGGCGGGGCAGCCGCCGGTCCGCGCAAGCCGCGGACGAGGCGACCCTAAGCCTCGCCGCAGGCCGGTTTTGTGCGGTGGTCGGGGCTTCGCGCAAGCGCCGCGAGCGCAAGCGGGCGGGGGAACATCGGTGCGGAGGATCTGTGCGCGCCTTTGCACATCGGCATGTGCCGTGGCGCGCCCGGCAGGCGTTTCGCGCAGCGTGCTTTGACGCAGCGCAACGCGAGCCTGGCTTGCGACCGTGCGTCGGACGGCCGGACCGCCGGGGCCGGCCCCGACGCCGCGTTCATGGCAATGTGCGACCATAGCCGCCATGACCAAAAAACCGAAGAGCAAGAAGACCGGAAAGACCGGCGGCAAGACCCCTTCCCATACCACCGCCGGCAAGTCCGCCGCCCCGCGCAGCCGCAAGAGCGCGACCCCGCGCCCGGCCTGGCTGCCGGAGAATCTCCAGCACGGGCCGGCCAAGAGCCCGCGCAAGAAATCCTCGGCTCCGGCCGATGCGCCGCGAGCGCCCGCCTACCACGATCCCTATGCCGAGCGCGAAGCGATGCGCTACGCGCAGCCGATCGCCAGCCGCGAGCTGATCCTGCAGACCCTGATCGCGGCCGACGGCCCGCTCACCGCCGAGGATCTGGCCGAACGCCTGCACCTGACCGACCCCGATCGCGCCGAAGCGTTGGCCAAGCGCCTGGGCGCGATGCTGCGCGACGGCCAACTGCTGCAGAACCGCAAGGGCGAATTCGCTCCGGCGGCGCAGATGGACCTGATTCCCGGCGTGGTGATCGCCAACCCCGACGGCTTCGGCTTCCTGCGCCCGGAGGCCGGCGGCGACGACCTGTTCCTGCCGCCGTTCGAAATGCGCAAGGCCATGCACGGCGATCGCGTGCTGGTCAGCGTCACCGGCGTCGACCGTCGCGGTCGCCGCGAAGGCGCGATCGTCGAAGTGCTGGAGCGGCGCCTGAATCGCCTGATCGGCCGTTTTACCCTGGAGCAGGGCATCAGCTACGTGGTGCCCGACGACCGCCGCATCCAGCGCAACGTGCAGATTCCGCCGGACGCGCGCATGGAGGCGCACAACGGCCAGTTGGTGGTGTGCGAACTGGTCCAGGCGCCCGATCCCAAGCGACCGCCGATCGGCCGCGTGCTGGCCGTGCTCGGCGACAAGCTGACCGCCTCGCTGGCGGTGCAGGCGGCGATCCACGGCCACGAGATTCCCGACCAGTTCCCGCAGGCGACGCTGGACGAAGCCGCCGCGGTGCCGCTGACCGTGCCCGAATCGGTGGCCGCCGGTCGCGTCGACCTGCGCGCGATGCCGTTGGTGACCATCGACGGCGAGGACGCCAAGGATTTCGACGACGCGGTGTATTGCGAGAGCAACCGCAACGGCTTCCGCCTGGTGGTCGCGATCGCCGACGTTTCGCATTACGTGCGGCCGGGCACGCCGCTGGACGAAGAGGCGCAGAAGCGCGCGACCTCGGTGTACTTCCCCGGCTTCGTCGTGCCGATGCTGCCGGAGACCCTGTCCAACGGCATCTGTTCGCTGAACCCGAAGGTCGACCGGCTGTGCTTCGTCTGCGACATGCAGATCGACCGCGACGGCCAGGTCGGCGAATCGAAGTTCTACGAAGCGGTGATGAATTCGCATGCGCGCCTGACCTACACCCAGGTCTGGAACGCGGTCGGCGACGTGCCGGAGGAGGCCAAGGCCGAGGCGCAGGCTCAGATCGGCTCGCTGCTGCCGCATATCCAGCGCCTGCACCAGCTGTACCACGTGCTGTCCAAGGCGCGCGCCAAACGCGGCGCGATCGAGTTCGAATCCGGCGAAGTGCGCTTCGTGCTCGGCAAGGACGGCGAAGTGGTGCAGGCCGGCATGCTGCAGCGCAACGACGCGCACAAGCTGATCGAGGAGTGCATGATCGCCGCCAACGTCGAGGCGGCGAAGTACCTGATCGCGCGCCAGGTGCCGGCGCCGTTCCGCATCCATGAGCGCCCGCCGGAACAGAAGTACGCCGACCTGCAGGAGTTCCTCAAGGAGTTCAAGCTGCGCATGCCGCCCTGGACCCAGGTCGAGCCGCGCGACTTCACCGCCTTGCTGAAGAAGATCCGCGAGCGCGCCGACGCGGCGCTGATCGAGTCGGTGCTGCTGCGCAGCCAGAGTCTGGCGGTGTACGCCCCGGAGAACGTCGGCCATTTCGGCCTGGCGCTCGAAGCCTACGCGCATTTCACCTCGCCGATCCGGCGCTACCCGGACTTGCTCGTGCATCGCGCGATCAAGCATGCCCTGAGCGGGGCCAAGCCGGCGTCCTACGAATACTCGCCGCGGCAGATGGCCGCGTTGGCGCTGCAGTGCTCCGAACGCGAACGCCGCGCCGACGAGGCCGAGCGCGAGGTCGACGAGCGCTACCGCGCGGCGTGGATGGAGCAGCACGTCGGCGGCCAGTTCGCCGGCACCATCAGCGGCGTGACCAGCTTCGGCTTGTTCATCGAGCTCGACGAGTCCAAGGTCAACGGCCTGGTCCACGTGACCCAGCTGCCGCACGACTACTACCACTTCGATCCGATCCGCAAGACCTTGCAGGGCGAGCGCACCGGTCGCGAATTCCGGCTCGGCGACCGGGTCGAGATCATCGTGCTCAAGGCCAGCGTGGAAGACCGCAAGATCGATTTCCGGCTGGTCGAGGAGCGCGGGGTCAAGCCGCTGCCGCCGCGCGGGCAGCCCGCGAAGCGGGCCAAGCAGAAGTACTGAACCGTCGGTTTCGCGTCCTTCCCCGTCCTCGTGCGTTCGAGGCGGCGGCCCGCCCGGTCATAGCCGGACCATCGCCCCCTCACGCAAAGGGGGCGAGCGCCGTGCGTGAACCGGTTTCGTCGGCCCTGGCGAGGCAGGGAGATCGGCTTCGAACCCGCCTCGGCGCCGATCCCGCCAACCGCGCCGGGCCGGGCCCGGTGCGGCCGGGTAGCTTAGAATTGCCGTCCGCCCCCGCCGCGCCGCCGTTCCAGCCGTCGCGCGGCCTCCCAGCCCCACGGAAGTCCCATGAGCCAGAAACAATGGATCGCCGGCATCAATGCCGTGTCCGCCGCGATCGAACACGATGCGCAGAACGTGCGCGAGGTCCTGATCGAAGCCGGGGCCAAGAACCCGCGCCTGGCCGAGATCGAGACCGCCGCGCGCCGCGCCGACATCGACGTGCGCCGGGTCGCGACCCAGGCGCTGGACGGCGTGGTCGGCGGATTGCGTCATCAGGGCGTGGTGGCGCGTTACGCCGCGGCCAAGACCTGGAACGAGAACGAGCTGGAAGGGCTGATCGAGGCCGCCGAAGGCCGTGCCCTGGTGCTGGTGCTCGACGGCGTGCAGGACCCGCACAACCTCGGCGCCTGCCTGCGCAGCGCCGCCGCGGCCGGCGCTACCGCGGTGATCATCCCCAAGGACAAGTCGGTGCAGGTCAATGCCACCGTGCGCAAGACCTCGGCCGGCGCCGCCGATAGCATTCCGGTGATTCCGGTGACCAACCTGGCGCGCGCGTTGCGCGACCTGCAGCAGCTGGGCGTGTGGATCTACGGCTTGGCCGGCGAAGCCGAGGCCTCGCTGTACGCGATCGACCTGCGCGGCAACGTCGCCCTGGTGCTGGGCGGGGAAGCCGACGGCCTGCGCCGCCTGACGCGCGATACCTGCGATCAGTTGGTCAAGATCCCGATGCCGGGCGGCAACGCCGCCGGTGGCGTGGAAAGCCTGAACGTCTCGGTCGCCGCCGGCGTGACCCTGTTCGAAGCGGTGCGCCAGCGCGGCTGAGGCCGGGCGCCCGCAGGACGGTCGGCGCGCGCGGCGCGCCGGCGGGCAGGACGCACGCGGCGGGTAGAAGGGATGCGCAAGAACGAGAAGCGTCGGCGCGCCCGCCCGCAGCCCCGTTCGGCGCCTGCGCGCGGCATTTCCTCGCGCCTTCACGCGCCGTCCTCCACTGTAACCCCCCGCTGACCCCGGGGATGCCGCTGCGCTCCGCCCGCGTCGGGCGCCGATATACTGCGCCGCGATCCGGGACGACCCGGGTCCGCGCAGCCCGCCAGGGGCGCGCGTTTTCGTCAGGGGACGGCCCCATCTGCATGGGAGCTGCGTCATGCCCTGGATTCTGCTCGTTCTCGCCGGCCTGTTCGAAGTGGGTTGGGCGATCGGCCTCAAGTACACCGAAGGTTTCACCCGCTTGTGGCCTTCGGTCGGCACCGTTGCGGCGATGGCGATCAGCGTCGGCCTGCTCGGCCTGGCGATGAAATCGCTGCCGGTCGGCACCGCGTACGCGATCTGGGTCGGCGTCGGCGCGGTCGGCACGGTGATCCTCGGCATCGTGCTGTTCAACGAGCCGGCGAATGCGCTGCGCGTGGCCAGCGTGGTCCTGATCGTCGCCGGCCTGATCGGCCTCAAGCTCGCCTGAGCGCCTGCGCCCGCGCCGTCGTCGCGACGGCGCGGGCGCGATCTCCGCTCAGGCCGGCTCCAACGCGCTGGCGAACAATTCGTCGAAACGGCGGGCGATGTCGGCGATGGTCTGAGCCTTGTCCATGCCGTTGATGATGCGCCGCGCTTCCTCGTAGTTCGGCGCCTGGCCCGGCTTGAAGTAGTGGTCGAGCTTCTTGCCGGTGAACCAGCCTTTCTTCATGCCTTCCATCGCGATCGCATAGGCGATCTCCGGTTTCTTGGCGTCGTCGGGCTTGCCCAGCAGATCGACGCCGAGCAGCTTGCCGGCGCGTTCGTAGTTGGTGCGGCCGGTCAGCTGCACGTAGCCGCGGCCGTGATAACGCGCGCCGTCGCCGGGCTTGGTGTTGCCCAGCGCTTTGCCGATCCGGGTGTGCGCGCCGTACAGCCGTTCGAAGCGGGCATCGTCGCCGAACTCGTCGATCGGGCGCAGGGTATGCGCGGTCTCCCACTTGAAGGTGGCCATGCAATAGGCGATCTGCTGCCGGTGCACCGCACTGTCGGTGAAGCTGCGGTCCTGCTCGATGCGCCCCATCAGGAAACGCAGCGCCTGCACCAAATCCTCGCGCAGCGGCCCGAAGCGCCGGCGATAACCGTCGAGAAACTGCTCGTCGTCGAAAGCGAACATCCTGTCCTCCCGTCCTGGGCCGCGACCCGCGTCGCGGGCCGTTATCGGGCGGCGCAGCGCCGCTCGCACTCCAGGAAACGAGGCCGCACGAGGCGGACGGCCAGGACCGGCATGTTGCGCGCGCGCAACATCGGCACGCGAACGCGAACGCGCGTCAATCGAGCCGATAGCGCTCGGCGATGGCCTCAGCTGCGCTATCGTACTGCCATGAGAGGTACGCGAACGCCTTTATCGGTGATCGATGCCGTTCTGCCGTGGCAGACTCAGCCGCGCGCGGCGCCGGCCGGCCAGGCGTTGACGATCTTGCAGAACAATTCGGCGGTGCGCTCGGTGTCGTAGACCGCCGAGTGCGCTTCCTGCGCGTTCCACTGCAGGCCGGCGGCCTGCACGGCGCGGGCGAGCACGGTCTGGCCGTAGGCGACGCCGGCGAGGGTCACGGTGTCGAACACGCTGAAAGGATGGAAGGGGTTGCGCTTGTGGCCGCTGCGCGCGACCGCGGCGTTGAGGAAATTGAGGTCGAAATGGGCGTTGTGGCCGACCAGGATGGCGCGCTGGCAGCCGTGGCGCTTGACCGCGTCGCGCACCGGCGCGAACACCTGCTCCAGCGCCTGCCGCTCGGGCTTGGCGTCGCGGAAGGGATGGTCGATGTCGATGCCGGTGACTTCCAGCGACTTGGGGTCGATCAGGGTGCCCGGAGCCGGCACCACGTGGGCGCTGGCGACCGCGCCCGGCACCAACCGGCCGTCGCCGTCGAGTTCCAGCGGCTGCACGGCGATTTCCAGCAGGGCATGCTTGTTCCAGTCGAAGCCGCCGGTTTCGACGTCGACGACCACCGGCAGATAGCCGCGGAAACGGGTGGCGAGGGTGGGCTGCGCGACGGGGGCGGGAGCGAGGGGGCCGGTTTCGATCATGAGCGAAAGCCTAGCAGGTTGATGCTGAGCCTTCGTCCGTACGCCGCCGCGACGGCGGGCGGCGGCCGCCGCGGCGGGTCCGGCCGCGGCGAACGCGGCGGGGTTCG
>NZ_HG424600.1 GCF_000336385.2 Lysobacter antibioticus HS124 | reverse complement strand
AGCCCTCCTCCCTGCAGCGTGTTATAGACCTGCTGGAACGCGTCGACATCACCAGCGAGCTGGTCGCGGAACCGGGCGTGGCGAGATACCGGGTTGTGTCAGGCTCTTCGAATCCTTTACCCCAATCGAATCCGGGGCGATTCTTAGTCAAGAACGACAATGCTTCTTCATCGACCTGATCGGTGATGGGGCGATGCTCGTTGAGTCTTTGGTTGGTCGTAGCATCAACCTGCGCCGCTGCCTCCAGAATCAATCGACGCTTGGCTTCGTCGATCGGAATATTGCCTGCTTCGAAAGCGAACTGCGAAGCGTTG
>NZ_HG424599.1 GCF_000336385.2 Lysobacter antibioticus HS124 | reverse complement strand
GCGGCGCGCAGGTGCACCTGCACGGATTCGCCCTCGTGGATGCCGGCGGCGGCGAGGGTGGCCAGCGCGGCCTTAAGTAAGGTGTCCTGCAAGCCGGCCCGGCGCTCCGTCCACCACAGCGCGCGCAGCCAGTCGGCGAAGCCGCTGGACGGCACCCGCCACACCTGTCGGTGATCGTGCATCGGAATGACCGCGACGGCTTGGCGGTCGGCGTCGTGGAACAACTCGCAGTGCGATCGCGCCAGCTGGACGAGCTCGTCGAGCGCGGTCAGGTCGCGGTCCGGCGCGGTGGCGGCCTCATCCCGGATGGCGCGTTCCAGCTCGGCTAGCGGCAGACTCGGGTTGGCCTTCTTCGCGCGATCCCGCAGCCGGACGAAGGCGCCGCGGTCCAGCGAGCGCAACTCCGCCCACGCCGGCACGATCGACGGCGCGAGGACGGCGCCGACATCCTCGGCGGAGGCGGCAATAGCGGCCTCGATCTGCTGTTGCAGGTGCGCCACCACGTCGCCGGCGGCCGACTCGGAGTGCAGCGACATCTCAGCGAACGCCCTCATCGGAGGGCGTGACGCGTTCGCCGTGACGGGCGAGCCAAGCCAACACGTCGGCTTTGCGGTAGCGGATGCGGCGGCCGATACGCGTGTAACTCGGACCTTCGCCACGACCGGCAACGGCTTCGAGCCAGGCCACGGTGTAGCCGAGGCCGGCGGCTGCCGTCCGGCGATCAAGCAAGGCCGCGTCGGGCGCGGCCCAGAACAAGCGGCTGAGTTCGGTTTGCCGCTGCAAGGCGCAGCGGCGGGTGGTGCGGGCGGTCATGGGGCTCCATCGGGGTCTGCCGGGGGAAGCGGCAGACTAGGAGCAGCCC
>NZ_HG424598.1 GCF_000336385.2 Lysobacter antibioticus HS124 | reverse complement strand
TGGGGATTGGGGATTGGGGATTGGGGATTGGGGATTGGGGATTGGGGATTGGGGGTTGGGGGTTGGAAGGCCGCGGCGGAAAGCGGCGCTTGCGTCTTTTCGGTCGTCCCGCCGCGCCGCGCAACGCGGGCCGTAACCGAAAGCGCTGCGGTCGCCGGAATCCACACCGTCCGCGACGGGGCGTGACGGCGCTTGAAGCGCAGGCATCGCAGCACACCTTGGTGCCGCTCCTGGTGGAATTCGATCCGAACGTTCGTGCGAATGCGTCCGCCTTTCCCTGCGGACCGCGTTCCGCGCGACGCCGGTGCTGCGCCGCGGCACGCTGATCGTGATCGTCGTGGTAGTTTCGGCGGCACGGCCGCACGCACGCTTTCGCACTGCGGCCGACATCGCTTCCGAATTACGTAACGATCTGGTGATGCGAGCCGCTCCGGATGCCACGACGCCGCGCGTCGCGGCCGCGGACCGCGTCGCCGAACTCGACTCGTCGTTCGCCATCAAGGGGAAAACTCAATGATCGCTCGCCCGCCGGCCCGCAGGTCCCTGTCCTTGGCCATCGCTTTGAGCATGGCCGCGCTCGCCGCGAACGTGCAGGCGCAACAGGCGCCGACGGCCGCGGAAGACACCGAAGCCAAGACCCTGGCCGGGCTGACCGTCACTGCGCAGAAGCGCGAGGAGGCGATGCAGGACGTGCCGATCGCGATCACCGCCTTGCCCGAGCAGCTGATCCAGGACAGCGGCGTGCGCGACATCAAGGACGCGCAGATGCTGGTGCCGGGCCTGACCGTGACCAGCACCCAGAGCGAGGTGCAGACGGTCGCGCGCATCCGCGGCATCGGCACGGTCGGCGACAACGCTGGCCTGGAGTCCTCGGTCGGGGTGGTGGTCGACGGCGTGTACCGCCCGCGCAACGGCGTCGGCTTCGGCGACCTGGGCGAGATCGAGCGGATCGAGGTGCTCAAGGGCCCGCAGGGCACGGTGTTCGGCAAGAACACTTCGGCCGGCGTGATCAACGTCATCACCCGCCGCCCCAGCTACGACACCACCGTGGAAGGCGAGCTGACTGTCGGCAACTACGGCGCCCTCGGCGCCGCGGCTTCGTTCAACACGCCGATCGGCGAGAACGCCGCCTTCCGCATCTACGGCGCCAAGCGCAAGCGCGACGGCTTTAGCGATGTCGAGGTCGGCCGCGGCCCGCGCCGCGAGCGCGAAGACGGCGACCAGAATTTCCACACCCTGCGCGCCCAGCTGTTGCTGGAGCCGACCGAAAACCTCGACATCAACTTCATCGCCGACTACACCAGCCGCGAGGAGAACTGCTGCGTCGGCCTGACCACGGTGCGCGGCCCGACCGCGGCGATCATCAACGCCCTGGTCGGCGGCGTCGGCGTGGCGCCGGTGGCCGACCCGTTCGCGCGCGTGGCCTGGAGCAACCGCTCCACCAGCCAGGACATCAAGGACAAGGGCGTGTCGGCCCAGATCGACTGGATCACGCCCTGGTTCGGCGGCGCGACCCTGACCTCGATCACCGCCTCGCGCGACTGGCAGGCGATCAACGGCCTGGACTTCGATTTCACCGCCGCCGACATGATCTATCGCAACCCGGACTCGGACGAGTCCTTCACCGGCTTCAAGCAGTTCAGCCAGGAGTTCCGCCTGACCGGCGCCACCGACAAGCTCGACTGGATGGTCGGCCTGTTCTATTCCGACGAAGACCTCAAGCGCCACGATTCCTACAGCCTGGGCGCGCACTACGAGCCCTATCTGTCGACCGCGGTGCTGGGCCAGATCGCCGCGCGCTTCCCGGCCGGAGTGGTCAACACCGCCAACGCCGCGACTTTCCTGTCGCAAGCCAGCGGGCGGCCGTTCGGCAGCAGCTTCGGCGGACTCGGCGCGCTCGACCGCTACGACCAGAACAGCAAGAGCGTGGCGCTGTTCACCAACAACACCTGGCACGCGACCGACGCGCTCGATATCACCCTGGGCCTGCGTTACACCAAGGAGAACAAGGAGCTGGACTCGGTCTACAGCAACCCCAACGGCGGCCTGGGCTGCGGCGCGGCGATGGCCAATCCGGCCCGGGTCGGCCAGGCCCTGGCCGCGCGCGGCGTGCCGCTGGCGGCGGTCAATGCGCTGGTGCCGCAGGTGATCGGCTTCATGTGCCTGCCCTGGGCCAACACCTTGCACAACGGCCGGGTGACCAATCAGGAACGCGACGAGAAGGAATGGTCGGGCACGCTCAAGGCCGCCTATCGCTGGAACGAGCACGTCATGGGCTACGCGTCCGCGGCGCGCGGCTACAAGGCCGGCGGTTTCAACCTGGACCGGGTGCAGTCCTCCAACGGCCTGTCCAGCGGCACGGCCGGCATCCGTCCGGTCGCCGACACCTCGTTCCCGGGCGAGTTCGTCGACAGCTACGAGCTCGGCGCCAAGACCACCTGGGCCGACGGCAACCTGCTGCTCAACGCGACCTTGTTCCACCAGACCTACAGCGACTTCCAGCTCAACAGCTTCCTCGGCACCAGTTTCGTGGTGCGCTCGATTCCGGAAGTAGTGTCCAAGGGCATCGACACCGAGATCCTGTGGCAGACCGGCCTCAAGGGCCTGATGCTGCAGGGCGGCCTGATGTACGCCGACACTCGCTACGGCGACGATCCGCTGCCCGACGCCGACCTGGCCAAGCTGCCCGGCGCGCGCGCCAGCTTCGCGCCGCTGTGGTCGGCGTCGGCTTCGGCGACGTACCAGTGGGACTTCGGCGCCAGCCTGGTCGGCCGGGCCCACATCGGCGCCAAGTACTCTTCCGACTACAACACCGGTTCCGACCTCGATCCGGAAAAGGGCCAGGACGCCTATACCGTGGTCAACGCCCGGCTCGGCATCGGCGCCAAGGACCGGCGTTGGATGGTCGAGGCCTGGGCGATCAACCTGACCGACGAGGAATACAAGCAGGTCGGCTTCGACGCGCCGTTGCAGACCGGTTCCTGGAACGCCTTCCTCGGCGCCCCGCGCACTTATGGCGTCACCTTGCGGGTCATGTACTGACCGCCCCGCGGCGCGACCGCCTCTAGCGGTCGCGTCCGCCCCCCGTGAAGGCGGCGCAAGCCGCGACCAAGGGACGCGCAGAGCGATCAACGCCTTCGCCATCGATCGAAGCCCGAAACCGTCGCCGGGGTAGGAGCGGCGCAAGCCGCGACCGCCCTCTCTCCCGCTCGCCGCGCTTTGTCCTGGGGCCCCTGTAGGAGCGGCGTAAGCCGCGACCGCGTCCTTTCGGCCTCGCGGCG
>NZ_HG424597.1 GCF_000336385.2 Lysobacter antibioticus HS124 | reverse complement strand
CCGGAGCCGGTGGCTGCGGTGGCTCCGGCTCCGGTCGTGGAGCCGGGCTGCGCCGACAAGGACGACGACGGCGACGGCGTGAACAACTGCGACGACAAGTGCCCGGGTTCGCAGGCTGGTCAGACCATCGGTCCGGACGGCTGCCCGGTGCCGGTCACCATCGACCTGAAGGGCGTGAACTTCGACTTCGACAAGTCGACCCTGCGTCCGGACGCGGTGGCGATCCTCAACGAGGCCGTCGAGATCCTGAAGCGCTACCCCGACCTGAAGGTGGAAGTGGCCGGCCACACCGACCTGTGCGGTAAGGACGACTACAACCAGAAGCTGTCGGAGCGTCGCGCCAAGGCCGCTTACGACTACCTGACCAGCAA
>NZ_HG424596.1 GCF_000336385.2 Lysobacter antibioticus HS124 | reverse complement strand
GTTCAACTCGCTCGGCCAGCTGCACCAGGCCAAGGACGCCGCCGCCCACGCCACCACCTTCACTTACGACGCCGACGGCAACCCCGACCTGACCACCGATGCGCTGGGCCGGATCAGCGACCAGAACCACGACCCGCTCAACCGGCTCAGCCGCCTGCTGCAGGACGTCAATGGCCTGGCGGTCGAGACGAAGCTCGCCTACAACGCCTTCGACCAGGTGACCCAGGTCACCGACCCCAAGGGTCTGAACACCGTCTACGCCTACAACGGTTTCGGCGACCGCACCCAACTGACCAGCCCGGACACCGGCGTCACCGACTACACCTACACCCCCGCCGGCCAATTGGCGACCAAGCAGGACGCCAACGACGCCGTCGCCCACAGCTATACCTACGACGCCCTGGGCCGGCCGAAGACCATCTCCTACGGCAGCGGTACGAACGATGTCGAGTACGACTACGACACGGTCAACTCGGTCTGCGCCGCCGGCGAAACCTTCGCCCTGGGC
>NZ_HG424595.1 GCF_000336385.2 Lysobacter antibioticus HS124 | reverse complement strand
CGCCGGACGTGCCCACGCCGCCGCCGAGCATTTGCGCACCGTCGTTGAGCACCAGCGTGTCGTCGCCGTCGCCGAGCTGCAACGTGCCCGCACCGGTATCCAGAATGCCGGTGAGGGCGACCGTGTCGTTGCCGCCGCCGAGGTCGCCCGCGGCGCGCAACGTGCCGCCGTTGCCGACGGCGACGGCCTGGGCACCGGCATCGCCGCTGAGCGCGGTCTGAGTACCGTCCTCGGCCTGCACGATGCCGTTCACCTGCAGCGACGAGGTCCCGGTCATGCCCACCGTCGGCGTCGCCAGGCCGCCGTTCACCTGCAAGGTTCCGGCGGCGAGGGCGGTGGCGCCGATGTTGTTGTTGGGGGAACTCAGCACGCTGGTGCCGCTACCGATCTGGGCCAGCGTGCCCGGACCGCTGAGGGTGCCGCTGAAGGTGAACGTGTCGCTGCGATTGAGCGACAGGGTCGACGTCGGCGAATCCACGATCACGTTGCCGACGCCGGCGTTGCCGGTGGTGCCGCCGTTGCCGATCACCAGGTTGCCGTCGTTGATGACCGTGTTGCCGGAATAGGTGTTGTTTCCGGTCAGGATCCAGGTGCCGCTGTCGTTCTTGGCCAGGGTGGTGGCGCCGGTACCGTTGTTGCCGAT
>NZ_HG424594.1 GCF_000336385.2 Lysobacter antibioticus HS124 | reverse complement strand
GCCCAGGGCGAAGGTTTCGCCGGCGGCGCAGACCGAGTTGACCGTGTCGTAGTCATACTCGACATCGTTCGTGCTGCTGCCGTAGGAGATCGTCTTCGGCCGGCCCAGGGCGTCGTAGGTGTAGCTGTGGGCGACGGCGTCGTTGGCGTCCTTCTTGGTCGCCAGTTGGCCGGCGGGGGTGTAAGTGTAGTCGGTGACGCCGGTGTCCGGGCTGGTCAGTTGGGTGCGCTCGCCGAAGCCGTTGTAGGCGTAGACGGTGTTCAAGCCCTTGGGATCGGTGACCTGGGTGACCTGGTCGAAGGCGTTGTAGGCGAGCTTCGTCTCGACCTTCAGACCATTGACGTCCTGAAGCACGCGGGTGAGGCGGTTCAACGGGTCGTGGTTCTGGTCGCCAACCCGGCCCAGCGCATCGGTGGTCAGATCCGGATTGCCGTCGGCGTCATAGGTGAAGGTAGTGGCGTGGGCGGCGGCGTCCTTGGCCTGGTGCAGCTGGCCGAGCGAGTTGAAC
>NZ_HG424593.1:36546-61321 GCF_000336385.2 Lysobacter antibioticus HS124 | reverse complement strand
GAGCGCGCCGAGCGCCGCTGCGCGCGCGCCGGCCGCGACCGCCGGCGCCGGGCCCAAGCCGACGCCGGCTCCCGGCACCTGGTCTTCGCCCAAGCGCGGCGACGACTGGGGCGAAGCCGCGCGCAACCGCCCCGGCGGCCAGCCGGGCCAGCCTAGCCAGGCCCCGGGCCTGTACGGCAGCGACGGCCGGGTGCGCCTGGCCGAGACGCCGGGGTCGGCCTCGCCGGGCCAGCCGCCGGGCACGATCACCGAGGAGATCAAGGACCTCGACCGCGCCGGCACCTGGTTGCGGCGCAAGCCCAACGATTACGAGCCGACCACCTTCGACAAGTACTGGCGTCCGAACGAGACCCTGCTGGCCGAGTGGGTGCGGCGCAGCGTCCAGACCGTGATGATCCCGATCCCGGGCACCAGCAAGCGCATCCGCTGCTCGGTGGTGCTGTTGATGGCCGGCGGCGGCTGCGGCATCAACGACCCCAACCTCAACGATCAGCCGGCCGAGGCGCGACCGCCGCCGGACGTGCCGTTCAAGCCGCATCTGCAGGAAGACAACGGCAGCGTGCGGCCGCCGCCGGGCGGCTGAGCGCCCGGGCCTGGGACCGGATTCCCGCGTCGCTGCCTGCGATAGGGCGGGCGCGGCGGCGGGGCGGTGGATCGCGGCGGCCGGTCCGGCCCGTTGACCGGTCCGCCGGCGAGCAGCGAGCGGCGCGCGCGCCGGACTCGATACAAAAGAAAACGGCCCGCGCGAGCGGGCCGTTTTCCTTCATGAGGTCCTGCGGCGAGCGTACGCGGCGCAGGCCCGCGCGGCGATTCAGTGAATGCCGTGCAGGTCGCGCAGCTGACCCTTGTCGCGCGAACCGAAGTAGGCGGCGAGGTCGGCGATCTGCTGGTCGTTGAGCGCCTTGGCCTGGTTCGACATCAACGCGTGCTCGCGGTCGCCGTCGCGGTACATCTGCAGCGAGTGGGCGATGTAGTCGTGGTACTGGCCGGCCAGCTTGGGGTAGGTCGGGTCGATCGGCGCATTGCCTTCGGCGCCGTGGCAATCCACGCAGGACTGACCGGTGGCCGCGCCCTTGACGCTGGCCAGCTTCTCGCCTTCGGCGATGCGGCCGGCCGGCAGGCCCGAGGAGGATGTGGTGTGGCCGGCGTTGCGATCGGCCGAGGAATGGCCGGCCGGCGCGTCGGCGCTGGAGCAGGCGGCGAGGGCGAGCGACAGTGCGGCCAGGGCGACGCCGCGCTTGATCAAGCGGATCTGGGTCATGGGGCGGCTCACTTGGCGCTGGAGAGGAAGGCGGCGATGTCGGCGATGTCCTGGTCCGAGAAGCTCTGGGCCTGGGCCTGCATGGTCGGGTGCTTGCGCGTGCCTTTCTTGTATTCGCTCAGCGCGTTGACCAGGTACTCCTGCGACTGCCCGACGATCTTGGGCACGTGATAGTTCGGATAGGCGTTCTTGTAGCCGGTGACCCCGTGGCAGCCCTGGCAGGTGTAGGTCAGCTGGCGACCGGTTTCGGCGTTGCCTTTCGCCGTCGGCGCCTTGGCCGGGGCGGGTGCGGCTGCGGCGGCGGGCGCGGCAGTGGCGGCCGGCGCCTTGGCGGGTTCCTGCGCGTGCGCCGTAGCGGCGGCCAGGGTCAGAGCGAAACAGGCGATCGTCAGCGGTCGCATCATGTCGTAGTCCGCAATCTCGAATGGCTAGCGAAAGGTGGTGGCTGGCTCTACGCGGCCGGAGACCGCGCACAAGTGGGCGAGTATAGCCGGCGATGCGACTGCAACGAAGTCGTCGTTCGACGCATCCATGCTTCGGGGCCGGAACGCCGGCGGCCGCGGCCGCTCGCGCTTACCGTGCCTCAGAATAAATCCATGGCTCCAGTCACCATGACCTTCGGCGGATGGTGGCTTTCCGGGCCGGTGATATACCTATATACAACACCGGCATACGGCCGGTTCCGCCGAAGTCCTTCGACGTTCTTATGAGAATCCTGGGGTCGTTTCGCATGCGTCATCTCACCCATAACCGCCGCGGCGGTGCTTCGGCGCGCAGTACGCTGGCGGTCGCCGCCCTGGCCCTGGCCTGTACGCTCGGGCTGGCGGCCTGCAAGGGCGGCCCCGGCGCCGCCGAGGCGCAAGGCAAGGAAGCCAAGGACAAGGCGTCCGAGGCGGTACCGGTCGAAGTCGCCCAGGCGACCCGGCGCGCGATCGCGGCCAGCTACACTGGCACCGCGCCGCTGGAGGCGCGCGCCGAATCGCAGGTGGTGGCCAAGACCTCCGGCGTGGCCCTGGCGGTGATGGTCGAGGAAGGCCAGCACGTCCAGGCCGGCCAGGTCCTGGTCCGGCTCGACTCGGCCCGCGCCGAGCTGCAGGCGGCCCAGACCAACGCCACCATGCGCAAGCTGGAGGCCAACTACGCCCGCTCCAAGCAACTGGCCGAACAGCGCCTGCTCAGCGCCAACGACAACGACCAGTTGCGCTACGACCTGGAAAACGCCCGCGCCGCCAACCGCATGGCCAACCTCGAGTTGTCCTACGCCAACGTGCAGGCGCCGATCTCCGGCATCGTCGCGTCGCGTTCGATCAAGACCGGCAATTTCGTCCAGATCAACTCGCCGATCATCCGCATCGTCGACACCTCGCGCCTGGAGGCCACCCTCAACGTGCCCGAGCGCGAGCTGGCCACGCTGAAGGCCGGCCTGCCGGTGCAGATGGCGGTCGACGCCATGCCCGGCAAGACGTTCGCCGGCAAGGTCGACCGGGTCGCGCCGGTGGTCGATTCGGGCAGCGGCACCTTCCGGGTGATCTGCAGCTTCGAGGGCGGCGGCGCCCTGCAGCCGGGCATGTTCGGCCGCCTGCGCATCGATTACGACAACCGCGCCGACGCGCTGGTGGTGCCGCGCGCGGCGCTGCTC
The DNA here is from genome assembly GCF_000336385.2 of Lysobacter antibioticus HS124. Lineage (GTDB taxonomy): Bacteria > Pseudomonadota > Gammaproteobacteria > Xanthomonadales > Xanthomonadaceae > Lysobacter > Lysobacter firmicutimachus. The sequence goes on along the minus strand of NZ_HG424593.1, from coordinate 58,421 downwards.
GACGACGAGGGCGATCCGGCGGTGTTCGTGGTCCGCGGCAAGAAGGTCGCGCGGGTGCCGGTCAAGCTCGGCTACCTCGACGGCGCCTGGGCCGAGGTCCGCGACGGGATCAAGCTCGGCGATCAGGTCGTGGTCGCCGGCAAGACCGCGCTGCGCGAAGGCACCGAGGTGCAGTTGATCGGCCAGAACCCGCCGCGTGAAGTCGCCGCGGCGAAGCCGGCCACGCAGAAGCAATAAGCGCGCCGGGCGCGCGCCTCCGCCGACGCCGCGTCCGCCGCGGCGCCGGCCGCTGACAACCCTAAGAGAACGTGGGGACTGACTGTGGCTCAGCCTTCGGACACGACGTCCTTCAACCTCGTGGAATTCTCCACGCGCCGCCGGGTCACGGTGGCGATGGTGACCATCACCTTCCTGCTGTTCGGCGTGATCGCGCTCAACAGTCTCAAGGTCAACCTGCTGCCCGATCTCAGCTATCCGACGCTGACGGTGCGCACCGAGTACACCGGCGCGGCGCCGACCGAAATCGAGACCCTGGTGACCGAGCCGCTGGAAGAGGCGCTCGGCGTGGTCAAGGGCCTGCGCAAGCTCAAGTCGGTCTCGCGCACCGGCCAGAGCGACGTGGTGCTCGAATTCGCCTGGGGCACCGACATGGACCAGGCCAGTCTGGAAGTGCGCGACAAGATGGAAGTCGTGCAGCTGCCGCTGGAAGTGAAGAAGCCGGTGCTGCTGCGCTTCAATCCTTCGACCGAGCCGATCCTGCGCATCGCCCTGTCCAACAAGGGCGGGGCCGCCGACGACACCGACGCGATCCGTCGCCTGACCGAGCTGCGCCGTTACGCCGACGACGATCTGAAGAAGAAACTCGAGCCGGTCGACGGCGTCGCCGCGGTCAAGGTCGGCGGCGGCCTGGAGGACGAGATCCAGGTCGACATCGACCAGCAGAAGATCGCCCAGCTCAACCTGCCGATCGACACCGTCATCCAGCGGCTGCAGCAGGAGAACATCAACATCTCCGGCGGCAGCCTGCAGGAGGGCAGCCAGCGCTATCTGGTGCGCACGGTCAACCAGTTCGCGACCGTGCCCGAAATCCGCGAGATGCTGGTGACCACCCAGCAGGCCGGCGGCAACGCCGCGGCCGACGCGGCCGCGGAAATGGCCCGGGTCGCCGCCGCCTCCGGTTCGGCCGACGCGATGGCCGCCGCGGCTTCGGTGCAGAGCGCCAACGACGGCGCGCAGAGCACGCCGGCCGGCGGCAAGCCGGTGCGGCTGAAGGACATCGCCGAGGTCCGCCAGGGCTACAAGGAACGCGAAGCGATCATCCGCCTGGCCGGCAAGGAAGCGGTGGAACTGGCGATCTACAAGGAGGGCGACGCCAATACCGTCGCCACCGCCGACGCCATCCAGGCGCGGCTGGAGGCGATCAAGTCGCAGATCCCGGCCGACGTCGAACTGACCACCATCGACGACCAGTCGCAGTTCATCCGCCACGCCATCGCCGACGTCAAGAAGGACGCGGTGATCGGCGGCCTGCTGGCGATCCTGATCATCTTCCTGTTCCTGCGCGACGGCTGGAGCACGTTCGTGATCAGCCTGTCGCTGCCGGTCTCGATCGTCACCACCTTCTTCTTCATGGGCCAGCTCGACCTGAGCCTCAACGTGATGTCGCTGGGCGGCCTGGCGTTGGCGACCGGCCTGGTGGTGGACGACTCGATCGTGGTGCTCGAATCCATCGCCAAGGCGCGCGAACGCGGCCTGGGCATTCTCGACGCGGCGATCCAGGGCACGCGCGAGGTCAGCATGGCGGTGATGGCCTCGACCTTGACCACGGTGGCGGTGTTCCTGCCGCTGGTGTTCGTCGAAGGCATCGCCGGCCAGCTGTTCCGCGATCAGGCCCTGACCGTGGCATTGGCGATCGCGATCTCGCTGGTCGTGTCGATGACCCTGATCCCGATGCTCAGCGCGCTCAAGGGCCGGCCGCCGATGGCGTTCCCGGAGGAGGAGGGCCATCCGCGCTGGCAGCCGAACTCGCGCCTGCAAAAGCCGCTGGCCGCGATCGGCCACGGCGCCGGCGCCGGCGTGCGCGGCAGCGTGTTCGGCCTGAGCTGGTTGGTGGTGAAACTGTGGCGCGGGATCGCCGCGGTGGTCGGCCCGGTCATGCGCAAGGCCAGCGACCTGGCGATGGCGCCCTACGGCCGCGCCGAAAGCACGTATTTGAAGCTGTTGCCGGCGGCGTTGCGCCGGCCGACCCTGGTGCTGCTGCTGGCCGGCGCGGCCTTCGTCGCGACCATGGCCACGGTGCCGCTGCTCGGCGCCGATCTGATCCCGCAGCTGGCCCAGGACCGCTTCGAAATGACGGTCAAGCTGCCGCCGGGCACGCCGCTGCGCGAGACCGACAAGCTGGTGCGCGAGCTGCAGCTCAAGCACGGCAAAGATCCGGGCATCCGCGCGCTGTTCGGCGTCAGCGGCAGCGGCACGCGCCTGGACGCCAACCCCACCGAGAGCGGCGAGAACATCGGCAAGCTCACCGTGGTGATGGCCGACGGCGGCAGCAAGCAGGTCGAGGCGGCCGAAACCGAGCGCCTGCGCGAGACCATGGGCGCCCATCCGGCGGCCCAGGTCGGCTTCGCCCGGCCGCAGTTGTTCAGCTTCTCGACGCCGCTGGAAATCGAGCTGCGCGGCCAGGACCTGGAAACCATCCAGCGCGCCGGCCAGCGCATGGCGGCGATGCTGCGCGCCAATCCGCACTACGCCGACGTCAAGTCGACGGTGGAACAGGGCTTCCCCGAGATCCAGATCCGCTTCGACCAGGACCGCGCCGGCGCGCTCGGCCTGACCACGCGCCAGATCGCCGATGCGGTGGTCAAGAAGGTGCGCGGCGAAGTGGCCACCCGCTACAGCTTCCGCGACCGCAAGATCGACGTGCTGGTGCGGGCGCGCGAATCCGACCGCGCCTCGCTGGAGAGCATCCGCCGCCTGATCGTCAATCCGGGCAGCAGCCGGCCGGTGACCCTGAGCTCGGTCGCCGACGTGGTCTCGACCACCGGTCCGAGCGAGATCCACCGCGCCGACCAGGTGCGGGTGGCGATCGTCTCGGCCAATCTGCGCGACATCGACCTCGGCGGCGCGATCGACGAGGTCCGGCAGATGGTCGCCGAGCAGCCGCTCGGCCCCGAGATCGGCATGCACATCGGCGGCCAGGGCGAGGAGCTGCAGCAGTCGATCAACTCGCTGCTGTTCGCGTTCGGCCTGGCGATCTTCCTGGTCTACCTGGTCATGGCCTCGCAGTTCGAATCGCTGCTGCACCCGTTCGTGATCCTGTTCACCATCCCGCTGGCGTTGGTCGGCGCGGTGCTGGCGCTGGTGCTGACCCGTTCGCCGGTGTCGGTGGTGGTGTTCATCGGCCTGATCCTGCTGGTCGGCCTGGTGGTGAAGAACGCGATCATCCTGATCGACAAGGTCAACCAGTTGCGCGAGGAAGGCGTGGCCAAGCGCGAGGCGCTGATCGAAGGCGCGCGTTCGCGCCTGCGGCCGATCGTGATGACCACCACCTGCACCCTGTTCGGCTTCCTGCCGCTGGCGATCGCCACCGGCGAGGGCGCCGAGGTGCGCGCGCCGATGGCGATCACGGTGATCGGCGGCCTGCTGGTGTCGACCCTGCTGACCCTGGTGGTGATCCCGGTGGTGTACGACCTGCTCGACCGCCGTTCCGACGAGCACTACCGCGAGCGCGCCCGCCGCGCCCGGCGCGACGCCAGTGCGGTGAGCGAACGCATCCACGAGGAGCAGGAGCCGCTGCACGACGCCGACCTGCACCATCCGCCGCACGGTCACCGGCCGGGCCAGGCCTGAGGAGCACCCAGGATGAGCGTTGCTGAGTTCAGCATCCGGCGCCCGGTCACGATCATCATGGCCTTCGTGTCGATGTTCGTGATCGGCCTGATCGCGGCGGTGCGCCTGCCGCTGGAGGCCTTCCCGTCGATCTCGTTCCCGTTCCTGGTGGTGCAGATGCCGTACGCCGGCTCGACCCCGGAAGAGGTCGAGCGCACCTTGCTGCGGCCGACCGAGGACGCGCTGTCGACCATGACCGGCATCAAGCGCATGCAGGGCGAGGCGCGCGCGGACAACGCCAGCGTGGTGATCGAATTCGCCGACTGGGACCGCGATGTCGCCATCGCGGCCTCGGAAGCGCGCGAACGCATCGACGCCATCCGCAGCGACCTGCCGGACGACCTGCAGCGCTACTTCGTGCTCAAGTTCTCCACCACCGACCAGCCGTTCCTGCGCGTCCGCCTGGCCAGCGACCACGACCTGTCCGGTTCCTACGAGCTGATCGACCGCGAGTTCAAGCGCCGCATCGAGCGCCTGCCGGGCGTGGCCAAGGTCGAGATCTCCGGCGTGTCGCCGAACGAGGTCGAGATCGCCATCGCGCCCGACCGCCTGACCGCGCACAACATCAGCCTCAACGAGCTGACCACGCGCCTGCAGACGGTCAATTTCTCGGTGTCGGCCGGCGAGATCGAGGACGGCGGCCGGCGCCTGCGGGTGCAGCCGATCGGCGAGATCACCGACCTGCAGCAGTTGCGCGACCTGGTGATCGGCACCAACGGCACCCGCCTGGGCGACATCGCCGAGGTCCGCTACAAGCCCAAGCGCATGGCCTACGGCCGGCGCCTGGACGGCCGCCCGGCGGTGGGCCTGGACATCTTCAAGGACCGCAACGCCAATCTGGTCGAAGTCTCGCGCCTGGCCCTGGCAGAGGTCGAGAAGGTCAAGTCCGAGTCGGCGCTGCGCGGGGTCCAGTTCAAGATCATCTCCAACGAGGGCGAGGAGGTCACCAGTTCGCTGCTGGAACTGGCCGAGGCCGGCGCGGTCGGCCTGGTGCTGTCGATGGCGGTGCTGTTCTTCTTCCTGCGCCATTGGCCGTCGACGCTGATGGTGACCCTGGCGATCCCGATCTGCTTCGTGATCACCCTGGGCTTCATGTACTTCGTCGGCGTGACCCTCAACATCCTGACCATGATGGGCCTGCTGCTGGCGGTCGGCATGCTGGTCGACAACGCGGTGGTGGTGGTCGAGAGCATCTACCAGGAGCGCGAGAAGATGCCGGACCAGCCGCGGCTGGCCTCGGTGATCGGCACCCGCCACGTCGCCATCGCCTTGTCGGCGGGCACGCTGTGCCACTGCATCGTGTTCGTGCCGAACCTGTTCGGCGAGACCAACCAGATCAAGATCTTCATGTCGCAGCTGGCGATCACGATCTCGGTCTCGCTGCTGGCCTCGTGGCTGGTCGCGGTCAGCCTGATCCCGATGATCTCGGCGCGGTTGAAGACCCCGCCGACGATCAATCGCAGCACCGGCCTGATCCCCTACCTGCAGCGCAACTACGCCGCGCTGCTGCGCTGGACCCTGGAGCACCGCGGTTGGAGCGTGCTCGGCATCATCCTGATCATCGCCGTCAGCATCGTGCCGATGACCCAGACCAAGTTCGACATGTTCGGCGGCGAAGGCGGCGACAGCGCCAACATCTACTACCAGTGGAAGGGCAGCTACACCAAGGAACAGATGTCGGACGAGGTCAAGCGGGTCGAGGACTACCTCGACGCCAACCGCAAGAAGTTCCACATCACCCAGGTGTACTCGTATTACAGCGAGGACGGCGACGCCAGCACGGTCATCACCTTCGACAAGGAGCTGGTCAAGAAGACCAAGCCGATCACCGACCAGATCAGCAAGGGCCTGCCGAAGTCGGCGCGGGCCGGCATCGGGGTCGGCTTCGACGAGGACCAGGGCCAGCAGAACCAGGTCCAGGTGCAGCTGGTGGGCGATTCCAGCGCCATGCTCGAACAGTTGGGGCAGGACATCGTGCCGATCCTGGCCCGCAGCCCGCGCTTCCGCGACGTGCGCATCGACGCCGGCGACCGCAACAACGAGCTGCGCATCCGGGTCGACCGCGAACGCGCCGCCGCGTTCGGCTTCAGCGCCGACGAGGTGTCCAAGTTCGTCGGCCTGGCCTTGCGCGGCGCGACGCTGCGCGAGTTCCGCCGCGGCGACACCGAGGTCCAGGTGTGGGCGCGCTTCGCCGGCGCCGACCAGTTCAACACCGCCGAGATCGCCTCCTTCACCGTGCGCGCGCCGGACGGCCGCACCGTGCCGTTGCTGAGCATGGTCCAGGTCGAAGTGCGCCCGTCGGCGACCCAGATCAACCGGGTCAATCGCCAGACCACGCTGACCATCAAGTCCAATCTCGGCGACAAGGTCACCGTGCCGGAGGCGCGCAAGGAGATGGAGGCGATCCTCAAGCGGATCGCGTTCCCGCCGGGCTACAGCTATTCCTTCGACGGCAGCGCGTTCCAGCGCGACGACGAGGCCAACCAGCAGATGCTGTTCAACCTGCTGATCGCCCTGATCATGATCTACGTGGTGATGGCGGCGGTGTTCGAGTCGCTGCTGTTCCCCTCGGCGATCATGAGCGGCGTGCTGTTCTCGGTGTTCGGCGTGTTCTGGCTGTTCTGGATCACCGGCACGACCTTCGGGATCATGTCCTTCATCGGCGTACTGGTGCTGATGGGCGTGGTGGTCAACAACGGCATCGTCATGATCGAGCACATCAACAACCTGCGCCGGCGCGGCTTGTCGCGCACCGAAGCGCTGGTCGAGGGCAGCCGCGAACGCCTGCGCCCGATCCTGATGACCATGGGCACGGCGATCCTGGCGATGGTGCCGATCGCGCTGTCGACCAAGACCAGCGGCGACATGCCGCCGTACTACCCGATGGCGCGCGCGATCGCCGGCGGCCTGGCGTTCTCGACCGTGGTCAGCCTGCTGTTCCTGCCGACCATCTACGCCATCCTCGACGATCTGCGCGGCGGCACCGCCAAGCTGGTGCGGCGCGCGCGCGGCCTGCCGGCGCAGTCGGCGGATGCGGTGGAGCCGGCGGCACAGCACGCATGACGCGTTGACGCCGCCGCGGCGGCCGACCCGCGTGGGCGGCGCACGGACGATGGAACCGTGCGTCGCCGCTCCAGGGCGAATCATGCGCACCCGGATCGCGGCGGCAGCGGCCGCCGCCGCGCGGCTCGCCGGCTTCGCTTCGAGGGCGGGGCGACATCAGTTCTGTGCGAGCGGGCAACGCGGTCCGGACCGCCGGCGCCTTGCCCTGCGGCCGATCCGCCGGGCCGGCATACGGCTCCGACGATGCGTCCCGATCCGCGCCGGGGCGCATCGGCGAACAGCCCCGCCGCCGTCCGTGCGGCGCATGCCTGCGCGCACGTTCCGCTTTGGACGCGCATCACGGGCACGGGCTTCGCACTGCGTCCGCCCCGGCCAAGCGGGCCGATCGCGCGGCCCAGCCACGCCGGGGCTTGGATTTCGTGGCAGGCTAGGCGCATTCCGCCGCCGGCACGCGCATGTACCTGGATCATTACGGGCTCAAGGAGCCGCCGTTTTCGATCACGCCCGACCCGCGCTTCGTGTTCCTCAGCGAGCGTCATCGGGACGCGTTGGCGCACCTGTTGTTCGGCGTCGGCCAGGGCGGCGGCGGCGGCTTCGTCCTGCTGACCGGAGAGGTCGGCACCGGCAAGACCACCCTGTGCCGCTTGCTGCTGGAGCAGTTGCCCGACCACGCCCGCGCCGCGCTGGTGTTGAACCCGCGCCTGAGCCCGGTCGAACTGCTGGAGACCATCGGCGAAGAATTGCGCCTGGACCTGGCCGGCCGCCGCGGCAGCGTCAAGGCCCTGGTCGACGCGCTCAACGCGTATCTGCTCGACGCCTATGCGCGCGGCCTGCGCGTGGTGTTGATCGTCGACGAAGCGCAGAACCTGTCGGTGGAGGCCTTGGAGCAGGTACGCCTGCTGACCAACCTGGAAACCGACACCCAGAAGCTGCTGCAGATCGTGCTGATCGGCCAGCCCGAGTTGCGCGACATGCTGGCGCGCCCGGACATGCGCCAACTGTCGCAGCGGATCACCGCGCGGTTCCATCTGACCCCGCTGGATGCGCAGGAAACCGGCGCCTTGCTGCGCCATCGCTACCGCGTCGCCGGCGGCCAGCGGCTGCCGTTCACCGCCGCGGCGATCAAGCGCATCCATGCCCATTCCGGCGGCGTGCCGCGGCTGATCAACGTGATTTCCGAGCGCGCGCTGCTCGGCGGCTACGCCCGCGACGACGCCACGGTCGGCGAGTCGCTGGTCGATCAGGCCGCGTATGAGGCGCTGGCGCCGGTCGCGCGCCGGCGCCGGTATGCGCGCGTCGCCCTGGTCGCGGCCGCGCTGGCCGGCGCAGTCGCGGCCGGCGCCTGGTGGTGGCGTGCGTCCGCGCCTACCGCCGCCGCGACGGCGGCCACGCCCACATCGCGCGGCGCGGCCGATTCCCGTGTCGCCGCATCCGCGGTGTCGGCGGTGCAGGCGCCGGTGGCGCCCCCGGCGTCCTCAGTCGCGAGCGCAACCGCCATCGCAACGGGCGCGGTGCCGCGCCTGGACGCGGCGTCGGCGGCGCAGCGCATGAGCGAAGCGGGCGCCGACCCGACCGCGGCGTGGCAGCGTTTGCTCGATCTGTGGCAATTGCCTTCCGGGCCGCCGGCGGTCGAAGCGGCGGCCGCTTGCGCGCGCAGCGTCGCGCCGGGCCTGTACTGCCTGCGCGGCTACGCCCGCCTGGATGCGCTGGCCGCGCTGGGCCGGCCGGTGCTGCTGCGCCTGAACGCCGACGGCCGCAGCGCCTGGGCGCTGTTGCGCGGCGTCGACGCGGTCGATGCGCGGCTGTGGCTGCACGGCCGCGACGTCGACCTCGACCGGATCGCGTTGCAGCGCCTGTGGAACGGCGAATACGCCGCGCTGTGGCGCGGGCCCGAAGGTCTGAGCGCGCCGCTGCCCCAGCCGTTGCAAGGCGCGCCGAAGGCGTGGTTGAACGCGCGCCTCGGCGTCGCCGACGCGGGCGCGGAGGACGTGCGCCGGTTCCAGGCCGCGCGCGGCCTGCGCAGCGATGGCGTGGTCGGTCCGGAAACGCTGTTCGCGCTGTCGGCCGAAGACGCCGCCGGGCCGCGCCTGCAACGGGTATTGGAGTAGACGATGTCGTTGATCCTGGAAGCCCTGCGCAAATCCGAGGCCGAGCGCCGCCGCGGCCAGACGCCGGATCTGCACGCGCCGTTGCCGCCGCTGCCGCCGCCGCTGCGGCGTTCGGCGGCGCCCTGGTTGTGGGGCGCCGGCGCGGCGGTCCTCGCCGCCGCGGTGGGGGTGTGGATGCTGCGCCCTGAATCCTTACCGCAGGGCCCGGCGGGCCCGGTTGCCGCCACGGCGGCCGATGCGGCCGCGCCGCCGAACGCTGCCGCGAACGTTGCGGAGCGGCGCGAACCGGTCGCTGCGACCGCGGCTCCTGCGCCTGGCGTTTCTGGGCCGGATGTCTCCGCCGTCGCAGGAGAACGCACGAGTGCCCCTTCGGTCACCGCCGGCGAGCGGGGTGGTGCGCCGGCTGCCGCGCTTTCGCCTCCGACCGGGACCGCGGCGAAGGCGACGACCGCGGAGCGGGTATCTGCGCCACCGACCGCCGCGGCCTCGTTGGCGGCCACGGCAGCCATCGGCACGAACGCGTCGGCGCCCGCGCCCGCCGCGCCGGTTGCCGCGGTTTCGTCGAACCTCGCTTCTGCTTCCAGCTCCGCCTCGCGCCCGCCATCCGCCGCGCCCGCGCAGACCGCCGCCGCGGCGGCCGCGCTCGAACCGATGGCGGCACCCGAGCCCGTGCCGGTTCTGCCGCCGTCCGCCGCCAAGCCGGCAGGCGAGGGCGGGGCGATGCGCCTGGCCGATCTTTCGCCGGAGGCGCGCAAGCAATTGCCGCCGCTCAAGCTCAGCATGCATATGTGGAACGACGAGCCGGCGCGGCGTTTCGTGATCGTCGACGGTCAGCGGCTGGCCGAAGGCGACCGCATCGGCGAAGCGGTGCTGGTCGCGATTCGCCCCGATGGCGCGGTGCTGGATTGGAACGGCCGCCGCTTGCAGTTGTCGCTGCGCTGAAGCGCGCTCGCTGTTTGTCGGAGCGGCGTGAGCCGCGACAGCCGGAGCGGTGACACACCGCGCCAGGATCCGAAGCCCTGTCGCGACCGGGTCGAAGCCCGATGATCAGGGGGGGCGGCGTCTCCGCTTGCGCCCATCGCTCCGCTTGTCGCGGCTTACGCCGCTCCTGCAAGCGCGGCGTCGCGTGCGCTTCAACCGACCAGCTTGGCCGCGATGCGGAAACCGGCCAGCCACACGCCGGCCATCGAACCCAGGTTGGTCAGCAGGAAATTCAGCACCACCCGCGCGACCCGGTTGCGGTACCAGCCGCCCACCGTTTGCGCGTCGTCGCGCAGGGCGAGGAAATCGCCGTAGGCCGGCTTGCGCCGATGCACTTCGACCAGCGCGCTCAACGCGCCGGTCGGCACGCCGGGGCGGAACGGCTTCAACGGCGCGACGATCGCCGCGGTGATCACGCTCAGCGGATGGCCGCCGGCGATCGCGCAGCCCAGCGCGGCCAGGCCGCCGGTGAACAGCACCCATTGCAACAGCAGCTCGGTGCCCATCTGCGCCCCGCCTTTCCAATAGCCCCAGGCGATGCCGGCCAGGATCAGGGTGGTGATGGCGATCATCACCCACGGCACCTTGCTCTTGGTCTTGACCTGCTCGAGCGCGATGCGCTGCGCGACCGGGTCGCCCTGGTCCTCGCGCAGATGCTTGGCCAGGCCTTGCAGATGCCCTGCGCCGACCACCGCCAGCACCTCGCGCGACTCGCCCGCGGTCTCGCGCAGGCGCGCGGCCATGTAGCGGTCGCGCTCGGCGATCACGGTGTCGTACAGCTCCGGGCTTTCCTTGGCGAACTCGCCGAAGCTGGACTCGAGCATGTCGCCCTGCTTGAGCTTTTCGATTTCGTCCTCGCCGACCTCGTCGGCGGCGAACAGGCTGGTGACCAGGCCGACGCCGAGCTTGCCGCGGCCGAAGAAGCCCAGCCGCTGCGAGGCGCGCTTGAAGGTCAGGCCGACCTCGCGGTCGATCAGATGCACCGGCAGCTCGCGCTGGCGCGCTTCCAGCACCGCGCGCTTGAGTTCGGCGCCGGGTTCGATGCCGAGCTGTTCGGCGAGCCGGCGCTGGTAGGCGGCCAGGGCCAGGTTGGCGGCGAACAAAGCGGTCTTGCCGGAGCGGATCACCTGGATCAGGTCCAGCCGCGCCAATGCGTCCGGGTCGGTCAGCGCCTGCAGGCGCTGCGGATCGAGTTCGACCGCGACCGCATCGTAGCGGCCGGTGCCGACCGCATCGCGCACGGCATCGACGCTGGCCTGGGACACGTGGGCGGTGCCGAGCAGGGTATAGCGCACGCCGTCGCGTTCGACGATGGCGTGCGGTTGGCCCTGCAGGCCGTCGGATACGAGATGCGGTTCGTTCATGCGGATCGGAAAGGCTCGCGGCAGCTGTGCCGGAGCACAGAAAGGCCCGCAGCATAGAGGTTGCGGCCGGGTGCCGGCAAACCCGTGGCGGACGGTTGCCTGCCTGTCGCGGGATTCGGGATTGGGGATTGGGGATTCGTCGAAGCGGCGTCCTCTGTCTCCCGCTCGACTCGCTGTTCAGCCCGAGCGATCCCCAAATCCCGAATCCCCAATCCCCAATCCCCAATCCCCGCCCCTCAGGCCAACCCATACGGCAAGTTGCCGCTGGACACGACGGTCTCACCGACCGGTTCGCCGCGCAGGAAGCGCAGGCTGGCGGCGATCACCCCGCCGTCGTCGGCGATGCGGTTGTGGCCCAGGCCCTGGGTGCTGAGCAGGCGCGCCCCCGGCCAGTAGCGCGCATAGCGCTCGCCTTCCGACCAGGGCACTTCGCGGTCGTCCAGATCGTGCACGATCAGCGCCGGGCGGGCGATGTTGGGCGCGTTGCGGTGCGCTTGCTGCGAGTCGAAGCTCAGGCCGACGCGGGTTTCGAAGTAGCCGATCATGCGCCGGCGCAGCGCTTCGCCGACCCACAGGAAACGGGCGAAGCGGCTCACCGCGGCGACCGGATCGGCGGCCGGCGCGATCAATACCGCGCGTTCGGCCTGCAGGCCGCGCGCCAGCGCGAGCAAGGTCGCCGCACCGCCGAGCGAATGACCGATCACCGCCGCCGCCGGTCCGTAGTGGTCGCCGACTGCGTACAGATGGCGGGTGAAGTCGGGCAGGGTGGCCAGCCGGCCGGGGCTGCGCCCGTGCGCGGGCTGGTCGAATGCGACCAGGGCGTAACCGGCCTCGCGCAACGCGGGCAGCCACCGGGCGACGCGGGTGCCGTGGCTGGACCAGCCGTGGGCGAACAATACATAAGGTTGGCGGCGCGGATCGCCCCAGACGTAGGCGACGATGGCGTGGCCGTCGACCTCGATGGTCTCTTCGCGAGCGTCGAAGGTCGGCGCGGCCAGCGCGCGCGTGCGCGAGGACGCGAACGGGGTGCAGAACAGGTCGGCGGCGCGGCGCACGGTCGCATCCGGCGCGAACCAGGCGCCGAACACGAAGCCCAGGCGCAGGCCGTACAAATGGATGATGTTACGAACGGTCGTACTAATTTTGGCGACGGACGTGCTCATGACGGACCTCGCTATACAGGAATCAGGCCTTGGGGGAGGCGGCGCAAGCGGGCGTGGCGTAAGAACGGACCAAGCGTTCGAACGCGCGGCGCCCGCGCTCGCGCGCGGAATCGAAACCGAACAGGCCGGCGTCGTGGTGGACGATCAGCGCCAGGCCGTAGATTTCGAACGCCAGCTGCTCGGTATCGGTGTCGGCGCCGAGTTCGCCGTTGTCGACCGCCAGTTGCACCGCCTGCGCGAGGGCGGCGCGCCAGCGCTTTTGCTGCTCGACCACCCAATCGCGCAGGGCGCCGGGGCGGTCGTCGTACTCGCTGACCGCGCCGAGCAGCACGCAGCCGCCGTCGGTGTGGCGCGACCAGTCGAACCAGGCGTCGACGATCGCGCGCAGACGCACCAGGCCACGCGGCTGCTTGAGCTGGGACAGCAGCACATAGCCGGTGAACAGCTGCGCCGCTTTGTCCAGTACGGCCAACTGCAGGTCTTCGCGCGAACCGAAGTGGGCGAACACGCCGCTCTTGGACATGCCGACGGCGGCGGCCAGCGGCCCGATCGACAAGCCTTCCAGGCCGGCCGAGCAAGCGATGCCGTAGGCCTGTTCCAGGATCGCGTCGCGGGTGGCGGCGCCCTTATTGGTCGCGGTCAGAGTCGACATGGCCATAAAATAGCACGTCCGTTCGTTTTATTTTGACCGCTCGTCGGGCGGTTTCGTTCAGCTTAGCGGAACCGTTCCGGCGCGCCTGGGCCAAAGGGCGGAGATGCCGTCATCGAGAAAGGCACATTGCGCCGGCCGGCCGGGCCTGTCCGTGGCGGCCGGCGCATATCCGGACGCGCCGCCGCAGGGCGTGCCGGAAACGCGACTGCGTCCCGGCGCGGGTTCAGCGCAGGCCGGGCACGTCCGGATCGGGCTCGCCCTCGCGGCCGTCGCCGAGCGGACGCACCATCTGCACCGTATCCAGCCAGCGGCCGTGCTTGCGGCCGATGCCGGGGAACACGCCGGCCAGCCGGAAGCCCAGGCGCTCGTGCAAGGCCATCGATGCGGCGTTGCTGCCGTCGCCGATCACCGCGACCATCTGCCGGAACCCCAGCGCGGTGCAGTCCTCGATCAGGCGCCGCATCAGCGCGCCGCCGACGCCGCGGCCCTGTAGCGCCGGCTCGACGTAGACCGAGTTCTCCACCGTCCAGCGATAGCCGATCCGGTTGCGATAGGCGCTGGCATAGGCATAGCCGGCGAACGCGCCGTCGACTTCGGCGACCAGATAGGGATAGCCGGCATCGGCGATCGCGCGCCAGCGCTTATGCATCTCGGCGCGATCGGGCACGTCGTATTCGTAGGTGGCCACGCCCTCGCGCACTTCGCGCGCGTACAGCGCGGCGATCGCGTCGAGGTCGGCCTCGGCCGCGACGCGCAGCAGCATCGGGCTTGGCGGCTGGCTCGACGGTCGGTTCGGCGCTTGGTTCAATCGCGGTACCGCTTGAGCAGGTCGGCGTAGGCGTCGATGCGGCGGTCGCGCAGGAACGGCCAGATCCGCCGTACGTGCTCGCTGCGGCCCAGGTCGACCTCGGCCAGCAGGATTTCCGGCTCCTGGGTCTTGGCCTCGGCCAGGTACTCGCCCTGCGGGCCGAGCACGTGGCTGGAGCCCCAGAACTGGATACCGGACGCGCCGAGCGGGGACGGTTCGAAGCCGACCCGATTGACGCTGAGCACCGGCAGGCCGTTGGCGACCGCGTGGCCGCGATGGCTGAGGATCCAGGCGTTGCGTTGGCGGTCCTTCTCGTCCTGGGCGTCGTCCGGGTCCCAGCCGATCGCGGTCGGGTACAGCAGCAGCTCGGCGCCGGCCAGCGCCATCAGGCGCGCGCCTTCCGGGTACCACTGGTCCCAGCACACCAGCACGCCGAGGCGGCCGACCGAGGTCTGGATCGGTTCGAAGCCGATGTCGCCCGGGGTGAAGTAGAACTTCTCGTAGAAGCCCGGGTCGTCGGGGATATGCATCTTGCGGTACTTGCCGGCGATCGAACCGTCGGTCTCGTAGACCACCGCAGTGTTGTGGTACAGCCCGGCCGCGCGGCGTTCGAACAGCGAACTGACCAGCACGATACCGTGCTGCTTGGCCAGCGCGCCCAGGCGCTGCGTGCTGGGGCCGGGAATAGTCTCGGCCAGGTCGAACTCCTGCACCGACTCGTGCTGGCAGAAGTACGGCCCGTTGTGCAGCTCCTGCAGCAGGACCAGCTTGGCGCCCTGGCGGGCGGCTTCGCCGACCCGCTGCTCGATATTGGCCAGATTGGCTTCGCGCGAGCCGTGGTCGCGGTCCTGGATCAGCGCGACGGGGAGGGTGGTCTTTTTCATCGGGGCACGGGTCCGGCGGTGAGGCGAGACGTCTATTGTAGGAGAGCGCCGTGACCGGCAGGGCGGCGGCGACACGCGCATCGTCGGAGCGGCCCGGCGCGAGCGGGCGCAGCGAGATCGATGCGGGATGTCCGAGTGCAGACGAGATCGCGCCTGCCTGCGGGATGCGAACGCGCGGCCCGGGGACCGCGCGTTGCCAGACGCGACGCGGCGTTACGCCGCCACGCCCTGCGGCAACTGCATGGTCACGCAATGCAGGCTGCCGTTCTGCCAGATCAGCGCGCGGCACGGCACCGGCACGATCTCGCGATCGGGGAAGGCCTGGGCCAGCACCGCCTGCGCCGCGGCGTCGGCGACGTCGCCGTAGGCCGGCATCAGCACCGCGCCGTTGACGATCAGGAAGTTGGCGTAGCTGGCGGCCAGGCGCCGGCCCTGGTCGAGGATCGGCTGCGGCCACGGCAGCGCGAACAGCCGGTACGGACGGCCGTCGCGGGTGCGCAACGCGGCCAGCTCGGCGGCCATCGCCTGCAATTCCCGGTAATGCGAATCCGACGGGTCGTCGCAGCCCTGGTAGACGATGGCGTCTTCGGCGGCGAAACGGGCCAGAGTGTCGATGTGGGCGTCGGTGTCGTCGCCTTCCAGATAGCCGTGGTCCAGCCACAGCACCCGGTCCTGCCGCAGCCAGCCGGCCAGCCGGGCGCCGAGTTCTTCGCGGCCGAGCTGCGGGTGGCGCTCGTGCAGGCAGCGCCAGGTGGTCAGCAGGGTGCCGGCGCCGTCGGTCTCGATGCCGCCGCCTTCCAGGGCGAAATCGATGCTTTCGCGCTCGCTGCCGGGCGCGAACACGCCCTGCTCGTGCAGGCGCTCGACCAAGAGGTCGTCCTGGCTGGCGTCGAACTTGCCGCCCCAGCCGGTGAAGCGGAAGTCGAGCAGGCGGAAGCCGTCGCCCTGCCTGAGGGTGATCGGGCCGGAGTCGCGCAGCCAGGTGTCGTCGTAGGGCGCATCGATGAAATGCACCCGGCTCATGTCGATCCGCGCCGAGGACAGGCGCGCCCGGGCATAGGCCTGGACGTCGTCGTCGGCGACGCAGATCAGGGCGGGCTGAAACCGGGTGATGGCCGCGACCAGGGCGATGTAGGTCTCTTCGACCTCGCCCAGGCGGTCGGCCCAGTCGGTGTCGGCGTTCGGCCACGCGATCAGGACCGCGGACTGGGGTTCCCACTCCGCGGGGAAGCGCAATGCGTTGTTGGTCATAACCTCAAAGGATAGGCGGTTTCGGTCCGATTTCCTCGGCGCCCGCCTTGTTCGCGACCACGTCGATCACCCGGCTCTTCTCGAAGTACACGGTGAAAGCCGGATAGACCCAGCGGTTGATCTGCGGCCAGGCCCGCTTCTGGCCGCCGCGGGCGTCCAGGCGCTGGGTCGGCTCGCCGTAGCGGGCCTTGACCTGATCCATGCTCTGGCCGCGTGCCGGCAGCAGGGCCTTGCCCTCCTGTTGCACGCGCTCGATCAGCAAGGTCTCGGCCGAAGCCGCGCCCGACAGGGCCAGCAGGGCGAGCAGCGGTGCAACGGCAATGCGCAGTTTCATGGCAAATTCACCTCGTCAAAGGACGCGGGATTCTAGGCACAAGGTGACGCGCAGCGGCAGCGTGCGGCCGTCACGCTTTGATGAACCGGTGCGGGCCAGGCCGGGGCGAAGGCGAGGGCGGGGCGGGTTCGAGGGGCATAACGAAGAAAGCCGCCTTGCGGCGGCTTTCGACTTGAACCCGGGCGGCGGACTTGAAATCCGCCGTCGCCACTCAGCGCTGACGCGCCTTGAAACGGGGGTTCGACTTGCAAATCACGAAGACCTTGCCGCGGCGGCGGACGACCTTGCAGTCGCGGTGACGGGCCTTCGCCGACTTCAGAGAGGACAGGACCTTCATGACAGACCTCGGCAAAAAGTGGGTGAAATAAAGCGGGTGGAAAATTAAGCCCGCGATTCTAGCGGATAAAAACTCGCCCGATCAAGTGCTTGCAGGAAGAAATCTGCGCCTGGCGCCGGCTGCGGCCCGCCGGACCGGGCCGTGCGGCGGCGGAGAAGGTGGCCCGGGCCGGGTGGGCGCCGCCGCGGCATGTCGGGGCGGGCCGGGCGGCGGTGCGCCGATATCCGGCCGCGGCCGGCGGCGGGATCGGCGGAGAAAGCGCTGCGACGGCCGCATAATACAGTCATGAACAGCGCATCTTCCGACTCTATCTTCATCCCCGTCCTCACCATCGACGGCCCCTCCGGCTCCGGCAAGGGCACGATCAGCCGCCTGGTCGCCCAGCGCCTGGGCTGGCACTACCTGGACTCCGGCGCCCTGTACCGGGCGGTCGGCGTCGCCGCCGGCTGGGCCGGCCTCGACCTAGCCGACCCGGCCGCCCTGGTCCGCTGCGCCTTCGACACCCGGATCGGCTTTCGTGAACAGGCCGGCGAGCTGCGCGTCCTGGTCAACGAGGTCGACGCCACCGACGAACTGCGCACCGAAACCGCCGGAGCGGCCGCCTCGGCCATCGCCGCCATCCCCGAGGTCCGGGCCGCGCTGAAGGACCGCCAGCGGGCGTTCCGGCAGCTGCCGGGCCTGGTGGCCGACGGCCGCGACATGGGCACGGTCATCTTCCCGGACGCCCCGTTCAAGGTGTTTTTGACCGCCAGCGCCGAGGAAAGGGCGGAGAGGCGTTATAAGCAGTTGAAAGACAAAGGGGTTTCGGTTACTTTAGACGGTCTGCTACGGGAGATTCTCGCCCGCGACGCGCGCGACGCCCAGCGCGCGGTGGCGCCGCTGCGACCGGCCATCGATGCCGTGCGCATCGACACCACCGGCTTGGGCATCGACGCGGTGGTCGAACAGGTGCTGGCCTTGTTGCCGGCGCACTGAGCGACATCGCGCGGACGTTTTCCCCGCAGCGGATGCTGCAACAGCCCCGTCGCATTCCGCGGCGGATCAACCACAACACATGGTGCGGCTCCATCGCATCACATAACGGGTGGGTCGACCACGCGCTGCTTGCGTCGCCACGACGGCGACGATGCCAGCCGGTGCGGCCCGTGTGTTCAACCGAGTATTCAATCCAATGACCGAATCATTTGCCGAACTGTTCGAACAGAGCCAGCAGTACCTGGCCAAGCTGAAGCCGGGCGCCATCGTCACCGGCGTCGTCGTGGAAGTCCGCGGCGACGTGGTGGTGATCAACGCCGGCCTGAAGTCCGAAGGCATCGTGCCGATCGAACAGTTCCGTAACGACGCCGGCGAGATCGACGTCGCCGAAGGCGACGAAGTCAAGGTCGCCCTCGACTCGATCGAAAATGGCTTCGGCGAAACCGTCCTCTCGCGCGAGAAGGCCAAGCGCGCGATGGTGTGGGACGAGCTGGAAGCCGCGCTGGAAAAGAACGAAACCATCACCGGCCGCATCAGCGGCAAGGTCAAGGGCGGTTTCACCGTCGACATCAAGGATGTCCGCGGCTTCCTGCCGGGTTCGCTGGTGGACGTGCGCCCGGTGCGCGACTCCGCCTATCTCGAAGGCAAGGAACTCGAGTTCAAGCTCATCAAGCTGGACCGCAAGCGCAATAACATCGTCGTCTCCCGCCGCGCGGTGGTCGAGAGCGAGTACAGCGTCGAGCGCGAACAGCTGATGGAGAAGCTGCAGGAAGGCGCGATCCTCAAGGGCGTGGTCAAGAACCTCACCGACTACGGCGCGTTCGTCGACCTCGGCGGCATCGACGGCCTGCTGCACATCACCGACATGGCGTGGAAGCGCGTGCGTCATCCGTCCGAAGTGGTCGAAGTCGGCCAGGAGCTGGACGTCCGCGTGCTCAAGTACGACCGCGAGCGCAACCGCGTTTCGCTCGGCCTCAAGCAGCTGGGCGAGGATCCGTGGGACAACATCGCCCGTCGCTACCCGGCCAACACCCGCGTGTTCGGCAAGGTCAGCAACGTCACCGACTACGGCGCGTTCGTCGAGATCGAGCCGGGCGTCGAAGGCCTGGTGCACGTGTCCGAGATGGACTGGACCAACAAGAACGTCAACCCGTCCAAGATCGTGCAGGTCGGCGACGAGGTTCAGGTCATGGTCCTGGATGTCGACGAAGAGCGTCGCCGCATCTCGCTGGGCATGAAGCAGGTCACCAGCAACCCGTGGGAGACCTTCGCGGCCATCCACAAGAAGGGCGACAAGGTCGAAGGCCAGATCAAGTCGATCACCGACTTCGGCATCTTCATCGGCCTGGACGGCGGCATCGACGGTCTGGTCCACCTGTCCGACATCAGCTGGAACACCACCGGCGAAGACGTGGTCCGCAACTTCAAGAAGGGCGACACGCTGGAAGCCGTGGTCCTGGCGGTCGATCCGGAGCGCGAGCGCATCAGCCTGGGCGTCAAGCAGCTGGAGCAGGACCCGATGGGTCAGTACGTCGCTTCCAACGCCAAGGGCTCGATCGTCAAGGGCACGGTGAAGGAAGTCGACGCCAAGGGCGCCACCATCGAGCTGGCCGACGGCATCGAAGGCTACGTCGCCGCGCGCGACATCGCCAAGGAGCGCGTCGAAGACGCTTCGCAGTACCTGAAGGTCGGCCAGGAAGTCGAGGCCAAGATCATCGGTACCGATCGCAAGGGTCGCAGCATGCAGCTGTCGATCAAGGCGAAGGACGAAGCCGAGCAGCAGGAGGCCCTGGCCGACTACAACCGTCAGGCCGGCGACGCCGCCAGCGGCACCACCAGCCTCGGCGCGCTGCTGCGCGAGCGTCTGGGCGGCAAGTCCGAGTAATCGCTCTTCCGTTTCAGGCACTACGGCCCGGTTCGTCCGGGCCGGCAACACCGATGCTCCACCGAGGCGGCCCGGCAGGGCCGGGCCGCCCTCGGTCTGCGGCAGGGGATCGCGAGCGATCGCGACGCCGCAGCACTTCCGAATCTTTCGCGGCCAGGCCACGTTTCGCCTATGACCAAGTCCGAACTCATCGAGATCCTTTCGCAGCGTCAGGCCCATCTCAAGGGCGACGATGTGGATCTGGCGGTGAAGGCTTTGTTGGAAATGATGGGCGGCGCGCTTTCCGCCGGCGACCGCATCGAGATCCGCGGTTTCGGCAGCTTCTCCCTGCATTACCGTCCGCCGCGCCTGGGCCGCAATCCCAAGACCGGCGAATCGGTCGCGCTGCCCGGCAAGCACGTGCCGCACTTCAAGCCCGGCAAGGAACTGCGCGAGCGCGTCAGCGGGGCGACCCCGCTCGACGAAGACGCCTGATCGCGCGTTCGTCGCGCCGGGCTTCGGTGCGCAACGCCGGCTTCGCCGTTCATCGCTTTGCGTCGGCCCGCCCTGTGCCGACACCGACCCCGGCCCTTGCGCTGCGCGCCTCTACGCGCCCTGCATTCGCGTCCGCTAAGCTAGGCGCGACACGCACCCGCCGGTGCACGACTTCCGGAACCTTCCCATGCGCGTGATCCGCCTTCTCGTCGCCTTGGCCTGCCTCGCGGCAGGGGCGATCCTCGGCGCACTCAACCGCCAGATCGTGAGCATCGATCTGGGCGTCGGCTTCGTGCCGCCGACCTCGCTGGGCATCGCCCTGATCGTGGCCTTGCTGATCGGCGCCCTGATCGGCGGCCTGGCGATCAGCGCCAGCGTGGTGCTGCCGTTGCGCCGCCGCCTGGCCCGCGCCGAGCGCGCCGCGTCCGCCGCGCCGGCTCCGGCGCCGACCCTGACCGGCCCCGAGGTCTGAGCATGGAGTTCATCAGCCAGTGGTTCTGGTTCTTCCTGTTGCTGCCGATCGCCGCCGTCGGCGGCTGGGTGGTCGGACGGCGCGGCGGCGAGCGCCATAGCGACACCCAGGTCAGCCGCCTGTCGACCACGTATTTCCGTGGCCTCAACTACCTGCTCAACGAGCAGCCGGACAAGGCGATCGAACTGTTCCTGCACATCGCCGAACTGGACAAGGACACCTTCGAAACCCAGGTCGCGCTGGGCCATCTGTTCCGCCGCCGCGGCGAGGTCGACCGCGCGATCCGCCTGCACCAGGCGCTGGTCCAGCGTCCGGGCCTGAGCGATCAGCAGAAGGTCCAGGCCCTGCTCGCGCTGGGCGAGGACTACATGCGCTCGGGCCTGCTCGACCGCGCCGAGACGGTGTTCAGCGACCTGGTCGCGCTGGACATGCGCGCGCCGCTGGCGCTGCGCCATCTGATCGGCATCTACCAGGCCGAGCGCGACTGGGGCAAGGCGATCGAGAACGCGCAACGCTACGAGGCCGCGACCGGCGAGCCGATGGGCAAGCTGATCGCCCAGTTCGAGTGCGAGCTGGCCGATCGCCACCGCGCCGCCGGCGAGATCGAGGCCGCGCGCGAGGCGGTCAAGCGCGCCTACGAGGCCGACGCCAATTCGGTCCGGGCCGGCATGCTGGAAGGCCGGATCGAAGTCGAGGCCGGCAACGACGCGGCGGCGATCCGCGCCTTCGAGCGCGTCGCCCGCGCCGACCCGGACTACCTGCCGGAAGTACTGCCGGCGCTGCTGAGCTGCTACGAGCGCGACGGCGATGCGACCGGCGCGCGCGCGTTCCTGGCCGAGATGTGCGAGCACTACCGCGGCATCGCGCCGGTGCTGGCCCTGACCCGCATGGTCGAAGCCGAAGACGGCGTGCCGGCGGCGCGCGCCTACCTGGCGCGGCAGCTCAAGGATCGGCCGTCGGTGCGCGGCGAGGCGGCGCTGATCGACCTGACCCTGGCCGAGAACGCCGACCCGCTGGCCACCTTGCACGACCTCAAGCACATCACCGACCAATTGCTGGTGCGCAACCCCAGCTACCGCTGCAACCGTTGCGGTTTCGGCGCGCGCAGCCATCACTGGCAATGCCCGAGTTGCAAGGAGTGGGGCACGGTCAAGCCGCTGCTCAACTACGCGGTGGTCTGAGCGATGTGGGCCTGGATTGCGATCTATGCGGCGCTCGGCGCCGCAGGCACCTGGC
>NZ_HG424593.1:34751-36494 GCF_000336385.2 Lysobacter antibioticus HS124 | reverse complement strand
CCGGCGCATGATCGACGAGCCCGGCGAGCGCCGCAGCCATAGCGTGGCGACCCCGCGCGGCGGCGGCATCGCGATTGTCGCGGCGTTGCTGATCGCGACGGTCGCGGTCGGCGTGCGTTTCCCTTCCCATGCGCCGCTGGCGGCGGCATTCGGGCTGGGGCTGGTCCTGATTGCGGGCATCGGCTGGATCGACGACCACCGGCCCCTGTCGCCGTGGCTGCGCCTGGGAGTGCACGCCGCAGCCGCGGCCCTGCTGGGCGTCGCGGTGGGTACGATCCACGGCGAGGCCTGGCTGGGACTGGCGACGTTCGCGTTGGCGATCGGCCTGACCAACGTGTGGAACTTCATGGACGGGATCAACGGCCTGGCCGCGTCCCAGGCGGCCCTGGTCGCGTTGGCCCTGGCCTGGCTCGGCGGTCCGGTGTGGAGTTGGCTGGCCCTGGCCCTGGCCGCGGCTTGCCTGGGTTTCCTGCCGTTCAATTTCCCGCGGGCGCGCATCTTCATGGGCGACGTCGGCAGCGGCGCGATCGGCTACGCCGTGGCCGGGCTGGCGGCGCTGGCGGCGAGCGGGCTCGGTTCGCGTTCAGCCCTGTTGTTGTGGCCCTTGGCCGCATTCATGGTGGATGCCGGCTTGACCTTGTTGAGCCGGGTGCGCCGCGGCGAGCGCTGGTGGACGCCGCACACCCAGCACGCCTACCAGGTCTGGGCGCGACGGATCGGACACACCCGGGTCACGCTCGCTTATGCGGCTTTCACGCTGTTGGCCGTAGTGTCCCTGCGCTATGTGACCGAAGTCCGGACCGGTTTCATCCTGGGTATGGGAGCGGCGTGGTATATGTCCGGCGCTTTTTTTTGGTGGCTGATACGCCAGGCCGAACCCCGCGACCGGGACTAGGCCGACCGACGCCCCGACCGATCGCCGGCGGGGCGTCATCGTTGCAATCCGCGACAGCCGTAACGCTAATCCGACCGACTTCAGCTGGGGCAAGGAATGAACTCATTGCGTGATCGTCTCAAAGGCGGCCTGCCACGGTTGGCGGTGGTCGCGCACGATCTCGCGATGGTGTGGCTGGTCTGGCAGGCCCTGCACAAGCTGCGCTTCGGGGTCGTGGTGACGCCGCCGACGCTGCCGTTGTGGTCGACCGAGATCGCCCTGGTGCTGGCGGCGCAGGGCCTGGTGTTCTGGCAGGTCGGCCTGTACCGCGGCCTGTGGCGCTTCGCCGGCGTGCCGGACCTTTGGAATATCTTCAAGGCCTGCATGCTCGGCCTGTTCGCGATCGTGCTGGGCCTGTTCCTGTACAACCGTCTCGACCTGGTGCCGCGCACGGTGCTGGTGCTGTATCCGCTGGTGCTGATGGGCATGCTCGGCGCGCCGCGCCTGCTGTACCGGGCCTGGAAGGACAGCCGAATCGACAGCGCCAATGCGGTGTCGGTGCGGATCCTGATCCTCGGCGCCGGCCGCGCCGGCGAGGCGCTGGTGCGCGATCTGCGCCGCTTCGGCACCTACCACCCGGTCGGCTTCCTCGACGACGCCGCGCGTCTGCGCGGCAGCAAGGTCCAGGGCGTGCCGGTGCTGGGCCGGGTCGAGGACGTCGCCGAGATCGCGCGCGAGACCGCGGCCAAGCTGCTGGTGATCGCGATGCCGTCGGCCGACGCCAACGCGATGCAGCGGGTGGTGATGGCCTGCGAACGCACCGGGGTGCCGTTCCGGATGGTGCCGCGCCTGCAGGACGTGCTCGAGGG
>NZ_HG424593.1:0-34700 GCF_000336385.2 Lysobacter antibioticus HS124 | reverse complement strand
GGGCGAGCTGAAGGAAGTGGCGATCGAGGACTTGCTCGGCCGCAAGCCGGTGATGCCGGACTGGAAGGCGATCCGCAGCTGGCTCGGCGCGCGTTCGGTGCTGGTCACCGGCGCCGGCGGCTCGATCGGTTCGGAGCTGTGCCGGCAGAGCGCCCGCCACGGCGCCAGCCGCATCGCCCTGATCGAGATCGACGAGCTGGCCCTGGTCACCACCGAGACCGCGCTGCGCCGCGACTTCCCCGACGTCGAATTCATTCCGATCCTCGGCGACTGCGGCGACAAGGCGGTGATCGAGTACGCGCTCAAGCTGGCCGAACCCGAGGCCGCCTTCCACGCCGCCGCCTACAAGCAGGTGCCGCTGCTGGAAGCGCAGCTGCGCGAAGCGGTGCGCAATAACGTGCTGGCCACCGAAACCGTGGCTCGGGCCTGCCGCGCGGCCGGCGTCGGCACCTTCGTGCTGATCTCCACCGACAAGGCGGTCGACCCGGTCAACGTGCTCGGCGCGACCAAGCGCCTGGCCGAGATGACCTGCCAGGCCCTGGCCGACCAGCGCGCGACGCGCTTCGTCACCGTGCGCTTCGGCAACGTGCTCGACTCGGCCGGCAGCGTGGTGCCGTTGTTCCGCGAACAGATCCGCAGCGGCGGCCCGGTCACCGTGACCGACCCGGAAGTGACCCGTTTCTTCATGACCATTCCCGAGGCCTGCCAGCTGATCCTGCAGGCCTCGGCGATCGGCACCCATGAGGCGATCTACACCCTCGACATGGGCGAGCCGGTGCCGATCCGCCTGCTGGCCGAGCAGATGATCCGCCTGGCCGGCAAGACCCCGGGTCGCGACATCGCCATCGTCTACACCGGCCTGCGCCCGGGCGAGAAGCTGCACGAGACCTTGTTCCACGCCGACGAGCGCTACCGCCCGACGGTGCATCCCAAGATCCTGCAGGCCGAGCCGCGCGACGTGTCGATGGCCGCGCTGGAAGGTTCGCTGCAACAGCTGCGCGAGGCCTCCGTGCGCTACGACCGGGAAGCGCTGAACAGTCTGCTGCGCATGGCGGTTCCCGAGTTCCAGCCGGTCGGAGAACACCCCGATTATAAAGAGTCGGCTACGGTGGTCGCTTTTCCCGCCCGTAACGCCAGGAAGATTTGATGGCTACAGCCAACGCGAAGCCGCGCATCCGCAAGGCCGTATTCCCGGTGGCCGGTCTCGGCACCCGTTTCCTTCCCGCCACCAAGACCGTTCCCAAGGAAATGCTGCCGATCGTGGATCGGCCGTTGATCCAGTACGCCGTCGACGAGGCCATCGAGGCCGGCTGCGATACCCTGGTGTTCGTCACCAACCGCTACAAGCACGCGGTGGCCGACTACTTCGACAAGGCCTACGAGCTAGAGCACAAGCTCGAACGCTCGGGCAAGACCGAACAGTTGGAGCTGATCCGCAACGTGTTGCCGGAAGGCGTGCGCGCGGTGTTCGTGACCCAGGCCGAGGCCCTGGGCCTCGGCCATGCAGTGTTGTGCGCCAAGGAAGTGATCGGCGACGAGCCGTTCGCGGTGGTGTTGCCGGACGACCTGATCTGGAACCGCGGCCCCGGCGCGCTCAAGCAGATGGCCGACGCGGCGCAGGCCAGCGGCGCCAGCGTGATCGCGGTGCAGGACGTACCGCACGAGCAGACCGGCAGCTACGGCATCGTCGCCACCGACGGGTTCCAGGCGCGCGAAGGCCGGATCCGCGCGATCGTCGAGAAGCCCAAGCCCGAGGTCGCGCCGAGCAATCTGGCGGTGGTCGGGCGCTACGTGCTCAACCCGCGCATCTTCGAATTGCTGGAAAGCACCACGCCCGGCGCCGGCGGCGAGATCCAGCTGACCGACGCGATCGCCACCCTGCTGGAGCAGGAAACCGTCAACGCCTACCGTTTCCAGGGCACGCGCTTCGACTGCGGCACCCATCTGGGCCTGATCGAGGCGACGATCCGCTACGCGCTCGACCACGAAAAGCTCAGCGATTCGGCGCGCCAGCTGATGCAGAACGCGCTCAGCGAACTAGGCGTCGAGGATCTGGCCTGAGGCCGCAGGCAACCGCCGGAGGCGAGGGGATAGCGAAGCAACAGCGCCGGCGCTCCGCTTTCGCCATTCGCCGGCTCCCGCGCGCTGTCTCCTAACCCTTGGCCCAGAACAGGGCCAGCGACGCGGCCGCGGCGCAACCGCCGGCCGCGATCTGCGCGACACGCCCCATCCCGGCGCTGCGCAACGCCCACACCCGGGCGACCTCGCCGCGCAGCACGCGCACGTCGCGGTAGGTCTTCCATTCGCGCGGCGGAAACCGCCCCTGGTCCGCCGCCACACGGCCGAGCCGGCGCAGGCTGCGGCCCCACAGCGCCAGCGGCAGCACCGGCGCGGCCAGCATCGCCGCGATCGCCAGGCCGAGCCAGCGTCGCGCCTCCGCGGCCGGGCTGGCCAGTGCATGCGCCTGCACCGCCAGCAGCCAATCCCGCCACTGCCACAGGCCCAGGCCGCACAACAGGGCGAGCGCGCCCAGCAAGGCCAGGCTGCGTCTGCGGTAGGCTAGATCGGCGCGGTGGATGTCCATGGCTCTGCTGCGATCGCGTTCGAATCGTCGTCATCGATCTCGCCATCAAACCGCCGCCGTCGCCCCATGTCCATGCCCGCCGACAGTTTCTATCGCGCCAGCCTGCAAGCGATGCCGTCCTGGCCGCCGTTGCGCGAGCGCCGCGACGCCCGGGTGTGCGTGATCGGCGGCGGCTTCGCCGGCCTCAACACCGCTTTGGGCTTGGCCGAGCGCGGCTGGCCGGAGGTCGTGCTGCTGGAGGCGCGATCCGTCGGTCACGGCGCCTCGGGGCGCAACGGCGGCTTCGTGTTCGGCGGTTTCTCGCGCGGCGAGGACGCGCTGCTGCGCGAGCTGGGTCCGGCCCGCGCCCGCGCCTTGTATGCGGGTACGACCGGCGCGGTGGAACTGATTCGTCGGCGCATCCACGCCCACCGTATCGACTGCGACGCGACCGAGGCCGGCGTGCTGTGGGCCAACTGGTTCCGCGATCCGCAGGTGCTGCGCGAGCGCCAGCGCCTGCTGGCCGAGCATTACGGAGTGGAGTGGGAGTGGTGGTCGCGCGAGCGAGTGCGCGAACAGGTGCGCAGCGAGCGCTACCACGATGCTTTGTACGAACCGCAGGCATTGCATTTCCACCCGCTCAAATACGCCCACGGTCTGGCCGCGTCGGCGTCCCGGCTCGGCGTGGCCGTGCACGAGGACACGCCGGCGCTGTCGCTGCAGCGCGCCGGCAGCGGCTGGCGCGTGCGCACCGCACAAGGCGAGGTCGAGGCCGAACAGGTGGTGCTGGCCTGCGGCGGTTATCTGGCCGGCCTGCGCCGCGACGTCGACGCGGCGGTGATGCCGATCGCGACCTATGTCATGGTCACCGCGCCGCTCGGCGCGCACCTGCAGCGCGCGTTGCGCACCCGGGCGGCGGTCTACGACACCCGCTTCGCCTTCGACTACTATCGGCCGTTGCCGGACACGCGCCTGCTGTGGGGCGGCCGCATCTCGGTGCTGGACCGCTCGCCGGAGCAGGTCAAACGGCTGCTGTACCGCGATCTGCTCAAGGTGTTTCCGCAATTGGCCGGAGTCGGCATCGACTACGCCTGGTCGGGCTTGATGAGTTACGCCCGCCACCAGATGCCGCAGATCGGCCGCATCGACGACGGCCTGTGGCTGGCGCAGGCCTTCGGCGGCCACGGCGTGGCGCCGACCACCTTCGCCGGCGAACGCTTGGCCGCGGCGATCGCGGAAGGCGACGAGGGCTGGCGCGAGCTGAGCCGTTACGGCCTGGTGTCGGCATGGAAACCGGCCGGGCTGGCGGCGGCGCAAATCAGTTATGCCTGGGCCCAGTTCAAGGACTGGTGGAAAGACCGCAACGAAGGACATACCGCATGAGCCCGACCCACGACCGCGCGCCCCGCGACGGCATGACCGACGAAGCCGCGCACGGCCTGATCGAGTGGCGCGATTTCGAGAAGGTGCTGATCTGCGCCGGCACCGTGACCCAGGTCGAGGCGTTTCCGCAGGCGCGCAAGCCGGCGTGGAAACTGTGGGTCGATTTCGGCCCGTACGGCATCCGCAAGACCAGCGCGCAGATCCGCCATCTGTACGCGGCCGAGGATCTGCTCGGCCGGCAGATCGTCGGGGTGATCAACTTCCCGCCCAAGCAGATCGGGCCTTTCGTGTCGGAGTTTCTGCTGACCGGGTTTCCGACCGAAGAGGGCGTGGTCATCACCGCGATCGAACGGCCGGTGCCCAACGGCACCCGGCTGGCCTGAGCGCCGCGCCGGCGGATGAAACAACGGTAATGCCGGGGTCCTGGCCGCGACAGCGGCGGCCGTGCAGGCGGGGCGGGCGATCCGCTGTCGGAACTTCCCGAAGGAATCTTCCGCGCGGCGCCTGTTCGTCGTACCGCTCGCTGCCGCGCTGTTGCCTCTGAGCCTGGCGGCCGCTGCCGCCGTGTCTGCCGCCGCTGCGCTTGCGGCGGGAAAAGCGGCAGCCGAACGCTGCCGCGATGCCAGGGGCAAATTCGTCGCCTGCGCCAAACCGACCGTCGCCAAGCGCGGCCGCGACGGCCACGGCAAGTTCGTCGCCTGCCCGAAATAGCGCCGGGGCAGGGCGAAACCCCGCACCTGCTCAGCTTTCGCCGTCGCCCGACTGCGGCGCCGGATCTTCGTGCCTGCCGATCGCGACGGTCTTGTCGTCGCCGTCGTAGCGCTTGGCCGCCCGGTCCCAGTGCGCGGCGATCTGCGGATGAGCGTCGCAGGCCAAGCGCCGCAGCCGTTCGTAGGCGGGAGGGTCGCCGCCCTCGTGCCCGGTCGGGCCCAGGCGCAAGGTGATCCGGGGGCTCAGCCCGCCGCCGCTGCGGAAGGCGAGGTAGCCGCCGTCGTCGAAATCCGCGCGGTACCAGGACGCAGGCGTATCCGGATCGCGGTCGATGCGCGACGCGTGCGCGCGCACCTCGCGCGCGAGCCGGCACAGGCGCGCGAACCCGCGCCGGTCCCACATGCGCGCGGTGCGCCGATTGACCTGGTCGTGAAAGGACTGGCCGGCGACCGGCGCGATCGGGTAGCGCGCATCGAACAAGACCGCTTGCCTCAGCGCGCGGAAGTCGCTGCGTTGCGCTCGCGCGCCGGGGTAGTCGATTTCGTGCGCGATCTTGCCCAGATCGTGGCCATAGACGCGTCTGAGATCGCGCTCGAACATCGCCGGCCGGCAGCCCCGGTACACGCCGGTCAGGCCGGACTTCAAGTACATCTCCACCGCATAGCCGAGCAGCAGCAGGCTGGCGCGCGGCATCCCTTCCAGCCGCTGCCACTCGCGCGGCGCCATCCGGACGGGAGGCTGCGCGCGCAGGCGGCGCTTCAGCGCTCTGCGCCGGACCTGCCACAGCGCGCGCAGTTCGCGTGCGGAAGCGAACAGTCCGTCGCCTTCCTTCAGCCATTCGGCCGGATCGAACATGCCCGGATGCTTGACGGCGACGATGGGCTGCATCGCGAGCGCCCCTGCGGCGACGGTGCGGGAGCGACAGCATCCGGCGCTGGCGGGCAAAAAGAAACCCCGGATCGCTCCGGGGTTCCTCGATGGCGCCGCAGTCGGCGATTACAGCGCTTCGAACACGCCCGCCGCGCCCATGCCGGTGCCGATGCACATGGTCACCATGCCGTACTTGAGCTGGCGGCGGCGCAGGCCGTGCACGATCGTCGCGGTGCGCACCGCGCCGGTGGCGCCGAGCGGATGGCCGAGCGCGATCGCGCCGCCGAGCGGGTTGACCTTGGACGGGTCGAGATCGCTGTCGCGGATCACCGCCAGGGCCTGCGCGGCGAAGGCTTCATTGAGCTCGATCCAGTCAAGCTGGTCCTTGCTCAGGCCGGCCTGCTTGAGCGCCTTCGGGATCGCGGCGATCGGGCCGATGCCCATCACCTCCGGACGCACGCCGGCGACGGAGAAGCTGACGAAGCGCGCCAGCGGGGTCAGACCGTAGTCCTTGACCGCCTGCTCGGAGGCCAACAGCACCGCGGCGGCGCCGTCGCTCATCTGCGAGCTGTTGCCGGCGGTCACCGTGCCGCCGAACTGGCCGTTGCGGAACACCGGCTTGAGCTTGCCCAGGCCGTCCAGGGTGGTGTCCAGGCGCGGGCCTTCGTCGGTGTCGATCAGCGCCTGCTTGAGGCGGATCGTATTGCCGGCCAGGTCGGGCAGGTGCGAGGCGATCTGGTAGGGGCTGATCTCGCTCTTGAATTCGCCGGCCTGGATCGCGGCCAGGGCCTTCTGGTGCGAGGCGAGGGCGAACGCGTCCTGCTCTTCGCGCGAGACCTTCCATTCCTCGGCGACTTTTTCGGCGGTGATGCCCATGCCGTAGGCGATGGCGACATGATCGTCCTTGAACACCGACGGGCTCAAGGCGACCTTGTTGCCCATCATCGGCACCATCGACATCGACTCGGTGCCGCCGGCCAGGACCAGATCGGCATTGCCGAGGCGGATCTCGTTGGCGGCCAGGGCCACGGCCTGCAGGCCGGACGAGCAGAAGCGGTTGATGGTCTGCGCGGCGACGGTGTTGGGCAGGCCGGCCAGCAGCACGCCGATGCGCGCCACGTTCATGCCTTGCTCGCCTTCCGGCATCGCGCAGCCGATGATCGCGTCGTCGATGCGGCTCAGGTCGATGCTCGGCGCCTGCGCGACCACCGACTTGAGCACGTGGGCGAGCATGTCGTCCGGACGGGTATTGCGGAACACGCCGCGCGGCGCCTTGCCGACCGGGGTGCGGGTGGCGGCGACGATGTAGGCTTCTTGCACTTGTTTCATGACTTTCTCCGAAAGCGGGGATTCGGGATTGGGGATTCGGGGTTACTAGGGCAGGAGATTCGGGCTCGCCTTTGCGAATCCCGAATCTCGAATCCCCGATCTCAATTCCGCAGAGGCTTGCCGGTCTTGAGCATGTGCGCGATGCGTTCCTGCGTCTTCGGCATCTGCGCCAGGGCGACGAAGTGTTCGCGTTCGAGCTTGAGCAGCCATTCCTCGTCGACCAGCGAGCCGCGGTCGATCTCGCCGCCGCAGATCACGGTGGCGATGCGGCTGGCGATCTCATAGTCGTGCGGCGAGATGAAGCGGCCTTCCAGCATGTTGACCAGCAGCATCTTGAAGGTGGCGATGCCGACGTCGCCGGCGACCTGGATGCGGCGTGCCGGCAACGGCGGGCGGTAGCCGCTTTCGGCCAGCGCGCGCGCCTGGGCCTTGGCCACGTGCAGCAGCTCGAAGGCGTTGAACACGACCGCGTCGCCGTCGCGGGCCAGCTTGAGCTCGCGCGCTTCGAAGGCCGAGGTCGAGACCTTGCCCATGGCCACGCTCTCGAAGGCGGTCTTGAGCTGGGCGAACACGTCGCCGCCCGGGCCGGCGGCCTCGGAGGCGCGCACCGCGAATTCCTTCAGGCCGCCGCCGGCCGGCAGCAGGCCGACGCCGGCTTCGACCAGGCCGATGTAGCTTTCCAGCGCGAACACGCTGCGCGCGGCATGCATCTGGAACTCGCAGCCGCCGCCCAGGGCCAGGCCGCGCACCGCCGCGACCACCGGCACCAGCGCGTACTTGATCCGCTGGCTGGTGGCCTGGAAGTTGGCGACCATGGCCTCGAAGCCCTTGATGTCGCCGGCCTGCAGCAGGCCGAGCGCGCCGGACAGGTCGGCGCCGGCCGAGAACGGCTCCTTCGGCTGCCAGATCACCACGCCCTTGAACTGCTTCTCGGCGATGGCGATGGCTTCCTGGATGCCGTTGAGCACGTGATCGTTGACCGTGTGCATCTTGGTCTTGAAGCTGATCACGGCGATGTCGTCGCCTTCGTCGGCCCACAGGCGGATGCCGTCGTTCTCGTACACGGTGCGGCCCTGCGAGAACTTCTCGCCGAGCAGGGCGTCGGGGAAGCGCTGGCGCGCGTAGACCGGGTTGGACGAGCGCGGCACCTGCGCGTTGCGGCCCGGGCTGTAGCTGCCCTTGGCGTCGTGCACGCCGTCGCGGCCGTCGAACACCCAGTTCGGCAGCGGCGCACTGGCCATGGCCTTGCCGGCGACGATGTCCTCGGCGATCCACTCGGCGACCTGCTTCCAGCCGGCGGCCTGCCAGGTCTCGAACGGGCCCAGCGACCAGCCGTAGCCCCAGCGCATGGCGAAGTCGACGTCGCGCGCGGTGTCGGCGATCGATTCCAGATGGAAGGCGCTGTAGTGGAAGCTGTCGCGGAACACCGCCCACAGGAACTGCGCCTGCGGGTGCTGGCTGGCGCGCAGCGCGGCGAACTTCTTGGCCGGGTCCTTTTCCTTGAGCAGGCCGGCCACGTCGGCGTCGAGCTCGCCGGCCGAGGCGCGGTAGTCCTGCGCCTTCAGGTCCAGGACCAGGATGTCCTTGCCCTTCTTGGTGTACACGCCGGCGCCGGTCTTCTGGCCCAGCGCGCCCTTGCCGATCAGCGCCGACAGCCACTTCGGCGCCTGGAAATAGGCGTGCCACGGGTCGTCGGGCAGGGTGTCGGCCATGGTCTTGATGACATGGGCCATGGTGTCCAGGCCGACCACGTCGGCGGTGCGGAAGGTCGCCGACTTCGGCCGGCCGATCGCCGGGCCGGTCAGCGCGTCGACGGTGTCGAAGCCCAGGCCGAACTGCTCGGTGTGGTGCATCGCCGCCAGCATCGAGAACACGCCGATGCGGTTGCCGATGAAGTTCGGGGTGTCCTTGGCGATCACCACGCCCTTGCCCAGGGTGGTGGTGAGGAAGGTTTCCAGGCCCTCCAGCACGGCCGCGTCGGTGGTCTTGGCCGGGATCAGCTCGGCCAGGTGCATGTAGCGCGGCGGGTTGAAGAAGTGCACGCCGAGGAAGCGGTGGCGCAGCTCTTCCGGCAGCACTTCGGCGAGCTTGTTGATGCCCAGGCCGGAGGTGTTGGAGGCCAGCACCGCATGCGCCGGCACGTAGGCGGCGATCTTCTTGTACAGGTCCTGCTTCCAGTCCATGCGTTCGGCGATCGCCTCGATCACCAGGTCGCAGTCGCGCAGCTGCTCCAGGCCGGTGTCGTAGTTGGCGGCGGTCAGGCGCTCGGCCAGGGCCTTGCTCGCCAGCGGCGCCGGGCTCAGCTTGGTCAGGTTGGCGATGGCCTTGGCGACCACCCCGTTCGGGTCGCCTTCCTTCGCGGCGAGGTCGAACAGGACCGTGTCGACGCCGGCGTTGGTGAGGTGCGCGGCGATCTGGGCGCCCATGACGCCGGCGCCGAGGACCGCGGCGCGACGGACTAGCAATTGGTTGGACATCGTCTACAACTCCTTGGAAGGAATTCGGAATCTGCGTGGGCGAGAGGAGTTCGGCGGCGGGTGGGTACGACCGGGGCGCTGGGCTCTCCGGCGGCGCCGGTCCCCGCCGGGACCGGGCCTGGCGCCGCTCAGCTCTTGAAGCCGGCGGCGGCGAAACGGATCAGTTCGCGCGCGGCGCGTTCACGGTGCGCCTGTTCGGTGACACCGGCGGGTCGCTTGATCAGGCCGAAATCAGCCATGGCGTAGGTCAGCGCGCCGGCCAGGAAGTCCAGGCGCCAGTACAGCTCTTCCTTGCTCAGCCCAGGCACCGCGCCGGCGATGGCCTTGGCGAACTCGCGCAGGACGTGGCCGTAGTGGTCGGACAGGAACTTGCGCAGGCTGTCGTTCTTCTCGGCGTAGGCGCGGGCGATGACCCGCACGAAGGCGCCGCCGCCGTTGCGGTCCTGGGCCAGGGCCAGGGCCGGTTCGACGAAGGCGGCCAGGATCGGCTCCAACTCGCCCGGGTGTTCGGCGACCGCGGCCTTGAGCGCGTTCATGCGCTGGCCGGTCATTTCGTCCATGCGCCGGCGGAACACCTCGTTGACCAGGTTTTCCTTGCTGCCGAAGTGGTAGTTGACCGCGGCGATGTTGACGTCGGCGCGGCTGGTGACCTGGCGCAGCGAGGTGCCGGTGAAGCCGAACTGGGCGAACAGCTCTTCGGCGGCGCCGAGGATGCGGTCCTTGGTCGAGAAATGGGCGGTGCTGGACATGGAGGAGGTGCGGCCGGTCGGAAAGGGCGGGCGACCGCGGACCGCGGCCTGAATCAAACGCTTGTTTGATGCTAGTCGCGGCGCCCCCGGCTCGTCAACGGTAAACGTACTCATCCGTACGGGGCGGCGGAAGCCCCGGTCGCGGACACCGCCAGAGGATGCAAAAGCGGTTAGCGATCCGTTAGAATTACCGCAGCCATATCGGCTAAACCCGCGTCCCGTCGCGGGTTTTCTGTTATTCTCGGGCCGACCGCAAGCGGCCCGCCTACCCGGAGAGTATCCATGGCGCTGGAGCGCACCCTGTCCATCATCAAGCCCGACGCCGTTGCCAAGAACGTGGTCGGCGAGATCTACACCCGTTTCGAGAAGGCCGGCCTCAAGGTCGTCGCCGCCAAGATGAAGCACCTCTCGAAGCAGGAGGCCGAAGGCTTCTACGCCGTGCACCGCGAGCGTCCGTTCTTCGCCGCCCTGGTCGAGTTCATGATCAGCGGCCCGGTGATGGTCCAGGTCCTGCAGGGCGAGGGCGCGGTGCTCAAGAACCGCGAGCTGATGGGCGCCACCAATCCGAAGGACGCCGCGCCGGGCACGATCCGCGCCGACTTCGCCGACAGCATCGACGCCAACGCCGTGCACGGCTCGGACAGCCTGGAGAACGCCGCGATCGAAATCGCGTACTTCTTCCCGGCCACCGACGTGTACCCGCGCTGATCGGCTCGACGCGAGCATTACGAGCAACGCAGTGAACGATATCCGCGACAACGCAAACGACTTTCCGCTCGCCGGCGATGCGCAGGCGGCGGAAACCGCTGCGCGCGCGGACGCGCCCGCTCCGGCGGGCGCGGCGGCGAAGCCGGCTGCGGCCGGCTCCGCCGTGCCGGACAACGGCAAGACCAACCTGTTCGATCTCGACCGCACCCGGCTCGAGGACTTCTTCGAGCAGACCCTGGGCGAGAAGCGCTACCGCGCGCACCAGGTGATGAAGTGGATCCACCACCGCTACGTCACCGACTTCAACGACATGACCGACCTGGGCAAGGCGCTGCGCGCCAAGCTCGAAGCGCATGCGCAGGTGCGCGCGCCGATGGTCGTGTTCGACAAGCCTTCCGCCGACGGCACCCACAAGTGGCTGCTCGGCATGGACACCAAGAACGCCATCGAGGCGGTCTACATCCCCGACAAGGGCCGCGGCACGCTGTGCGTGTCCTCGCAGGTCGGCTGCGCGTTGAACTGCCAGTTCTGCTCGACCGCGACCCAGGGCTTCAACCGCAACCTGTCCACCGCCGAGATCATCGGCCAGGTGTGGGTCGCGGCGCGCCACCTCGGCAACGTCCCGCACCAGCAGCGCAAGCTCACCAACGTGGTGATGATGGGCATGGGCGAGCCGCTGGCGAACTTCGACAACGTGGTGCGCGCGATGAGCATCATGCGCGACGACCTCGGCTACGGCCTGGCCAACAAGCGCGTGACCCTGTCGACCGCCGGCATGGTGCCGATGATCGATAAGCTCGGCGAGGTCAGCGACGTGTCGCTGGCGGTGTCGCTGCACGCGCCCAACGACGAGCTGCGCAGCGAACTGGTGCCGCTCAACAAGAAGTACCCGATCGCCGAGCTGATGGAGTCCTGCGTGCGCTACGCGCTGCGCAAGCGCGGCACCTCGGTGACCTTCGAGTACACCTTGATGAAGGGCGTCAACGATCAGCCGACGCACGCGCGGCAACTGGTCCGCCTGCTGCGCCAGTTCGACAACGCGGTGCAGATGAAGGACGCGGCCAAGGTCAACCTGATCCCGTTCAATCCTTTCCCCGGCACCCGCTTCGAGCGCCCGGACGACGCGGCCATCCGCGCCTTCCAGAAGCTGCTCAACGAGGCCGGCATGATCGCGCCGGTGCGCCGCACCCGCGGCGACGACATCGACGCGGCCTGCGGCCAGCTCAAGGGCCAGGTCATGGACCGGACCCGGCGCCAGGCCGAATTCCGCAAACAACTGCAGGCCCAGGGCCTGGATAAGGACATCGGCGATGCCGCAGCCTGAGTTTCCCCGCCGCGCGCCCGCGACTGCCGCCGCGACGGCGGGGCGGGCACTGCGCACGGCGTTCCTGTTGGCCCTGGCGGCGTTCGCCGTCGGCGGCTGCAACCGGCTGACCTTCGTCAAGCCGAACATGGAGCGCAAGGGCTTCACTCAGACTTCGATCGATTACGAAGTGGGCGACAAGCGCGAGTTTTCCGGCGCGCGCGCCGCCGCCGGCCCGATCCAGGCCGCGCAGCGCTACCTCTCGCTCGGCGAGCGCGACAAGGCCGCGGCCGAGCTCAAGCAGGCGGTCAAGCTCGATCCCAAGTCGGCCGAGGCCTACAGCCTGATGGCGTTGATGGCCGAGCAGGCCGGCGACAACGCCAAGGCCGGCGGCTACTACCGCAAGGCAGCCGAGCTGGCGCCCGATCGCGGCGCCGCGCTCAACAACTACGGCGTCTGGCTGTGCGCCAACGGCCGCGCCAGCGAAGCGATGGGCTGGTTCGACCGTACCCTGGCCGACCCGCGCTATCCGACGCCCGCGGTGGCATTGGCCAACAGCGGCGCCTGCGCCGATCAGATCGGCCAGGGCGAGCGCGCCGACCGCGACCTGCGTCTGGCGCTGAGCCTGGACCCGAACAGCGCGATGGCGTTGAGCGCGATGGCCAAGCGCCAGTTGCGCCTGGGCCATGCCTTCGAAGCGCGCGCATTTTCTGAACGCCGGCTGGCGCTCCAGCCGGTTTCGGCTGAAGCGCTGATGACTGCGTCACAGATCGAAGAAAAACTCGGCGACACGGCTGCCGCCGCGAGATACGTTCAGCGACTGAGGGCGGAGTTCCCTGACGCGCAGGGCTCCGGATTGGGGGATGGCGGTAGGTGATGATGCAGTCGAACGAATTCGCGCCTGACGTCGGCGGAAGCTGCGGCGCGCGTCTGAAGCAGGCCCGCATCGCAGCGGGGCTGTCCATCGAGGACGTCGCGACGCGCTTGAGGATGCCGGCCCGCGTGGTGCAATCGCTGGAAACCGACGACGTCGCCCGACTCGGCGCGCCGGTGTTCGTGCGCGGCCAGCTGCGCAGCTACGCGCGTCTGGTCGGCATCGACCTGGAAGACCAGCTCGCCGCGACCCCGCTGGCGTCGACCGCGCCGTCCGAACTCGTCAGCCACACTCACACCCCGCGCTATCGCCGGGTGTTCGAGCAAACCACCCGCCGCGCCATCTATATCGTGCTGACCGCGGCGATCGCGGTGCCGGTGGTGATCGCGACCCGTCCGCACCTGGGCAACCAGGTCGCGGTGCAGTCGCTGGAAATGCCGGCCATGCCGGCCGGTGCCGACGCCGCCCAGGCGCAGCATCCGGCCACGGCGCAGGCGCCGCAGCGCACGCCGCTGATCGCCTCGATCGCGCCCTTGCCCGCGGCGGTGCCGGCGCAGAAGACCCTGACCCTGAACTTCACCGGCGAAAGCTGGATCCAGGTGCGCAGCGGCGACGGCCGGGTGCTCGACGAGGGCACCGTGCAGGCCGGCCAGACCCGTAGCTACGAACTCGCCGAGATCGGCTACGTGAAGCTCGGCAACGTGCCGGGCGTGGAAGTGCGCAAGGCGGGCGAGGCGGTCGATCTGGCTCCGTTCAGCCGCGGAAGCGTGGCCCGCTTTACGCTATCCTCTGACGGTTCCCTCGCGCCGGCCTCGAACTGAGCCGCGCTGCGGGGTTGCGACCATCGCCGGCCCGCGCGGGCCGGTTCCCATTGACTCTGGCCGCGCCCGCCCGGGCGAGGCCCTTGCACGGCGGCGTACGGCCTAATGGCAATTGACGATCTGCTCGACGAACACGAACAAAGCGAACGCGTACTGGCCTGGCTGCGCGCGAACGGCGCGGCCCTGATCGGCGGCGTCGCCCTCGGCCTGGCCGCGATCGGCGGCTGGAAGTGGTGGGGCAACCACCAGCTCGAACAGCACACGCGCACCGCCAACCAGTTCCAGACCGCGGTCGACGCGATCGAAGCCAAGGACAAGACCGCGGCCGCCAAGGTCAAGGCGCTGCCGGCGGGCATGTACCAGACCCTGGCGGCGCTGGACCTGGCCAAGAACCAGATCGAAGCCGGTCAGCGCGATGCCGCCGTCGCCACCTTGAAGGCGATCAAGACCGACGACGCCGCCGTCGCCGAGATCGTCAACCAGCGCCTGGCGCGGTTGTTGATCGACGCCAAGCAGCCGGCCGAAGCGCTCAAGCTGCTGGCCAAGTCGCAGTCGCCGATGGCGATCGAAGTCCGCGGCGACGCCCAGTTCGCGCTCGGCAAGGCCGAGCTGGCGCGCACCGAATACAGCGCCGCCCTGGCCAAGCTCGACGCCGAATCGCCGCGTCGCCGCCTGCTCGAACTCAAGCTCACCGAAGCCGGCGGCACGCCGGTCAAGCCCGAGGCCAAGTCTTGATGAAGTACGTTAATGCGGGTGGTTCGCCGTCGTTTTCCCCGGCTCGTAACGTCGCCCGCTTCGCCGCCGTCGCCTTGTGCGCGGTGGCATTGAGCGGCTGCTCGACGGTCAAGGGCTGGTTCGGCGGCGGCAAGAAGGACGACGGCAAGCCCAACGAGCCGACCGAACTCACCGACATCACGCCCAGCGTCAAGGTCGACAAGATCTGGTCGGTCAACGCCGGCAAGGGCGAAGACCGGATCGGCGTGCGCCAGGGCCCGGCCGTGGCCGACGGCCGCGTCTACGCCGCGGCGATCAAGGGCGGCGTGCATGCCTACGACCTGCAGACCGGCAAGGAAGTCTGGCACTACGTGCCCAAGCGCGAAGACAAGGACAAGAAGGACAAGGACATCCACCTGTCCGGCGGCCCCGGCGCGGGCGACGGCCTGGTCGTGATCGGCGGCCTGGACGGCGAAGTGATCGCGCTCGACGCGGCCACCGGCGCCGAAAAGTGGAAGGCCAAGGTCTCCAACGAGGTCATCGCCGCGCCGACGATCGGCCTGGGCATGGTGTTCGTGCGTTCCAACGACGGCCGCGTCACCGCCTTCGACGCCGCCAGCGGCGAACGCCGCTGGTTCTGGAGCCATGAAGTGCCGATGCTGTCGGTGCGCGGCAACGCCTCGCCGACCCTGGGCCCGGGCTACGTTTTCGTCGGCAACGACGACGGCACCCTCAACGCGCTGGCCGCCAACGACGGCCGCCCGACCTGGGACGCGCCGGTGGCGCTGCCGGAAGGCCGCAGCGAACTGGACCGCATGGCCGACGTCGACGGCGCCCCGGTGCTGGAAGGCGCGGTCCTGTACGCCACCAGCTTCAAGAAGCGCACCGTCGCCATCGACGCGCCCAGCGGCCGCCCGATCTGGGTCAGCGACCACGGCGGCGTCGGCCGTCTCGGCGTCGGCAGCGACCGCCTGATCGTGGCCGATCCGACCGGCCTGGTGTTCGGCCTCGACAAGGCCAGCGGCAGCGCCCTGTGGCAGCAGCCCTCCCTGGCGCGCCGCAACCTGTCCGGCGCCGCGGTGCAGGGCGACTACGCGGTGGTCGGCGACTACGACGGCTACATCCACTGGCTCAAGCTCGACACCGGCGAATTCGCCGCCCGTGCCCGGGTCGGCGGCAAGGCCCTGCGCGCCAATCCGGTCGTCGTCGACGGCGTGCTGGTGGTGCAGAACGTCGAAGGCGAGCTGACGGCGTTCAAGTTGCAGTAAAGCCGGGAGTAGGGATTCGGGATCTGGGATTCGATGGGGTCCCGCCGAGTTTCTGATCTGGCGCAGGGCCCGGGTCGGCGCAGCCGGTCCGGGCCTTCGGCTTTTCTGGAGCCGGGATTTGGCACCGGCCAGCCGGCCTGCCGCTTTACGAATTCCGAATCCCAAATCCCCAATCCCCGCCGTTCTGGCACTATTGCACCCTCCGTAGGCTTCGCAGCTCTGAGCGGCGGCATCGCCGCCTCTCGCGAATCCCGAATCCCAAATCCCCACTTTCGGCTCCAAACACATGCTCCCGCTCGTCGCCCTCGTTGGCCGGCCCAACGTCGGAAAATCCACCTTGTTCAATGCGCTGACGCGCAGCCGCGACGCGCTCGTCCACGACGAGCCGGGGGTGACCCGCGATCGCCACTACGGCGTGTGCCGGCCGGAGGGCCAGCGCCCGTTCGCGGTGGTCGACACCGGCGGCATCGCCGGCGAGGACGAGGGCTTGGCCGGCGCGACCGCGCGCCAGGCGCGCGCCGCGGCCGAGGAAGCCGATCTGGTCCTGTTCGTGGTCGACGGACGCGAGGGCGCCTCGGCGCTGGACGACGAGATCCTGGCCTGGCTGCGCAAGACCGCGCGGCCGACCCTGCTGGTGGTCAACAAGACCGACGGCATCGACGCGCGCGAGGCGATCAACGACTTCGCCCGCTACGGCATCCGCGACGCGATCGCGGTGTCCTCGGCGCACCGGCAGGGCTTGGACGAGCTGTTGAGCGAAGTGCTGGGCCGCCTGCCCGAGGAAGGCAGCGCGACCGAACTCGACAACGACCCCGCGCGCATCCGCGTCGCCTTCATCGGCCGCCCCAACGTCGGCAAGTCGACCCTGGTCAACCGCCTGCTCGGCGAGGAGCGGATGATCGCTTCCGACGTGCCGGGCACCACCCGCGACTCGGTCGCGATCGACATGGAGCGCGACGGCCGCCTGTACCGGCTGGTCGACACCGCCGGCGTGCGGCGCAAGTCCAAGGTCGAGGAGGCGGTGGAGAAGTTCTCGATCATCAAGACCCTGCAGGCGATCGAGCAGTGCCAGGTCGCGGTGGTCATGCTCGACGCCGGCGAAGGCGTCACCGACCAGGACGCCAGCGTGCTCGGCTACGCGCTCGACTCCGGCCGCGCGCTGGTGATCGCGGTCAACAAGTGGGACGGGCAGACCGAGTACCAGCGCCAGCAGACCGAGAACCTGCTGCGCCGCAAGCTGGCCTTCGTCGAATGGGCCGAGCCGGTGCGGATCAGCGCCAAACACGGCTCCGGCCTGCGCGAGCTGTTCGCCGCGATCCATCGCGCGCACGCCTCGGCGACCACCGAGATCGGCACCAGCGAAGTGACCAAGGCCCTGGAAATCGCCTACGAAAGCAATCCGCCGCCGGTGGTGCGCGGGCACGTGGCCAAGCTGCGCTTCGCCCATCCGGCCGGCACCAATCCGCCGACCTTCGTCGTCCACGGCACCCGCCTGCGCACCCTGGCCGACAGCTACAAGCGTTATCTGGAGAACTTCTTCCGCAAGCGCTTCAAGCTGGTCGGCACGCCGGTGCGGTTCGTGTTCAAGGACAGCAGCAACCCGTACGAAGGCAAGAAGAACGTGCTGACCGAGCGCCAGGTGGCGAAGAAGCGGCGTCTGATCCGCCACGTCAAGCGCGGCAAGTAAGCGGGGCCGCATCGCCGCAAAAGCCCCGCCATCGCGCGGGGTTTTTCTTTTCGGCGCGGACTGGGGCGGCGCCGGCGTCGCGCACTGCAGGCAGAATGGAACCGTCGCCGCCGCAGGCCCCTTCTCCATGCCGATCGAGCGTTCCGAACTGACCCTGGGCATCCTTGCCGGCGGCCGCGCCAGCCGGCTCGGCGGGCTGGACAAGGCGTGGCTGCAGCGCGAGGGCGAAGCCCAGGTGCTGCGTCTGGTGCGGCGTTTCCGCGACCGGGTCGGGGTGGTGCGGATCAGCGCCAATCGCGATCCGGGGCGCTATGCCGCGCACGGCCTGAGCGCAGTGCGCGACAACCTGTGCGACGTCGGCCCGTTCGGCGGCCTGGAGGCCTTGGCGGCCGCCTGCACGACGCCTTGGCTGTTCACTCTGCCGGTCGACGCCGTCGATGCCGGGCCGGAGTTGCTGCCGGCGCTGATCGCGGCGCAGGACGGGCAGGGCGCCTATGCGATCGACGACGACGGCGTGCAGCCGCTGTTCGCGCTGTGGCCGGCGGCGCCGCTGCGCCAGGCGCTGGCGCAGGCGGCCGACGCTCAGCGTTGGGCGGTGCGCGAGCTGCAGACCGGACTCGGCATGGCCGCGTTGCGCCTGGATGGCCTACGCTTCGGCAACCTCAACACGCCCGACGACCTGGCCGCGGCCGGTTTCGTCCCCGGTCCGGGCGATTGAACCGGCCGCGCCGCCGCGCGTCCTCGTCGTCCGCCCCCGATTTCCGAGATCCAGAGAATCCCGTGCCATGACCGATTTCCCGACCGGGCTGTTGTTCGAGGAGGCGATGGCGATCGTCGCCGAGGTCGCCGCCGCGCATCGGCTCGATAGCGAGACCCTGTCGCTGGGGCGCAGCCACGGCCGCATCCTGGCCCGCGACGTCGACGCCGGACTGCCGCTGCCGCCGTTCGACAACAGCGCGATGGACGGCTACGCGTTCCGTCACGCCGATCTGAGCGGCGAGCTGACCCCGCTGCGGATCGTCGGCGAGCAATTCGCCGGGCTCGCCGGCGACTGGCGGCTGGGGCCGGGCGAATGCGTGCGCATCACCACCGGGGCGCCGTTGCCGGCCGGCGCCGACACGATCGCGATCAAGGAGAACGTGCGCCTGGATGGCGAGCTGGCGCTGATTCCGGCCTGCCAGCGCGGCCACCACGTGCGCTATGCCGGCGAGGACGTGCGCGAAGGCGAACGATTGCTGCAGGCCGGGCAGGTGCTGACCCCGGCACGGGTGTCGCTGGCGGCCTCGCTGGGCCTGTCCTCGCTCGAGGTGCGGCGGCGCCCGACCGTGGCGGTGTTCACCAGCGGCGACGAACTGGTCGAGCCCGGCATGCCGCTGCGGCCGGGGCAGATCTACGACAGCAACCGCGAACTGCTGATGGGCCTGTTGCGCGCCGACGGCCTGGAGCCGACCGCCTGGCCGCGCTTGCCCGACGACCCCAGGCAGGTCGAGATCGCCTTACGCGACGCCGCCTGCGCCTTCGATCTGGTGTTCACCTGCGGCGCGGTGTCGGCCGGGGAGAAGGATCACATTCCGGCGGTGCTGGGCGAATTCGGCCGCATCCATCTGTGGAAGGTGCGCATGCGTCCGGGCATGCCGCTGCTGTTCGCCAGCATGGACCAGGCCCGGATGCTCGGCTTGCCGGGCAATCCGGTCTCGGTGCTGGCGACCTATCTGACTTTCGGCCGGGCCTTGGTCGATGGCTTGCAGGGCCGCAGCGAACCGCGGCCGACGCTGCGCGCGCGCCTGGTCGGCGGCATCGACAAGACCCATCCGCGGCGCGAGTTCGTGCGCGCGCGGCTGCGCAGCGACGATGCCGGGGTGCTCTGGGTCGACCCGAATCCGGCCACCGGCTCGCACCGGCTGCGCGCCGCGGCCGAGTCGGAGGCGCTGATGATGGTGCCGGAGGGGCCGCAGCAGCTAGGCGAGGGCGCGGTGATGGAGGTTTGGCCTTACGCGCTGGGGTGAGTTCGGTTCGGCAGTGTTGTGCCCTCATCCCAACCTCGCTGCCGCAAGCGGGAGGGGGGCTCTGTTCTGCGGCCGGGGCGAGTTCTGCGGCGACCGCGCCGCTGTGTTGAGAGTCCTCGCGGGAGAGAGGGCTCGGTTTCGCCGTCGGGCGAGTTCTGCACCCCCATCGGGTTGAAAGCCCCTCTCCCGCTTGCGTGAGCAGGGCAGCGAGACGAGCCGGCCCCCAACCGCCGCCCTGCGCAACGCTGCGTCCCCGCGTTTGCCTGCCGCCTCGCCTGCGAAAGCGGATAATCCGGGCATGAGCATCGAACCCATCCCCGAACGGGGCGCCCCCGAGAGGATCTCTCCCGCACAGGCGCGCGCGCGCCAGCAGGCCGGTGCGGTCCTGATCGACGTGCGCGAGGCGCACGAACGCGCTGCCGGCCAGGCCGAGCATGCGCTCGGCGTGGCCAAGGACGCGCTGGAAGCCGATCCGCAGGCGTTCCTGCCCGATCGCGGCGCCGAGGTCGTATTGATCTGCCAGTCCGGCGCTCGCTCGCTGCGCGCCGCGCAGGCCTTGCTCGATGCCGGCTACGCGCGCGTGGCCTCGGTCGACGGCGGCACCGCCGCCTGGATCGCCGACGGACTGCCGCTGGCCGACCTGCGCCAGACCGAGGCCGAGCGCGATTTCTACGATCGCTATTCGCGCCATCTGCGCCTGCCCGAAGTCGGCGAAACCGGGCAGCGCAAGCTGCAGGCGGCGCGGGTGGCGATGGTCGGCGCCGGCGGCCTGGGCTCGCCGGCGGCGTTCTACCTGGCCGCGGCCGGGGTCGGCACGCTGGTGCTGGCCGACGACGACGTGGTCGACCGCAGCAACCTGCAGCGGCAGATCCTGCACACCGAGCAGCGCATCGGCACGAGCAAGGTCGAGTCGGCCAAGATCGCGCTGCAGGCGCTCAACCCGCGCGTGCGGGTGGAGACCTTCGCCGAACGCATCACCGCCGACAACGTCGAGCGCCTGATCGGCGCGGCCGACGTGGTGTTCGACGGCGCCGACAATTTCCCGGTGCGTTATCTGCTCAACGACGCCTGCGTCAAACTCGCCAAGCCGCTGGTGTACGGCGCGATCCATCGCTTCGAAGGCCAGGTCAGCCTGTTCGACGCCGGCCGCCATCGCGGCGAAAAACCCTGCTACCGCTGCCTGTTTCCCGAACCGCCGCCGCCGGAAGCGGCGCCCAATTGCGCCGAAGCCGGCGTGCTCGGCGTGCTGCCGGGAGTGATCGGTCTGATCCAGGCCACCGAGGTGGTCAAGCTGATCCTCGGCCTGGGCGAGCCGCTGGCCGGGCGCTTGCTGCATTTCGATGCGCTCGGCCTGCGTTTCCGCGAGACCCGCCTGCGCCCCGACCCGGATTGCCCGGTGTGCGCGGCGGGGCGCGAGTTTCCCGGCTATATCGACTATCAGGCGTTCTGCAGTGCGCATTGAACGAGGCGCCCGGCTCGCCGCCTGGCTGCTGGCGGGCCTGCTGTCGTCGGCGCTGCCGGCGACCGCGCAGACGCCGTCGGCGTTGGAGCGTCTGGCCGACCTCAGCGCGCAACGCCTGCGGCTCGCCGACCAGGTCGCGGCGAGCAAGCGCCGCAGCGGCCGGCCGGTCGAAGACGCGGCGCGCGAACGCGAACAACTCGAGCGGCTCGGCCAGGCCGCCGTCGCGCGCGGCCTGCCGCACGAGGCCGCGACCGGGTTTTTCCGCGCCCAGTTCGAAGCCAACAAGCTGGTCCAGTATCGCCTGCTCGGCGAGCCGCCGCGGCGCGGCGAAGCCGCGGCCGACCTGGACGCGGTCCGGGCGCGGCTGGA
The DNA here is from genome assembly GCF_000336385.2 of Lysobacter antibioticus HS124. Classification (GTDB taxonomy): domain Bacteria; phylum Pseudomonadota; class Gammaproteobacteria; order Xanthomonadales; family Xanthomonadaceae; genus Lysobacter; species Lysobacter firmicutimachus. The sequence continues at coordinate 13,406 of NZ_HG424593.1, read as the reverse complement.
TCGCCTCAACGGCGAACTGCTCGACGCGCTGGGCCAGGGCTTGAACGACGCCGCGCGCGCGGATTGCGCGACGCAGGCGCGGCGCGCGCGCGAGCGGGCCGCGCGCAGGCGACGACTGGACGAACTGCACCGCATCGCCTTGAGCCGCGCGCTCGGCGATCTGTGCCGGCGCGCGCCCTAATCGGCGGCGATCGCCTCGATCTCGACCATCCAGCCTTCCTCGTACAGGTCGGCGATGATCACCGTCAGCGCCGGCGCGTGTTCGCCCAGCACCTCGTGGCGGATTTCGTAGTTGCGCTTGCGCAGCCGGCGGTCGCTCAGATACGTGGTCACCTTGACCAGATTGGCCAAGCTCATGCCGGCGGCTTCGAGTTGGCGCTGGACGTTGCTCCAGGCGCGCCGGCACTGGCCGTCGAAGTCCTTGGGCAGGATGCATTCCTCGCACTGCGGCAACTGGCCGCTGACGAACACCAAGCGCTTGAAGCCGGTGATCTCGAGCGCTTGCGAATACGACACTTCGGTCGGACGGATTTCGCGGCGTTGCAGTTGCATGGACGGGCCCCGGCGTTGGGAAGCGAAGGACGGATCAGTCGATGAAACCTTGCAGTGCCTCAGCGTACTCCGGGTACTGGCCGATGTTGTGATGGTCGGCGCCGTTCAACTGCACGACTTCCAGCCCCTGGGTGCGGGTCTGCAGCGAGTAGATCAGGCGTTGCGTGTTCGGCGGCGGGATCACGTCGTCGTGGCTGGCGCGCACGATCAGGATCGGGCCGAAGTAGTTGCGCAGATGCTTGACCGACTCGTAGCGGTCGCGCACCAGCCAGCGCGTCGGCAGCCAGCGGTAGTGCGCCTGCGCGGTTTCGCTGAGGCTGTCGAACGGCGTCACCAGGGCCAGGCGCTCGACCGGGCGGCGGCTGGCGACGTAGCTGGCGACGCCGCTGCCGAGGCTGCGGCCGATCACCGCGATCGGCTGCTTGGGATGCTCGCGCGAGACCTGGTCGAAGGTGGCCAGCGCATCGGCGAACAGCGCCGCTTCTTCGGGGCGGCCGTCGCTGGCGCCGAATCCGCGATAGGACAGCAGGTAGACGGTGCGGTCGGGGAACCAGCGCGCCAGCGTCTCGCGCATGTTTTCGATCCGCTCGGCGTTGCCGCCGAAATAGATCAGCGCTTTGTCGCGTCCGGCGTTGAGCCGCCAGCCGCGCAGCACGATGTCGCCGCGATCGACGGTGTAGTCGGTGGTGTGGGCGCGCAGGCGGGTGTTCTGCGGGAAATACATCAGTTCGCGCTGCTTCACGTACAGCCAGCCGCAGATGCTGAGGTAACCGGCGGCGGCGACGCCGGCCAACGCGGCGAGGGACGGGAGCAAACGGGGCGTGCGGGCCATCGGGCGGAGCGTTCCTGGTCGGGGGCCGCGACGCGGCGGCCCGGGCGGTTCGGTTCGTGCGTCGGTTCGATAACGTTCCCGGCGACGATAACCCGCGCGCTCGCCGGTCGCCAGAGACCGGCGGCGATCACGCGCTTTGCACGGTCGGGCGATAGGCTGGCCGCAGGCTCGCGGCGGGCATCGCGTTGCGGCAGTTAAGGCGCTTGCGGGTAAGGTCGCGGGCTGCGGCGCTGCCGCCGCTCGCTTCACCGCCGCCGCCGGTCGTCGCCGAGCGATGCCGCGGACGGCGGACCCGCGGCGATGCCCCCCCACCAGGAGAAAGGATTCGATGTTGCGTTCGTTCGTGCTCGCTTGTGTCCTGTTTTCGGCCAGCGCCTCGGCGGTGGCCGCCGACGCCTGTCCGCGCCTGCGCGGCCAGGCCGCCGCCGCCGATGCGGCGACCCGCATCGCCGCCGCGGCCTGCGACGAAAACCTGCAGTGGTACCGGCCCTTCATCGATACCCAGGGCCGGCTCGCCAGCGCGACCGTCAGCGAGGCCGAGCGTGCGCGACTGGAGGACGGCGCCACCGAGACCTGGCGCCGCACCGCCGGCTACTGGCGCGACACCGGGCTGCTGCAGCGCATGGCCGGTTTCGCCGGTGCCGAACAGTGCTTCGATCCCTACGGCAGTGCGTATTCGACCACCGCGTGCCGCGCGTTCCTGATCGACCACCCCTGGTCGGCGGCCTTCGTGTCCTACGTGATGATGAAGGCGGCGGTGCCGGGCTTCCGGCCCTCGGCCAGCCATTACGACTACGTGCGCGACGCCTACCGCACGCCGGAACAGAGCCCGTTCCAGTACCTGGACCCGGCCGCCGCGAACCCGGCGGTCGGCGACCTGCTGTGCGCGGTGCGCTCCAGCACCCGGGTGTACGGGCATGCGGGGCTGACCGCTGCGCTCAACGGCGACGGCGGCTTGAACATGCATTGCGACATCGTCGTCGCGGTCAATCCGGACAACGACGGCAAGGCCTATCTGATCGGCGGTAACGTCCAGCAGGGCGCGACGATGCGGATGATGGCGGTCAACCGCAACGGCCAGTTCTGGCCGCTGCCGCTGCGCAGCGAAACCCAGGTGGAGTGCTCGCCGGACACCGTGTCGGCCTGCGACATGAACAAGATGGACTGGTCGGCGCTGCTCAAGCTCAAGCCGGACGCCGCGCTGGCGACGCTGGCGCCGCCGCAGCCCCTGTACGCGCCGCAGCAGGCGCCGGCCAGCGAGCCGCAGGGCTGCTGCGTCCAATGCGTGGTCGGCTCCGGCGTGCCGCGCTGCCCGAATCCCAATGTCCCGTCGGTGCGACCGCAGCAGGAGTGAGTGGCCGGGATTGGGGATTGGGGATTGAGGGGGGCGCCGGGACGGGGTAGGAGCGGCGCAAGCCGCGACCGCCATGCTCCGATCTCGCCGCGCCGCCGCCTTCCTGTAGCAGCGGCGTGCGCGAGCGCAGGCGACCGAAGCCGCCGCTCGTTCAAGCGTGCCGCTGCTGTGCCGCCTCGAACGCGGCCAGCTGCTCCGGCGTGGCGTCCTTCTGGTGCTGCGCCTTCCACTGCGCGAATGGCATGCCGTACACCGCCTCGCGCGCCTCGTCCTTGCTCATGGCGATGCCGCGCGCCTCGGCGGCCTCGCGGTACCAGTCGGCCAGGCAGTTGCGACAGAAGCCGGCCAGGATCATCAAGTCGATGTTCTGCACCTCCGGGCGCTCCTGCATCAGGTGGGCGAGCAGCCGGCGGAAGGCGGCAGCCTCGATGGCCAGGGTCTCGTGGTCGCGCGGGGCGTGGTCGGCGGGCGGGGCGGGGTGGGTCATGGCGGCGGACTCGTGGAATCGTGCGGGCAGGGCGGGAAGAAGGGAGCGGCAGCGCGGCGGCGGGCCCGGCGCGAGCGCCCCGCGGCAAAACCGGCGCGGGGAATGAGCGATAATGCGCGGCCCCGACTCTACCTCAGCGCCGACCCGCATGACGTCTACTCCGCACCCGGCCCGCATCCTCGACGGCAAACGCATCGCCGACGAGTTGCTCGACAACCTCAAGGCCCAGGTCGACGCGCGCATCGCCGCCGGCAAGGCGCGGCCGGGGCTGGCGGTGGTGCTGGTCGGCAACGACCCGGCCTCCAGCGTGTACGTGCGCAACAAGCGCCGCGCCGCGCAGAAGGTCGGCATCCGCGCGATCGACTACGACCTGCCGGCCGACACCGACGACGCCGCGCTGCTGGCGCTGATCGACCGGCTCAACGCCGACCCGGAGGTGCACGGCATCCTGGTCCAGCTGCCGCTGCCGGACCGCCGCGACGCCACCGCGCTGATCCACCGCATCGACCCGCGCAAGGACGTCGACGGTTTCCATCCCGAGAACGTCGGCCACCTGATGCTGCGCCAGTTCGGCCTGCGGCCCTGCACCCCGCGCGGCATCACCACCTTGCTCGGCTACACCGACCGGCCGGTGCGCGGGCAGAGCGCGACGATCGTCGGCGTCAGCAACCACGTCGGCCGGCCGATGGCGCTGGAGCTGCTGATCGCCGGCTGCACCGTCACCAGCTGCCACAAGTTCACCCCGGCCGCGGTGCTGGAGCAGTCGGTGCGCAACGCCGACATCCTGGTGGTCGCGGTCGGCCGCCCCGACCTGATCCCCGGCGAATGGGTCAAGCCCGGCGCGGTGGTCATCGACGTCGGCATCAACCGCCTCGACGACGGCCGCCTGGTGGGCGACGTCGGCTTCGCCGCCGCGGCCCAGCGCGCCAGCTGGATCACCCCGGTCCCGGGCGGGGTCGGGCCGATGACCGTCGCGACCCTGATGCAGAACACCCTGGAAGCGGCCGAGGCCGCGGGCTGAGGGGCGGGGATTGGGGATTGGGGGAGTCGGGATTCGGCGGCTTCGTTCAGGTTCGCCCCTGCTGCCCACCGTCCTGGCCCAACCAATCCCGACTCCCCAATCCCGACTCCCCGCACCACCGCAACGACCAATCCCGAATCCCGAATCCCTAATCCCCGCTTCCCGGGGTACAATGGCGCGCTTCATCCTCCCGGGCCCGCCTATGCTGCGCATCCAGGCTGAAGCGCTGACTTACGACGATGTCTCCCTCGTCCCCGCGCATTCGATCGTCCTGCCTAAGGACGTAAACCTCTCCACCCGCCTGACCCGCGACCTGTCGATCCGCCTGCCGATCCTGTCGGCGGCCATGGACACGGTCAGCGAAGCCCGCCTCGCGATCGCCCTGGCCCAGCTCGGCGGCATCAGCATCATCCACAAGAACATGAGCCTGGAGGCCCAGGCGGCCCAGGTCGCCCAGGTCAAGAAGTTCGAGGCCGGGGTCATCAAAGAACCGTTCACCGTCGGTCCGGAAACGACCATCGGCGAAGTGCTGAAGCTGACCCGGGCGCGCAACATCTCCGGCGTGCCGGTGGTCGACGGCGGCCAGTTGGTCGGCATCGTCACCAGCCGCGACATGCGCTTCGAGAAGAAGCTCGACGATCCGGTCCGCCACATCATGACCAAGCGCGAGCGCTTGATCACCGTGCACGAAGGCGCCAGCGACGAAGAAGTGCTGCAGTTGCTGCACAAGCACCGGATCGAGAAGGTGCTGGTGGTCAACGACGGCTTCGAGCTGCGCGGCCTGATCACGGTCAAGGACATCCAGAAGAAGACCGACAACCCCAACGCCGCCAAGGACAGCGCCGAGCGCTTGCTGGTCGGCGCCGCGGTCGGCGTCGGCGGCGACACCGAAGCGCGCGTAGAAGCGCTCGCCGCGGCCGGCGTGGACGTGATCGTGGTCGATACCGCGCACGGCCATTCGCAGGGCGTGCTCGACCGGGTCAAGTGGGTCAAGACCCGCTTCCCGCAGCTGCAGGTGATCGGCGGCAACATCGTCACCGGCGACGCGGCCCTGGCCCTGATGGACCACGGCGCGGACGCGGTCAAGGTCGGCGTCGGCCCCGGTTCGATCTGCACCACCCGCGTCGTCGCCGGCGTCGGCGTGCCGCAGATCACCGCCGTGGCGATGGTCGCCGAGGCGCTGCAGGACCGCATTCCGTTGATCGCCGACGGCGGCATCCGCTATTCCGGCGACATCGGCAAGGCGCTGGTCGCCGGCGCCTCGACGGTGATGGTCGGCGGCCTGTTCGCCGGCACCGAGGAGGCCCCGGGCGAGGTCGAACTGTTCCAGGGCCGCAGCTACAAGAGCTACCGCGGCATGGGCAGCATCGGCGCGATGGAGCAGGGCTCCAAGGACCGCTATTTCCAGGACGCTTCCGACGCCGACAAGCTGGTGCCGGAAGGCATCGAAGGCCGGGTGCCGTACCGCGGCCCGCTGCGCGGCGTGGTCCACCAGCTCGCCGGCGGCCTGCGCGCCACCATGGGCTACGTCGGCTGCGCGACCATCGAGGAAATGCGCAAGAAGCCCAGCTTCGTGCGAATCACCAACGCTGGTTCGCGCGAAAGCCACGTCCACGACGTGCAGATCACCAAGGAACCGCCGAACTATCGCGCCGGCTGAGCCGGCGCGCGGGATTCGGGATGGATGGAGCCGGGATTCGGGATGGGCGATTCGGCAAAGTCCGGCGCCTCGATCCCCCGCTAACCCATGTCTATTCGGCGAATCCCGCATCCGTTGTTCGAACCGACGCTTTTGCGAATCCCCACTCCCTAATCCCGGCCCCATGACCGACATCCACAGCGACAAAATCCTGATCCTCGATTTCGGCGCGCAGTACACCCAGCTGATCGCCCGCCGCATCCGCGAACTGGGCGTGTACTGCGAAATCTGGGCCTGGGACCACGATCCGGCCGAAATCGCCGCCTACGGCGCCAAGGGCATCATCCTGTCGGGCGGCCCGGAGTCGACCACCGAGCAGGATTCGCCGCGCGCACCGCAGCAGGTGTTCGACGCCGGCCTGCCGATCCTCGGCATCTGCTACGGCATGCAGACCATGGCGGTGCAGCTCGGCGGCGCCACCGAGGCCGCCGACCAACGCGAGTTCGGCCATGCCGAAGTGCAGTTGGTGGCCCAGGACCGTTTGTTCGACGGGCTCAAGGATCACCCGGGTTCGCCGCCGCGCCTGGACGTGTGGATGAGCCATGGCGACCACGTCGCCAAGGCGCCGGAAGGCTTCGTCGTCACCGCCAAGACCGACCGCATCCCGGTCGCCGCCTTCGCCGACGACGCGCGCCGCTGGTACGGCGTGCAGTTCCATCCCGAAGTCACCCACACCAAGCAGGGCCTGACCCTGCTGCGCCGCTTCGTGGTCGATATCTGCGGCTGCCAGACTCTGTGGACCGCCGCCCACATCATCGACGACCAGATCGCCCGCGTGCGCGAGCAGGTCGGCCAGGACGAGGTCATCCTCGGCCTGTCCGGCGGGGTCGATTCCTCGGTGGTCGCGGCGCTGCTGCACAAGGCGATCGGCGACCAGCTGACCTGCGTGTTCGTCGACACCGGCCTGCTGCGCTACAACGAAGGCGACCAGGTGATGGCGATGTTCGCCGAGCACATGGGCGTCAAGGTGGTGCGGGTCAACGCCGCCGACCGCTACTTCGCCAAGCTGGCCGGGGTCAGCGACCCGGAGGCCAAGCGCAAGATCATCGGCAACCTGTTCGTCGAAATCTTCGACGAAGAGTCGGCCAAGCTTGCGAACGCCAAATGGCTGGCGCAGGGCACCATCTACCCCGACGTGATCGAGTCGGCCGGCAGCAAGACCGGCAAGGCCCACGTGATCAAGAGCCACCACAACGTCGGCGGCTTGCCCGAGGACATGAAGCTCGGCCTGGTCGAGCCGCTGCGCGAACTGTTCAAGGACGAAGTGCGGCGCCTGGGCGTCGAACTCGGCCTGCCGCGCGAGATGGTCTACCGCCATCCGTTCCCGGGCCCGGGCCTGGGCGTGCGCATCCTCGGCGAGGTCAAGCCCGAATACGCCGACCTGCTGGCCCGCGCCGACCACATCTTCATCGACGAACTGCGCAAGGCCGGCCTGTACGACAAGACCAGCCAGGCCTTCGCGGTGTTCCTGCCGGTCAAGTCGGTCGGCGTGGTCGGCGACGCCCGCGCCTACGAATGGGTGATCGCGCTGCGCGCGGTCGAGACCATCGACTTCATGACCGCGCACTGGGCGCACCTGCCGTACGATTTCCTCGGCACGGTGTCGAACCGGATCATCAACGAACTGCGCGGCGTCTCGCGCGTGGTCTACGACATCAGCGGCAAGCCGCCGGCGACGATCGAGTGGGAGTGAAGTCAGGCCCTGTGGGGGCTATCGCCAGCTATCGAAAGCTCGTCAGGGCGTGTTGATTCGGAAATAAGTACGTCGGCAGCTCGCGGTGACTATCGCCGGCCAGCAGAACAGGCTGGCGGTAGCGCCGATGGTAGGAACCGGAGAACCGGGTCGAGACCCTTGCGTTTGCGATCCAGACTAAGCCGGTCTTTGACGGCAAAAGTCTCCTCGGGAAAGCCGCCCCGGGAAAGCTCGACGCGTCGTCGCTCATGGGTGCCCTTTCCTGGGGCCTAGAGCCGATCGAACGGTTTTCGATCCAACAGACAGTCGATGAACGCGCCCAGCAGGGCCGGTCGATGCTGCCGGTTCGGGTAGTAGAGGAATAGGCCTGGGCGCGAGATCGACCAGTCCGCCAGGACCTGGACCAGCCGTCCCTGGGCCAAGAGTTCGGCCACGCCATCTCGCTCGAAGTGATAGGCGATGCCGAGCCCGCCCAATGCAGCCGCAATGCCGATGTCGGCGTGATTGGTGACGACGGGGCCGTCCACGGCGACTTCGAGTCGTTGTCCTCGTTTCTCGAACTCCCAGCGATAGTGCCTGCCGTCCATCTGCAGCCGCCAGTTGATGCAGGCGTGGCCGTGCAACTCGGCGGGCGACTTGGGGGTTCCCCGACGCGCGAGGTAGTCCGGGGACGCCACGGCCACCATGTCCAGGTCCGGCGTAAGACGCACGGCCACCATGTCCTTTTCGAGCTGCCCGCCCACGCGGATGCCCGCGTCGAAGCGCCCGGCGACGATGTCGGCCAGCGCATCGTCGACCACGATGTCCAGAACCACGTCGGGGTGCGCTTGATGGAAGCGCGAAAGCCGGGGCGCGATGATGGTCCGGGCGGCGATCCCCAGCGTGTTGATCCGCAGCGTGCCGCTCATCTGCCCGGTCGCCTCGCTGGCTTCGGCGACGGCCGCCGCCATCTCCCGAATCAACGGCGCTATGCGCCGGTAAAGCCGTTCGCCGCTTGCCGATGGCGCGACGCTTCGCGTCGTGCGATTCAGCAGGCGGGCGCCGATGCGGTCTTCGAGCTGCCGGATCGTCTGGCTGAGTGCCGAAGGCGACAGGCCCAGGTACTCGGCCGCCCGGGCAAAGCTCTGGCGCTCCACGACGGCTACGAAGGCCTTCAGCTCAGCGAAGTCGGATCCGCGCATTATGTATGTATTCCTACATAGCCCATACGGATTCTAGGGCATTCACTGAATTAATGCCGACGCGCATCCTGAGGCCTCCACTGGCCCCACGGAACCGACGACATGGACACCCTGACTCTCCCCGAGCCGATTGCCGCGTACTTCGCGGCCGAACACACCCCTGAAGCCTTGGCGCATTGCTTCACGGCGCAAGCCGTCATGAAGGACGACGGGCACACCTACACCGGCATCGACGCGATCAAAGCCTTTCTGGCCGAGGCATCGGCCAAGTACAGCGCGACGAGCGTGCCGTTCGCCATCGAGCGGGAGGACGGCTTTCAACTCGTCCGCGCCAACGTCAGCGGCAACTTCCCGGGCAGCCCGATCGTTCTGTCTTACCGCTTTCGCCTGGAACGCGGCCTGATCGCATCGCTGGAGATCACGGCATGAGCTTCGACCTTCGCCTGAATGGCCTGCGTGCTTTGGTCACCGGCGGCACGCTGGGCCTGGGCGCTGCAGTCGTTAAAACGCTTGCGGAGGCCGGCGCTCGGGTGGCGACCTCCGCACGCACCGTGCCGGCGGAGCCGGTGGAGGGCGTCGACTATGTGGCCGCCGACCTGTCGACGGCGGAAGGTACGAGTCACCTCGCTCGGACCATCCTGCAGGATTGGGGTGGCGTCGACATCTTGATCAACGTGCTCGGCGGGTCGAAGACGCCCGGCGGCGGTTTCGCTGCGATCAGCGATGAGTACTGGTTCGCCGAGCTGAATCTGAATTTGATGCCTGCGGTACGCCTGGATCGTGCGCTGCTGCCAGCGATGCTGGCTCAAGGGTCGGGAGTCATCATCCACGTCAGCTCCATCCAGCGCGTGCTGCCTCTGCCGGAGTCCACCACCGCCTATGCAGCGGCCAAGGCGGCCCTCACGACGTACAGCAAGTCGCTGGCGCGCGAGGTGACGCCCAAGGGCGTTCGGGTGCTGAGCGTGGCGCCGGGCTGGATCGAGACCGAGGCATCCGTCGCGTTTGCCCGGCGGACGGCCGATCAGGCAGGAACGGACTACGAGGGCGGCAAGAAAATCATCATGGATTGGCTGGGAGGAATTCCCGTGGGTCGACCCGCACAACCCCAGGAAGTCGCAGATTTGATCGTCTTCCTGGCGTCTCCGCGATCGGCTTCGATCGCAGGGGCCGAGTACCGGATCGACGGCGGCACTGTTCCCACTCTGTAGCTGACAGCCGCGGCCGACCGAAGCGAGCTACGCAAGCGCGACGACCCGAAGCCCGGACCTCCGGGCTTCGGTCGTTTTTTTGGGGCGGTTCTTTGGGGGCGGCCGGCTTCGGTAACGGCGTGGTATTGCACCGCTGCGGCTGTCGCGGCTCACGCCGCTCCTACAGGCGACAGTCTGCGGCTTCGATCGTCGGCGCAGGTTCTGCGCGGTCCGCGGTCGCGACTTGCGTCGCTCCTACCCCGCAGCGGCCGACGTGTGCGCCGCCGGCTGCGCCCTGCGTCACTCCGCCACCCCGATCCGAACGATCGAGGACAGAACCTGGCCGCGACCGGGCGTAGCCTGGGCGCTCGAACCGCCGTGCCCGCTGCCCCGGCCGCCCCCCCGCCGGAGCGCCCGTGTCGATTGCGCCCGGTCCGGTTCGTCGTATCAGTACAGGTCGCGCTGCCCCGCGCGCGGCCGCGCACGCTCGCCGTACAGGAGTTCCGACGATGCCTCGATACCTGCCGCTGGCGGCGGCGCTGCTGGCCCTGCCGCATTTGCTGATGGCCGCGTCCGCGCATCGCGCCTCGCTGCCGCAGATGGTGGAGCGGGTCGAATGCGCGCACCGCACGCCGGCGGCGGTGTCCGCGCGCGCGAAGGCGGCGCCGGCCGCGGCTGCGCGACCGATGCGTCCGGGCGAACCGCGCGGCTGAGCCGGTCGCGCGGTGCGTGCGCGCCGCGGGTCGGGGATAATGCCCGCTTCCAAGGCCGCGCGACTGCGGCCAGAGCGGGCGCAGTGAGCGAGCAGGACGACATCGACGAAGGCTGGATGCGCCATGCGTTGGCGCTGGCCGAGCGCGCCGAGCGCGAAGAAGACGAGATTCCCGTCGGCGCGGTGCTGGTCTCGGCCGAGGGCGCGGTGATCGGCGAGGGCTGGAACCGCAACATCGGCAGCCACGACCCCAGCGCCCACGCCGAGATCGTCGCCCTGCGCGAGGGCGGCCGTGCGATCGGCAACCATCGTCTGCTCGGCGCGACCCTGTACGTGACCCTGGAGCCCTGCGCGATGTGCGCGATGGCGATGGTGCATGCGCGGGTGGCGCGGGTGGTGTACGGCGCCCGCGACCCCAAGACCGGCGCCGCCGGCAGCGTGTTCGACCTGCTCGCCGACCCGCGCCACAACCACCGGGTCGAGGTCCGCGGCGGCGTGCTCGGCGAAGAGGCCGGGGCGCGCCTGACCGCTTATTTCCGCCGCAAGCGCGGCAAGCCGGCCTAAGCGTGACGCGTCACGGCCGCGGCGGGTTGTCGCGGTCGAACTCGCGCTTCACCTCGGCGTCGAGCATGGTCACGCTCATCCGCGCCTCGCGACCGAGGTTGATCGAGGCCGCCAGCACCAGCAGCACGCCGCACATCGCCAGCCCGGTCGGCACGCCGCGCAGGTAGCGGAATTCGGTGAACTGGTCGATGCCGATCGCCAGGCTGGTGGCGACGAAGGCGGTCATCGCGCCGTACAGCAACTGCAGGCAAATCAGCACCAGCCGCACCCGTCGCCGGTGCAGGATGATGCGCGCCTCCAGATACTGCCGGGTCGCCTCGTCGCGGGTCGATTCCAGGGTCGCCAACTGCTGGCGCAGGCGGTCGACGATGCGCGCCAGGCGGTTGTTCGACGACACCAGCAAGGAAGCGGTCGCGGTCAGGAAGAACGCCGGCGTGATCATCGCCGAGACCACGCTGTAGTGCTGGCTCAGTTGCAGCGGGTCGGGCATGGCGGGCTCCGGGAGGGCGGCGATGTGGGGCCGGGCAATGATGCGGCAACGGCGGCGGAGGGGCTCAGGCGCGCGGCTTGGCCCAGCGCTTCATCGCGCTGGCATGGCCGTGGTCCATCTCTTCGTTGACCGCCTCGACCGCGAGCGCCGACTCGCGCGCCAGCAGCAGGCTGGCGGCGAACATCGCCAGCACGCCGAGCGCGGCCAGCGCGGTCGGGATCGCGCCGAGCCGGTAGCCGAGGAAGGCGTCGCCGGCGACGCTGAGGCTGGTGCCGACGAAGAAGCTGATCGCCGTGTAAAGCAGCTGGCTGCCGCGCAGGATGATCCGGCTGCGGCGCTTCTGGCGCAGGATGTGGCGCTCGATCAGCTCGCGCTCCTCGGCGTCCTCGGTCTCGGCCAGCTCCTTCAGCAGCACCCGCGCGCGGTCGATGACCCGGGCCAGGCGGTTGTTGGCCGACAGCAGCAGCGAGGCGGTCGCGGTCAGGAAGAACGCGGGGGCCAGCATCGCGGTCAGGATCGCGTAGTGGGCGTAGGCGGCGGTCTGGCTCATTGCGGTGCGGAAAGCGGGGCGGCGGGGCTGTCGGCTATCATGCCGCGACACGGACACGACGGCGAGGCTATGACCGACAAGACTGGGCACGAGCACCGGCTGATCTGGATCGATCTGGAGATGACCGGCCTGGACACCGACCGGGATTCGATCCTGGAAATCGCCACCGTGGTCACCGACGCGCAGCTCAACGTGCTGGCCGAGGGCCCCGAGCTGGCGATCGCCCATCCGCTGGAGCGCCTGCAGGCGATGGACGAGTGGAACCGCAACCAGCACAGCCGCTCCGGCCTGTGGGCGCGGGTGCTGGAGCAGGGCGTGCCGATGGAGGAGGCCGAGCGCCGCACCCTGGAGTTCCTGGGCCAGTGGGTGCCCGCGAACACGTCGCCGATCTGCGGCAACTCGATCTGCCAGGACCGCCGCTTCCTGCACCGCTGCATGCCGCGGCTGGAGAAGTACTTCCATTACCGCAACCTCGACGTCAGCACGATCAAGGAGCTGGCCCGGCGCTGGGCGCCCGAGGTGCTGGCCGGGGTCAGCAAGGACAGCAAGCACACTGCGCTGAGCGACGTGATGGACTCGATCGCCGAACTGCGCCATTACCGCGGCGCGATGGGCAAGCTGGGCGGCCTGGGCTGAGCGGCGCCTGCAAAAAGCGCCGCCCGGCGTGGGTAGGAGCGGCGCAAGTCGCGGCCACCCGCAGCGACGTACGCAAGCGCACGCCACCGAAGCCCGGGCCACCGGGCTTCGGCCGTTTTGGGGCGATGGTTTCTCTGGCGGGGGCGCCGGCTTCGGAAAGCGGCGTGGTATCGCGCCGCTGCGGCTGTCGCGGCTTACGCCGCTCCTACAGGCGGGAGGTCGCGGCTTCGATGATTGGCGGCGGTACGGTCGCCTCTGCGCGTCCTGCGGTCGCGACTTGCGTCGCTCCTACCCAAGGCTGGCTCTTGCAGGAGCGGCGCGAGCCGCGACAACCGCAGCGACGTATGCAAGCGCAAGCCACCGAAGCCCGGGCCACCGGGCTTCGGCCGTTTTAGGGCGATGGTTTCTCTGGAGGAGGCGCCGGCTTCGGAAAGCGGCGTGGTATCGC
>NZ_HG424592.1 GCF_000336385.2 Lysobacter antibioticus HS124 | reverse complement strand
TGGTGCTCAACGACGGTGCGCAAATGCTCGGCGGCGGCGTGGGCACGTCCGGCGGCGGCACCGATACCCTAGTGGTCAACACCGCGCTGGGCTATGCCCTGGACGGCGGCAGCATCGACACCTTCGAAATTCTGACCAAGCAGAACACCGGCGCGCTGACCCTGACCGGCGACCACGTCTTCGCCGTCGCCACCCAGCTCGACGGCGGCACGCTCGACGTGGACGGCCGGCTGGAGACGTCGGCCCTGTCGATGGCCGACGGTACGGTGCTCGACATCGACGGCACCGTCGAAGCCGCCGGCAACGCGCCGACGGCCGTCACCGGCAGCGCCGGCGTTAACACGATCGATGTCGGCCCCACCGGCACGCTGCGTGCGAACGGCGACCTCGGCGACGGCAACGATGCGGTGACCCTGGCGGGACTGCTCGGCACCGGCGCCGGCACCTTGGGCCTGGGCGCCGGCGACGATGTGCTGACCTTGCGGGACGGGGCCGTCATCGAGAGCGGTGCCGGCGGCGTGGACGCCGGTGCGGGCGGTAGCGACCGGCTGATCCTGGACAACGCCTCGGCGATGGCCTTCGACGGCAGCCAGACGGCCGGCTTCGAGACCTTGACCAAGCAGAACACCGGTACCGCCAGCATGACCGGCAGCCAGAGCTTCAGCGGCGGCGTCGCGATCGATGCGGGCACGCTGGACATCGACGGCACGCTGCAGACGCCGACCATCGCCTTGGCCGACGACACTGCGTTGAATGTGGACGGCACGGTCGGCGGCAGC
>NZ_HG424591.1 GCF_000336385.2 Lysobacter antibioticus HS124 | reverse complement strand
TGCGTGTCGACCTTCAGATCCTCGGCTTCGTCGTAGTGGCCGGCGACGTGCAGGTAGGCGATGCGTTCGGCCGGCATCGCGGCGAGGAAGGCGCGCGCGTCGTAGCGGTGGTTGATCGAGTTGACGTAGACGTTGTTGACGTCCAGCAGCAGATCGCAGTCGGCTTCGGCGAGCACGGCGAGGGTGAACTCGATCTCGCTCATCTCCTGGTGCGGTGCGGCGTAGTAGGAGGCGTTCTCGATCGCGATCCGGCGCCCGACCAGGTCCTGGGTGCGGCGGACGCGCGAGGCGACGTGGCGCACGGCTTCTTCGGTGAACGGAATCGGCAGCAGGTCGTAGAGGTGGCCGTCGTCGCTGCAATAGCTCAGATGCTCGCTGTAGCAGACGACGCGGTGTTCGTCGAGAAAACGGCGGACCCGGGCGAGGAAGGTCTCGTCCAGCGGCTCGGTGCCGCCCAGCGACAGCGACAGGCCGTGGCAGAGCAGCGGATGGCGCGCGCTGAGTTCGCGCAGGGCTTCGCCGTAGCGGCCGCCGACGCCGATCCAGTTTTCCGGTGCGCATTCGAGGAAATCGAAATCTCCGTCCGCGGCGGACTGCAGCGGGCCCAGCAGGGCCCGCCGCAGGCCGAGGCCGACGGCATCCGGTTTCA
>NZ_HG424590.1 GCF_000336385.2 Lysobacter antibioticus HS124 | reverse complement strand
CCCCCCGGGCCCCAGCCACTAAGATGCCGCCGTTGCCCCACAGACGAGATACGGCGTTGATCATCCATCCCAAGGTTCGCGGCTTCATCTGCACCACCACGCACCCGCTCGGCTGCGAGCTCAACGTGCGCGACCAGATCCAGGCCACCCGCGCCCGCGGCACGCGCCAGGACGGTCCGAAGAAGGTGCTCGTGATCGGCGCGTCCAGCGGCTACGGTCTGGCCGCACGCATTTCCGCCGCGTTCGGCTTCGGTGCCGACACCCTCGGCGTGTTCTTCGAAAAGCCCGGTAGCGAGAAGAAGCCCGGCACCGCCGGCTGGTACAACGCTGCCGCGTTCGACAAGTTCGCCAAGGCCGAGGGCCTGTACTCGCGTTCGATCAACGGCGACGCCTTCTCCGATGAAGTGCGTGCCCAAGCCATCGAGCTGATCAGGAACGAAATGGGCGGTCAGGTCGACCTGGTGGTGTATTCGCTGGCGTCGCCGGTGCGCAAGCTGCCCTCGACCGGCGAAGTGAAGCGCTCGGCGCTCAAGCCGATCGGCAGCACCTACACGTCCACCGCGATCGACACCAACAAAGACCAGATCGTCCAGGCCTCGATCGAGCCGGCCAGCGAGCAGGAGATCGAAGACACCGTCACGGTGATGGGCGGCCAGGACTGGGAGCTGTGGATCGACGCCCTGGCCGACGCCGGCGTGCTCGCTCCGGGCGCGCGCAGCGTGGCCTTCAGCTACATCGGCACCGAAATCACCTGGCCGATCTATTGGCACGGCGCGCTCGGCCGGGCCAAGCTCGACCTCGACGCCACCGCGCAGCGCCTGGATGCGCGCCTGCGCGCGCACGGCGGCGGCGCGGCCAATGTGGCGGTGCTGAAGTCGGTGGTGACCCAGGCCAGCTCGGCGATCCCGGTGATGCCGCTGTACATCTCGCTGGTGTTCAAGGTGATGAAGGAAAAGGGCTTGCACGAGGGCCCGATCGAGCAGCTCGACCGCTTGTTCCGCGAGCGCATGTATCGCCAGGACGGCCAGCCGCCGGCGACCGACGAGCAGCGGCGCCTGCGCCTGGACGACTGGGAACTGCGCGAAGACGTGCAGAACGAATGCAAGGCGCTGTGGCCGCAAGTGACCACCGACAACCTGTTCCAGCTCACCGACTACGCCGGCTATAAGCACGAGTTCCTCAAGCTGTTCGGCTTCGAGCGCGCCGATGTCGATTACGACGCCGACGTCGATCCGGACGTGCGCTTCGACTGCATCGAGTTGTAATCGCCCGCCGCTGGCGCGCGGACCGGCAACGAGGCGCGACACGGGGCAGGCTCCGACGACGGGCCTGCCCCGTTCGTTTAGGGGGAGCGTGGCGTTTCCCGGCCCGCGGTGGCGTGGCTTTAAAGTGTCGAGCGGCTTGCCGCGGACGTTCGGTCGTGCCGGATTTGCGGCCGTTCGTCGGCGGACGGCTCGCCGATGCCTTCGTGGAACCGGAGTTGAATTGATTAAAGCAAAGGCTGGCTAAGGCTTGCTGATGTCCTTCTGGCGCCGTTCGGCATCGGTACCGGCGTCCGTGTGCCTTCTTGGCACTCGCAGAGCGGAATGGCGACGGTAAAATTGTGACATTCATCGCCGTATTTGCCGAGTAGCAATCGGAGGCCGGCTTGATTCACGCCGCATCCGCGGCGGCGCGCACGCGCAAGCCGCGACATCGGGCGCCCGAGGAGGGGCCTCCGCCGTGCTTCGCCATCGCCGCGGCCGAAGGCGCCGGCTTGGCCGCGGTCGCAATGTGAGTCTTGGTGAGTCCGGCCGTCGCGCGCGCATGCTTTGCTCTGCGCCCGCACGGTCGCGCGGCCGTTGCGCCATGTCGGCCGGCGCGGCCGACGAGCCGGAGAATCGCAGATGAGTCAGCAAGCGGCGGCGCAGTTCGATGCCTTGGCGGCGATGTACGAGGACATGGCGACGTGGCCGTTCCGTCGCGACATGGAAATCCCCAACGTGCTTGCGGTGCTCGGCGACCTGCACAACCGCGACGTGCTCGACTTCGGCTGCGGCAACGGCATGTACGCGCGCTGGATGAAGCAGCGCGGCGCGCGCCGGGTGGTCGGCTACGACCTCTCCGAGGGCATGCTGGACTACGCGCGCCGCCAGGAGGCGCAACAACGACTCGGCATCGACTACGTGTCCGAACTGGGCCCGGCTTGCGACGGCGCGTTCGACCTGGTGCTGTCGGTGTACGTGCTGCCCTACGCGACCAATGCCGACGAACTGTTCGGGATGTGCGCGGCGATGGCGCGCGCGCTCAAGCCCGGCGGCCGGCTGGTGACGCTGCCGATTCATCCCGACTACGTGCGCCAGCGCGATTACTACGAGCGCTACGGCTTCCGCATGATGCCGGACGGCGCCGATATCGACGGCGGCAAGGTGCGCCTGGAGTTGTGCAAGCCGCCGTTCGACGTCAGCGTCACCGCCTACTACTGGAGCAAGGAAAGCCTGGAGTCGGCGATGCATCAGGCCGGCCTGTCGCCTGTGCAATGGGTGCAGCACGGCCTGCTCGGCGGCGACCGCCACGAGGCCGCCGACCGCTTCATGCGCGCCTACTGGCAAAGGCCGCACGCGGCGATCCTGCACTGCTGCCGCAACTGAGGCGACGCACCGCCGCGCCGGACGCACGTCCGACCGTGCGTCCGGTTTCGCCGCCGCCAATCCGTTTGGCGCAACGGAAAAGCGTTCGCGCGCGTCTGCGCCCACGGTCCTACGACCTTAGACGAACGCGCTCGCACCGCACGGTTTAACACCGGCGATGGGGCTACACCGATGCACGCGAACTCCGTCGATGCCGCCGCGTCGACGCGGCGTCGCCTGCGGGGCTCGCATCGTCGACCATCCGTGAGGACGCAATCATGAAACGCAGCATCATCCAAGCTTGTACGCCGGCCGTCGTCCTGGCCGCACTGTCGTGCCTGCCCGGCACTGCACGAGCGGTGGCGTGCTACGGCTACATCAATGCCGACGGCACGATGCGCATGTCCGAACAGGACGTTCCCGATCGCTGGAGCACCTGTCGCGTGCACAGCTCGGACCGGCGGGGGACGGGGGTGTACTGGGTATGGATCGAGAATGGCGAGATCAGCGACCGTATCTGGACCCGCTCGACCTATTGCAGCGGGACGATCAGCCACCCCGGCACACAGAGTTCGAGCCTGACCTTCTGGCCGAGCATCCTGCCCAATCCGCACAGCAGCGGCGAAACCACGGTGTGGACCGTGCGCACTTTCGATCACCTCGGCGTTCCGGCGGACCGCGATTTCTTCCTGGTCTGCGCCGCCAGCGACCCGCCGCGTTGAGCCGGCGGCGGACATGACGCAACACGGGCGACGGGCCGGACACCGTCGCCCGACCGACCAACGGCAAGAAATTGCACGCTCCGACCCGGGAGGATGAATCATCTCCCCGCATAGGAGCAGTCGATGAGCAAGCACCTGCTGATGCTCACTACGGTGTCGGGGCGGGCAAGCTCGGTGGATGTGGTCGGCGACCTCGCGCGCAGGGCGATGGCGCGTGTGCCGGAGGTCCGCAACTTCCGGATCGAGCGCCAGACCGAGTTGGAGGCGACGGTCAGTTTCGAAACCGATCGTTCCGACTGGCCCGGCCGACTGGTACCCGAGTTGAAGTCCAGCGGACTGGTGCTGATCTACGCCGAGCTCAGCGACTGGTTGCCTTGATCCACAAAAAAGCACATTCGCAGGCTGGCACGGATTTTGTGAGTTGAATCACAAAACCCATGAGGTCTGCGGAGCAGCGAATGGACGATATTCCCGAACCCCGGATCGAGCGCGCGATCGGTTCATCGTCGGTCGCCGCCTGGACGGTGGCGTTCTTCCTGGTCCTGGTCGCCGTTCTGGTCGCCGGCACGCAGCTGGCCTGAGCCGGACGATATGCGCAGCCCCTCGAAGAAGATGCGCGGCCCCGGCCGGGGCGCGCCGGCCCTGGCGCGCGCCGTCGCCGAGCTGGCGAAGGCCGCGCTGTGCGGCCTGGCCGCCTTCGTCGCGTGCGCGGCCTGGCACCCAGACCGTCGGCCGGCGCCGGGCCTGTCGGTTCTCTCGCCCTTGGCGAGCGCTCCCACCGCGGCGATGACGGTCGAGGTTCCACCGCCGGCGTCGCTGTCGCAGCGGATGGGCACCTGCGTCCCGGCTGCGTTGAGGGCGGTGCGACTGAGCGATCGCGTCACAGACTGACCCGTCGCGACCCCTGTCGGCGATCAGCGTCAAATGTGCCAATTGAAACAGTAACGCCGCAGCGCGAGCGGTACGAGCCGCCTCAGTCCTTGCCCGGCTTGCCCGATGCGGGCATCTCGCCGTACAGCGTACAGATCAGGCGTTGATCGCGGACGTGGAACAGCTCCGGCTCTTGCGCGTCCTGCTCGCCGATGAAGAACACCCAGGCCGCCTTGCCGCTGCCGCGATGCGCCTTGTGCTCCTGCACCAGCACCTCGACTTCGGTGCGCAGCGCGTTGCGCGCGCGCGTGCTCCACGCCGCCCAGTGCATGCGGATGCGATACGGCCGTACCACCCGGCCGGCCTCGCGATCGCCGACGCTGAGCACGATCTCGAACCGCTCCGCGTCGTCCTCGTGTCGCGCGCTCCAGGCGATCTGGGTCAGCCAGACCTGGGCCTGCGCATAGCGGACCACGGCGTCGAACTTCAGTCGCCGGATCGCCTGGTCGTAGCTGCGGCCGGCGATGCCGTCGATGTGCAAGGGGCTGTTGCGATTGTAGGGAAAGCGGGCGTAGTCCTTGGCGATGCGGCGCAAGGTGTTGGCGGTGGTCGCGTGCCGTCGGGTACCGTCGGCCTCGCCCGCGTCGCCGCGAGCGGGCCGATGGCCGCGTGCCGCCTCGCGGCCGCCGTCGCCGGGCGTCGCCTGTGCCTCGCGCGGCGCGCGCAGCACCAGCCGGTTGGGCATGAACCCGGCGCGGCTGAGCTGCTCCTCGGGGATGCGCTCGGAGCGTGCGCGTTGCAGGCAGCCGTCTTCGTCCTGGGCGCCGCAGTCCGGGCGGTGGTCGACGTCCTTGGGCTTGAAGAAGTAGGGCCGCTTCTTGTTGATGTCCTTGCGGTAGGAGGCCGGGAACACCTGGATGTCGCAGCCGTGGCACTCGTAACGGCCGGGATCGACGACCTCGAGGTCCCACAGGTCCTCGGCATCGACCTCCTCGCCGGTAAGGGTATCCAGGGCCCGGTCCATCGTGCGTCTCCTTGCGGACTCAGTGCGGCGGCGCGCCGGTCGCCCGCAGCTTAGCCAAGCCGGCGGCGGCGTGGAGTGACCTGCGCCGCGATAGGCCGCGCGCGGGCGTCGATCGACGTGTGTGCCGTTCCCACGGCTGCGGCCACCCGCCGCGTGGGTTCGCAACTGCAGCTGCGACGGCGGCGGTACCGAAGCCCCCGCCGAATCGATGCGCGGCAGCGGCATATTGGGATATCTTCTGCTCGGGCGGTGGGCCGGTCAGACAGGGAGCGCGACGTAAGGAAACGTCGCAGGGCGATGCGCTACTTCGATGTCATCGAGGATACGTTGGGCCGATGGACCGTGAGAACGGACCCCGACGGATCGTCGGAGGGCCGTTACCCTTCGCGTGCCGACGCGATCGCCGCCGCCTGCGCCGCCGCGAAGATGCACCACCTAGACTCCGGCGCCAGCACTGCGGTGCGCCTGATTCATCCGCCCGACGACGACCAGATCCTGGTGCGCTATCTCTCGCCCGGCGAGCTCGACGCCCTGTGCTGGTTCGGCGACGACAGCCGCGGTCGGCACGGCTTCTGAGCTTCGGTCGTGGAGGGCGGCCGGCGGCGACTCGGCCGGCTGCGCTCCCGGTACGGGGCCACGGCCGGCACGTGCGTTTCCGGTACCCCGCCCAATCCCGGCAGGGGGCGAGCGGCGATGGGACATGCGCTCGTCGGCGGCGCTTCCTCGGCGGGACGTCAGGCGTGTACGCCGGTCTGCGGAGGCGACAAGGCGGTTTGAGTCTCGCAATCGGCAGCGGACGTTGTCGCTGTCGCCAGGCATCGATCGAGTACGAAGCGCGCCTCGGTTCTCGGGTAGCGCCGTGTGTCGTAGATCAGACCCATCGTCATCCGGGACGCACAGGAATAGGTGCACATCCGATAGCGATCGTCCAGGTCCTCGGCCTGTACGATCGCTTTCAGCAGCGCCAAGCGCGCCTGCACTTGCGGTCTTTGCCCCAGTACCCCGATCAGGCCGTCGCCGGTCAGCGCCGCCCACAGGGCGCGAATATCGTCGTCGGTGCGAAAGACCTGGGCCATGGCGTGCGATGCAATCGCGGGAACACGTCGTGTCGTGAGTCCACACCATCCCGTGTCGCGTGTGTAGGCCGAGAGAAGACTGTCGCGCCGTGATTCCCCGGTGCCGGCGGCGCGCCCGATAGGCACATTAGCCGTCCGCACAGAGGGGAAGCACATCATGGGAGCGCACAAGCGCCGCTACGTCGGCAAACCGATTCCCGGCGACGGTTGGCCGGTCTGGGACACCGCGCTCAGGCGCTGGCGGGGCAACGTTTTCGCCGACTATCCCGCGATGTTGCCGGACGGACCCGACCGCGTCGGCTCGCCGGAGCGCCTGACCGAATTCGCTCGCCGTGCGTGCGCGCCCAAGAGCTAAGGCGGCGGCCACCGAACGCCGAGGTCGCCGATAGGCTCGTCCCGGTCTGCGCCAGTTACGGATGTGAGCGGCTGCGCATGGCGGCGGGCAACCGATGGCATAGGCCGCCGCCGCGACCGCGCGGCTGAGGCCCGCCCGGGCCGGAACGGGCCTCCCGGCTTTCCGGCCCGTTCCCCGAAACTGGCCGAGCCCCGGGGTCTTCTCGCATGAAGCCCGCGTCCATCCATGTCCTGACGGGCGCGCTCCGGCCGACGCTGGCCTTGGCGCTGTGCCTGCCGGCGTCGGCCGCCGCGGCCGTCGATGCCGACACCGACGGCCTGATCGGCTCCTGGAACGTCGAAACCATCGCCGACACCGACGCCTCGGGCAAGACGACGTGTTCCTACGGTGTGCCTCCGAGGGCTGCCTGCTGTACGACGCCACCGGCCGCATGCACGCGCAAGTGATGCGGACGCCAGCGACGCCGCCGTTCGCATCCGGCGACGACGCCCGGGTCGCGGACGCGGAAGTGCGCGCCATCTATCTGGGCTGTGTCGCGTACTTCTGCACGCATCAGGTCGACGTCGAACGCGGCACCGTGGTGCACTGGGTACAAGAGAGCCTGATGCCCGGTTACACCGGCACCGCCCAACCCTGCCCGTTCAAGCGCGACAGCGCAGGGCCGACCATCGAAGCCGACAGCCAGGACTTGCACTTCCTGCGCCGGTTTCGCCGGGTCGAGTGAGGGCTCGACGACCCGGCAGGCGCGGGTCGCCGTGCGCTGGGCCGTCGCCGCGCAAACGCAACGCGAGTGTCCCCGTCGCCGCGGACACTCGCGCCGTCGGCGATCGACTTCAGCGATAGACGATCGCGCCCTGGACCGCGGCGTTGGCGGCCGCGGCCAGCGCCTGCCACTGGCTGGGCCGGTTCTTTG
>NZ_HG424589.1:9363-15069 GCF_000336385.2 Lysobacter antibioticus HS124 | reverse complement strand
CCCGCCGTTTCCGCGACAGCACCGGCACCACCGTCGGCCAGTGGCTGGCCGGGCAGCGCCTGGCCCGCGCCCAGCGCCTGCTGGAGACCACCGAACTGGGCCTGGACGCGATCGCCGCGCAAACCGGCTTCGGCAGTGCGGTCTCGCTGCGCCAGCATTTCGCCGGCCAGCTGGGCACCTCGCCGTCGGCGTACCGGCGGGGCTTCCGGGGCTAGGCCGGCATCGGCCACCGACCGCAACGGGGCGCGGGAAGCACAGGCTGGCGACCACCGGGGGCGCCCCTCCCCCGTCGGGACCTCGGCCAAGACGCGGCCGGAACCGGGACTCGTTCCCGCTTCCCCCGCATCCGCTCCTCGCCCCGCACCGCGCGGCCGCTACAATCGCCCGGTGCGCCTACTCCTCCAACAACGCCCGGACGGCCGCGAAGCCCCCCGCTTCGTGCAACTGATGCTCGAACCGGATCTGCTCGGCGGCTGGACCCTGGTCCGCGAGACCGGCCAGATCGGCGGCCGCAGCACGGTCCGGCGCGAGCAATTCCTCGATCGCGACGCCGCCTTCGCCGCGCTGGAGCAAGCGCGCGACCAGCAGCTCAAGCGCGGCTTCCAGCTGATGTTCACCCAGGGCGCCGAAGCGCCGCGATGATGCGCCGGCCGGCCTCGCCCGGCGCTGCGCGCGCGACGCCGCGCGACGCCGCGACAAACCGACGCAGCGCGGCCGCGCGCCGGCGCCGCACACTTCGTCTCTTTCCTTAAAACCGCACCTCCTCGCCACGACGCCCCCATGTCCCAGCCCAGCCCGCTCGCTTCCCCCTCGTCCCTGCCCGGCCTCGCCAACGACCGCTTCCTGCGCGCGCTGCGCCGCCAACCCGTGGACCGCACCCCGGTGTGGCTGATGCGCCAGGCCGGCCGCTACCTGCCCGAGTACCGCGCCACGCGGGCCCAGGCCGGCAGCTTCCTCAACCTGGCCAAGAACCCGGAACTGGCCTGCGAAGTCACCCTGCAGCCGCTGCGCCGCTTCCCGCTCGACGCGGCGATCCTGTTCTCCGACATCCTCACCGTGCCCGACGCGATGGGCCTGGGCCTGTATTTCGCCGACGGCGAGGGTCCGAAGTTCGAACGCCCGATCCGCAGCGCCGCCGACATCGAGCGCCTGGCCGTGCCGGACATGGAAACCGAGCTGCGCTACGTGATGGACGCGGTGCGCACCATCCGCCGCGAATTGAACGGCTCGGTGCCGCTGATCGGTTTCTCCGGCAGCCCCTGGACCATCGCCTGCTACATGGTCGAAGGCGGCGGCAGCGACAACTATTCGCGGATCAAGTCGCTGGCGCTCAACGAACCGGCGGCGATGCACCGGCTGCTGA
Source organism: Lysobacter antibioticus HS124 (assembly GCF_000336385.2). Classification (GTDB taxonomy): domain Bacteria; phylum Pseudomonadota; class Gammaproteobacteria; order Xanthomonadales; family Xanthomonadaceae; genus Lysobacter; species Lysobacter firmicutimachus. Next base: position 13,706 of record NZ_HG424589.1, on the reverse strand, counting down.
GCGTGGTGACCGACGCGGTGATCGAATACCTCAAGGCCCAGCGCGCCGCCGGCGCGCAGGCGCTGCAGGTGTTCGACACCTGGGGCGGCGTGCTGTCGCCGCGCATGTATCGCGAATTCTCGCTGCGCTACATGCAGCGCATCGCGGCCGAGCTGGAGCGCGGCGACGGCGACCAGCGCACGCCGCTGATCCTGTTCGGCAAGGGCAACGATCCCTATCTGGAAGACTTGGCCGGCAGCGGCGCCGAGGCGGTCGGGGTCGACTGGACGGTCGGCCTGGACGAGGCCGCGCGCCGCATCGGCGGCCGGGTCGCGGTGCAGGGCAATCTCGATCCGGTCACCCTGTACGCTTCGCCGGACGCGATCCGCGCCGAAGTCGGCCTGGCCCTGGACGCCTACCGCGACGGCAACGGCGGCTCGCGCGAAGGCCACGTGTTCAACCTCGGCCACGGCCTGTCGCCGGACATGTCGCCCGATCACGTCGCCGCGCTGGTCGCGGCGGTGCACGAGCTCAGCGCGCGCTGAGCCGGCGGCCGCGCAGCGCGCGGCCTCCTTCGAACGACGCTGCCGCCGCCGCTCAGGCGCGCGGCGGCGCGCACAGCTCGGCGATCGCCTCGGCCAGCATCGCCCCGGTCACCGGCTTGCGCAGGAAGCGGTCGAACCCGGCCGCGATCGCCTGCGGCTCGGCCTCGGCATCGGCGCGCGCGGTCACCGCCACCAACGGTTGCACGAAGCCCTGCGCGCGCAACTGCCGGGCCAGATCCAGGCCGTTGATGCCGGGCAGGTCCAGATCGAGCAGAGCCATGTCGAAGCGCGCGATCGTCGCTTCGGCCAACGCCGCCAGACCGTTGGGCACATGGCTCACGCGATGCCCCTGCGCGCGCAGCAGCCCGGCGATGACTTCGGCGACGGTGGCGTCGTCCTCGACCAGCAGCAAGGCGCGCGGCCCGACCGCCGCGTCGGCGGCCACGACCGGCGTGCGCGGCCGCGCCGCCGGCGTTTCGGCGGCGGGCAGCGGCAGGTCGAACACGAAGCGCGCGCCGCGGCCGGGTTCGCTGTCGACGCGGATATGGCCGTCCATCGCCGCCGCCAGTTCCTGGCTGATCGCCAGGCCCAGGCCGCTGCCGCCGTAGCGTGCGCTGGTACGCGCCCCCTCGGCCTGTTCGAAGCGGCGGAACAGACGCGCCTTCTGTTCTTCGTTGAGGCCGGGGCCGGTGTCGACGACTTCGAAGCGCACGCCCTGCGGCCGCAGCGGTTCGACCCGCAGGCCGACCCGGCCGACCTCGGTGAACTTGATCGCGTTGCCGAGCAGGTTGAGCAGGATCTGGCACACGCGGCTGGAATCGCCGCGCAGGCCGGCCGGCACCGCCGGGTCGACCTCGACCAGAAACTCCAGCCCGCGCTGCCGCGCCAGCGGCGCCATCAGATCGCCGGCTTCGGCGACCAGGGCGCGCAGGTCGAAAGCCTCGTCGGCCAACTCGAGCCTGCCCGATTCGATCCGGGCCAGGTCCAGGGCGTCGTTGACCAAGCGCAACAGGTGTTCGCCCGCGCGCCGGATGGACTGGGTGTACTCGCGCTGTTTCTGATCCAGCGGGGTGTCCAGCAGCAACTCGCTCATGCCCAGTACGCCGGTCATCGGCGTGCGGACCTCGTGGCCGAGCGTGGCCAGGAAGCGGGTCTTGGCCAGCGAAGCCTGCTTGGCCACTTCGCGTTCGTGTTCGGCGCGCTGCCAGGCCAGGCGCCGCTGCAAACGGCGCCGGTGCGCGGCGAGCACCCAACCCAACAGCAACAGCGCCAGGGCGACGAAACCGAGCAAGGCCCAGCCGCTCCACCACCACGGCGCATCGACATGCAGTTCCACCGTCTGCACCGGCGACCACACGTTGTCGGCGGTCTTGGCCTTGACCTGCAGCCGGTAATCGCCCGGCGGCAATTGCGAAAAGATCCGCTCGCCGCTGCTGCCGCCGTCGACCCAACCCGGGTCGTACCCGTCCAGGCGGAAACGGTAACGATTGCTCGGCGCGTTGTTGAACGAAAGCAGGCGGGCGACGATGCGCAGATCGCGGTCGCCGTCGGCCAGGCGAATGGCGGGCATCGGTTGCGCGCCGCCGGCGGCGACCTGGCCGGCGGCATCGGTGGCGAAGGTCAGCCGTTCGTTGCCGCGCCGCACTTCGACGGTTTCCACGATCAGCGGCGGCGCCTGCTCCACCGGACGCACCACCGCCGGATCGAACAGCACCAGTCCTTCCGGACTGCCGACCAGGATGCGGCCGTCGGCCGGACGCGGCACCGGGCGGCCGGAGAACTCCTGGCTGGGCAGGCCGTCCTTGACCCCGTAGACGCGCGCCGAACGCGTCTGCGGGTCGACCCGCACCAGGCCGCGCGTGCTGGTCATCCACACCCGGCCGGCGCTGTCCACGGTCAGGCCCTGGGCCTCGCTCATCGGCAGGCCGGCGCGCGCGCCGAGTTCGAACTCGGGCTGCAGGCGCAGCCCGTCCCAGCGGTACGCAGCGAGATTGCCGAAGCCGCCCAGCCACACCCGGCCGTCGTTGCCGAACGCGAAAGAGTTCACCGCCTGCGCCGGCGCGCCGGGCACCGGCGCGAATCGCTGCGCCGCCGGCTGCCAGCGCCACAGGCTGCGCGCGCCGGCCAGCCACAGCGAACCGTCCGGGCCCTTGCCGGCGTATTCCAGCGACATGTCCTTGGGCAGGCCGCGCTCGCCGAACCCGAACGCCTCCAACACCCGCCCCTGCGGATCGCGCCGCTGCAGGTCGCCGTCGCTGCCGACCACCCAGATCGCGCCGTCGCTTTCGATCACCTCGGCGGTGCCGGAAACCGCCGCATCGCGGCCGTCGTCCATGCCCCAGTGGCGGCGCGCGCCGCTGGCCGGATCGATCCGGGTCAGGCCGCCGTAGTTGCTGACCCAGACCATGCCGCGGCTGTCTTCCAGCACCCGGTCCAGGCCGATGCCGTCGCTGAAATCGCGGGCGACGTGGGTCACCCGACCGGTTTCCGGATCCAGCCGGTCGAGCACGCCGCCGGTGCCGACCAGCCACATGTCGCCGCCGCGCGCCGGCGCGATGCCGAGCACGCCGGCATTGGACAGGCTGCTGTCGTCGCCGAGCCGGCGCATCAGCACCGAGAACTGGCGCCAGTTCGGCGGCAGGTACCACAACCCGTGACCGGTGCTGGCGAACCACAACCCGCCTTCGCGGTCTTCGTAGGCGTGCGACCAGCTCGGCCGCACCAGGCCCTGGCTGGTGCTGCTGAACAAGGGCACGACTTCGATCCCATCGGCGCCGCCGATGCCCAGTCCCTGCGGCAGGTCGAACCAATACTGGCCGGAGCGGTCGCGGCGCAGCACGTCGACGACTTTCAAATTCGGCGCGACCGCCGCCCACGGGTGCGCCTCGTAGCGGCCGTCGGGCCGGCGCACGCCGACCCCATGCGGATTGCCGAACCAGGCCGTGCCGTCGGCCTCGAAGGTGACCGCGTTGACGATGGTCGAACTCAGCGCCTTGTCCGGCACGCGCTCGAAATCGTGCCCGGTCCAGCGCGCCGCGCCGGCCAGGGTGCTGATCCACAAGGTGCCGTCCGGCGACACCGACAGATTGGCGATGCCTTCGCTGGGCAGGCTGCGCGGGTCGCCCTCGCGCGGCAGGAAGCGGTCGACCTTGCCGTCCGGGCCGAGCCGGTGCAGGCCGCCGTGGGCGGTGCCGAACCACAACGCGCCGTCGGGCGTGGAGGCGATCGACCAGACATTGTCGTCGCCCATCTGCGGGGTGTTGCCGCGGTTGTAGTAGCGGAACGTCTTGCGGTCGGCGTCGAGCATCGCCAGGCCGGCCTGGCTGGTGCCCATCCAGACCCGGTTGCGGGCATCGACGTGCACCGTCCACAGATAGTTGTCGCGCAAGCCCTGCTCGCGCCGCCAGACCCGATAGCCGAGGCCGTCGTAGCGCGCCAGGCCCTCGCTGGTGGCGATCCACAGATAACCGTGGCGGTCTTCGACCACCCGGTTGACGGTGTTGGAAGGCAGGCCGTCGGCGACGGTGAGTTGCCGCGGCCGCGGCGTCTCGGGCAGGCCGGCCACGGCGACCGTCGCGGCGGCCAGGCACATCGCTGCGGCGCTCAGCGCGAACAGCCGTCGAATTGTGCGCCGCATTGCCGCTCCCGCGCCGCGAAACGCGCGGCGACGGGGAATCGTCGCAATGTGTGTCGGGTAGCGCAAGCTCGGCCATGACCGCCGCCGCGGCCGGTCCGAGCGCGGCCGGCCATTCGGCCGCGCGAGCGCAGGCCGCTCAGGCCGCGGCGCTCACTCCACGCCTGCGCGAGCCAACACCGCCT
>NZ_HG424589.1:0-9353 GCF_000336385.2 Lysobacter antibioticus HS124 | reverse complement strand
GATCGCCTCGGCCAGCATCGCCCCGGTCACCGGCTTGCGCAGGAAGCGGTCGAAGCCCGCCGCGCTGGCCTGCGGTTCGGCGTCGGCGTCGGCGCGCGCGGTCACCGCGATCATCGGCCGGGTGCAGCCCTGCGCGCGCAGCTGCCGGGCCAGGTCGAGGCCGTTGATGCCGGGCAGGTCGAGGTCGAGCAGCAGCAGGTCGAACTGGGCGGTGGCCACCTCGGCCAGCGCGGCCAGGCCGTTGGCGACGTGGGTGACGCGATGGCCCTGCGCGCGCAGCAATCCGGCGATGACTTCGGCCACGGTCGGGTCGTCTTCGACCAGCAGCACCGCGCGCGGGCCGCTGCGCGCCGGCGCTCGCGCGGGCTCGGCGCCACCGCGCCCGCCCGGCGGCGGTTCCGCGGCCGGCAAAGGCAGTTCGAACACGAAGCGCGCGCCCTGCCCCGGTTCGCTGTGCACCGCGATGTGCCCGTCCATCGCCACCGCCAGTTCCTGGCAGATCGCCAGGCCCAGGCCGCTGCCGCCGTAGCGCGCTGCGGTGCGCGCGCCTTCGGCCTGTTCGAAACGGCGGAACAGGCGCGCCTTCTGCTCTTCGTTGAGGCCGGGGCCGGTGTCGGACACTTCGAAGCGCACGCCTTGCGGCGCCAGCGCATCGACCCGCAATTCGACCCGGCCGGCTTCGGTGAACTTGATCGCGTTGCCGAGCAGGTTGAGCAGGATCTGGCACACGCGGCTCTGGTCGCCGCGCAGGCCGGCCGGCGCCGAGGCCGCGACGTCGACCCGGAACTCCAGGCCGCGCTGGCGCGCCAGCGGCTGCATCAGCCCGCTGACCTGGTCGACCAGGGCGCGCAGATCGAAGGGTTCGTCGGCCAGTTCCAACCGCCCGGATTCGATCCGGGCCAGGTCCAGCGCGTCGTTGACCAGCCGCAGCAGATGCTGGCCGGCACGGCGGATCGATTCCGTGTAGCCGCGCTGCCTGTCGTCGAGCGGCGTATCGAGCAGCAGTTCGCTCATCCCCAGCACGCCGGTCATCGGCGTGCGCACCTCGTGGCCGAGCGTGGCCAGGAACCGGGTCTTGGCCTCGGAGGCCTGCTCGGCCAACTCGCGCTTGTGCACCGCCAGTTGCCAGGCGTTGCGCCGGCCGAGCCGGCGCCGATAGGCGACCGCGCCGATCGCCAGCGCCGCGACCGCGGCCAGGGCGAAGCCGAGTTGGGCCCACACCGTCCGCCACCACGGCGGCTTGACGTGCAGGGTGAAAGCGGCCGCATCCGACCAGATGCCGTCGGCGCCGGCGGCCTTGACCCGCAGCCGGTACTCGCCGGGTTCCAGGCGCGAGAACACGCGCTCGCCGTTGGCGCGCTGTTCGATCCAGTCCGGGTCGTAGCCTTCCAGCTTGAAGCGGTAGACATGGGCGCGCGGGTCGAGGAACGACAGCAGGCGCGCGACCACGCGGAAGTCGCGGTCGCCGGACTCCAACTGCACCGGGCCGTAGCCGGTTTCCAGGATCTGTTCGTCCTCGCCGCGGCGCACGCTGAGGCTTTCCAGCGACAGCCGCGGCGGGCGGGTACTGGGAAACGGCATGTCCAGATCGAACAAGACCGGCCCGTCCACCGACAGGGCCGCCGCGATGCCGTGGCCGCTGCGCTGTGGCGCGGTACGCGCCAGTTCGACGTTGGGAATGCCGTCGCCGAAACCGAACAGGCGCAGGCGCGCGTCCTGCGGGGAAATCATCAGCAGGCCGCGCGTGGTCGCGGCCCAGACCGTGCCGCGCTCGCTGACGATCAGGCCGGCGACGTTGGTGTCGGGGAAGCCGGCGGTGTTGTCGATGCGCTGCTGCAAGGTCAGCCGCTCGCCGTTCCAGCGGTAGGACTCGATCACGCCGTTGCGCGCCAGCCACAGGCGCTGGCGGCCGGCGAAGGCCATCGCCTGCACGTCGCCGAACCCGCCGCCGGGCACCGGCACGAAGCGCGCGCCGTCCCAGCGCTGCAGGCCGTCGTTGCCGGCGAACCAGGGCTGGCCGTCGGGCCCGGCGACGAAGGTCGCGGCGCTGGTCAGGAAACCGGCGTTGGCCAGCACCCGCTCGATCTCGCCGCTGGGCAAACGTTCGCCGTCGGCGCTGTAGCGACGCATGCTGTCGTCGGAAAACCACATCCACAGGCTGCCGTCGGGCAACTCGTGCAGGAACCACACTGTCGCGCCGAGGTCGCTCTTGCCCTGCGGCCAGGGCTGGGCACGGCCGCTGGCCGGGTCGAACAGGCTCAGGCCGCTGGAATGGCCGATCCACAGTCGCCCGTCCGGACGCAGGTACAAGGTGTGCAACCACTTCAGGCCGAGCTTGCGGTTGTCGGCGACCGGCTCCAATGCGCGCGCATCGCGGCGCAGCCGGTACAGGTCGGTGGCCGACAGCACCCAGAAGCCGCCGTCGCCGTCCGGGGCGAGGTCGCGCACGTCGAGGCGGTCGAGCGGGCTGCTGCCGACCGCGGCGATGGAAGCGAAACGGTTCCAGTCCGGCGGCAGGTACACCAGTCCCTGCGAATAGGTCACGAACCACAGCCCGCCTTCGCCGTCGCGCAGCATCTGCATCACGCCGCTGCGATGGTCCCAGACGCCATCGCCCGCCTCGTCCTGCAACAGCCGCACTTCGCCGTTGCGGTCGATCCGGTACAGGCCGGCGGTGGTGCCGATCCAACGTCCGCCGGAGCGGTCGCCGACCACGATGGCGTTGGCCGCCTCCTCGCCCAGGGCCCACGGCGCAGGGCTCAGGCGGTCGTCGGCGCCGAGCCGGAACAGGCCGCGCTGGGTGCCGATCCAGATCGTGCCGTCGCCGTCGCGCGACAGTTCGCCGATGCGTTCGCCGGCGGTGGCGTCCTCGCCGACCGGTCGAAACCGTTCGTCCTCGAACCGCGCCAGACCGTGCAGGGTGCCGACCAGCAAGCGCCCGCGTTCGTCGACCAGCAAGGCGGTGACCGGCCCGGCGGGCAAGCGCTCGCCGGCGCCGACGCCGGGTTGGTAGCGGGTCACCTTGCCGTCGGCGGCGAGCCGGCACATTTCGCCGGCGTAGGTCGCGGCCCAGATCGCGCCGTCCGGGGTGCCGGTCAGGTACGACACGTCGTCGCTGCAACGCGCGTTGTCGCCTTCGAAGGCGATGCGCACGAATTCCTTGCGGTCGCGGCCGAGCCAGCTCAGGCCGTCGCGGCTGGCGACCCAGACCCGGTCGCGGGCATCGACATAGACATCCTCGATCATGTTGTCGGGCAGCGAGCCCGACAGGCCGATGGTGTGGCGCCAGCGGGCGAACTCGACGCCGTCGTAGCGCGCCAGGCCGTCCTCGGTGGCGATCCACAGATAGCCCTGGTGATCCAGGTCCATGCTGACCACCGACTTGGGCAGGCCCTGCTCTTGGCCGAAGCGGCGGAAGCGCGGGGTTTCCGGCAGGCGCGCCTCGACCTGCACCGTCCACAGCGCCAGCAGCAGACACAACAGGCCTCGCAACACGGACATCCCTCCTTGTCGCCGCGGACGTGACGCAACCACGCCCCGGCGGCGCGCCGTCGGCCCAGGGTACGCCGCGAGGCGGCGCCGGTCGCGCCCCTGCGCGCCCTCGCCGATCATGCCTCACCCGCCACGGCGGCGAGCGCCTCGGCCAACAGGGCACCGGTTACCGGCTTACGCAGGAAGCGGTCGAACCCGGCCGCAAGCGCCTGCGGCTCGGCCTCGGCGTCGGCGCGCGCGGTCACTGCGATCAAGGGTGCGGCGAAACCCTGCAGGCGCAATTGCCGGGCCAGCTCGAGGCCGTTGATGCCGGGCAAGTCCAGATCCAGCAACGCCAGGTCGAAGCGCGCGGTCGCAGCCTCGGCCAGCGCCGCCAGACCGTTGGCGACGTGGGCCACGCGATGGCCCTGGGCGCGCAGCAATCCGGCCACGACTTCGGCCACGGTCGGGTCGTCTTCGGCCAACAGCACCGATCGCGCCGGCGGCGGCGCGGCCCGCGGGTCGGCCGCCGGCACATCCGCCGCAGGCGGCTCGGCGACCGGCAGCGGCAGTTCGAACACGAAGCGAGCGCCCTGGCCGGGCTCGCTGTACACCGTGATCTGGCCCTCCATCGCCGCCGCCAGTTCCTGGCAGATCGCCAGGCCCAGGCCGCTGCCGCCGTAGCGCGCCGCGGTGCGCACGCCCTCGGCCTGCTCGAAGCGGCGGAACAGGCGCGCCTTCTGCTCGGCATTCAGTCCCGGCCCGGTATCGGCGACTTCGAAGCGCACCCCGTGCGGCCGCAGCGCTTCCACGCTCAACCGCACATGCCCGACTTCGGTGAATTTGATCGCATTGCCGAGCAGGTTGAGCAGGACCTGACACACGCGGCTGGCGTCGCCGCGCAGGCCGCACGGCGCGTCGGCGGCGATCGCGATCTCGAAGCCAAGGCCACGCTGCCGCGCCAAAGGCCGCATCAAGCCCGCGGCTTGCTCGACCAGGGCGCGCAGGTCGAAAGGCTCGTCGGCCAGTTCCAGCCGGCCCGATTCGATCCGCGCCAGGTCCAAGGCGTCGTTGACCAGGCGCAGCAGATGCTCGCCGGCGCGCCGGATCGATTCCGTGTAGCTGCGCTGTCTGTCGTCGAGCGGCGTGTCGAGCAGCAGCTCGCTCATGCCCAGCACGCCGGTCATCGGCGTGCGCACTTCGTGGCCGAGCGTGGCCAGGAAGCGGGTCTTGGCCAGCGAGGCCTGCTTGGCCACCTCGCGTTCGTGTTCGGCGCGTTGCCACGACAAGCGGCGCTGCAGGCGGCGCTGATAGGCGCCCGCCGCCCACCACCCCAGCAGCATCAGCACGCAGGCCAGCGCCGCCAGCGCCGGCGGCGTGCGCCACCACGGCGGCAGCACCTTGAATGCCAGGCTGCGCTCGGCCGAAGCGTTGCCGTTGGCGTCGATGGCGCGCGCATGCAGCACATAGCTGCCCGGCCCCAGACCGGCGAACACGCGCTCGCCGCTGTCGCCGAGCGCGACCCAGTCGTTGTCGTAGCCGTCCAGGCGGGTGTAGTAGCGGTTCGCCTGCGGGTCGTCGAACGACAGCAGGCGCAGTTGCACGCGCAGCTCGCGATCGTCCGGCGACAACGTGGGCACCGCGCGGTACTGCGCCGGGCGCGCGGGGCCGGCCTCGTCCGGCCCGCCTTGCAGCGGCATCGGCATCCAGCGGCCGTGCCGGCGCACCGCGAACTGGTGCCACTGCAGGTTGGAACGACGCGGCGGCGGATCGGGCAAGGCGGTGTCGACCAGCACCACGCTGCCGTCCGACAGCGACGCGGCGAGCACGCCCTCGTCGCTGAGCGCGGCGGTGCGGCGGACGAATTCCTGGTTGCTCATGCCGTCCTGCACGCCGAACCGGCGCAGGTGGCGGCGTTGCGGGTCCCAGCGGAACAGGCCGCGCGCGGTGGTCAGCCACAGCCGGCCGCCGCGGTCGCGGAACAGGCCGGTGCTTTCGGCCGCGGGGATGCCGACCTCGACCCCGGCGCGTTGCTGCAGCCGCCAGCGCGCGCCGTCGCGGCGATAGCGCTCCAGGCCGTTCAAGCGGTGCAGCCACAGGCTGTCGGCGGATTCGAACACGAAGCCGAACACGCGATCGGCCGGGATGCCCGGCACCGGGTTCATACGGTTGCGCGCCGCGTCGTAGCGCAGCAGTCCTTGGCCTGTCGCGGCCCACAGCACGCCGTCCGGGGCGAAGCGCAGGCCATCGATGTCGCCGCTGCCGATGCCCTGGCCGGGGCCGACCGCGATCGATGCCAGTACCTTGCCGCTGTCCGGATCGCGGCGCTGCAGGCCGGCCGCGAGGTACGAGATCCACAAGCTGCCGTCGGGCGCGATCAGCATCCGGTCCGGTTTGCCGTCGAGCACCGCCTCGGGCATGTCGACGGTCCACTCGCGCGCCGTGCCGTCGGGCTGGATACGCACCACGCTGTTGCGGCTGGTGGCCACCCACAATCGGCCGCGCCGGTCCTCGACCGCGGCATAGACCACGCCTTTGCCCAGCGCCGGATGCGGGCCGTCGACGAACGCTTCGATGCGGCCGTCGCGAGACAGGCGCTCGATCTCGCCGCGCGAACCGACCAACCACCAGCCGCCCTGCGCCGACGGCGCCAAAGCCGAATACAGTTCGGCCGACAGATCGTCGCGTTCGCGCGAGTACTGGGCGATGCGGCGCCAGTCCGCGCGCAGATAGCCGATGCCGGTGCCCGCCAGCGGAAACCAGAACGCCCCGTCGCCCTGGCCGACGATCTGCTGCACCGGCCGCGGCGGCCGCTTCGGCCCCAGCGCCACCGGCACCGGCACCGCGCCGGGCGCAGCGCGCCAGATGCTGCGCTGGGTGCCGAGCCAGTAGTGGCCGTCGCGATCCGGCGCCAGGCTCAGCACCGCGTTGAGTTGGCCGAACATCGGCGCGAACTCGGGCACGGTCCAGCGCCCGTCGGCCTCGCGCCGGTACAGGCCGGTGCGGGTGCCGACCCACAAGCGCTCGCCGTCGGCGACGATCGAATACACCCACGGCACCGGGTCCTCGCCGGGCAGGACTACGGTCTCGAAATCGCGCCCGGTCCAGCGCGCCAGCCCCTTGAAGGTGCCGATCCACAGCTCGCCGCGCGCATCGCGGGTCAGCGCCAGCACGGTGTCCGACGGCAGGCTGCGCGCGTCGCCGGGGCGCGGCATGAAACGCTCGATGCGTTCGCCGCGCATGCGGTGCAGCCCGCCGCCGTAGGTGCCGAACCAGACCTCGCCGTCGCGGCTGGCGACGGCGAAGGTGTCGTCGCTGCCGATCTGCGGATGCTGTTTGCGGCGGTAGTGGACGAAACCGTCGCGCTGCGGGCCCATCATGCTCAGGCCGCGGCCTTCGGCGGCGACCCAGATCCGGTCGCGGTCGTCGACGACCACGATCGCCAGGTCGTTGCCGGGCAAGGAGCGCTCGTCGCCGGGAATGTGCCGCCAGACCTGCATGCCGATGCCGTCGTAGCGCGCCAGTCCGTCGGTGGTCGCCAGCCACAGGTAGCCGGCGCGGTCGAAGGCCATGCCGTTGACCTTGCTCGACGGCAGCCCGTCGGCGACCCCGATCAGGCGCGCACGCGGCGCCTCGGGCACCGCCGCGGCGGCACCGCGCGGCGCCGCGGCCGTGGACAGGACCAGGGCCGCGCACAGGCATAGCAAGGATCGCAGCATTCGGTTCCCTCCCCCGGTGGAACGCGGCGTCCCAACCTCGGTCCATCGGTGTGTCCTCGCCCATTAGGCTCGGCGATAGCGGCGGCAGCGGCAAGGGGGCCGCGGCCGGGGCGGTGCCGATGGGGGCGCCGAAACGGATCGTTGCGCGCGTTTAGCGTCGGCTTCGCAACACTGTGCCTAGAATTCCCCGAACCTTGCCGGAGCTGTCATGTCTCTCATTCGCCATTGCGTCGCCGTCGCGCTGATCCTGCCGTCGCTGGCGGCGGTCGCGCCCGCGCGGGCGGCCGGCCCGGAGAGTTACGGTCTGGACCCGGTCCACACCCGGGTGATGTTCGCCCTGTCCCATGCCGGCTTTTCGCAGGCCATCGGCACCGTGTCCGGCAGCCGCGGCCGGCTCTGGTTCGATCGCGACGACTGGCGCAGCGCCCGGCTCGAGGTCGAGGTGCCGCTGACCCGGCTCGACCTCGGCGATGCGAAATGGAACCGGGCGGCGTTGGCCGCCAACCTCCTCGACGGCAAGCGCCATCCGCTGGCCCGTTTCGTCTCCGAGCGGGTCGAACCCGATCCGGCCGACCCCGACCGGGCCCAGGTCTGCGGCCGCCTCAGCCTACGCGGCGCTACCCGGCCGCTGTGCCTGGACGTGCGCCTCAATGCGCTCAAGCGCCACCCCCTGCCGCCGTTCCGTCGCACCGCCGGGTTTTCGGCGACGGCACGGCTGAGCCGCGCCGACTACGGCATCGACGCCTGGAAGTCGGCGATCGGCGACGAGGTCGAGCTGCGCATCGAGGCCGAAGCGGTGCGCGGCGCCTATCTCGAACCCTCCGCGGCCGACGCGGTCGAACGTCCGCCCGAGGGGCCGCCGTCCGACCCGCCGGCCGACCCCGTTCCCTCCCCCGACCCCAGCGCCGCCACGGCCGAACCGGAGCCACGCCGATGACCCTCAAGAACACCGCCGACCGCTGGGGCGCGATCAGCCAGCTGCTGCATTGGGCGGTCGTGCTGTTGATCGCAGCGATCGCGATCATCGGCCTGACCATGGTCGACATGAACAACGGCCCGTCCAAGATCAAGATCTACGCCTTGCACAAATCGCTCGGCCTGACCTTGCTGAGCCTGGTCGCGCTGCGCCTGCTGTGGCGCTTCTACGCCGGCGCCCCGCGCCCGGTCGCGGGCACGCCGCACTGGCAGGAACGCATCGCCTCGCTGACCCATTGGGCGCTGTACGCGCTGATGTTCGCCCTGCCGGTCTCGGGTTGGGTGTTCAACTCGTCTTCGGGTTATCCGCTGCAGTACTTCGGCCTGTTCAACCTGCCCAAGATCGCTCAGCGCAGCGAAGAGCTGGCCCAGCTTAGCCGCACCCTGCACGAGTACGGCTTCTGGCTGCTGCTGGCGCTGGTGCTGGCGCACGCCGGCGCGGCCTTCTACCACCACCTGTTCCAGAACGACGACACCTTGCGGCGCATGCTGCCCGGCCGCCGCCGCACTCCCAACGCCCCTTCCCCCGCTTCCCTTCCGGAGACCCCCGATGCGAATTGAGTCCCTCGCCCTCGCCGGCCTGCTGTTCGCCGCCGCCACGCCCGCGCTCGCCGCCGATTACGTCTCGCAGCCGGGCTCGACCCTGGTGTTCGCGACCAAGTACCAGGGCGAAACCTTCGCCGGCAGCTTCCCCGGCTTCACTGCGCGGCTGAGCTTCGACCCGGCCCAGCTGGCCGCGTCCAAGCTCGACGTGCTGATTCCGCTGGCCGGCGCCAACTCCAAGAACGCCGAGCGCGACGACACCCTCAAGGGCGCGGACTTCTTCAACATCGCCAAGTTCCCGCAGGCGCGCTTCACCGCGACCAAGTTCCGCAGCCTGGGCGGCAACAACTACGCCGCCGACGGCAGCCTGAGCCTGCGCGGCGCGACCAAGCCGGTGACCCTGAATTTCACTTGGACCCCGGGCGCCAAGCCGGTGCTGACCGGCAAGGCCACGGTCAAGCGCCTGGACTTCAACGTCGGCGGTGGCGACTGGGCCGACACCTCGATCATCCCCAACGAAGTCGCGGTCAGCACCAAGGTGACGTTCGCGGCGGCGAAGTAAGCCCAGCTGGCACGCCGCCGGCACCGGCAGCCGTTGCCGTAATGAGCTTGGCGCCGCATCGATCTCGCAAGAACGCCATGACG
>NZ_HG424588.1:36200-38570 GCF_000336385.2 Lysobacter antibioticus HS124 | reverse complement strand
AGCACGACCTTGCCAAGGTCGGGGTCGCGAGTTCGAGTCTCGTTTCCCGCTCCATATTCTTCGCCGCCTCCGGCAGCGAATGCACCAAGCCCCGCGATGCGGGGCTTTTTGCGTTTCGGCGACCGTGGTTTCGGCGGAAGGCCGGGTTCGCAGCGGCTGGCTTGCGCACGCGGTTTCCGCGACGCACCTTCCCCTCGGCGCAGCAGGCGATGCTTCGCTTGGCGACTGCGGTTTTCGCTGCAGTCAGGTTCGCAGGGACGGGCTTGCGCATACGGTTACCGCATCGCCCCGGCACGATGCGCGAAGCCGCGGCGTCGCGCTCGGGCGCGGCCATCGTGTGCGGCGCATGCCGTTGCGCAACGAACCCGGCGGGCCGCAAGCGTGTCGCAACCGCAGCGACGCGCACCGACTATCGTCCGCGTCTTCGCCGCACCTGCCCGCGAACGCACACAAGGACCGTCGCATGCCCACCGCCAATCCTGCTCTTGCCAACGCCGCTCTCGCCAACGCCCATCTCGCCGGCCACGTCTTCCTCAACGAGATGCTGCAGGACGACTATTTCCCGCCGCACCTGGTCGAGCGCGGGCAGGCGATCCTGGCCGAGCTGTGCCTGAGCATCGAGCGCGATCGCCCCACCGACCTGGCCGCGCTGTACGCGCTGACCCACGCCGCGACCGAGCGCTTCAACGCGCTGGGAGAAGCGTTCGACGCCGCCGGCAGCGAGATCGAGACCGCCGCCCACGAAAGCATCGGCGCCGACTTCGCCCGCATCGCCGTCGCCTACGGCTTCGAGGCCGACATCGAAGAACTGATCGCCCCGCGCGAATGGTGAATGCGGCCGTCGCGCGGCGCCTGGCTACCCGCGGCCCGGCCCCAGGTCCGGATGCGGTAAGCTAACCCGGTCACCGCATCCTGCCCGGATGGCGAAATCGGTAGACGCAGCGGACTTAAAATCCGCCGGCTTCGCGGCCGTGCCGGTTCGAGTCCGGCTCCGGGCACCACTACATATCGACGGCGGCAATTCGTGGCAGCTTGTCTGGAAGTCCAGAAGCTCCGTTAAGCAGGTCATTTTGAGCCTGCGGTTGCTGTCAACAAAACGTTCGGCCGATGAGGTCGATGGCATGTTTGATGCCAAAGGCTCGAAGAAGGCCTGTGTTCAATTGGACATATGTTCCCGTTGGCTCGCCGTCACTTCCTACGACAGGCTCTTGATGAGTCCTGAAGCCTGAAATTACGCCGGCGACTCGGATCTCGTTAGGCGATCTTTGCGAAAAAAACACCACGGGGCCGCCAGAGAACCCTTCATTGCAGAGAGTGTCGACAAATAACACTTGCGGGTCGCCTGTGGCCACGTTGCTGGCGATGCCACGTTTAACTAGCGGGCAGGGATTCCCGCCGAGAAGTTCGCCGACGTCTTCGTGCATCTTGTGGGGAAATCCAAGTATGTACAGGTCCTGACCTAGAGTCAGTTGCGCAATGGTCGGGGTAACCGGTAGCCCCGATGGGGTCAGGCGCTCATTTAGGCGCAGAACCGCAATATCTGCCTCACTTCTGCAAAAGGCAACTTTGATGGGCTCATATGGTACCCAGCGGTTGTTTCGGAACAGCCGAACTTCATGGGCCTCTGCAGATTCGTCGAAAAGGTGCTTAGCGGTGATCAGATACTCGGTGTCCTCGACATCTATCGTGAAAGCTGTTCCGTACTGGATCGCTTTAATGAAGAAGACGCGTCGAAGGATGTTTGCTTGGACTGGATGCATTGATCGGTTTGCCTCCAAAGCAATGAAGAGTTATGTGTGGCTCTGGTTCTGCCGCAGATCCATGTGCTTGACAAAGGATTGACTTTTTTGTGGTGAGTATTGCATTGGCCGTTGCTGTGGCAACTTGCTGAAGAGGAATCACTGCATCAGCTTCATCGCCCCGGCCGCTTGCGCCTGTTGGCGTTGCTGCTCCTGATCTTGCGACCGCTTCTGGGTTTGTTCCTGGTTGAACTGCTGGCTGTCGCGCAAGGTGTCGCGCAGTTGCGGCGCCTGCTGAGCGAGGTCCACGGCGGTGTGGAAGCCGGGCACGGTGCGGCCGATCCACAGCGTGTCGCCGGCCACGCCGACGGGGCCGATGCGGTCTGCGTCGGGGATGCCGTTGCGCTTGGCCGCGAGCATCGCGGCGGCCGCGTGCTCGTCCGACAGCCCGGCCGGAACGCTGGCGCGGATCTTGGCGATCATCGCCTGGTCCTCGCGCGAGAAGCGCGACAGGCCGAAAGCCGGCTCGGGCTCGGCGGGCGGTGGTACGCGCTGAGGTTGCGGGTCGGGCGCGGCCGGCGCCGGCCGTTCTGCGGACTCGGGCGCCGTCAACGGCGCTGCCTGGCGGGCG
>NZ_HG424588.1:0-36150 GCF_000336385.2 Lysobacter antibioticus HS124 | reverse complement strand
CCTCCTGGCGCGCCTGCAGGATGTCTTCGCGGCTGGTGACGGCGCCCAGCCGGTTCACGCCCTGGGCGTCGCGCTGGTAGTGGGCGATGGAACTGTCGGCGCCATAGGCTCCGTGGCTGCGTTGCAGTTGCAGCGCGCCGGGCCCGTCGATGCCGTGCGCGTCGCGGGTGCGTTGCACCGCCAGGCCGATGGCCTGCTGCCATTCGGGAGTGAGTTCGGTCCTGTCGGCGGTGACCCGGTACTGGTGCAGCAGATGGTTCTGCTGACGCTGTTCTTCGCTGGGCGCGGGCCTGGCGTCGAGTGCGGCGAGGCGCGCATCGAACTGCTGCAGCGAGGGCTCGCGCGCCGAGCGGGTCAGCTCCAGCTCCAGCGCCAGATTGCCCTGCGCGACCCGGCCGGCGCCGGCCCATTCCCCGTCCGGGCTGCGCCGATAGAGCTGGCCGTCCGAGCCCAGCACCTCCTCGGGCCGCGGCCGCGCCGATTGCACGGCCGCCGGCACCGCGACGAAGTCGCTCGAGCGCTGCGCGGCGTAGTTCTCCAGGTAGGCGGCGGCGACGGCCTCGCGGCCGTTGCCGATGTTGTGCTGGATGCGCGCGACCGCTTCGCGGTTCAGCTCCATCGCCCGTTCCGGGGTGGCGACCTGTTGTTCGTAAACGCCGCGATCGTTGGCGCCGGCGACGCCGGTCTTGACCTGGCGCTGCCACTGCTCCGTCGCCGGGTCGCGGCGCCAGTTCGGGTTGTCCAGGCCCCCTTGGTCGTGCGGGCCGGCCGGAATATCGAACGGATCCTGCGGCCGCGGCACCTTGCCCAGGGCCAGTTCCACCGCCGTGACGCTGGCTCGGGCGCCCAGCTCGCGCGCCTTGTCGTAGTTCGCGCCTAGCGTGCCTTCGACCGGGTTGTCGCGGCCGTCGGCGCTGCGGTCGATCAAGCCCTCGCGCACCCAGTTGCGGCCATTGAATTCCCACGCCACGCCCTGCCGGTCGGTCTGATGGGTGATGTCGTGGTTTTCTTTCAGGTCCACGGCCTTGTCGAAGGCCTTGCTCATCAGCATCGCGTCGGCGACGACCAGGGCCGCGGGCACGTAGCCCGAGGTGCCGACCGCGTAGGCCGCGGCGCTGCCGCCGACCCAGCCGCCGAGATTGCGCGCCGCCGCATGGGTGGCTTCGGACCGCGCGGCGGTGGGATTGTCCTGCTCCAGCAATTCGGCGACGCGGCGAGTGCTGGCGGCCACGTCGACCCCGCTGGCCAACAGACCGCCGGAGCGGATCAGGGTGTTTCTGGGAACCTCGCCGATCAGCAATTGGGCGGAGGCGAAGCCGCGCTGGCCGTTGGGGCCGCGCAAGGAGGTTTCGCCTTCGGGGAGATCGGCGGGGGCGGGGGATAGGGAGGGGTCGAACGAATTGAGGCGGGTGCTCTTCTGGAAATGATCCTGTTGGCGGTAGCCGGCTAAATGCTGTTGGTACTGGGCCTCAGTGATGATGCCATCCCGGTACGATTGGTCCAGCAACTCGGCGGTAGTCCTGAGTTGCAGGCCAGGCAGCTCCCGCTGGAGTTGGCGCCGTATCTGCGGCGAAATGAATTGCCCGTCATCAGACCAGATGACGACGTTGCGACCTTCAGCATGCTCGCGAGCTGCGATTTCGAGCAGGGAGCGTTCGCCTGCATTTTTTGTAAGCCGCTTGAGCTCCTGAGGATCGGTAGCATCCCTCAATTGTTGCTCTGTTTCGGGTGTGTCTTGAGCTCTGATATCGCGACTGGCGAGATAATCAAGGAGGTCCCGTTCAAGAGGACCTTTTTCAATTTCGATTTCGACTAGTCTGGAGATGGTGAGCTTAAATCCCTCGTTTTCGGCGAGCTTGATATATGCATCAAGTAGATCCGGGCCTCCCGCGCGATAGGCAAAAACCAAGCTGCTGGTGTCAGCAAGAAGATATTTCACGGTCATCAGATCCTCCTTGATCAGACCAGAATTGACCTGGCATGATGACGAAGTTTCCTGAAAAGTCCGCTGCAGTCAGCCGAGCTGAGATCGGGCATCCAATCCCAGATCAAACGGCGAACGTCCCAGGTAAGTGCTGTGTCAATCTCATTGAATTCCTTTTCCTGTCGTAGGAATTCAGCATAGTCCTTCGGCTTTTTTTCTTTAAAGTATTGTATGAAGGCGAGTACTTCGTCGTCTTTCCATTGTTTCAGTCGGGCCTGTTCCTGCTTTGCCAATACGTAGTCGGTGACGATTAGCTCGTAGATGTCCTCGTCGCTCGCTCGCCTAATACCGGGGCCTGTAAGGGCTCGGATAACTTTTGCTTTGAGCTCTTCATCTTCTAATGCATCAATTTTCGCTTGTACTTCAGAAGTGATGGGCACGACACGGCTCCTTTAAGGGTTGACGGTTAATGTATCAAATGTATTTAGGTTGGATTATTGATTTGGTTATATTCTTGTTTGTAAAGTAATGCCCGGCAAGGGCATGCATCCATTTCGCCTGCCTCGATCGGATCAATGCGACTTGAGGTAATCGCGAAGCCTGCCGATCAGCATCTTGTGATCGGAGGAGCTCAGATCCATGACCCATTCCCTCAGCAGGCGAGACACGTCCCAGCGCAGTTGCGGGGCGATCTCGCTGGATTCCTTGGCCTGGCGCTGGAACTCGGCATAGTCGTGCGGCCGGTGTTTGCGGAAGTATTCGGCGAAACGCACTTCCCCGTCGATGCGCCATTGCTCCTTGTCGCCCCATTCCTCGAGGTAGGACCGCTCGATTTCGGCGTTCTCGTGTTCGGAGGTGACCAAGGAGTAGATCGCGCTATCGAGAGTGTGGCCCCGCCAGGGGCATGAAAGCAGGCGCAGGACTCTGGCTTTGACCTCGGCGTTCTCGATCGCGTCGATCTTGGCTTGCAGTTCCGGATCGACGGGCGTGGTTCGTTCCCAAAGACTCCGGTCGGTCTCGTCCGCGACCGGAGCGGCGGTCTTGAGGTGATTGCGGTACTGGCGGAACAGCCCCTTGATCTCGACCATGGTCGAAACCGGCGCCCAACATGCCAGCAGCCATTGAAGACTCGAGGCGAGTTCGGGTCCGATCAGGCTGGGATCCTGCTGCCGCAGCAGTTCGGCATGGTCTTCCGGCCAGGTTTCGCGGAAGAAGCGGGTGAACTCCGCCAGCTCGTCCTCGCTCCAGCTCTGTACTCCGGCCAGTTGCTGTTTGGCCAAGGCGTCGGCGGACAGCACGATCTGGAAGGTCGCCTCATCGTCGGCGCGCCGGTGCGCGGGCGCGGCGAGCACCCAGCGCAATCTGTCCCTGAGCGGTTTTTCTTCCAGTGCGTCGATTTTGGCCCGCAGCTCGGAACTGATAGACAGATCTGCTGCCTGGCGTTCGAGCGCGGACTCGCAAAAGGTGGCCTCGATATAGGTGCGGAAATCGCTGAACAACTCGCTGTCGTCCAGGAAATAGTCCAGCTTCGGTGCCCACACCGCTATAAAACGGCGGACGTCCCAGCCGAGTTCCGCATCGATATGGTTGAACTCCCGCTGCTGGTGCAGGAAGTCGGCATAGTCTTCCGGGCTTACCACGCTCAGGTACTGGGCGAAGGCGACTACCTCGTCGTCGCGCCACTTGCGTTTCCGAGCCTGTTGCTCCTGACACGCCTTGTGATTGGACACCATGTTTTCATAGATATCCTCGTCGCTGGCCGTCCGTTTTCCGGGGCCGGTAAGCACACTCAGAATTCTGTCCCTGAGCTTCTCATTGTCGAGCGCATCGATCTTGGCTTGCAGTTCAGGGCTGATGGTCATGGCTGGGTTCGGGGAAGCGGGGGAGTTCATGCCTATCGTCCTAGGACGCCGTCGCTCTGGGTAGTCGCTGAATGTGCTTAGTGGCCTGCCCATGCCGCGCTTTATCCGTGCGCAGACGGGTTGTCGGCGCGGCGCACGACGGGCGTCGTCGCGTCGCGCGTGAAGGCGGCGGTGTGGTGGTGCGAGCGTCGTGGCGATGGGGCATGGACGGTCCTTGTCTGCTCTGTGCGGCGGCCTCGTCGCGCATCCTGCGCAGCGGCGAATGGGACGTGTTATCGCGCCCGGGCCCGGCGGTCAGGCCAGGCAGGGGCGCCGGTGGCGGGCGCCCGTATTGTTCGACAGTTTCAAGATTGGCCGCTGGGTGGAGCGGACGTCAAGTCGCGGTCTGGCGACGCGAGCGGCGTCCGGCTGAAGCGCGGTGTGATTTCCTGGATGGCGTCGGCGTCGTCGCAGAACGCCGCCGACCCTTGTGCGAGATGCGGATCGTCCGCATGCGATGGTTCCTGTTGATCGCATCGCTCGACTGAGTTCGGTGCGTCGTCGGATTTCCCGGCGTCACGAGCGGTTCGCTTTCAGCGCCTACCGCTCCGGCGCCCAAACCGACGCCAGCTCAAGTACGGCAACCGCCGCAGCAGGCGTTTGCGCTTTGCGGCTTTGCGCTCGGGTTGCCGATCGCGGCATCGACCACCGCGACGACGTCATAGCCGGCGTCGCCGAGCGCATCGCCGGCGGCGGCTGGGCTGAGATCGGTGTTGGCGATCGACACCGTGCCCGCGGCCAGATCGACTTCGACCTCGGCCGCGGCGTCCAGCAGGCGGATGGCGGATGCGATGGTGGCGACGCAGTGGCCGCAGTTCATTCCTTCCACGATCAGTTGCATGGCAGATTCCGTTAGGCCGGCGGTGCGCCGGCCGAGACAGCCTCGGGCTTGCCACGGTAGGAAGGTCAAGCCGATCGCGGTCGCGCGAGCGCCTACGCGCGATCGCTTCGGCGGCGCGCCGGATTCAGCCGCCGCGTTCCTGCAGCAGCGCCGTGTACTTGGCGATGTTCTGGTCGATCCGGTCGATAGCGAAGCCGGCCGATTCGGCCTCGATCGCGCCCACGGCGGCGGCCACCGCCGCGGCGGCGCCGAGCAGGACATCGCTGACGAGTATGCCGAGCGCGTCTTCGGCGGCCTTGGCCGCATGTTGTTCGACCAGTTCCTCGGTCATGCGCTTGAGCAACACGCCGTGGCTGGCCAGGGCGAGCTGGCTCACGCTGTCGAAGTAGGCGGCGGCCGATTGCGCGACCTGGCCCGCGGCATCGCCGGAGACTTGGTCCAGCGAGGCGATCGCACGCGCGGCGGCCTCGGTGACGCGCTGGATGTGGGCCTGGAGGTCGTTGTCGACGATCGGCGAGGGGGCGGGCATATCGGTCATAGGGGCCGGATCCTGGTGGCGTCGGAGGAAGGGGGCGTCGCAAGGCGGTAAGGCGAGTCGCCCCGACGTGCTCCCAGACAAACGGCAGCAGGCGCGGGCGGGGGACAGGCGCGGACGTTCGACTTTCGGCGCGATCCTGGAACTGAGAACGGCGATGCGGAATGCCGCTCGCACCGCGCAATGAGGAGGGGAGGCTGGATACAGGCGCGGCGTTGTGCGAATGCCGGCCACGACGACGTACGCGAAGCCGGTTGGCGCGAACGGCGAGCTCGTTTTATCGAGCTCGACCCACTCGATATCGGCCAGTCGCGACTCGGCAACGGGGTCGGGTTCAAGTGCGACCGCGGGATCGCGCCTGCAGACGATGCGCAGGCGCGATCCGGCGAACGCGCCGGGCGTTAGCGCGCCGTGTGGCGCAAGCCGCCATCAGGCAGCGCATCGGCGCAGCCCTGGCGACCGCTATGGACGCCGTTGCAGCCGGCCGCGCCGAGCCGTGGATCGGCGTCCGGTCAGGCCGCTACGGCCTCGTCGTGGATGCTGTGCCAGGCCGCTTCGGCGACCTCGACCGCTCGGATCCAGTTCAAGCGCGAGCCTTGCCGGACCTGGGCGTAGCGTTCTTCGAGTTCGGCCTCGAGGTCCTTGAAGCAGGCCTCGGGATGGTCGCCGCGTGCGGCGATGCCGAGATAGATCGCCGGCGCGTAGTCGGAGAAGGACAAGCCTTCGCGATAGAAGGGGGCCTGCTTGTAGTGGGTCGCCCAATAGCTGAGCGAACGCAGCTGCGCAGCGTGCATGACGCACTCTCCGGCTGACGGCCCCTGCGGATTCAGCCTAGGCCCGGCGATGTGAAGGCCGCGTTGTGCGCCGTCCAAGCGATCAAGCCGGGAATGGCCGGGACGAACGGCGTTGCCGGCGCCCGTCGGGATCGGCTATCACGTCGCTTCGGGCGTCGCGACGGCGCCGACGTTCAGGGAAGCGGTCGATGCGGCAAAGGAAGTCGAAGCGGGACAGCTCGTGGGGCAGGGCGTCGGCGCTGGCGTTGGCGGGGTGGCTGGCTGGGATGGGAACCGCGTTCGGCGTCGAGGCGCCGGGCGGCTATCGGCCGTTGTTCGAACAGGTCTGGACGACCGTCGAGACGAACTTTTACGACCCCGGCTTCCACGGCACGGATTGGGCCGCGGTGGGGCAGCGCTATCGGGGGCAATTGGGCAGCGTCGCCGACGATGCGGCCTTCCAGGCCCTGGTGGCGCGGATGCTCGGCGAATTGAAGGTGTCCCACGTCGCGCTCGCGCCGCCGGCCGGGAGCGGCGCGCGTGCGCGCGGTATCGGCGCTCGTTTCGAAAGGGTCGAAGGCGCGGCTACCGCGGTGGAGGTCTCGCCGTTGAGCGATGCCTGGCGGCAAGGGCTGCGACCGGGCGATCGCCTGCAGGGGCCGGCCGATGCGCTCGCCGGTCCGATCGGCAGTCGCGTCGATCTGAACGTGCGGACCTGCGCCGGCGCGACGCGCGCGCTACGGGTCGCCCGGGTTGGGCTCAGTGCGTCGGAGTCTCCCGGCTGGCGCTGGAGCCGCTATGCGCCGCGCAAAGGCTTGAGCCTGGGCTATCTGCGCGTGGACCGTTTCGACGACGGCGCCGCCGAGTTGGCCGACCGCGCCATGAGCGATCTGGGCGACACCCAGGGCCTGATCCTGGACCTGCGCCGCAACAGCGGCGGCAACACGTCGGCCTTGCGCCTGGCCAGCTATTTCATGCAGCCGGGCGAACGCCCGGTGTTCGCCTTGTATGCCCGGTCCTATCTGCAGTCGCTCGGCCGGCGGCCGAGCGCGGCCGACATCGCGCGCGGGCCCAAGACCATCGGCGCCTACACCGATGCGGCGGTGTTCGAGGCGATCGGCGCGCAGCACGGCGCAGCGGTGTTCCATTCCGATCCACTGCCGGGCAAAACGCGTTATCGGTCGCCGGTGGTGGTGCTGATCGACGGCGAAACCGCCAGCGCCGGCGAGGGCTTCGCCTGGGCGATGCGCCTGTACAGCGGCGCCCGTTTCTTCGGCCGCGACA
The DNA here is from genome assembly GCF_000336385.2 of Lysobacter antibioticus HS124. GTDB lineage: Bacteria > Pseudomonadota > Gammaproteobacteria > Xanthomonadales > Xanthomonadaceae > Lysobacter > Lysobacter firmicutimachus. Next base: position 28,892 of record NZ_HG424588.1, on the reverse strand, counting down.
GCGCCGGCGCGCTGCTCAGCGGCGAGACGTTCGAACTGGCCCGCGGCTGGTCGCTGACCGTGCCGGTGCACGGGCTGTGGGCGGCGGACGGACGCGATCTGGGCGACCGGCCGATGACGCCGGACCGGCGCATCGAATGGACCCGCGCCGACCTGTGCAGTGGCCGCGACCCGGACCTGGAGGCGGCGATCGATGCGCTGGCGCCGTGACCGGGGCGGCGAGCGGGAAGGCACCGGCGAATGTGGACCGCGGCAAGGTCTCGCAGGCGGCCCGCGCCACTGCGATGTCCGCTGCTGAGGCCTAATCTGAACGGGTGGATTCGATTCCTTCCGCCGCTGCCGCCGTCTGCCGGCTGAATGTCGTCCGCTGCCGAGGCCTGCCGCATTCGCCGCCGGGTTCCGGGGCGCTACCATCGGCCTGTCGCCGTGCCGGCATCGCGGCGGCTTTCCACAGGGCAGCGGAGCGGGCGATGAGCGCGACAAGACTGATTCTGGCTACGGCCGCCGCGATGTCGCTATCGGGCGTCGCAGCCCAGGCGATGGCGCAATCGCGCAGCGCGGTCCAGGTGTATGGCTTCACTCCGGGGCCCGGGCAGACCGTGGCGCCTTACGACACGGTGCTGCCGCGCACCACGGTTCCGACGCATCGCGGAGCGGTCGTCGGCGGTCACGACGGCTATCGCGATCGCCATGGCGATTACCGCGACGGTTACCGCGACCGCGGCGACGAACGGCGCCGCGACGGTCGCCACTACCCCCGCTACCGCTCGCATGCACCGGCGCACGACGGCGTGTATCTGCACTACGCCCGGCCGTCGGTGCGCATCGAGGCGGTGCTGCCGGCCTACGGCTACAGCGAACTCCATGGTTACCGGGTCGAGCGTTACGGCGACGAGCGTTTCGTCCAGACCACGACCCTCATCGACCGCGGCCCTTCGCGCACGGCGGCGTACTTTCCCGGTTGGGGCGGCGGCCACGCGCCGGTGCGCTATCCGCAGCGCGTGCCCGGCGGTCTGCCCTGCGTCGACGATCCGATGCTGAGCGGGCCGGACTGCGCCAAGATCGTCCTACCGGAGGACTGAGCGCGCCGTGTCGTCGTCCGCCCCGGCTCATGCGCCGGGCGCGCGGCGTCACTCCGGCCGGCGCTGCACCGCGCGGTCCTTGCCCGAGCGCTTGGCCTCGTACAGCGCGGCGTCGGCGAGTTCCAGCAGCGGCTTGTAGGAGGTGCCCGGCGCCGGCATCGTCGTGGCGCCGCCGACGCTGACCGTGACCCGGCCGTTGGCGGCACGCTCGTTGGGGATGTCCAGCGCGCGCACTTCGGCGCAGATCTGCTCGGCGACGGTGTGCGCGCCCTCCATGTCGGTGGCGGGAAGGATCAGGGCGAACTCTTCGCCGCCGTAGCGCGCGGCGACGTCGGCCGGGCGCCGCGCGCAGGTGCGCACCACGCCGGCCACCGCCTTGAGCACTTCGTCGCCGGCCAGGTGGCCGTAGGTATCGTTGTAGAACTTGAAGTAATCGACGTCGATCATCAGCGCCGAAAAGTCGCTGCGCTCGCGCGCGGCGCGCGGCCATTCGTGATCGAGGAAGGAGTCCAGGTAGCGGCGGTTGTTGAGCCCGGTGAGGCCGTCGACCTCGCTGAGCCGTCGCAAGGCCTCGTTCATCTCCATCAGCTTCTGCTGGTTTTCGCTGAGCGCGCGGTAGGCGGCGTCGCGCTCGACCTGGTTGAGATAGGCGCGCGAGTGATGGCGGATGCGCGCGATCAGCTCGATCGGGTCGGGCAGCTTGACCAGGTAATCGGCCGCGCCGATGGCGAAGGCCTGGCTCTTGACCGCCGCGTCCTCCTTGCTCGACAGCACCACGATCGGGACGTCGCGCAGGACCGGGCTGTCGCGGTACAGCGGTACCAGGCTCATGCCGTCGATGCCGGGCATGACCAGGTCCTGCATGATCACCGTCGGGTGTAGCGCCTCGGCGGCGGCGACCGCTTCGCCGGCATGGGCGCAGTAGTGGTACTCGATGTCGGTCGCGCCGGCGACGGCGCGCCGCACCGCTTCGCCGATGATCGGTTGATCGTCGACCAGCAGCACGACGATGCGTCCCGGGCGCAAGTCGACAGCGGCGGGTGGCTCGATGACGCTCATGACGATGCGCTCCGTTGATCTCCGAACAGGACCCGCAGCCGCGCCGCGATACGGTCCAGAGGCAGGATGTCGACCGCGGCGCCGAGTTCGGCCGCGGCCTTGGGCATGCCGTAGACCGCGCTGGTCGCGCGGTCCTGGGCGATGGTGTGGTGGCCCTTGTTGCGCAGGCCGAGCAGGCCGCTGGCGCCGTCGCGGCCCATGCCGCTGAGCAACACGCCGGCGATCGGCCCCGGCCAGCGTTCGGCGATGCTGTCGAAGAACACGTCGACCGAGGGCCGGTAAGGTTGCTCTTTCGGCTCGGCGGCGTAATCGAGCGCGCCGTCCGGCGTCAGCACCAGGTGCTCGTTGGTCGCCGCCAGCAGCGCCTCGCCGACGGTCAGGGTGTCGCCGGGACGGGCCAGCCGCACCGGATTGGGCGAATAACGATTGAGCCATTCGGCCATGCTGCCGGCGAATTTTTCGTCGATGTGCTGGACGATGGCGATCGCCGCGGGGAACGCCGCCGGCAAGCCGCCCAGCACCTCGGCCACGGCCGCCGGGCCGCCGGCGGACGCGCCGATCGCGATCAGGCGTTCGCCGCTGCCGTTGCGGCGCTGCGGCCGCGGCGCCGCGCGCGACGGCCGGTCGCCGATCAGCCGGCCGATCAAGTCGATCTTCGCCAACAGCCCGTCCGCCGCGCCCGGCGCGTCGCTGCCGAGCGCGGGCACGTCGGTCGCGTCGAGCGCGCCGTGGCCCATCGCTTCGAACACCAGCGGCGCGTTGCCGCCGACGCTGGCGGTGACCACCAGGATCGCGCAGGGGCTGCGCGCCATGATCTGGCGGGTCGCCTCGACTCCGCCCATGCCGGGCATGATCAGATCCATCAGCACCAGGTCGGGGGTGTTGCGCGCGCACTGCGCCACCGCTTCCTCGCCGCTGCTCGCGGTCCACACTACGCTGTGGTCGGAGCGCTGGCTCAGCGCGCGCCGCAGCGCTTCCACCGCCAATGCGAGGTCGTTGACGATGCCGATCCTCATCGCGACGCACTCATGGGCAGACTCTCATTGCGATGTTCCCATAGCGACGTTCCCATAGCGGCATTATCGCAGCGACGCCCGCGCGGCAGGCCGCTCATGCGACGGCCTCGCCGATCAGGTCGACCACCGCCTGCAGCAAGGCTTCCTCGTGGAAGCCGCCCTTGGTCAAGTAGAAGTCCGCGCCCGCATCCAGGCCGCGGCGGCGGTCTTCTTCGCGGTCCTTGTAGGACACGATCATCACCGGCGTGGCGCGCAACCGGGCGTCTTTCTTGATCAGCGAGACCAGCTCGATGCCGTCCATGCGGGGCATGTCGATATCGGTCACGACCAGGTCGAAATGGCCGGAGCGCACCGCGTTCCAGCCGTCCATGCCGTCCACCGCGACTTCCACCGCGTAACCGCCGCTTTCGATCAGTTTGCGTTCCAGCTCGCGGACGGTCAGCGAATCGTCGACCACCAGCACGCGCTTGCGCGATGCGGTGTGGGCGCCGTCGTCGTAGCGCACCTGGGCCAAATGGCCGGTCGAGACCAGGCGTTCGATCGAGCGCAGCAGGTCCTCGACGTCGACGATCAGCACCGGCGTGCCGTCGTCGAGCAGGGCGCCGGAATCGATGTCCTTGACCTTGCCCAGGCGCGGGTCCAGCGGTTGCACCACCAGTTCGCTGACGCCGACGAAGCGGTCGACGGCCAGGCCGTACTCGTGCACATGGCCGCGGTCGCCGAGCACCACCACCTGCAATTGCTCCGGAGCCGGCTTGGCTTCGCCGCCGAGCAACTGTTGCGCCGCGACCAGGCCGACGCGACGGCCGTCGAGGGCGAAGTGCTGGCGGCCCTCGAGCCACTGCAAATCCTGGCGCGCGACGGTCGCGGTGCGCGCGATCTGCGCCAAGGGGAAGGCGTAAGGCTCACCGCCGATCTCGACCACCAGCGTCCGCAGCACCGAGGTGGTCAGCGGCAGGTGCAGCTGGAAACGCAGGCCTTGCTCCGGGCGGGCGGTCAGGCGCACGTTGCCGCGCAACTGCTTGACCATGTTCTGCACCGCGTCCAGGCCCACGCCGCGCCCGGAAATCTCGGTCACGGTGCGCTTGAGGGTGAAGCCGGGCAAGAACAGGAACTCCAGCAGTTCGGCCTCGCTGAGCCGTTGCGCGGTGGCCTCGTCCGACAGGCCGCGCTCGATCACCAGCTCGCGCACCCGGTCGATCGCGATACCGCGGCCGTCGTCCTCGACCACGATCTCCAGCAGGCCGGCGACGTGGTGCGCTTCGAGCCGGATCTTGCCCTCGGCCGGCTTGCCGGCGGCGAGGCGCTCCTCCGGCGTTTCGATGCCATGGTCGACCGCGTTGCGCAGCAGATGGCCCAGCGGCGCCTCCAGCTTGGTCAGCACATCGCGGTCGACCTGGGTCTTGGCGCCGGCGATCTCCAGCTGCGCCTGCTTGCCGAGTTCGCGGGCGACGTCGCGGACCATGCGATTGAGGCCGCGGGTGCCGTCGGCGAACGGGCGCATGTGACTGGCCAGCGCCTCGTCGTACAGCCGATGCGCGACGCTGGCGAAGCGGCGTTCGAACAGGTCGAGCTGATAGCTGCGTTCGCCCAGCAGGCTCTGGGCCTCGCCGAGCGCGGTGCGCGCCTGCAGCAGCAGAGCTGCGGCGCGTTGTTCCTGGGCCAGCGCCGGCGCGGCCTCGGCCAGCCGGTCCAGCGCTTGCGCGCCGTCGCGTTGCAATTGCTTGAGCCGGTTGAGCGAGCGCACGAACGGGTCCAACCAGCGCGACACCACCAGCGACTCGCCGGCCAGGCCGAGCAGGCGGTTGAGATTGCGCGCGTCGATACGCAGCACGCGCTCTTCGGCCTCGCCGTCGGCGGAGTGCGGTTCGGCGGCCGTCGCCGTCGGTGCAGGAGCCGGAGCCGAAGCCGAAGCAGCGGCCGCACCGGCGTCGCCCTGCGCCGATGCCGGGATCGCCGGCGCGCCGGCTGCGGACGCAAAGGTTTCCCCGGCCAGCGCGGCGGCGAGCGTGGCGCGGAAGCGCAACGCCTCGGGCGCTTCGTCCTGCATCCAGGCGCCGGCTTCGGCGGCCGGGGTCGAGGCGATGCGCACCAGCAGATCGACCCCGCCGAGCAGGGCGTCGATGCTGGCGTGGTCGAGCAGGATGCGGCCGTTCTGGGCGTCGACCAGGCAGTCCTCCATCGCGTGTGCGACGGACACCGCCGCCGACAGGCCGACGATCCGCGCCGCGCCTTTGAGCGAATGCGCGGCGCGCATGCACGACTCCAGTTCGGCGGCCGCGGTCGGCTGGCGTTCGAGCGACAGCAGGCCGTCGGTCAGCAACTGGCTCTGGCCCTCCACCTCGAGGCGGAACAGGTCGTGCAGGGAGTAGTCCTGGAGATTGCCGTTGCTCATCCCAGCCGCCGGTTGATGGTGCTCAAGATCAATTCGGCGTCGAGCAGGCCGACGCTGTGCCGGGCCGGTCCGCCTGCGTTCGCCGCGGCGTGCGCGCCGCCTTGCCAGTTCAACACGCCGGTGCTGAAGCGCGAAGTCGAATGCGCGACCGTCGACGGCACCGGCAGGCGTTCGGCGGGATCGTAGCGATGCGAGCCGTGCACTTCGTCGGCTTCGAAGGCCAGCCGCTGGTCGTGCAGGGCCAGCACCACCAGCCGGCGGCGCGCGCGCGCATCGGTGTGTGCCGCGTCGAGTTGGAACAACGATTCCAGCGCCACGCACACGGTCAGCCGTCCGCGCACGTTGACCAGCCCGCGCACCAGGCCGTCGCGGCGGTGCGGCAGGCTGTGCACGACGCGCGGCTCGATCACCTCGTCGACCACCGCGCTGTCCAGTCCCAGCCACTCGCCGCCGAGCCGGAACAGAAAGGCCGAACCGCTGAGCATCGCCTGGCCGGCGCCGTGCGCCGCGGCGAGGGCGGTGGCCTCGCGCAGGTCCTGCGCCTGCGGCGCGCGCTCGAGCAGGCGCGCGACCGCCGAGACGCCGGTGCTGCGTTCGTCGCCTGCGTTCATGTGCGGCCTCCGCCCTGGATTTCGTGCTTGCGATGGCGTTGAGCGCGGCTGCGCAGCACGCGCGCGCCGGCGGCGTCGCCCTTGGCGTCGAGCAGCAGGGCCAAGTGCATCAGGGTTTCCTCGTGGGCCGGATCGAGATAGAGCACCTTGCGGAAGCTGTCCTCGGCGCGCGTGGCCTGGCCGATCGCGCCGAGCACCAGGCCAAGCAGGTACAAGGCCTCGACCGACGGCCCGTGTTCGCGCAACTGCGCCTGGCAGATCGCGATCGCCTCGTCGAAACGGCCGTCGTCGGCGGCGCGCTGAGCGATCTGCAGCGGCGCGGCGTTGGCGGCCGGCGCCGCGGCGGGAGTTGCCGCGGGAATGGCGGCCGGCGCCGGTGCGACGCGCGGACGCGGCTTGGCCGGCGCCGGCGCCGCCGCCTTGGCGGGCAGCGGTTTGGGGAGGGGGCGTGCCGCCGTGGCGGCGGCTGGCACGACGGCGGCGTCGTTCGCGGCCGGCTTGCGGAACGCGAACGCCATCGGCAGCTGCGCCGAGACGAAACCCAGCGACAGCATCAGCCCGGTTTCGGCCGGGCCGACGAACATCAGCCCGTCGGGACGCAGCAGCCGGTCGAGCACGGCGACGGTGCGGGCCTGGGTCGGCGGGTCGAAGTAGATCAGCAGGTTGCGGCAGAACACCGCGTCGTACACCGCCTCGCCGGGCAGGAAGCCGATGTCGAGCACGTTGCCTTGCTGGAAGTTCACCCGCTCGCGCGCCGCCGCACCGAGTTGCCAGCCGCCGGGCACCGGGCTGAAGTGGCGTTCGCGGTATTGCAGTTCGCTGCCGCGGAAGGAGTTGTTGCCGTACACGGCGCGGCGCGCCTTGGCCAATGCTCGCTCGCTGATGTCGACGGCGTCGATCGCCAGCCGCTCGCCGGGCAGGCCGGCGTCGAGCATGGCCATGGCCATGGTGTAGGGCTCTTCGCCGGTGGAGCAGGGCAGACTGAGCAGGCGCAGCCGGTCGAGCGTGCGCTCGCCGCTGCCGCCGGGGCCGAATCGCTGCGCCAGCGCGGCGAACGCCTCGCGGTCGCGGAAGAACCAGGTCTCCGGCACGACCACGGTTTCGATCAGCTCCTGTTGCTCCAGCGGCGAGGCGCGCAGCGTTTGCCAGTAGCCGGCCAGGTCGGCGCTGCCGGCCGCGGCCATGCGTTCGCGCAGGGCGCGGTCGACGATGGTCGGGCCGATGGTGCTGGCGTCCAGCCCCATGGTCTCCTTCAGCCAGCGCTCGAAGCCGGCCAGCTTCATGCCGGTTCGCGGTCCGTCGCCGCGAACAGCAGGTCGCGCAGCGATGCCGGCAACAGGCGCTCGATCTGCACCCATTGCAGCAGGCCCTGCGCATCGGAGGCGACCGGGCCCAGGTAACCGGCTTCGGCGGAATCGACACCGCTGGCGACGAATTCGGCCGGGTCGCGCTGCACGGTTTCGACGACCTGCTCGGCGATCAGGCCCAGGGTGCGGTTGCGGCCCGCGCCGTCGGCATAGGGCACCAGCACCACCCGCGTGCTGAGCCGCGCCTGCGCCGGCCGGCCCAGCGCCAATTGGCTCAGATCGATCAGCGGCACCGGTTCGCCGGCGTAGTCGAACAGGCCGGCGACCGCGGCCGGAGCCTGCGGGATCGCCTTGGGCGCGACCATCCGCAGCACTGCAGTCACCCGCCGCGCTTCGATCGCATATCGGTCCTGGTCGAGCTGGAAGACGAGAAAAAGCACGCGTTCTCCGCTGGGTCGGTCGCGCCGCCGGCGCCTTCGCTCAGGCCAGCAGCTTGAACTTGGAAATGCCGTCGCGCAGGCTGGCGCTGACCTGGTGCAGCTCGTCGATGGCCTGGTTGGACTGGCGCAGCGCATCGACCGTCTGTTGCGCGGCTTCGCTGAGCTGGCTCAGGGCGAGGTTGATCTGCTCGGCGCCGGCGGCCTGCGCCTGCACGCCTTCGTTGGCGGCGTCGAAGCGCGGCACCATGGTCTGCACGTGGTCGATCACCTGGGTGAGCTGTTCGCCGACCCGCTGCACGTCGCCGGTGCCGCGGCGCACCTCTTCGGAGAACTTGTCCATGCCCATCACGCCGGCCGAGACCGCCGATTGGATCTCGCGCACCATCTGCTCGATGTCCAGGGTCGCCATCGCGGTCTGATCGGCCAGGCGGCGGATCTCCACCGCCACCACCGAGAAGCCGCGGCCGTATTCGCCGGCCTTTTCGGCTTCGATCGCGGCATTGAGCGACAGCAGGTTGGTCTGGTCGGCGACCTTGGTGATGGTGGTGACGACCTGGCCGATGTTGTTGGCCTTCTCGGCCAGCACCGCGAGCTTGCCGCTGATCGCCGCGGTGGCGTCGATCATCCGGCGCATGGTCTCTTCCATCTGCGCCAGCCCGTCCTGGCCGTTGCCGGCCAGGGTCGCGGTCTGTTCGGCGCTGGTCGCGACCGAATCCATGGTCCGCGCCAGTTCCTTGGAGGTCGCGGCGATCTCGCGCGAGGTCGCGCCGATCTCGGTGGTGGTGGCGGCGATCTGCGCCGCGGTGGCCTGCTGCTCGCGCAGGGTCGCGGTGATCTCGTTGATCGAGGAATTGACCTGGATGCCCGAGGTCTGCACTTGGCCGACCAGGCCCGACAGTTCGCCGCTCATCTTGTTGTAGCCGTTGGCCAGGATGCCGAACTCGTCGGTGCGGCGGAAATTCAGGCGCTGGCTGAAATCGCCCCTGGCGAACACGTCGGCGGCGTCGGCCAGGCGCTGCAGCGGTTCGGTGATCGCCTTGAGCAGATAGAACCCGGCCAGCACCGCGACCAGCAGGGCGACGGCGAAGGCGATGCTCATGCCGTAGCGCGCCGCTTGCACCGCGTCGTCGATGCGCTTGCCGGAGACGACCGCGCGGTCGTTGTTGTATTCGATCATCCGCCCGATCGCACGTTCGGCTTTTTCGAACATCGGGTCGATCCGCTCGCGCAGCGTCTTCTGCAGCGCGCCGGAGTCGCTGCCGGCCAGGCGGATCAGTTCGGCCTGCTGGGCGAACAGCGGTGCGGTGAGTCCGGCCAGGGCCTGGAAGCCGGCGCGGTCCTCTGCTTGGGAAATCGTGTCGTCGTAGCGCTTGGCCGTGGCCTCGTAAGCGGCGCGGCGCTCCTCCAGGCGCGCTTGCGCCTGCGGCAGTTCGGTCGCCGGCAGGCCGACCAGGCCGTGCAGGGCGGTGTAGTACGAATGCCAGGCCGCCTCCATCTGCCCGGACGCGTACAGGCCGGGGATGGAGTCGCTGCGCAACAGGGTTTCTTCGTCCTGGATGTGCTGCAGGCGGACGAAGGCGATGCCTCCCATCACCAGCATCGCCGCGACGATGATGGCGAAGCCGAGCACGATGCGTTGGCGGATCGTAATGTTGTTCATGGCTCATCCTGTCGGATTTGTCGCGACTTCTCCAGCCCGGCGGGAGCGACGCAAGGCGACGGCGCGGCGCGATCGTGCGCGGATTCCGGCATTGGCGAAGGCGCAGCGGACGGCGGCGTGCGTGGGGCAGGCGGCCGTGGTCGGCGAGCGGAGCATAGGGGCAAGCGGGGGCGGTCCGGACGTGACCGAGTTCGCACCGCGTGCAGTCCGCTCCCCGGGTATCGCATCGGGTCCCCTGTGTTCGCCGGCCGCCGAGGTTCGGCGGCGATGCGGCGCCGACGTGCCGTCCAGCCTACGGTCGCCGGTCCGCGTCCGGCAACTCCGAAAGTGGCGCTGCGGCGTTACGCCGATACCAACGCAAGGCCGTCGCGGTGTCGGCCGCGGCGCGCGCTCACGGCGGCCATGGCCAGGCCGAGCCCAGCGCGGCCAGCACGCACCAGGCGACCGCGGCCAGCACCGGCAACCGCCTCCACGCCAGCATGGCGACGGCGACCGCGACGATGCCAAGGTCGCGCGCCTCGCCGATGGCCTGGCGGGCGATCGGGTCGAACAGGGCCGCAGCGAGCAAGCCGACCACGGCCGCGTTGATCCCGGCCACCGCCCGCGCCGCCCAGGCGCGGCGCATCCATGCCGACCACAGCGGCAGGGCGGCGGCGACCAGCAACAGGCCGGGCAGAAACAGCGCCAGCAGCGCGACCAGGGCGCGCCACGGCGCCGGCGTCGGCAACGGCAGCGCCGCGCCCACATAGGCGGCCAGCGCGAACATCGGCCCTGGCAGCGCCTGCGCGGCGCCGTAGCCGAGCAGGAACCGGTCGAGCTCCAGCCAACCGGTCGCGACCAGGCGTTGCTCCAGCAGCGGCAGCACCACGTGGCCGCCGCCGAACACCAGCGCACCGGCGCGATAACAGGCGGCGGCGAGTCCGGCCAGCGAAGCCGGCCCGCCGGACCACAGCAACGCGGCGCCGAGGCCGAGCGCGAACGTCACCAGGCAGGCGAGCGCGACGCCGCGGCCATAGCCGGGGGCGAAGTTCGGGATCGATCCGTCGGCGCCGGCCAGCAGCGGCGCGCGGCACAGCGCCAGACCGGCCGCACCGCCCGCCGCGACTGCGAGCAGCTGCATCCAGGGGCCGCCGACGCCTGCGATCGCGACGCCGGCGGCGATAGCGATCAGGCGCCGGCGCCAGTCCGGGGTCAGGCTGCGGGCCATGCCCCACACGCCGTATGCGACCACCGCCACCGCGACCAGCTTGAGCCCGTGCACCAGGGCGACGCCGGCCGGGTGGGCGATCCAGTGCGGCGCCGACAGCGCCAACGCGAACATGGCCAGCGCCGAGGGCAAGGTGAAACCGGCAAACGCCGCCAGCCCGCCGCGCCAGCCGGCGCGCGCCAAGCCGATGGCGAAGCCGAGCTGGCTGCTGGCCGGGCCGGGCAGGAACTGGCAGATCGCCAGCAACTGGGCGTAATGCGCTTCGTCCAGCCAGCCGCGACGGCGCACGAACTCGTCGCGGAAATACCCCAGGTGGGCGATCGGCCCGCCGAACGACGTCAGGCCCAGGCGCAGGAAGACCCGGAACACCTCACGCATGCGCGGCGGCGTCCGGTCGCGGCGAAGGCAGGGCAGAGTGCGGTTCGGCGCCGGCAGTCACGATTTCGGAGTCCTGTTCAGCGGATTTAGCGTTCGCTGCGGCGCAGCATGAATGTGACAAGTTACGCAAATTACATTGCAGGGGCGGCCGCCGTGGCCGCGGTTGCGTTCACCAGGGTACTCGCCATGACGTCCTCGTTTCGTATCGCCTTGCTGTGCGGCGCGGTGCTGACCGCGTTGGGTGCTTCGTCCGCCGCGCTCGCCGGTGGCCGGCCGGATCTGGTGCTGGCCGGGCTCAAGGCCGGGCAAGCGCATCGCGCCGGCGAAGTGCTGGTCAAGTTCCGCGACGGCAGCAGCGCGGCCCAGCAGGGCGCCGCGCGTCAGGCCTTCGGCCTGGAGAAGCTCAAGACTCTGCGCGGCGGCAATGCGCGCAACGGCGAACTGGCGCTGTGGCGGGTTGCGCCCGGGCGCGATCTGGCCGCGACCTTGTACGAACTGAGCAAGAACCCGAGCGTGGAGTACGCCGAACCCAACTGGGAATACCAGCATCAGGCGACGTCCAACGACACCTACTACAGCAACGGCTCGCTGTGGGGCATGTACGGCTCGGGCACCAGCCCGGCCAACGCCTACGGTTCGCAGGCCGCGCAGGCCTGGGCCGGCGGTCATACCGATTGCGGCAACGTGGTGGTCGGGGTCATCGACGAAGGCTACATGTACTCGCACCCGGACCTGGCGGCCAACGCCTGGACCAATCCCTACGATCCGGTCGACGGCGTCGACAACGACGGCAACGGTTACGTCGACGATGTCCACGGCTGGGATTTCGAAGGCGACAACAACGAAGTCTTCGACGGCGCAGGCGACGATCACGGCACCCACGTGGCCGGCACCATCGCCGGCGTCGGCGGCAACGGCCAGGGCGTGGCCGGCGTGTGCTGGAGCGGGGTCAAGCTGATCAGCGGCAAGTTCCTCGGCCGCCGCGGCGGCAGCACCGCCGATGCGATCACCGCGATCGACTACTTCAACGACCTCAAGAGCCGCCACGGCCTCAACATCGTCGCCACCAACAACTCCTGGGGCGGCGGCGGTTTCTCGCAAGCGCTGCAGGACGCGATCGGCCGCGCCAACACCGCCGGCATTCTGTTCGTGGTCGCCGCCGGCAACTCCGGCGTCAACTGCGACACCTCGGACTGCTACCCGGCCGAGTACCCGAATCCGAACGTGCTGGCGGTGACTGCGCTGCGTTCCAACGGCACGCAGATCTACAGCTACGGCGCCACCACCATCGACATCGGCGCGCCGGGCTACGGCATCTGGTCGACCGTGCCGGTTTCGTCCAAGGGCAAGGTGATCCCGGGTTACGCCAGCTACAACGGCACCTCGATGGCGACCCCGCACGTGACCGGCGCGGTGGCGCTGTACGCCTCCTCGCATCCGGGCGCGACCGCGGCCGACATCAAGAGTGCGGTGATGAGCGCGGCGATCACCACGCCCTCGCTGAGCGGCAAGACCGTCAGCGGCGGCCGGCTCAACGCCAGCGGGTTCTGAGCGCGGCGACCGCGATCGAGGAAAGAACATCGAGCACCTGGCCCCGATTTTTCGGGGCCATTTTTTTTGTGCCGCGCAGTTCGCGCGAGATTCTGAAACGCAGGACGCCGGGACGGCAACGAGGCGTCGGGCACCGGCAAGATGCATGCGCAAGATGCAGGTGGAACCGATGCAGCGCGCAGCGACATTGCGCCGTCGATGCCGGAGATTTGTAAAACGTTGACCAGTTTCGGTCCGCTTATTGTCATGGCTTGCGCGACGGCTTAGATTTTCGAGTGTCTATTGCGTATGGCCATGGAGTGCTCGTTATGTCGAACCCGAATCCTTTCCAGAATCGCGGCTGGCTGCAGGGAGTCATGGATCGCTTCGGCATGGGGCGGCAGCCCCAGTCGTCGGCGCCGCATCAGGCGCCGGCCGCGTTGGAGCGCCCCAGCGAGCGGGTTGCGGTGGAGCTGATGATGGACGGCTACGAAGCCGACAGCCGCAAGAACATCGACGGCTGGAAGCGGCTCGGGCGCGACGAACTGCAGCGCCACGGCGTCGAAGTCGATCGGTTGCAGGATGCGTCGACCGGATTGGACATCAGCGTTTACGCCAAGGGCGACAGCATCGCGGTCAACTTCCGCGGCACCGCGGGAGCCTCGCCCAAGGACTGGGGCACCAACATCAAGCAGCACCTCGGCCTGGACAGCGCGCAGCACGATCAGTCGGTCGCCGCGGTCAAGCACATGAAGGAGGTGTATGGCGAGAACCTGGTCGTGTTGCTCGGCCACTCCAAGGGCGGCGGGCAGGCCATGCTCAGCTCGACCGTGACCGGAGTTCCGGCGATCGTCGCCAACTCGGCTTCGGTGCACGAGAACACCTTCGCCAAGCACGGCGTCGACATCAATGCGATCGACAAGAAGGCGCTGCCGATCAAGACCCTCAACATCCAGGGCGAAGTGCTGGCCAATCTGCAGAGCTTCAGCCCGCTCCGAACCCATCAGGACCTGGGCGTGAACCGCACGTTCCCGGATGCGCTGATCGAGCGCGGCGCGGTCGAGAAGGGCTTTTCCAGGGCTTACGAACCCGGTATGTCGATGGACGACGACCTCACCAGCCAGGTCTTCGCCAACAAGCGCTCGGTCGAGGCGCATTTCGCCACATCGATGAAGCAGGTGCTGGAGGTGGATGCGCGCCAGACCGAGCGCGCCGCCTCGATCGCGGAGCAGGCGCATAAGGGCGGCCTGGCGCGGGTCGACAACCTCGTCGAAGGCCGCGACGGCAAGAGCCTGTTCGCGGTGGAGGGCGACATCGGCAACGCCGCGCACAAGCGGGTGCAGATCGCCGGCGGCCTGCAGGGCATGGACACGCAGTCGTTGCTGGATAAGGTGCGCCAATTCGCCCCGGGGCCGAGCATGGCGGATCACGCGCAGCAGCCGGCGACCCAGCTTCAGACCCAGACCGGGCCCAAGTTCGGCCTGTAAGCGACGCGCCGTCCGCGCCCGGCGCTCGGCGCCGGCGCGCGGCGGTCCCTGCGGCAAAGCGCAAGGCCCCGGGAAACCGGGGTCTTGCGTTATCGCTTGCCGTGCGGCCGACTCAGTTCTGCGCCGGCGTGTTCTCGGCGAAGTACTCGTGGTTGTCGGCGTTGTCCAGCGCGTCGGTCGGGCTGCTGATCGCCAGGTTCTTGGCGCCGGCCTGGCCGTAGACGTGGTCGTCGGTGCCGGCGACGGCGTTGAAGTGGCTCATTTCGTGGATCAGGGTGCCGGCCTTGGAGTCGGTGCCGGTCAGCGGCGCGGTCCAGAAGGTCCGGCAGACGAAGATCTCGTACGGCTGGTTCGGATAGACGTAGGCGTAGTAGCGCTGGTTGCAGCCGCAGTTGACGGTGATCTGGCCGTTGCTCTGGTCCATGGCCTGGTCGATCGCGACGAAGTGCTGGCTGGCGGTGCCGTAACGCGCCGAGGTGTAGGCGCCGAACCAGGTGGTGTAGCGCGGGCCGACGGTGCCGGCGGCGAGATAGCCCTTGGCGTTCTCGGAATAGCCGCGGGCGGCGACGACCGCGTTGCCGATAGTGCCGATCTGGGTCGCATCGCAGCTCTTGTAGGTCACGCCGTCGACCACGCTGCCGCCGCCGCCGGGTTTGCGCTGGACGGTCGCTTCGCCGCCCTTGCCGGCGCTCCACAGGCTCAGCGGCACGCTGCGCGCGACCAGCGGCAGGCCGTTGTCCTGGCGCAGCAGGCTGCCGTCGGACAGCGACGCGTACTGCAGCGGCGAGTCCAGGTTGACCACGTACTGGCCGCGCTGGGAGAAATCGTAGGCCTGCGACAGGTCGATCGTGCTGCGCAGGGTCTGGCCGGCGCGCAGGATCGCGAAATCCTCGGCCTGCGGCAGGCCGCGCTTGATCATCGGGCCGACATAGTCGACCGCGACGCCGTCGCGGCTGACGTTGAACAGCTTGGCTTCGGTGAGTGCGGAAGGCAGCTGCCACTTCGGAACCCGCACGGTGTGACGGCTGGTGTTGGTCACGCTTACTTCGACCAGGCCGCCGAAACCGCCGGCCGGGTCGGCCACGGCCATCAGGCCGATGCGCAAGGGGTTGGCTTTTTCGTATTTCGGCGCTGCGGTCACCGAGGCGATCGCGCCGGCCAGCACCACGCTGCCCGCGACCGCGGACATGAGACTGATTTTCATTCCGAAACCCCCGAACGTAAGTGAACATAATGAACGGCAAAGGCCCGTCGCGCGGACCTGTTCGCACCTAAGCAGAGCGTGCGCGCGATTGCATTCTGCAACGCGGCAAATGCGCTCCGGCGCGATTAAGCCAGGATGCGCATACTGCGCTCGACGGCAACGCCGTCCGCGGCCCGGGGGGCGCGGAAAACCATGACGATCACGGCAATTTCACGTACCAACGACGGGGTGCAAGCAATGCGGTACATCAAGCACACGGCAGCGGTCCTGTTGCTCGGCCTCGGCCTGGCGACCGGGGTCCAGGCCCAGACCATCGGCTACAACATCCGTACCGGCGACGTCTGGGTCGACACCCGGCTGGGCGAGATCAACGATTACGGTTATCGCTACCGCGAACCGTTCATCCACGAGATGACCGGCTACTACGGCGCCCCCCGCTCGCTGATCGACGAATTGCTCGGCCGTCGCGGCTGGGCGCCGGGCGACGTCTATTACGCCTGCGCCATCGCCCGCGCACTCGGCGTGCCGTGCCTGAACGTGGTGCGCGAGTACGACCGCTATCCCGGCCGCGGCTGGGGCGACGTCGCCAAGCGCATGGGCATCAAGCCCGGCTCGCCGGCCTTCCACGCGCTCAAGCGCGGCGCGGTCGGCACCTACGATCGCTGGGGCTACCCGATCACCGTCCATCAGTCGGTGCACGTCGACTGGTCGCAGCACGGTCCGGGCAAAGGCAAGGGCAAGGACAAGGGCGGTCACGATCGGGGCCACTACGACCGCGGCGGTTACGACGGGCACGGCAAGGGCAAAGACAAGGGCCACGGCAAGCCGGACAAGGGCGGGCATGGCAAGGGCCATGGCGGCGGGCACGGCAACGGCAACGGCAAGGGCAACGGCAAAGGGCACTGAACCGCGGCCGTTGGGGCAGTGGGGACGACAGCCGGCTTCGCGCCGGCTGTCGTCGTTTTCGGCCCACTCGCGCGGAACCGCGGCGCTGATGACGGCGGACGGCTTGCCGCCGCCGCCCAGGGATGCCGCCGCGAGTGCTCAGCCGGCTGGGGCGACCAGTCCGAGCTGGCGCATCAGGCCGAGATTGTCCTCAAGGTGCCAGTTTTCGTTGATGCGGTCTTCGGCGATCCGGTAGATGTCGGTGGCGATGAAGTCGACGGCTTGGCCGCTGCCCTCCACCGTACCGAAGCGACCGTCGAAACGGCCGCGGAAGCGCAGGTGCACCACCACCCGGTCGCCGGCGACGATCATCTGTTGGATTTCGCAGCGCAGGTCGGGCACCGCCGCGCGCATCGTGCGCGACGCCTGCAACGCGCCCGCCAGGCCCTGGATGCGGCCGGGCGGCAGGGTGCGGTCGACGAAATCCGGCGCCAACGCCGCACGCGCCAGGTCCGGATCGCCGCTGTTCCAGAAACTGGCGTAACGGCGCGCGGCGAGCACTCGCGCGGCGTTGTTCGCATCGTCCGGCGCCGCGGCGATCAGCCGCGCCGGTTGCAACAGCGGCGGCGCAGCGGCGAACGCGGCGGGCGCCGCGGCCAGCAAGGCGGCGAGGGCGGCCGCACACGCGGGGCGTACGAACGGGAACGGACTAGAGACGGTCATGGGCGAGGGCCGGGCAAGCGCCAGCGGGCGCGGGAGCGGCATGCTGGCCCGGCCGTTGCCGCGCAAACAGGTGCGTGGCGCAGAGGTATCCTTTCCGATCTGCGAACAATGCCAGCGAAGCATGGCCGGAGCGCGCGGCGCGTGATCGACAATCTGCCCAATCTGATCGCGTTCGACCGCATCGTCTCGGCGGGGAGCCTGTCGGCCGCGGCGCGCGAGCTGGACCTGTCGCTGGCGGTGGTCAGCAAGCGCCTGGCCCAGCTCGAAGAAGACCTCGGCCTGCGCCTGCTGCAACGGACCACGCGCCGTCAGACGCTGACCGAGGAGGGCGCGCTGTTCCATGCGCAGGTGGTGCGTATCCTGGCTGAGGTCGCTGCAGCCGAGGCGCTGATCTGGCGCCGGCGCGAAAGCGTCGACGGCCTGCTGCGCGTCACCGCGCCGAACGACCTGGGCCGGCGCTGGATCGCGCCGATCCTGGCGGATTTCCAGCGCCTGCACCCGCAACTGAGCGTGCAGCTGGACCTCGGCGATGGGCTGGCCGATCTGGTCGCCGACGGCCTGGACCTGGCCATCCGCTTCGGCCGGCTCGAGGATTCTTCGTTGATCGCACGGCCGCTGGCGCCGAATTACCGGGTGCTGTGCACGGCGCCGGCGTATCTACAGGCGCACGGCGAGCCGAGCGACCCGGCGCAACTGGCCGCGCACCGCTGCCTGCTGATCGGCGAACAGGCGCGCGCGGACTGGCGCTTCGGCGGTGAGCCGCCGGTCAGCGTGCGCGTGCGCGGCAGCCTGGTCAGCAACGACGGCGGCGCGGTCCATGCCTGGGCCCTGGCCGGCGCCGGCATCGCGCTGAAGTCGATCTGGGACGTCGGCGACGATCTTGCCGCCGGACGGTTGCAACGGGTGCTGCCGGGGCATTCGATTCCGGCCGCGCCGTTGCACGCGATCTACGCCCATGCCGAGCATCTGCCGCCGCGGGCGCGCCTTTTCATCGACTACCTGCGCGAGCGCCTGCGGTCGGCCTGGCGCTGGGAGCCGGCGCCGGCGGCCGCGGACCGGACGTTCAGATGATCTTGAGGGTGATCGCCTTGAGCACGGCGCGGGTGCGGTCGCGGGTGCCGAGCTTGTCGAAGATTTCGATCAGGTAGTTCTTGACCGTGCCCTCGGCGACGTGGATCGCCTGGCCGATCTCGCGGTTGCTGTAGCCGCCGGCGAGCAGGCGCAGGATGTCGACCTCGCGCCGGTTGAAACCGTGGCTGGGCGGGGCGGTTTCGCGATAGGCGTAGCGCGCGCGTACCGCGTCGGTCGATACCGGGGCGATCGCGCGCCGACCCTGCGCGACCTCTTCGATCAGCGCGATCAGTTCCGGCGGCGATGCGTCCTTGAGCAGGAATCCGCGCGCGCCGGCCGCGATCGCGCGCAGGGCCGCGCCGGCCTCGTCGAAGGTGGTCAGCAGGATCACCGGCGGCGCGCCGGGCACCGCGCGTAGGCGCTCGCACACGCCGTAGCCATCGAGCAGGGGCATGCGCACGTCGCACAGGACCACGTCCACCGGCCGTTCCTGCAGCCCGGCGATCAAGGCCTCGCCGTCGCCGGCCTCGAGCACGATGCGGAAACGCCCGAAGCCGCCGAGCAGGGCCTTGAGCCCGCCCAGCACCAGGGCCTGGTCGTCGGCCAGGGCCAGGCGCAGCGGCGTCGGCTCGATCAGCACAGCGGTACCCATCCGCGCAGGCGGAAGCCGCCGTTATCGCCGACGCCGAAGTCCAGTCCGCCGCCCAGCGCGAGCAGGCGCTCGCGCATTCCGGTCAGGCCGTTGCCGGCAAGCAGCCCGGCCGGCGCGCCGCGGCCGTCGTCGCGCAGTTCCAGCGCCAAGCGCTGGCCGTCGCGCTGCAAACTGGCCCACAGGGTCTGCGCCTGGCCGTGGCGCACGGCGTTGGTCAGCCCCTCCTGGAACGCGCGCAACAACGCTTCGGCGTGGTCCAGGCCGGGTGCGCGTGCGTCCGCGTCCAGCCGCAGGTGCAGGCGCAGCTGCGGGAACGCGCCGGCCAGCGCGCGCATCGACGGCTCCAAGTCCAGCCCGTCGTGCAGGCGCAGTTGCTGCACCACCGCGCGCAGGTCGTCGAGCAGTTCGGCGCTGAGCTGCGAACAGCGCGTCAGCGCCTGTTCGCGGTCGAGCCCGGGGTGATACTGCAGCGCGCTCAGGTTCAACCGCAGCGCGGTCAGCTTGTGCCCGGCGACGTCGTGCAGCTCGCGCGACAACCGCAGGCGCTCCTCGCTGCGCGCGGCCTCGGCGAGCATGCCGCGTGCGGCCAGCAAGTCGGCGTGCGACTGCGCCAGGGCCTGGTGCGCCCGCTCGGTGCGGCGTGCCGAGCGCAGCAACAGGATGGCGAAGGCCTGCAGCGCGGCGTGCACGCCGACGTAGGTCCACGGCGCGTCCATCTCGCGCGCCAGCCAGACCACGCCGAACAGCGCGGCATTGCTCAGCGCGAACGCCGCGGCCAGCGCGCGCGGCCCGAGCAGGGCGGCGAACTCGATCATCGGCAGGATCAGCAGCGCCGCGGCCGAGTTGTAGCGGTACAGCGCGACCAGGCCCAAGGCCAGCACGGTCAGGCCGGACGCGGCCGCCAGGCGTGCGCGCCGCTCGCGCAGCCGCCAGGACAGGACGAACGCGGGCGCGAACAGCAGATGCAGCCCGCGCGCCAACGCCGGGACCGGCCAGGCGGCGGCGAAGCCGCTGGCCTGCACCGGGCCCGACCACAGCTCCAGGCCGACCGCGGCCCAGGCCAGCAAGCCGGCCAGCACCGCGGCGGGGTAGCGCAGGGGCGGCGGAGAGCGCATGCGGCCAGCTTGGCCGGCGCGGCCCGGGCAAGGCAAGCCAGGGCCGCGAATGGATGACTTTCGTCACCGCCGGCGCTGACTTCCGGGCTCTGCCGGCGTCGCGGCGGCGACGCCCAGACTGCGCCCACCTCCGCCATCGGAACCCGCCCATGCGCATCCCGGCCCGCAAGCTGCGTCCGCTCCTGGCCCTGTTCGCCGGCGTCGCCGGCGCCGCCCTGGTCTATGCCGCGATGCCGGCGATCCCGCCGGCGACCTCCAGCGCCGGCGCGGAGCCGTTGCCGCGGCGCGCGCCGGCCGATCCCGCCGCGCTGCGCGAAGCCTATGCCTACCTGCCTGCGCAGACCCGCTTCGACGCATTCGTCGCCGTGCACCAGGGGCGCGAGCTGGCGCGCTGGGGCGATGCCGACCTGCCGATCAACACCCATTCGGTGCGCAAGAGCCTGCTCAGTGCGCTGTACGGCATCGCCATCGACAAGGGCTATCTGCGTCTGGACCAAACCCTGGCGGAGTTGGGCATCGACGACCGGGTCGTGCCGCTGACCGCGCAGGAGAAGCGCGCCACGGTGCGCGACCTGCTGATGTCGCGCTCGGGCATTTACATCCAGGCCGCCGGCGAAGCCCGTGGCATGAAGGACTCGCGGCCGCGCCGCGGCGCGCACCGGCCGGGCGAGTTCTTCTATTACAACAATTGGGACTTCAACGTGCTCGGCACCATCTTCGAGCGCCGCACCGGACTGAGCATCGGCGACGCCTTCGAACGCTGGATCGCCCGGCCCACCGGCATGACCGGATTCCGCGCCGCGCATGTGATCTACGAGCAGCCCGGCTATACCGAGCACCGCCAGTTCGTGATCTTCCTGTCGGCCGCCGATCTGGCCCGGTTCGGCATGCTTTACGCCGACCGCGGCCGTTGGGGCGGGGTGCAGGTGGTGCCGCAGGCCTGGGTCGAGCGCAGCACGCGCGCCTGTTCGCCGGTGGCCGACCGCGATCCCTTCGATGCCTACGGCTATTTGTGGTGGGTCGACCGCGATGCGGACACGGTCTGGGCCGACGGGTGGGGCGGGCAGTTCCTGATCGTCGATGCGCGCCGTCGGCTGGCGTTGGTCTCGCGCAACGACACCGGCCGCAGCCGCCTGCAGTTGGGTTGGTTCGTGCTGTTCGACGGCGACGGCTGGCGCAGCCACCATCAGCACCTGCACCAGCTGATGATCCGCGCCGCCGGCGCGGCCCCGCCGTCCGATGCGCCGGCGCGCGCCGGGCCGGGCCGAAACGCCGAGCCGCGCCTGGCGGCGGCCGATCCGGCTTGCTAGTGTCCGCTTCTTTGCCGGTTCGCCGCGTGCGCGTCCGCGCCCGGCCCCGGCCAGGAGCGAGCACCGATGTCGATTCTCGTTACCGGCAGCGCCGGCCACCTCGGCGAAGGCCTGATGCGTCGTTTGCGCGCGCAAGGGCGCGACGTTCGCGGCGTGGACATCAAGCCTTCGGCCTTTACCGATGCGGTCGGTTCGATCGCCGATCCCGATTTCGTCGCCGCGGCGATGCGCGGGGTGCGCCAGGTGATCCACGCCGCGACCCTGCACAAGCCGCACGTGGCCACCCACAGCTACCGCCAGTTCGTCGACACCAATGTCGCCGGCACCCTGGCCCTGCTCGAGGCGGCGCTGGCCGAGCGGGTCGAGGCGTTCGTGTTCACCAGCACCACCAGCGCCTTCGGCGCGGCGCTGAGCCCGGCGCCCGGCGAGCCGGCGGCGTGGATCGACGAGGACGTGGCGCCGGTGCCGAAGAACATCTACGGCACCACCAAGATCGCCGCCGAAGGCTTGTGCGAGCTGTTCCACCGCAAGCATCGCCTGCCGGTGCTGGTGCTGCGCACCTCGCGCTTCTTCCCTGAGGACGACGACGATGCGGCGGTGCGCAGTGTCTACAGCCCGGCCAATGCGCAGGCGAATGAACTGCTGTATCGGCGCGCCGACATCGACGACGTGGTCCAGGCTCACCTGTGCGCGATCGAGCGCGCGCCGGCGCTGGGTTTCGGGCGCTACATCGTCTCGGCCACCACGCCCTTCTCGCGTGCGGACCGCGCCGAGCTGCGCCGCGACGCGGCTGCCGCGGTCGAACGCCTGTTCCCGCATTGCCGCGACCTGTACGCGGCGCAGGGCTGGCGCCTGTTCCCCGAGCTCGACCGGATCTACGACAACGCGCGCGCCCGCCGAGACCTCGGCTGGGCACCGCGCTACGGTTTCGGCCACGTGCTGGACTGCCTGCGCGAGGGGCGCGATTTCCGCAGCGGGCTGGCCCGCGAAGTCGGGGTCAAGGGCTATCACGCGCAGCGCTTCGAGGACATGCCTTATCCGGTGATGTGAACCGGTGCCGGGAGCGATCGCGGACACGGGCTGGGGCGTCCGCCCGACGCTGGCTAGAATGGAGCCGATGACGACGGCGCCGGGCGCGCCGTCGCCGCCCACCGACGAGGCGCCGCATTGAACCACCGCAACGACACGATCCGGTCAGTCCTCGATCCGCGCCGCGCCTGCGCGACGCAGGCGGGCGCAGCATGAGCGCGATCGCACTGATCTGCCTGGGCGCCTGCGACGGCGCGCGGGTCGAGAACCTGATCGTCGCCGCCGCGCGACTGTGCGCCGAGGCGGGACCGCACGGCCTGCGCGGTTGTTCCGACCTGTTCGCCGACCGCCACCGCGACTATCGCGGCGGGGTGACGGTGAACCTGATGTTGGCGCTGCAGATCGCCGCGGCCGACAACGCCGCCGCGCTGGAGCGACGTTTCAAGCAGATCGAGAGCGACTTCGGACGGCGCCGCGATCCGCAGCGGGCCTTGCCGGTGCCGCTGGACATCGATCTGGTCGGGCTCGTCGACACACAGGTGCGATGGCAGCCGCGTTACGATCCGGGCCGGCCTTACCTGTTCCATGGCCTGTATCAACTGCCGTTGCCGGCGTTGAAACAGGCGCTGGACACGGTGGCCGCCCAGCGCGGGTTCGTACCGCAACGCAATGCCGAAGGTTTCTATTCCCTGGCCGGTGCGGGCTTCGTCGAACGTTGGTTGCGCTCGTGCGATCCCGTCGCCGACTTCACCGCGGAGGCCCGTTGATGTCCGAGCGCGTCACTTTGGTCACCGGCGCCTCGCGCCGCATCGGCCGCGCCATCGCCGAGGCCTGCCTGGCGCGCGGCGACACGGTGGTCGCGCACCGCCGCGACGCCGATGCCGAGCCGGCGCCGTATCCGCGCCCCGTGATCGGCTGGAGCTGGGACCTGAATCAGCCGCTGCCGGCCTTGCCCGAGGCGCAGATCACCGATCTGGTGCTCAGCGCCTCGATGTTCGAGCGTGGTCGGCATTGGAGCGGGATCGACGCCGCCGGGCTGGAGCAGGAACGCGATCGCATGCGGCGCCATCTGCAGGTCAACCTGCTGGCGCCGTGGGAATTGGCGCTGGCGCTGCAGCGCCGCCGCCCGCTGCGTTCGGTGGTGATGCTGCTGGACACCTATCTGGATCGTTCCTTTCCCGGCCATGCGGCCTATCAGGTCAGTCGTGCCGCCGGCGCCGGGCTGGTGCGCGCGTTGGCGAGCGAATTGGCGCCGACCCGGGTCAACGCGGTCGCGCCCGGGACCGTGCTGCCGTCGGTGCGCGACCCGGCCGAGCGGGCCGAGCAAGAGGACGCGATCGCCGCGCGCACGGTGCTCGGGCGCATCGGCGCGCCCGAGGACGTGGTGGCGGCGGTGATGTACCTCAGCGATGCGGCCTACTGCACCGGCGAGATCCTGCGCGTCGACGGCGGCCGTTTCAAGCTCTGACCTTCGGGCTCCGGCGTTCGGGCTGTGGCATCCGGCGCGCGCGCCGTCGTTGCCGCAAGGCCCGCGCCGTGCCGCACCCCGGGCCCCTCGCCGCGGTCGTCTCGAGACGGCCGATCCCTCCCGGAGAGGAGAGATATTCGTCCGCGATCGTTCGCTGCGGAATCGCCGCGTCGGGTCAGGGCTGTGCGGCCAACTCGGCCATATGCCGGGCGATGCGCGCCTGCGCCGCTTCGGCGGTATTGCGCGCGCGTTGCCAGGCCGAGCGCGCGGCGCGTTCGGCCTGTTCCCAGTTCAGCGCCGAGCCCAGGCGGATGCGCTGATAGCGCTGGCGCAGTTGCAGGGTCGGGTCGTCGAAGTCCCGGTCCGGATGTTCCAGATGCACCGAAATGCCGACGTAGAACGCCGGTGCGTAATCGCTGAAGCGCATGCCGTCGCGGTAGAAATCCGCATGCCGGTAATGGCTGGCCCAGTAACTGAGCCCGGGCGTGTTGGGGCTGTGGCGGCCGCGTAGGGTCGTCGTCATCGCTCAGGCTCCGTGGAGGAACCCCCTGTTGCGCAGATGGTGCCCGATCGCATCGTTAGATGCACGTGTAGAGCGGCATTCAATCGAGACAAACGTTCATCTCTGCGACCGGAATCCGCTCCCTGCGCGACCGCGGTCACGCGGCTCCCGCTCGCTGTCGCCGGGCGATCCGGGCCCTCTTGCCGATGCCCGCCGGGCCCGGGCGTCGGGCCGGCGGCGGCCCGCTGCCGGCCCCTCCTGCGCGCACCCGGCGCCGTCAGGCAAGGTATGCTCGGATTACCGAGGCAGGGACCGATTCGACGCGATCATCCACGAGCGAGGGGGCGTGAGCGGAATGACCGACAGTTCCCGGGAAGCGGGGCGCACCGCCGAGCATCTGCGTTTCGTCCGCCGCATCTACGCGATGCGTTCGCTCGGGCTGGGCTTCGGGTTCTTCGCCGTGGCCGGGGTGCTGTACGAGCAGCACGCCGGCTGGGGGCTGTGGACGCTGTTGTTCGCCAACGGCTACCTGTGGCCGACGCTGGCCTACGTACTGGCCTCGCGCAGTCGCGATCCGGAGTACGCCGAATACCGCAATCTGGTGATCGACTCGGCCATGGGCGGGATGTGGATCGCGGTGATGCAGTTCAACATCGTGCCCAGCGCCTTGCTGGCGGTGATGCTTTCGGCCGACAAGATCGGCGTCGGCGGCTGGCGTTTCCTGGTGCGCACCGCGCTGGCGATGCTGCTCACCGCCGCTGCGGTGTGGACGCTGATCGGCTTCCCGTTCGCGCCCTACAGCTCGATGACGGTGGTCCTGGCCTGTTTGCCGTTCATGTTCGTCTATCCGATGGCGATCAGCAGCGCCGCCTACGGCCTGGCGCGCAAGGTGGTGCGGCAGAACAAGCAGCTCGACCAGCTCAGCCGCACCGATCCGCTGACCGGCCTGCAGAATCGCTTGCACTGGGACGATTCGGCGACCGCGGCCATGACCCATTGCGCGCGTTCGGCCAGGAACGCCAGCCTGATCCTGATCGACGTCGACCATTTCAAGGACATCAACGACTTCCACGGCCACCAG
Source organism: Lysobacter antibioticus HS124 (assembly GCF_000336385.2). GTDB lineage: Bacteria > Pseudomonadota > Gammaproteobacteria > Xanthomonadales > Xanthomonadaceae > Lysobacter > Lysobacter firmicutimachus. The sequence goes on along the minus strand of NZ_HG424588.1, from coordinate 3,681 downwards.
ATCGGCGACGCGGTGTTGCGCCGGGTCGCCGGCATCCTGCACGGCGTGGTGCGCCTGACCGACACCGCCAGCCGGATCGGCGGCGACGAGTTCGCCCTGGTGCTGATGAACATCGAGGACGAACCGGCCCGATCGATCGCCGAGCGCATCCGCAAGGCGATCGAGGACGCCCGCTTCGACGACGCCCCGGCGCTGCGTTGCACGGTCAGCATCGGCCTGGCATCGACCGGGCCGCGCACGGTCAGCGCGGCGATGTGGATGCGCCATGCCGACGCGGCCCTGTACCAGGCCAAGCAACGCGGCCGCAATCAGGTGGTCTGCGCCGACGGCTGAGCCGGTGCGGGGTTTGCCAGCGGCGAAAGCGGCTCACTAGAATCCACCGACCCGGGCGACCCGGCGCAGACTCAACGATCGGGGCAGGGCATGGCGGAGCAGGGCGGCAATCTCGCGCAAACGCGCATCGGCGTCATCGGCCTGGGCTACGTCGGCCTGCCGCTGGCGCTGGAATTCGGCAAGCGCTACGACACCGTCGGTTACGACATCAATCCGGTGCGGGTGGCCCAGCTCAGCCAGGGCGAGGACTCGCATCGCGAGAACGACGCCGCCGAGATCGCCGCCGCGACCCGGCTGCGTTTCAGCGCCAGCTTGCGGGATCTGGCCGATCGCGACACCTACGTGATCACGGTGCCGACTCCCATCGACGAGCACAAGCGGCCGGATTTCACCCCGTTGGTCCAGGCCAGCCGCGCGCTCGGCGAACTGCTCAAGCCCGGCGACACGGTGATCTACGAGTCCACCGTCTATCCCGGCGCGACCGAGGAGATCTGCATTCCCGAGCTCGAACGCGCTTCGGGTTTGCGCTTCAATCAGGACTTCTTCGTCGGCTACAGCCCGGAACGGATCAACCCCGGCGATCGCCAGCGTCGCCTGACCGACATTCCCAAGGTCACGTCCGGCTCCAACGAGACCACCGCCGAGCGGGTCGACGCGCTGTACCGCAGCATCATCCCGGCCGGCACCCACAAGGCCTCCAGCCTGCGCGTGGCCGAGGCGGCCAAGGTCATCGAGAACACCCAGCGCGACGCCAACATCGCCCTGATCAACGAGTTCGCCTTGATCTTCCAGCGCCTGGGCATCGACACCACCGAGGTGCTGGAAGCGGCGGGCAGCAAGTGGAATTTCCTGCCGTTCCGCCCCGGCCTGGTCGGCGGCCACTGCATCGGCGTGGACCCCTACTACCTGATCCAGAAGGCGCAAAGCGCGGGCTACTATCCCGACATCCTGCTCGCCTGCCGGCGCATCAACGACGCCATGGGCGGGCACGTCGCGGCCGAGGTGATCAAGCGCATGATCCAACGCGGCGTCGCGGTCGCCGACTCGCGCATCCTGATCCTGGGGATCACTTTCAAGGAAAACTGCGCCGACCTGCGCAACACCCGGGTGATCGACCTGGCGCGCGAATTCGGCGAGTACCGGGCCCGGGTCGAGATCCACGACCCTTGGGCCAACGCCGAAGAGGCCCGCCGCGAGTACGGCGTGGAGATCGTCGAAACGCCGCCGGCCGGGGTCTACGACGCGGTGATCGTCGCGGTCGCGCACGAACAGTTCCGCCAGCTCGGCGCCGCCGGCGCGCGCGCGTTCGGCAAGCCGGACGCGCTGTTGTACGACATCAAGAGCCTGTACCCGCGCGATCAGGTCGACGCGCGCCTGTAGCCGGCGCGGCGGGGCGGCCGCAGCCCGTCGGCGGCGCGCCGCCACGGTGCCTGCACCCGCGGCCGGTTATGCTCGGCTCCCGCTCGTGAACCGACCGATCGCCATGCGTTATGCCGCTTACGCCGCCAGCCTGCTGCTGACCCTGTTTTCGTTGCTGCTGGCCTGGCTGCACCATCCGGACTGGTGGTGGGGCGTGGCCGCGTTCGGCGCGATCGCCGCGCTCGGCACCGCCGACCTGCTGCAGACCCGCAGCACCCTGCGGCGCAACTATCCGGTGCTGGCGCACTTTCGCTACGGCCTGGAATCGATCGGCCCGGAGATGCGCCAGTACTTCATCGAGGCCGACACCGCCGAGGTGCCGTTCTCGCGCCAGCAGCGCGCCCTGGTCTACCAGCGCGCCAAGTCGGTCAACGACGTGCGCCCGTTCGGCAGCCAGCAGGACGTCTACGGTCTCGATTACGAGTGGATCAACCATTCGCTGGCGCCGACCGCGCACGTGCCGCACGATTTTCGCGTGGTCATCGGCGAAAACGCCGCCCAGCCGTACTCGGCCAGCGTGTTCAACATCTCGGCGATGAGCTTCGGTTCGCTGTCGGCCAATGCGATCCGCGCGCTCAACCGGGGCGCCAGGCTCGGCGGCTTCTACCACGACACCGGCGAGGGCTCGATTTCGCCGTATCACCGCGAGAACGGCGGCGACCTGGTGTGGGAGATCGGCTCGGGCTACTTCGGCTGCCGCGACGAACGCGGCCTGTTCGACGAACAGCGCTTCGCCGCGAACGCCGGCGACCCGCAGGTCAAGATGATCGAGATCAAGCTGTCGCAAGGGGCCAAGCCCGGCCACGGCGGCGTGCTGCCGGCGGCCAAGGTCAGCGCCGAGATCTCCGCCACCCGCGGCGTGCCGATGGGCCAGGACTGCGTGTCGCCGGCGGCGCATTCGGCGTTCGATTCGCCGTTGGGGCTGTTGCGTTTCGTCGCCCGCCTGCGCGAGCTGTCCGGCGGCAAGCCGACCGGGTTCAAGCTCGCGATCGGCCATCCCTGGGAATGGTTCGGCATCGCCAAGGCGATGCACGAATCCGGGCTGCTGCCGGACTTCATCGTCGTCGACGGCGCCGAGGGCGGCACCGGCGCGGCGCCGGCGGAGTTCATCGACCATGTCGGCGTACCGATGCACGAAGCCTTGATGCTGGTGCACAACACCCTGGTCGGGCTGGAGTTGCGCGACAAGATCCGGATCGGCGCCGCCGGCCGTATCGTCAGCGCCTTCGATATCGCCCGGACGCTGGCGATGGGCGCGGACTGGTGCAACGCCGCGCGCGGCTACATGTTCGCGTTGGGCTGCATCCAGGCGCAGAGCTGCCACACCGACCGCTGCCCGACCGGCGTGGCGACCCAGGACCCCAGCCGCTGGGGCAAGCTCGACGTGCCGGACAAGGCCAGCCGGGTATTCCATTTCCACGAGAACACGCTCAAGGCGCTGCGCGACCTGCTGTGCGCGGCCGGGCTCGGCCATGCCGGCGAGATCGGACCCGAGCACATCCTGCGCCGGGTATCGCCGACCGAGGTGCGTTCGCTGGGGGCCTTGTACAACTTCCTCGCGCCGGGCGATCTGATCGGCAAGGTGCCGGCGCATGCGGTGTTCCAGGCGTTCTGGAGCGCGGCGCGCAGTGACTCGTTCGCTGCGCCGGCGCGGGTGCTGGCGATGCGCGAGAGCAAATCGCTGTAGCCCAAGCGTGCTGGCTTCACTGCGGCAACGGCTTCCCCATGGGGATTGCCTGCGGCCATAGACTGCGCCCCCGGGACGCATGGAAATCCGACGGGGTTGAGGTTGATCGAAGCTCGAAAGTGACGCGGAGGGTAGGAGCGGCGCAAGCCGCGGCCGCCGTCCTTCACTCTCGCCGCGCTTTGTCCTATGCCCCTGTAGGAGCGGCGTAAGCCGCGACCACGGGACGCGCAGAGAAATCAACG
>NZ_HG424587.1:48892-54458 GCF_000336385.2 Lysobacter antibioticus HS124 | reverse complement strand
GTTACTTTCTTTGTCGCCTTGGACAAAGAAAGTGACCCGGCCGCTTGCGGACGGCGGCTTGGCTTTGGAGCCTTATAGCTTTGGAGCCTTATAGCTTTGAAGCTTCAGAGACCTGCGAACGACAAACGGCGCGAGGCCGCACGAGCGCGGTCGCGGCTTACGCCGCTCCTACAGGGGCGCAGGACAAAGACGCGGCGAACGGGCGAGGTGGCGGTCGCGGCTTGCGCCGCTCCTACAGGCGATGGCTTTGAGCTTCGATCGATAGCGTCGGCCTTGGATTTTCCGCGCATCCCGTGGTCGCGGCTTGTGCCCGAAGGAAATCCCTGTGGGACGCCGCTCCTACAAGGGAACAGGACAAAGACGCGGAAGGGCGCCGCTCAGCCCACCAGCCGCAGCACGTCGTCGAGCAAGCCCGCCGCGGTGACCTCCGCGCCTGCGCCGGGCCCCTGGATCACCAGCGGCTGGACACGATAGCGGTCGGACCAGATCGCCACCTTGTTGTCGGTGCCGGCGCCGCCGGCCAGCGGGTGATCGCCGGGCAACGACTCCAGCCCGACCCGCGCCGTGTGGCGGCCGTCTCCGCCGCAGTCCAGGCGGGCGATGAAGCGCAGCTTCTCGCCGTTCTTGTAGGCCGCCGCATAGCGCTCGCGCAGCGGCACATCCAGCGCCGGCAGCGCGGCGTCGACCCCGTCCTTGGACAGGATCGCCAGCTCCGGCGGCACCAGCGAGGCCACCTCGACCTCGCCCGCGTCCAGCGCCACGCCGGCCGCGCGCGCCAGGATCAGCAGCTTGCGCCGCACGTCCTCGCCCGACAGGTCGTCGCGCGGATCGGGTTCGGTGTAGCCGGCGTCGCGCGCCTGCCGTACCAGCGCCGAGAAGGGGCGCATGCCGTCGTAATGATTGAACAGCCAGGCCAGCGAGCCCGACAACACGCCGGCGATGGCGTGGATGCGGTCGCCGCCGGCCTGCAGTTCGCGCAGGCTCCGCAGCAGCGGCAGGCCGGCGCCGACCGTGGCGCTGTCGCCGTAACCGCTGCCGCCGCGCGCACAGGCGTCGCGGATCGCACGCCAGCGCGCCAGCGACGTGCCCTGGCCGATCTTGCACGCGGTGACCACGTGGATGCCCTGCGCCAGCCATTGCGCATGGCGCTCGGCGACCGCTTCGCTGGCGGTGGCGTCGACCACCACTCGCGCGCCGTCGCCGGCCAGACCGTCCCAGGACAGAGCCGCGGCGACGTCGTCGAGCGAACTGGGCCGATCGCTGGCGGTCAACGCAGTGGCGGCACGCTCGGGTGCGAGCCCGGCGCGGTCGACCGCGGCGCGGCGCGAATTGGCGACGTGGACCAGCGACAGGCGCTCGCCCAGGCGGGTGCCGTGCCAAGCGTTCAGTCGCGCGAGCACTGCGCCGCCGACCGTGCCGGTGCCGAGCAGCGCGACCCGCGCCGGCAGGACCGATGCGTTGGCGGCGGCGATGCGCGCGGCGGACGCCGGCGCCGACAAAGCGCTGGCCGCCGCGCTCATCGTTTGACGCGCGCCGCGGTGGCCACCGCCGCCGAAGCGCGCTCCAGCGCGGCTTCCAGGTCGGCGATCAGGTCGTCGACATGCTCGATGCCGACCGACAGGCGCAGCAGGCCGTCGCCGATGCCGGCGGCGGCGCGCGCTTCCGGCGACATCGCCGCATGGGTCATGGTCGCCGGGTGCGCCACCAGGCTTTCCACCCCGCCCAACGATTCGGCCAGGGTGAAACAGCTCAGGCCGTCGACGAAGGCGCGCACCGCATCGACGCCGCCTTCGATCTCGACGCTGAGCATGGCGCCGAAGCCCTTCTGCTGGCGCGCCGCGAGCGCGTGGCCCGGGTGCGACGCCAGGCCCGGGTAATGCACCACGCGCACTGCCGGGTGGGCATCGAGCAACTGGGCGATGGCCTGGGTGTTCTCCTGGTGCACGCGCAGGCGCGCATCCAGGGTGCGCAGGCCGCGCAAGGTCAGGAAGGCGTCGAACGGCGAACCGGTCAGGCCCAGCGCGTTGGCCCACCACGTCAGTTGCTGGTGATGCTCGGCGCTCTTGGCCACCACCGCGCCGCCGACCACGTCGCTGTGGCCGTTGATGTACTTGGTGGTCGAATGCACGACCAGATCGGCGCCGAACGCGATCGGACGCTGCAGCGCCGGCGACAGGAAGGTGTTGTCGACCACGGTCAGCGCGCCCTGGGCGTGCGCGGCCTCGATCACGAAGCGCAGGTCGGTGATGCGCAGGAGGGGGTTGGAGGGAGTCTCGATCCACACCACCGCCGGCTTGGTCGCCAGGGCTTCGGTCAGCGAGCGCGGGTCGGTGAGGTCGGCGGTGACCAGTTCGAACGCGCCCTTGGCCGCCAACGCGTTGAACAGGCGCCAGCTGCCGCCGTAGCCGTCGTGCGGCACCACGATGCGGTCGCCCGGCTTGAGCAAGGCGTGCAGCACCAGGGTGATCGCCGACATGCCGGTCGAGGTGACCACGCCGCCGGCGCCGCCTTCCAGTTCCGCCAGCGCTTCGCCGAGCAGGTCGCGGGTCGGGTTGCCGCTGCGGGTGTAGTCGTATTGGCGCTTGTCGTTGAAGCCGGCGAAGCTGAAATTCGACGACAACACGATCGGCGGGGTCACCGCGCCGTAGGCGGCATCGCGGTCGATGCCGGCGCGCACCGCGGCCGTGCAGGCGTTGCGGGTCGGGGGGGTGGCAGTCTGGGTCGAGGTCTGGGTCACGTGGGCCGCTCCGTTGATGTCAATGCTCATGCGGCCACCTGGCTACAGTCGGCCAGCGCTTCGCGCAGGATGGTGTCGATGTCGGTTTCTTCTTTCAGGCAAGCGTCGTGCCCGTAGATCGAGCGCAGCACGCGCAGCCGGGTCTCGCCGCGCAGGCGCTCGATCAGGTCGTAGGATTCGCTGAGCGGGATCAGCCGGTCCTCGCCGACCGCGACCACGGTGACCGGCAGGCGGATGGTCGAAGGGTCGACCTGCTGCAGGTCGATCGATTCGGACAAACGCAGGAAGGCGGTGGTCGAGGTGCGGGCGACGTACTTGTGGCCGCAGTGGTCGAGGTAATCCTCGGCGGCGACGCGGACCCGGCCGTCCCGCACTTGCGCAGGGCCGAAACGCTCGGCGAACTCTTCCGGGGTGCGGTAGCTCAGCACCGCCAGCTCGCGCGCCAGCGCCAGCCCCTGGCTCTCGTCGCACTGCAGCGCGCCGAGCGCGACCGCGCGGCGCTGCAGGGCGCGCCACGCCGCGGCATAGGGGTGGGCGCGGTGAGTGCCGCTGATCGAGATCAGCTCGCCCAGCCGCGCCGGGTGGCGCGAGGCGAACTGCAGGCCGACCATGGCCCCGTAGGAGTAGCCGATGAAGGCTTGCAGGCGCGGGATGCGCAGTGCGTCGAGCAGGGCCGCGATCGCGTCGGCCTGGTCGGCCGGGTCCAGCGGCGCGTCGAGTTCGCCGTCGGCGCCGATCCAGTCGAACGAGACCAGATGGAAGCGCTGCGGGTCCAGCGCGCGGCCGGCGCCGACCTGGCTGTGCCACCAGCCCGCTTCGGCGAACTCGCGGCTCGGCGCCAGATGGCGGTGGGCGGAAATGCCGCCGGCGACGAACAAGACCGGCAGGCCGGCCTCGCCCTGGGTTTCGTAACGCAGCAGCACGCGGCGGCGGCCGGCGTGACGCAGGTCGAGTTCGATCGCGATCTCGCCGCGGGTCGCGGCGCCGCGCGCGCTCAGGCGCTCGACGGCGGCGACCGGCGCCAACGCGGACGCTTCGTGGGAGACGAAGCGCTCGCTGGCGTCGAAACTGGCAACGGGGCTGTGGGCGAAGCTCATGGCGGGCATCCGATAGGAACGGGGCCATCGAGCTTGCAAGTCGCCAGTGCGCCGCGAGGGGCGCACTTCGCAACCATCTTCCGACCGACGCCTCCACACCTCTGGGGCGGGGGCGGGCCGCAGGAATTGGCACCTTCGCGCGGCTTGCGCCGCGTTGGGTTGCCCCGGCTTCTAAGGGCCTGTCCCTCAGCCGGTCTCGATGGATGGGCACAGTCTGCCGGCGCCCCCGGAGGCTGTCAATCGCTTCATCCGCATATAGCGATTTATTATTAGCCTCCCGATACCGCGAAATCGGACCGCCATCGCAGCCGAAACCCTCCCCCGGTCGCCATCCGTCGCGCATACACTTGCCACGATGAACAGCCGTCTCCTTGCCGTCGCCCTCAGTGCGACCCTGCTCGCCGCCTGCGCCAGCCGCCCGGTGTTGGAATCGGAATCCCGGACCACTTCGGCGGGCCCGGCGCGGCTGCGCACCGTGCCCGAGCGCTTCGTATCGGCGCCCAGCCCGCAAGACGAGCTCGACTCGCTCGCGACCTGGCCCGGCGAAGACGGCAAGACCTGGCTGATCGCCAGCGCCAAGTCCACCCACCAGCTACAGGTCTACGACGCCGACACCGGCGAGCGCCTGCGCAGCGTCGGCGGCAAGGGGCAGGCCCTGGGCCAGTTCAAGCGCCCCAACGGGCTGGCGGTGTTCGGCGACCACGTGTTCGTGGTCGAACGCGACAACCATCGGGTGCAGGTGCTGCGCCTGCCCGACTTCGCGCCGCTGGCCAGCTTCGGCGAAGCCCAGCTGCGCAGCCCCTACGGCCTGTGGCTGAACGAGACCGCGCCCGGCGAGCTGGAAGCCTATGTCACCGACAGTTTCATGTACGGCGACAAGTACGACCGGGTGCCGCCGCTGAACGAACTCGATCAGCGCGTGCGCCGCTACCGGCTGCACTTCGACCAGGACGGCCGCCTGAGCAGCGAGTACCTGGGCGCGTTCGGCGACACCAGCGAAGACGCGGCCCTGCGCGTGGTCGAATCGATCGCCGGCGACCCGGCCAACGACCGCTTGCTGATCGCCGATGAGGACGACCGCCGGCTGTCGACCTTGCGCGAATACACCCTGGCCGGCCGCTACACCGGCCGCCGCCTGCCCGACCGCAGCTTCGACGCCCAGGCCGAAGGCGTGACCCTGTGGAGCTGCCCCGACGGCGGCGGCTACTGGATCGCCGTCGACCAGTTGATGCCGCGTACCGTCTTCCATGTCTTCGACCGCGCCAGCCTGGCGCCGCGCGGCAGCTTCCGCGGCGAGGTCACCGCACACACCGACGGCATCGTCCTGCACGCCGCCGGCACCGCCGGATTTCCGTTCGGCGCCTTGTACGCGGTGCACGACGACCGCTCGGTGGCCGCGTTCGATCTCGGCGAGATCGCCCGCACTCTGTCGTTGTCCTCCTCCTGCCTGAACTGACGCCCGCTCCCGATCCGCCCATGCGTGCCCCTTCTATCCTCGCCGCTTTGTTCTGCCTGACCGCGCTGATCGCCGCCGCCGCGCAAGCCGGCAAGCTGTATCGCTGGACCGACCGCCAGGGCATCGTCCATTACGGCGACCGCGCCCCCGACAAGGCGCCGCCCGCGGAAGTCGAACGCCTCGCCTTCCGCGCCGAGCCCGGCGCGATCGCCCGCCTGCGCGTGCTGCAGGAAGGCGAGCGCTATCTGGCCTGGGCCGACAACACTCTGGCCGGGC
>NZ_HG424587.1:0-48822 GCF_000336385.2 Lysobacter antibioticus HS124 | reverse complement strand
CCCACAGCAACAACATCGTCGGCTCGCCGCACCTGCCGGCGCGGGCCATCGTCGACGCGCGCAGCAGCGCGGTGGTGGCGGTGCTCAGCGCGCAGGACCCGACCCGCGGCGGCGACTTCGAACTCAATATGCGCAGCACCCCCGGCGACCCGGACGCGCGCGCGCGCAACGTCGACTACCTGCTGCCGCTGCAGCAGCAGCAGTTCCGCATCGACCAGGGCTACGGCGGCCATTTCAGCCACAACGAGCCCGAACACCGCTACGCGGTCGACTTCGCCGCCGACATCGGCACCCCGGTGCTGGCCGCGCGCGACGGCACGGTGATGCAGGTCGAGTCCGACTTCGACAAGGCCGGACTGAACCTGGAGAAGTACGGCGACCGCGCCAATTTCGTCCGCATCCTCCACGAGGACGGCAGCATGGCCCTGTACGCCCACCTCAAGGACGACGGCGGAGTGATGGTGCGGCTCGGCCAGCGGGTGCGCGCCGGGCAGCAGATCGGCTTATCGGGCAATACCGGCTTCAGCACCGGCCCGCACCTGCACTTCGCGGTCCAGGTCAACCGCGGCATGCGCCTGGAATCCATCCCGTTCCGCATGACCGGCCCGCAAGGCCCCCTGCACCTGAGCGGCGGGGCGCGCTGACCCGGCGCCGCCTCCCCCGCCCCGGGTCCCGCCCGCCTCCGGCGGTCCGCCGCCCTGCCGCCGGCGCGGGTGCCGCCCCCGGGTATAATCGCCGCCTTCCTCTCGACTCCCGACGCGCCCCGGGCGCGCCGTCCTCATGTCCGAAGTCACCCAGCAAGCCCTCCGCCGCCGCACCTTCGCGATCATTTCGCACCCCGACGCCGGCAAGACCACCCTGACCGAAAAGCTGCTGCTGTTCGGCGGCGCGATCCAGATGGCCGGCTCGGTCAAGGGCCGCAAGGCCGCGCGCCACGCCACCTCGGACTGGATGGCGCTGGAAAAGGAGCGCGGCATCTCGGTGACCTCCTCGGTGATGCAGTTCCCCTACGAGGGCCGCATCGTCAACCTGCTCGACACCCCCGGCCACGCCGACTTCGGCGAGGACACCTACCGCGTGCTCACCGCGGTCGACTCGGCGCTGATGGTCATCGACGTGGCCAAGGGCGTCGAGGAACGCACGATCAAGCTGATGGAGGTGTGCCGCCTGCGCGACACGCCGATCATGAGCTTCATCAACAAGCTCGACCGCGAAGGCAAGAACCCGATCGAACTGCTGGACGAGGTCGAGTCGGTGCTCGGCATCCAGTGCGCGCCGATCACCTGGCCGATCGGCATGGGCCAGCGCCTGAAGGGCGTGGTCCATCTGATCAGCGGCGAAGTGCATCTGTACGAACAGGGCCGCAACTTCACCCGCCAGGACTCGACCATCTTCGCCTCGATCGACGACCCGGCGCTGGAAGCGCGGATCGGCGCCGGCATGCTGGCCGAACTGCGCGAGGAGCTGGAACTGGTCGAAGGCGCCTCGCACCCGTTCGACAAGGCCAAGTACCTCGCCGGCGAGCAGACCCCCGTGTTCTTCGGCTCGGCGGTCAACAACTTCGGCGTGCAGCTGCTGCTGGACTTCTTCGTCGAGCACGCGCCGGCGCCGAAGCCGCGCGAGACCACCAGCCGCGACGTGCAGCCGGGCGAAGACAAGCTGTCCGGCTTCGTGTTCAAGATCCAGGCCAACATGGACCCGCAGCACCGCGACCGGGTCGCGTTCATGCGCATCTGCTCGGGCAAGTTCAGCGCCGGCATGAAGGCCTTCCATCCGCGCACCGGCAAGGAAGTGAAGCTGGCCAACGCGCTGACCTTCATGGCCAGCGACCGCGAGATCGCCGAGAGCGCCTGGCCCGGCGACGTGATCGGCATCCACAACCACGGCACGATCTCGATCGGCGACAGCTTCAGCGAAGGCGAGAACCTGTCCTTCACCGGCATCCCCAATTTCGCCCCGGAACTGTTCCGCCGCGCCCGCCTGCGCGATCCGCTCAAGCTCAAGCAGTTGCAGAAGGGCCTGGCGCAGTTGTCGGAAGAAGGCGCCACCCAGTTCTTCCGCCCGCTGATGAGCAACGACCTGATCCTCGGCGCGGTCGGCGTGCTGCAGTTCGACGTGGTCGCTTACCGGCTCAAGGACGAGTACGGCGTCGATGCCAGCTTCGAGCAGGTCTCGGTCGCGACCGCGCGCTGGATCCGCTGCAACGACGCCAAGAAGCTGGAAGAGTTCCGCGACAAGAACGCACTGAATCTGGCCCTGGATGCCGCCGGCCAACTGGTCTACCTGGCGCCGACCCGGGTCAACCTGCAGCTGGCCCAGGAGCGCGCCCCCGGCGTCGAGTTCCTGGCCACCCGCGAGCACGCCCACGCGGTGGCCGTCGACTGATGTCGCGCCTGCGCCAATGGTGGTTGTACTTGTTGAGCAAGCGCAGCGAAGTCGCCGCGCTCGACTACAAGGACGCCTACATGGCCAAGGTGATCATGGACATCCACCGCCTGCGCGGCGACAAGGCGCAGGCGCTGGTGCCGCTGCGCGAACTGCAGCCGATCCACCGCATCGACCGCGAGTCGGCGCAGCAGGCCACCCGTGCGCGGGCCCAGGCGCTGGCCGCGCGGCGCGAGGAATTGCTGGCCCTCGGCCGGCTCGATCTGGCCGCGCTGAGCGAGATCATTCCCTCGGTCTCGCAGATCAAGGTGGTTCGCGACGGCGCGCGCTGGCTCGCCTTCGAAGGCAACGGCCGCCTCTATGCGATGCGCGAAGCCTTCGGCGAGGGCTGCGGCTTGCTGGTGGAAGTGGAGGAATACCGTTTCCCCAAGCCGCAGAAGATCCAACGCCGGCTGCGCAGGATCCGCCGCCTCAACGAACTCGAGTGAGCCTCGGCGTCTGCGCGCCACAGGCTCGCTGCCCCCGCCCTCCCGATGCTGCGCGGCAGCATCGACTAGCATCGACCCGGTCGGCCGAGCCGGCCGGCGTCCATACGGGAGGGGGTCATGTATTACCTGGGCATCGCGCTGTGCCTGATCGGCGGTCTGTGGATCGTCGTCAACGCGTTCCGCAAAAGCATCTGGTGGGGACTGGGTTCGCTGTTGATACCGTTCGTGGCGCTGGTGTTCGCGATCATGAATTTCGCCGCCAACAAGATTCCCTTGGTCATTTACGTGGTCGGCATCATCCTGCTGTTCGTCGGCATGCCGTCGATGTCGCAGTACGGCGCCGTGCCGGCCGGCTGAACGCCGACGCTTCCGTCCGCGGAGCCCCGCCCGGGACTCCGCGGACGACGGGTGCCGCAACGCCGGCGTGATCCGGATCGCGAAACCGGACCGGCGTCGCCTTACCCCGTCGGTCGGTTCGCGCCGGGGCCGAGCATTTGCTCCAGACCGCGCTAGGATGCTGGGACCATGACCGCCGCCCACGCCCCCGCACACGGCGACCACTCGATCCGCGAGGAAATCGCCAACGCCCTGACCCACGGCCTCGGCGCCACCGCCGCGTTGGCCGGCGGTTCGGTGATGATCACCCTGGCCGCGCTGTACGGCGATGCCTGGCAGCTCGGCAGCTCGATCGTGTTCGGGATCAGCTTGCTGCTGCTGTATCTGGCCTCGACCCTGTACCACGCGATCCAGCACCCGATCGTCAAGGGCCGGCTCAAGGTGTTCGACCACTGCGCGATCTATCTGCTGATCGCCGGCACCTACACGCCGTTCACCCTGATCGGCCTGCGCGGTCCCTGGGGCTGGGGGCTGTTCGCGGCGATCTGGGGCCTGGCCCTGGCCGGGATCGTGTTCAAGCTGTTCTACACCGGCCGCTTCAAGCTGCTGTCGACCCTGATCTACATCGCCATGGGCTGGCTGGTGCTGGTGGCGATCAAGCCGCTGATCCAGGCGCTGGAACCGTGGACCCTGGGCTGGCTGCTCGCCGGCGGCCTGTGCTACACCCTCGGCACCGTGTTCTATCACCGGCCGTCGCTGCGCTACTCGCATGCGATCTGGCATCTGTTCGTCATCGCCGGCAGCGTCTGCCACTACATCGCGGTGCTGTCGCAAGTGGTGCCGTCGCCGGCCTGAACGCCGCACAGCGCGTCCACGACGCGTTCACCCCGGCTTTACCGGTGCCTGGCGATGGTGAGGCCATCGTCGAACTGGTCCCCACGCGCGGGCCGAACGGAGCGCGCCGACGCGCGCCTCCGCCACGATCGGCCGGCGCCCGCCCGCGATGAGCCACGACAAACCGCCGATACCGCCCTCCACCGCCACCGCGACGCCGTCCTGGCGCGCGCGTTTGCGCCGTCACCCGCTCCGCGTCGGTGTCGGCCTGCTCGCGCTGGCCGTGCTGGCGTTGATCCTGCTGTGGGACTGGAACTGGTTCAAAGGCCCGATCGAGCGCGAGGTCGAAGCGCGTACCGGGCGCCGGCTCGACATCGCCGGCCCTCTCGACGTCGATCTCGGCCGGGTACCGGTGATCCGCGCCGACGGACTGAGCTTCGCCAATGCGCCGTGGGCGCGGCGGCCGCTGATGGCCAGCGCGCAACGCCTGGAACTGGCGATCGAACTGTGGCCCTTGTTCAAGGGCGAGGTCCGCATTCCCGAAATCCGCCTGCGCCAGCCGCGGCTGAACCTGCAGAGCGACGCCGAGCATGGCGGCAATTGGAAGTTCGAACGCGACGGCGACGGCGAGTTGCCGGTGTTCCGGCGGATCTGGATCGACGACGGGCGGATGGAATTCCTCGACCCGGCCGGCAAGACCGATCTGAACCTGCATGTCGCCAGCCGCGCCGCGCAACGCGCCGACGCCGCGCCGCCGGTGCAGGTCGAAGGCAGCGGACGCTGGAAAGGCAATCCGTTCAAGCTGCTCGGCCGCGCCGAATCGCCGCTGGAGCTGCGGCATGCGCAGCGCCCGTACCGCATCGACGTTCGCGCCAGCGCCGGCGCCACCCGCGCTCACGCGCGCGGCGAACTGATCGACCCGTTCCACCTGCGCGACTTCGAGCTGCAACTGGCCCTGGCCGGCACGAACCTGGCCGATCTGTATCCGCTGCTGGGGCTAGCGATTCCCGACACCCCGCCCTATGCGCTCGACGGCCGCCTCAGCCGCGAAGGCACGACCTGGCGCTATCGTCGTTTCAGCGGCCGGGTCGGCGACAGCGACCTGTCCGGCGACGCCAGCGTCGCCACCGGCGGGCCGCGTCCGTACCTGCGCGCCGACCTGGTCTCCAAGCGGCTGGACTTCGACGATCTGGCCGGCTTCGTCGGCGCGCCGCCGCAAGCCGGACGCGGCGAAAGCACCAATCCCGAGCTCGCGGCCGAGAACGCACGCCTGCAGGCCAGCGCCAAGCTGCTGCCGGACACGCCCTACCGGCTCGACAAACTGCGCGCGATGGACGCCGACGTACGCCTGCGCGCCGGGCGCATCAATGCGCCGGGCTGGCCGTTGGACGACATGCAGGCCCGTTTGCTGCTCGAAAACGGCCTGCTGAAGCTGTCGCCGCTGAACTTCGGCGTCGCCGACGGCGAGATCCGCTCGACCGTGGTCATGGACGCGCGCCAGGCGCCGATCCGCACCCGTGCCGACATCGACGCGCGCGGCCTGACCCTGGCCAAGCTGCTGCCCAACGTCAGATTGGCCAGCGACGCGGTCGGCAAGGTCGGCGGCCGCATGGCCCTCAGCGGCCGAGGCGACTCAGTCGCGCGCATGCTCGGCAGCAGCGACGGCGAGGTCGCGGTCGGCATGGGCCCGGGCCGGATCAGCAACCTGCTGATGGAATTCACCGGCATCGACCTGGCCGAGATCCTCAAGTTCAAGCTCACCCACGACCGCAAGATCCCGATCCGCTGCGCGTTCGGCGACTTCGCCGTCGCCGACGGGGTGATGAGCGCGCGCGCGCTGGCCTTCGACACCAGCGATACCTTGCTGGTCGGCAAGGGCACGATCGACCTCGCCCAGGAAAAACTCGATCTCACCATTCGCGCCCGGCCCAAGGACCGCAGCCTGCTGGCGCTGCGCACGCCGTTGTACATCGACGGTACGTTCAAGCATCCCCGCGCGCGTCCCGATTACAAGCGCCTGGGCCTGCGCGGCGCGGCGGCGTTGGCCCTGGGCAGCATCGCACCGCCGGCCGCATTGCTGGCGACGCTGGAGCTGGGACCGGGCAAGGACGCAAGCTGCGCCGGACACGCGGCGAACTGAACGCGTGCGCGGCGCCGGCTACAGTTCGGTGTCTCCACCCGGATGGGACAGGTCGTAGACCAAGTTCGCTTCCATGTGGCTGCCATCGGGCAACCGCTGGCTGAGCGCGTACTCGGTACGCCCATCGCGCAGGCGCCGTTCGCCCGCCAGGCGAATCCGATTCAGGCAGGACACGATCACCGCCGAGTTGCCGACCGTGCCGCCTTGGGCGTCGAACGCCAGGTTCTGCAGCGTCACCTCGCGGCCCTTGCGGCAGCGCCCGCGCTCGGCGTCCGGATCGCTAGAGGCTTCGACGCGCAGCAACAGGTCGAAACGCTCGCCGCGGTCTTCCTGGCCCAGGATCGCGACGCGTTCGATCCGCCGCACCGGATCGGCGAAGATCTGATCGATCGGCAGCGCAAACGTGCGCACCGCGGTCGCGATCTGCAGACTCCCACCATCGGCGGCGATGCCGACCTGCGCCGGGCGTTGTTGCGCACGTCGCGCCGGCAGCGACTTGGGGCCGGCGTCCTGTGGCGCCATCGGCCGCGGATGCGACGGCGACGGCGGCGTCGCTGCGGGCGCGCGGCCGCTCGTCTCCGGTGGTGCGTCCGCCGGCTGGCATCCCAGCATGGCGGCGACGAGGCAGGCCGCGACCGGCATGCGCACGGCAAGGAAAGAGCATCGATTCATGGCGGTCCTTCACTAAAGCCTGGGCCGCAGCCCCGTCGCCTCACGGCCCGGCGCGCGAAACCGGACACCCTGCGACCGCGCCGGACGCCGGCGGAGCCGCTGCCGCGCAAGCCGGGCCCGCGTTACATCGTGATGTCCGCGCCCGGATGGCGCAGGTCGTAGACCAGATAGACCGGCCAGGTATCGCCTTCGGCGTAGGTATGTTCGAGGTCGTATTCGACCCGGTCGCCCTCGCGGCGCTCGGCGACCAAGCGAGTGCGCTTGAGGCAGGACTCCAAGTCGTGACTGCCGCTGACCTGGTTGTCGTTGGCGTCGAACGCCAGAGTGCGCAACACCACCTCGCGGCCGTCGCGGCAACGCCCGCCCTCGGCCTTGGGATCGCTGGCGCCCTCGATGCGCAGCAGCAGATCGAAGCGTTCGCCCTTGTCCTCCTGGCCCAGGATCGTCACCCGGTCGATCTTGCGCGCGCGGCCGTCGAACACCTCGGCGATCGCGATCGGGAACGCGCGGATCGCCGTGACCACGTCGACGCGCTGGCCGTCGGCGGCGACGCTGGCCTGTGCCGGACGCGCCGGCGGCGGGGCGGGAGCCGGCTGCGCCGCGGCAGGCTTGACCGCGGCCGCGGCCGGTTCCGAGGCCGACGGCGAACACGCGGCCAGGGTAACGGCCAGGGCGGCCAACGACGACCGCAGCACAACGAAACGACTGGAACGCATGGTGATCCTTCACTCGGGCATGCGACGAAACGTCGCCGCCGCGCAGCATAGTCGAATGCGCGCGCTCTGCGGCAAGGGGCGCCGCCGCGGCCGCGCTCAGCTGACGATGTAGCGCTGCAGTTGGTCGAGTTCGAGCTGCTGGTCTTCGATCACCGCCTTGACCAGGTCGCCGATCGACACCACCCCGACCACCCGGCCCGCATCGATCACCGGCAGATGGCGGATGCGCCGTTCGGTCACCACCTGCATGCAGTGGTCGGCGCTGTCGCCGAGCCCGACCACCACCACCTCGGCGGTCATGATCGCGCGCACCGGCGTGTCCGCCGACGAGCGCCCCTGCAGCACGATCTTGCGCGCGTAGTCGCGCTCGGACAGGATGCCGGCCAGCCGCGGCCCCTCCATCACCAGCACCGCGCCGATGCGTTTCTCGGCCATCAGCCGGATCGCGTCGATCACCGGCGCGTCGGGCCCGATGGCGTGGATCTCAGGGGCTTTCGCCTCCAACAACTGTCGTACCGTGCGCATGGCCGTCTCCTTCCGCACGCTGGGGAAACCGCTTCGGTTCCGAGCATACTCCTCGCGCGGGCTGCCAGGTGTCGATCAGGTACAGCGGCCGCTGTTTGGATTCCTCGTACAGCCGGCCCAGGTACTCGCCGATCAGGCCGAGCGCGATCAGCTGCACCCCGCCCAGGAACAGGATCACCGCCATCATCGTCGGCCAGCCCTGCACCGGGTCGCCGAACAACAGCGCCTTCAGCACCACCTTGGCGCCGAACGCGAACGCGACCAGGGCCGTGGCCAGGCCGAGATAGGTGGCCAGGCGCAGCGGCGCGGTGGAGAAACTGGTGATGCCTTCCAGCGCCAGGTTCCACAGCCGCCACAGATTGAACTTGCTGGCTCCGGCCATCCGCGCCTCGCGGTGGTAAGGCAGGGCGATGCGGTTGTAGCCGACCCAGCCGAACAGGCCTTTCATGAAGCGGTGCCGCTCGCGCAGCTGGCGCAGCGCATCCAGCGCGCGCGGCGAAAGCAGGCGGAAGTCGCCGGTATCGGCCGGAATCGGAGTGCGCGAAAGCCGGCCGATCACCCGGTAGAAGGCATGCGCGGTGCTGCGCTTGAGCCAGCCCTCGCCTTCGCGCTCCATGCGGGTGCCGTAAACGTCGTCGTAGCCCCGACGCCACAGCGCCACGAACTGCGGGATGAGCTCCGGCGGGTCCTGGCCGTCGGCGTCGAGGATCAGCGCCGCGCCCTCGTCGATCCGGTCCAGGCCGGCGGTCAGCGCCGCCTCCTTGCCGAAGTTGCGCGACAGGCGCAGCAGGGCGATGCGCGGATCGCGTGCGGCGAACTCCTGCAGGAGCGCCCACGTGCGGTCGCGGCTGCCGTCGTCGACGTAGAGCACGCGCCCGTCGATGCCGTCGGCGGCCAGGACGTCCAGCGCCGCGGCGATGCGCGGCTGCAGCAGCGGCAGGCTCTGCTCCTCCTCGAAGGCGGCCAGGACGACGGTGACGCGTTCGCGATTCATGCCGCGCATAGTAGCCGCGCGGTCGCGTTGCGGAACGTGATCGGCACGGCTGCCCTCATTCGATCCGCTTGAGGTAGCCGTCGCCGCCGATGTAGCGCATCTGGCGCTGGATCGCGCCGGCCCGCCGCTGCACATAGGGCCCCGGCCGGGAGATGCTGTAGCGCTTGGGGTTGGGCAGCACCGCGGCCATGCGCGCGGCCTCGGCCGGCGCCAGCCGCGCCGCGTCCTTGCGGTAATAGGTGCGCGCCGCCGCCTGGGCGCCGTATACGCCGTCGCCGAACTCGGCGATGTTGGCGTAGACCTCGATGATCCGGCGCTTGGGCCACAGGGTCTCGATCAGCAGGGTGTACCAGGCCTCGATGCCCTTGCGCACCCAGCTGCGGCCGCTCCACAGGAACAGGTTCTTGGCGGTCTGCTGGCTGATCGTGCTGCCGCCGCGGACCTTGCGGCCGCGGGCGTTGTTCTTGCGCGCTTTCTCGATCGCCTTGAGGTCGAAGCCGAAATGCTCGGCGAAGTTCTGGTCCTCCGCCGCGACCAGGGCCACCGGCAGGTTCGGCGAGATTTCGTCCAGGTCGCGCCAGTCGTAGGCGATGCGGAAACCGAGATCGCCCTCGCCCCAGGCTTCGAACTGGCGGATCAGCATGAACGCCGACAGCGGCGGGTCGACGAAGCGCAGGGTCGCGACCTGCAGGATCGAGGCCAGCGCGAACAAGAACGGCAGCGCCATCAACCAGCGCAGCCAACGCCGCAACCGGCGCGGCCGCGGCGGGACGACGGCAGTCCCGGGGTCCGGCACCGGGGAGGTCAAGTCTTGCACCGGCACGCCTCCGCCCCCACTGTGGTGGCGACACGGCCCGCCCGCCTCGTTGCCTTCGGTACCGATCGCGTCGGCATGCTTGCCCCCCTTTCACTCAAAACGCCCACCAGAACGCGCGCATTATCCGCGAAGCCGCGCCCGCATTCGCAGCCGGGGCCGCTTCGCGCGCTCGAGACCACGACGATGACCGATTCCCAGACCGCCGCCCCCGCCGACGACCGCGACCGCCTGACCCGCTTCATGATCGAGGGCGCCGGGGTCCGCGGCGTGCGCGTCCACCTGCACGACACTTGGCGGCAGATCCGCGAACGCGCCGAGTACCCGGCCGCGGCGGCCGAACTGCTGGGCGAAGCCGCCGCGGCGGCCGCCCTGTTCACCGGCCACGCCAAAGTCGACGGCCGCCTGTCCGTGCAGTTGCGCGGCGACGGCGCCCTGCGCACCCTGTTCGCCGAGTGCACCTCCGCCGGCACCCTGCGCGGCATCGTCCAACTGGCCGAGGACGGCGGCGCGGTCTCGCGCGACCTGCGCGAACTCGGCTCCGAGGCGATGCTGGCGATCACCATCGAAAATCCCGGCCTGCACGGCCGCGAGCCGGTCCGCTACCAGGGCCTGGTCGCGCTCGAATCCGACTCCCTCGCCGGCGCCTTCGAAGGCTATTTCCGCCAGTCCGAACAGCTCCCGACCCGGCTGCTGCTGGCCGCCGACGAACACCAGGCCGCCGGCCTGATGCTGCAGAAGCTGCCCGGCGACCAGGGCGACGACGACGGCTGGGCTCGGGTCGGAGCGCTGTTCGACACCCTGCGCGCCGGCGAACTGCTGGCGTTGCCGACCGCCACCCTGCTGACCCGGCTGTTCCACGAAGACGGGGTCCAGGTGCTCGGCGGCAAGCCGCTGGGCTTCGCCTGCTCCTGCTCGCGCGAGCGGGTCGAGGCCATGCTGGTCTCGCTCGGCCGCGAAGAGGCCGACGCCGCCGCAGCCGAGGGCGAAGCCCGGGTCCGCTGCGAGTTCTGCGGCCAAAGCTACCGCTTCGACCAGGACCAGATCGCCGGCCTGTTCGCCGCCGCCGCGGCCGAGGTCGAGGCGCCGCACCGCCTGCAGTGAGCGACGAACGGTCTGGCGGATCCGAGATTTGGGACCCCTATCGGATTGTTAAATAAACATAAACCGACTATAGTCGGAGTCGCCTAACGGGGAACTTCGGCCGGCTTCATCCGGTCATAACGGTCGGTCCACGCACTGCGAGATCCATGCTCAAGCTCCTGCGCCCATTGTCGCTTGCCCTGACGCTCGCCTTCGGCGCGGTGTCGGGTGCGCACGCACAGGCGTTGCCGGGCAAGCGCGCGGAGACCACCTATCTGCCGGTCTGGAATCAGAACAACGGCAAGCTGGAGTATCTGTTGCAGCTGGAACCGGCCAAGCAGGCCGGAGGACGCTGGAAGCTGGGCAACAATTCCTTCGACGCCGCCCTCGGCCTCGATGCCGGCGACGGCCTCGGCCTGGTCTGCGACCGCAAGACCGGCCTGGCCGGCGCGATCGGCAACCTCGCCAATCACTGCCTGCTCGCGGCCGTCGACGACGACGGCGACGACAACCGCCAGCTTTCCGCCGGCGCCAGCCTCAACCGCCCCGGCGGCCGGGTCGGCGTGAGCATCGGCAGCGGCCGCGATACCCTGCCGGCCTGGCTCAGCCCCAACAGCCGCACCAGCCGGGTCGACCAGAACACCCTCACCGTCTACGCCCAGAAGAACATCGGCCGCGAGGCCATGGTCTCGATCGGCGGCACCTTGGCGCACGCACGACTGATCCCCGCCGGCGAAGTACCCAGCGTGGCCGACCGCTGGAGCAGCAAGAGCCTCAGCATCGGCGCCGGCATCGGCAACTTCACCGCCAACATCATCGGCCGCGTAGTCGACACCCCGCAGCCCGGCCAGTGGGAAGGCCTGGGCGTCGGCCTGACCTGGCGCACCCCATGGAGCGGCCAGCTCACCGTCGGCGCCGAAAACGTCGTGACCCGCGGCAAGAACCCGTTCGCGCCGGGCAACGGCGACAAGGACGAGGGCACTGTGCCCTACGTCCGTTACGAACAAGACCTGTAAGTCCGACGCCGCTCGCGGCGCATCTTCGGTCAGCATCCTTATATAAGTGGACGGCAGCACTGCCGTGCCGATCTGGCGGACATTCCGGGCGCCAGCGCCCTGGTGGCGCCCGACGACGCATGCGCAGCGGCGCCACGGCCAACCCGCTCGACTCGAAGCCGCGCCCCGCCTCCTGCCGACCACGCCGTTGCGGCGGCGAATGAGCCCAGCCGCCGTGGGGATCGCGCCGGGGACGACGGCACGACCCGACCGCATCCGCCCCCTTCCACGGCCGAATTCTCAGCGCGCCCGCAGGCACCGACCGGCCCATAGCGCGCATCGGGCACCCCGCTATAGATCGCCTCGCCCGGACCCGCGCCCAGCCGGCACTCGGGACCGCCGCCTCCGCGACAGCGCCGGCCCGGCCAACGGATCGCCCGATTCAGCAAAGCCCCTCGCCCGACGAGAATGGATTGCATTCAGGCGCCATTTCTGGGTCTGAACGCAATTTTCACCACCCTAACTCCCTATTCATCTTTTATCTAGCGACCTGTTTGCCGATTCACTTTGCACGAATCGCTCACACGAATGCCGCAAATCGACAATCTGCGACGCTTAACAACACTTTAATTTTCCGAAGTGTGCAGTTACGATCCGGCGAGCTTGCTGGATTTGGTGTGCCTATTTGCCCCACCCAGCGAGTCCACGGGTAATACAAAACAGACTCGGAGAGAGAGAAATGACCTTCAAGACCACCCAGCTCCGCGACGCGATTGCATTCGCGCTCGCGGTGGGTAGCACCGCCCTGGTCGGCACCGGCGTCGCTTTCGCCCAGGAAACCGAAAGCAAGGAAGCGACCACGCTCGATCGCGTCGAAGTGACCGGTTCGCGCATCCGCCAGGTCGACATCGAAACCGCCGCGCCGGTCCTGCAGATCAGCCGCGCCGAAATCGAGAAGCAGGGCTTCAAGTCGGTCGCCGACATCCTGCAGAACATCACCGCGGCCGGCTCGCCGGCGATCAGCCGCACCGCCCCGCTGAGCTCGGGCGAAGCCGTCGGCGGCTACTACATCGACCTGCGCAACCTCGGCGCCAACCGCACCCTGGTGCTGGTCAACGGCAAGCGCCTCGGCGCGACCAACGACGGTCTGCAGGACGTGGCCTCGATCCCCTCGGCCCTGGTCGAGCGCATCGAAATCCTGAAGGACGGCGCGTCGACCATCTATGGTTCGGACGCGATCGCGGGCGTGATCAACATCATCACCCGCAAGAACTTCGAAGGCGCCGAAGCCAACGCCTACATGGGCCAGTACGGCGAAGGCGACGGCACCCGCCAGAACTACGACTTCCTGATCGGCTTCACCGGCGACCGCGGTTCGATCACCGTCGGCGCCGAGTACTCGAAGGAAGATCCGGTGTGGGCGCGCGACCGCTGGTTCTCGCAGGCGGGCGCCCCGACCGGCCCGAAGAGCGAGCCGCGCGATTTCTTCTTCTCCAGCACCACCCAGTGGGGCGCGCTGCTGATCCCGACCGGCGCCCTGAATCCCAACGGCACCCCGGTGCTGGGCGCGCCGCGCTTCCTGCGCCGCGAAATTCCGGGCCTGGATCCGCGCAACGCCGCCAACTTCCGCGCCCGCAACAGCTCGGACGTCTCGCTGCCGTCCTCGCAGTCGACCGTCTATAGCGGCATCGAGCGCAAGTCGCTCTTCGTCAACGCCAGCTACGACATCACCGATTGGCTGCGCTTCGAAACCGACATGCTGTACACGGATCGCGAATCGTTCGCTCAGAACGCCGGCTATCCGTACCAGTCGGCCGTGCTGCCGCCGGGCTTCAACACCCCGATGTCGGTGGACAGCTACTTCAACCCGGTCGGCAACCAGGCCGTCGCCGCCGGCACCATGCCGGCCGGTCAGACCCCGACCTTCGTGCACTTCGTGCGCCGCGGCTGGGAAGTGCCGCGTGAAGTCCGCAACAGCCTGACCACCTACCGCTTCACCGGCACCTTCAGCGGCTCGTTCGAAGTCGGCGAGCGGATCTGGGATTGGGACGCCGGCTACCTGTACAACCAGAACAAGGGCGTGCAGATCAGCACCGGCAACCTCAACGTCGCCAACGTGCGCGCTGCGGTCGGTCCGTCGTTCCTCAACGCCCAGGGCCAGGTCCAGTGCGGCACGCCGGGCGCGCCGATTCCGCTCGGCAACAAGGCCGGCCAGTGCACCCCGTGGAACCCGCTGCTGCCGTTCGGCTATGCCGGCCAGAACGGCCTGAACGACCCGAACGTGCAGGCTTACCTGTATCAGCCGGGCCAGGCCGTGTCGGAGACCGAAACCAAGAACTACTTCGTCAACCTGAGCGGCGCGATCGCCACCCTGCCGGCCGGCGATCTGAGCCTGGCCGTGGGTTACGAGCACCGTAAGGAAAGCGGCTTCTTCTCGCCGGACGGCCTGTCGCAGAGCGGCGGCTCCACCGATCTGGCCAGCGGCCCGACCGGCGGCGGCTACAGCCTCGACGAGTTCTACGCCGAGTTGCAGATCCCGGTGCTGGCCGACGTCACCGGCGCGAAGGAACTGACCTTCAACGTCGCGACCCGCTACTCCGACTACGACACCTTCGGCAATACCACCAACAGCAAGTTCGGCTTCAAGTGGAAGCCGATCGACTCGCTGCTGGTCCGCGGCACCTGGTCGGAAGGCTTCCGCGCCCCGACCATCGCCGACCTGTACGGTGGCCAGAGCCAGAGCTTCTCGTTCTACACCGACGCTTGCGACTCGCTGTTCGGCGACGCGCGTGGCACCGCGGTCTGCGTTGCCAACCCGGATCCGCGTCTGCGCGTTCCGGCCGGCTTCCGCCAGTCGGCGGCCCAGCCGAGCGGTTTCGCTCCGCGTCCGAACTTCCAGACGGACACCCCGTTCCTGTCCGGTTCGAACGATCGCCTGGTTCCGGAAACCTCGACCTCCAAGACCCTGGGCGTGGTGTGGAGCCCGGACTTCGTCGAGAACCTGAACCTGTCGCTGGACTGGTGGAACATCAAGATCGAGAACGCGATCACCGCCGACAGCCCGACCCAGGTGCTGGACGACTGCTATACCCGCGGCATCACCTTCCGCTGCAACGCCGAACAGGATCCGTCGCGCTCGCGCTTCACCCGTGATCCGATCACCGGCCGCATCACCAACTTCGTGTTCGCGCCGATCAACGTGGGTTACAACGAGGTCGAAGGCTTCGACTTCGACGTCAACTACCGTCTCGACACGCAGTGGGGCCGCTTCGGCGTCGCCTGGTTGAACAGCTACACGGTCAAGAACGAGCTGCAGACCGACGTGCTGGGCCAGGCCGAGCCGTCGCAGCAGAACGGCTTCGGCGGCTTCTTCCGCCTGCGTTCGAACCTGAACCTGAGCTGGGACAAGGGTCCGTGGGGCTTCACCTGGGGCATGCGCTACTACTCCGGCGTGAAGGAAGACTGCAGCTTCGACGACCGTTGCTCGCTGCCGGATTACACCGCTCCGGAGTTCAACGGCAACATCTCGCCGAAGAACGAGCTGGGCTCCAACACCTTCCACGACATGCAGGTCCGCTTCAACGCGCCGTGGAACGCCACCATCGCGGTCGGCGCCAACAACGTGTTCGAGCACTACGCCGCTCCGAACTACGACAACCCGAACTCGGGCTATGCGTACTACGGCGGTTTCGACATCGGCCGTTTCGTGTACTTCAAGTACCAGCAGCGCTTCTAAGCAACACGGCTGCATCGCAACATGAACACGGCCCCCTCGGGGGCCGTGTTTTTTTGTGCCTTCGGAACTTGGTCTCAAAACCGCAAGCGACTCGAATTCGCTCTTAACAACACTTTAATTACCTCGCCAAGACGTCTACTATCGACGCGGCTTTGCCAATTTAGGCCTGTTTTTTCACGCCCCTTGGCCGGCCCCCATACGGGATTCGTTCGTTCAGGACACTTGGAGAGAGAGATGACCCTGAAGACCACCAAGCTGCGCGACGCGATCGTGTTCGCGTTGTGCGTGGGCGCCACCAGCCTCGCCGGTACCGGCCTGGCCACCGCCCAGGACACCCCGGCGCCCGCGCCGGCCGCGTCCGAAGAAGCCACCACCCTCGACCGCATCCAGGTCACCGGCAGCCGCATTTCGATTCCGGGTCTGACCACCAACAGCCCGGTGATGACCGTCGATCGCGAGGAAATCGCCCGTAACCAGCCGGTGGCCGCGGAAGACTTCCTGCGCGTCGTGCCGGGCGCCGTGCCCTCGATCGGCCCGGGCACCAATAACGGCTCCAACGGCGGCGCGACCATCAACCTGCGCGGCCTCGGCGACAACCGCACCGTGGTGCTGATGGACGGCCGCCGCGTGGTGCCGTTCAACCTGTTCGGCGTGGTCGACACCAACGTCATCCCGGTCGCGCTGATCGAAAGCGTCGACCTGGTCACCGGCGGCGCCTCGGCCGTGTACGGCGCCGACGCGGTCGCCGGCGTGGTCAACTTCGTGCTCAAGCGCAACTTCGAAGGCATCGAGGTCAACTCGAGCTACGGCCAGTCGAGCAAGCAGGACGCCGACCGCCGCAACACCACCGTCACGATGGGCATGAACCTCGACGACGGCCGCGGCAACTTCGTGCTGAGCCTGGGCAAGACCGACAACGACCCGTTGCTGCAGGGTTCGCGCGGCTTCTCCGAGTTCAACCTCGACTCCACCGACGGCTCGGAGGGCGGTTCCGGCACCGGCATTCCGACCCGTGCCGGCGTCCTCGGCCAGATCGATCCCGCCACCGGCCGCTTCACCGGCCAGACGGTGCCGTTCAACTACAACCCGTACAACTTCAACCAGACCGCGCTGGACCGCTGGCAGGCCACCGCGCTCGGCCGCTACGAGATCAACGAGCACGCCGAGGCCTACACCCAGCTGCTCTACACCCGCTCCAACGTGTTCTCGCAGATCGCCCCGGGCGGCCTGTTCGGCGGCCGCTTCAATGTCGGCATCGGCAACCCGCTGATCCCGGAACCGGCCCGTCAGCAGCTGTGCTCGACCTTCGGCGTGACCGGCGGTCCGTGCTCGGTCGGCAGCGCCGGCGTGGTCAGCACCACGCTCAACCGCCGCACCACCGAGCTGGGCACCCGTTCGACCGACTTCCAGAACAAGGTCTTCCAAGCCACCATCGGTCTGCGCGGCGACATCAACGACAACTGGCGCTACGACGCCTACTGGTCGCACGGCGAAGCCGATCAGCTGACCGTGTCGGCCGGCTTCCTGTCCAAGGCCCGCACCCAGCAGGCGCTGCTGTCGACCGACGGCATCAACTGCGTCGATCCGAGCGGCGGCTGCGTGCCGCTGAACCTGTGGGGTCTGGAAGGCACGATCAGCAAGGACTCGAAGAAGTTCCTCGAAGTGCTGACCTTCGCCACCCAGCGCGTCGAGCAGGAAGTGTGGTCCGGCTCGGTCAACGGCGACCTCGGCGACAGCTTCAAGAGCCCGTGGGCCGATTACCCGATCGGCGTCGCGTTCGGCTTGGAAGGCCGTAAGGTCGAGGCCATGAACAAGGCCGACGCGGCCTCGCGCGACCAGAACGAAGTGCAGGGTTCCGGCGGCGCCAACCCGGACGTCGACGGCAGCTTCACCCTGCGCGAAGCCTACGTCGAAACCATCATCCCGATCATCAGCGGCAAGACCGGCGCGCAGTCGCTGAACTTCGAAGCCGGCTATCGTCATAGCCAGTTCAAGTCCGGCCAGACCGACACCGACTACGGCAGCTACAAGTACGGCCTGGAGTGGGCGCCGATCGAACAGCTGCGCTTCCGCGGCATGTTCCAGCGCGCGACCCGCGCCCCGAACGTCAACGAGCTGTTCCAGCCGGTCGTGACCGGCCTGGACAACACCGCGGTCGACCCCTGCCAAGCGTCCGAGCTGGCCAAGCACGGCGGCATCAACGGCCCCGTCGGCCAGCTCTGCGTGGCCACCGGCGTGCCGCAGGCGATCCTCAACTCGCAGGGCGGCGTGGAAGAGCCGAGCGCCGGCCAGGCCAACGCCTTCGTCGGCGGCAACCCGATCCTGGGCCCGGAAAAGGCCGACACCCAGACCCTGGGCTTGGTGTGGCAGCCGGTGCAGGACCTGTCGATCACCCTGGACTACTGGAAGATCGACATCAAGGACGCGATCACCCGTCCGGTGCTCGGCGACGCGCTGTTCGGCTGCTACAGCCAGGAGTTCAATCCGACCCTCAGCGTCAGCCACCCGATGTGCCAGCTGATGATCGGCGCACGCGAATCGCAGGACGGCTCGCTCAACGGCGAAGCGCGCGGTCCGTTCCTGGACCGCTCGAACAAGGGCCGCATCACCACCAGCGGCTGGGATCTGGGCGTGCGCTACGGCCTCCCGCTGGCCAACGAGTGGGGCCGCCTGGACTTCTCGCTGGATCTGACCAAGACCGACAAGTACGACTACCAGGGCGACCCGGCCGTGGCCAAGCACGACTGCCTCGGCGTCTACGGCGTCTCGTGCAACGTCATCGCCGGCATCGTGTACGACTACAAGTCGAACTTCCGCGCGGTGTGGTCGATCAAGGACTTCGAGCTGGGCATGAATTGGCGTCACCTGAGCTCGGTGGACGTCGAGCCGGGCCCGATCGAATGGTTCCCGGCCTACACCTCGATCGATGCGTACGACTACTTCGATCTGACCATGGCCTACGAACTGCCGTGGAACGCGCGCATCAACCTCACCGTGAACAACATCGCCGACAAGAAGCCGCCGGTCGTGGGCAGCAACATCGGCAGCACCGGCTTCAACAGCGGCAACACCTTCCCGCAGTACTACGACACCCTGGGCCGTTACTACACCCTCGGCCTGACCATGCGCTTCTGATAAGAACGACGATCCGAGTCGATTTGAAGGCGGGCTTCGGCCCGCCTTTTTTTCTTTGTTGCCGGGATTGGAGATTCGGGATTCGGGATTGGCAGGTCGGCCGGCTCTTCCCGTCTCCGGCTCCCCCCTGAACTTCAGCCGGTCAGGAATTCCCGGTGCGCGCGCATCATCGCGTCGACCATGTCGCGCTCGGCCAGCGACAGCAGCGGGTTCCACACGTCGAAGATCAGCACCACGCGCAGTTCGTCGCTGTCGTTGCGCGCTTCGTGCTCGATCGAGTCGTCGAAGATCAAGGTCTCGCCGACCGTCCAATGCCGGCGCTCGTAGCCGACCCGGTAGCTGCAGCCTTCCGGCACGATCAGCGGCAGATGCACCACCAGGCGGGCGTTGGTCTCGCCGTGATGCGGCGGGATATGGGTATGCGGCGCCAGCGCCGAGAACATCGCGTTCGGGCAGACGTCGGCGATCTGCGCCATCTCCACCGCTTCCAGCGCGGCGCGGGTCTGCGGGCAACGCTGCAGGTGCTCGTGCACCGGCTGGGCGTAGCTCCACAGCTTGTAGGTGCTCCAGCGGCGCGAGTGGTTGAGCTCGCGCCACTGATTGACCGGATCGCCGGGCTGGTACTCGATGTAGGGCGTGAACTCGGCCTGCTCGTTGCGCAGCACTTCGCGCATCTCGCGCACGATGTCGTAGGTGCGCGCCTCCAGCTCGGGCACCCAGGGGAACCGGGCACGGTCGTAGAACGGGATCGCCGGCAGCCGCGGTACGTACAGTTGATTGCTGTCGGAATGGTAGGGCTTGCTGCGTCCGACCATGATCGACGCGGCTTCGTCCCAGCGCCCCAGCGCCCCGGCCTCCAGCGCCGCGCGCGGGCCGCCGACGCGATGGGCGAGGAACTCGGCGAACTCGTCCTGAAACTGCCCGACCCGCGCCTTGGCGTGCGAGAGCTGCTGGCGCAGCATGTCCGGCCAGTGCGGCTCCGGCGGCGCCACGGTGAGCGCGTTCTTGTAAGCCTGCGCGGCTTCGCGCGCGCGCCCATGGCGCTCCAGATAAGCGGCCTTGGCTAGCAGCCCGGCGAGGAAATACGGGTCCAGCGTCAGCGCGGCGCCGATCGCCTCCCATTCGGCCTGCGCGTCGCCGCGCTCGCGCTGCACCATGCCCAGCGACAGCAGGATCATC
Source organism: Lysobacter antibioticus HS124 (assembly GCF_000336385.2). GTDB lineage: Bacteria > Pseudomonadota > Gammaproteobacteria > Xanthomonadales > Xanthomonadaceae > Lysobacter > Lysobacter firmicutimachus. The sequence continues at coordinate 28,790 of NZ_HG424587.1, read as the reverse complement.
GGGTCGTTCGGCGCGGCGCGGTGCGCGGCCTGCAGCAGCTCGACCGCGGCGCCGGCATCGCCGCGCTGCAGCGCATGGATGCCCAGGCTGTACAGCGCCTGCGGATGCTGCGGCGCCAGTGCGCGGACCTGCTGCCACAGCCGCTCGGCCTCCTGCCAGCGTCCCGCGCGCGAGGCCAGGCCGGCGGCCTGGACCAGTTGATCGATCTGTTGGCTCAAGTGCGGCCCCGCCCCGGTGGATATCGGCGCAACATACCGCGACCGACGCGCCGCGTGGCGCGGTCCGCGCAAAAAAGCGGTGGGCAGGCGCGTCGCCGCGCCTGCCCGCCGTTCATGCCCGAGGATCGCTTGCCGCCCGCCGGCCGTGGACGCGACCGGTGCGGCTCAGTTCAAGTCCAGCCTCGCGTCGCCGGAGAAGGTCTCGATGCGGACCTTGCCGCTGCCGCTGCCGTAACGGTGCTCGAAGCTCGAGCCCGGGCCGTGCTTGGGCCGCTGGATCTGCGCGTCCGGCGCTTCCAGGTCGCCGCTGAAGCTCTGTCCGCGCACGGTCGCCGAGAGGCTGCGCGGCAGAGTCAGGCGCACGTCGCCGCTGACCGTTTCCAGCGAGATTTCGCCGCCCTGCGCCAGCGCGACATTGGCGCGCAGATCGCCGGACACCGAATTGCCCGACAGCTTGCTCAGCTGCGACTGGTGCGTGGCCAGGTCGATCTTGCCCGACACGGTTTCCACGTCGACCTCGCCGCCGAGCCGGCCGCGCAGGCTGAGATCGCCGCTGACCGTCTGCGCCGACACTTTGCGGCTGTTGAGGGTCAGCCGCAGGTCGCCGCTGACGCTGTCGATCTCGGCCTCGCGCGGCGCGCCGGCGACGGTGACGTCGCCGCTGACGCTGTCGATGCTGAGCTCGCGCGAGGCCACGCCGTTGACGTCGACCGTGGCCGAGACCGCGTCGATCTCCAGCTTGGCCTGCAGCGGCACGGTCACCCGCAATTCGGTCGGCTCGCCGCTGTCGCCGCCGCCGACCAGGAAGCCCATGCCGCTGCCGCGGTTGGGGTAGCGCACCTTGATCGACAGCTGCTGGCGGTCGCCTTCGATCTCGAGCTTTTCCACGCCTTCGCCCAGGCTGCCTTCGATCTTGACCTCCGGCCGGTCCCAGACCCGCACCTGGATCAGGCCTTTGACGTTGTCGATTTCGACGCTGCCCAGCGGGTCCAGCGGCCGGCTCTGGTTGATCGGCGTCGCCGCCAGCGCCGGCATCGCCGCGGCCAAAGCCAGGCTCAGCAAGCCGAACGCGGTGCGGGCGCGGAGAACGCGGCGGAACGAAGTAGGGACATGAGACATGAGCGTCCTCCTGGGATCAGGTGTAGGCCACGCGCTGGGCCAGCGCGAGGCGTCGTGCGTAGGTACGGCGCAGTTGCTCCAGCAGCAGCCGCGAATCGGGGTCGTGGGCGAGCGCGTCGAGAATCAGCGCCGCGTTGCGGTCGAGCTCGTCGAACGCCGGCTGCAGTTCGCCGGACTGACGCGTCGCCGGGGCGATTTCCTGCAGCGCCGCCTGGTACTGGCGGGTCATGCCGTCGGCTTCGCGCTGGACCAGGCTGGCCGGCGCGCCGCTCTGCGCGGCCAGACCGGCTTCGCCCGGACCCGCGTCCGGAGCGCGGAAGTGCGCGGCGATACCGATCGCCAACGCGGCGACGCCTGCCGCCAGCGCGACCGGCGCCATCCAGCGCGAGCGCCCGTCGCGTTCGCGACGCGGCAGCACCACGACCGTGTCGGCCTGCGCCGCCGGTGCGGGCGCCGCGGCGGGTTCCACGCCCATCGCCTGCTGCGGACCGAGCCGGGCCGCGATGCCGGGCCACAGGTCGGCGGCCGGCGGCTGGTCGCGGCGCATCGCGCGCAGTTGCCAGCGCAGCGCGTCGGACAGGTCGACATCGCGCGCCGACGGGTTGGACGGGGGAAGCTGCTCGTTCATGCCTGTTCTCCGAGCCGCGCGCGCAGCAGGCCGCGCGCGCGATGCAATTGCGCCTTGGAACTGCCGACCGCCATGCCCAGTTCGGCGGCGATCTCCTCGTGTTTCCAGCCTTCCACGTCGTATAGGACCAGCACCGCGCGGGCCCGCGGCGGCAGGGTCGCGACCGCCCGCTCCAGGTCCATCGACAGCGCGGTGACGTGACCGGCGGAGTCGGCGCTGCCGATCCCGTCGAAGGCGTCTTCGTCGTTGTCTTCCAGTGGCCGGCTGCGGCGCCCGCGCAGTTCCATCAGGGCGGTGTTGACCGCCAGCCGGTGCAGCCAGGTGCCGAAGGCCGACTCGAAGCGGAAGGTCGGCAGCGCTTGCCAGGCGCGCACGAAGGCTTCTTGGGTCAGATCCTCGGCGCGGGCGCCGGCGTGGCCGACCAGGCGCGCGATCACGCCATGGACCCGGCCGGCGTGGCGTCGGTACAGCGTCTCGAAGGCGGCCACACCGCCGGACGCGGCCGCCGCCACCAGTGCGCGGTCGTCGTCGGCCTCGGCTGGGGCGGCGAAATCGGGTAGGGAGTCGGTCACGGCGGTCAGCATACTGAGTCCGATGCGGGGCCGGGACTCAGGGTTTAAGCGCATTCGCAGCGGAACAACGCAGCCCGCCGGCTCGGCCGCCGCAACCCGCGCGCCCTCCCCTCATCCGGCCCTTCGGGCCATCGTCTCCCGCAAACGGGAGAAGGCAACTGCGGCTCGGCTTAAGCGCCTCTCCCGCTTGTGGGAGAGGGTTGGGGTGAGGGCAAACCCGCGCAGCGGCATCTCGACCACAGCCGCCCGCTCGCCCTCACCCGGCCCCTCGGGCCACCTTCTCCCGCTCGCGGGAGAAGGGAGCGCTCACCCCCGCCGCACGCGAGAGAGGCAGGTTTCGGCCATCGCTCGCTCAGCCCTTCAGCGCGGCCGCGATGCGCTGCTGCTCGTCGTGCAGGGCCTGCGGCATGCGCGGGCCGTACTCGCGCAGGTACTCGCCGATGCTGTCGAATTCGGCGCTCCAACCGGCGTGGTCGAAGCCGAACAGCTTGGCCTGGGCCTCCTCGCTCAGGCTGACGCCGTCGAGATTGAGGTCGCCGGCCTTCGGCAAGTGGCCGATCGGCGTTTCGCTGGCGCCGGCCTCGCCCTTGACCCGGCCGATCATCCACTCGATCACGCGCAGGTTGTCGCCGAAGCCCGGCCACAGGAACTTGCCGTCGTCGCCCTTGTGGAACCAGTTGACGTGGAAGACCTTGGGCAGCTGGGCGCCGGCCTGGTTGAACGACAGCCAGTGACCGAAGTAGTCGGCGAAGTTGTAGCCGCAGAACGGCTTCATCGCCATCGGGTCGCGGCGCATCACGCCGACCGCGCCGGTCGCGGCGGCGGTGGTTTCCGAGCCCATCGCGGCGCCGACCAGCACGCCGTGGGTCCAGTCGCGGGCCTCGAACACCAGCGGCACCAGCGAGGCGCGGCGGCCGCCGAACACGATCGCCGAGATCGGCACGCCGGCCGGGTTCTCGGCTTCCGGCGAGTAGCTCGGGCACTGCTTGGCCGAGACGGTGAAGCGCGCGTTGGGATGCGCGGCCGGGCCCTTGGCGGCGTCATAGGCGTTGCCGCGCCAGTCGGTGACCGGGGTCTGGCCGTTGTCCAGGCCTTCCCACCACGGCTGTCCGTCGGCGGTGACGCCGACGTTGGTGAAGATGGTGTTGTTCTGGATCGACTGGAGCGCGTTCGGGTTGGACTTGGCCGAAGTGCCCGGCGCGACGCCGAAGTAGCCGGCTTCCGGGTTGATCGCGTACAGGCGGCCGTCGGCGCCCGGACGCATCCAGCAGATGTCGTCGCCGACCGTCCACACCTTCCAGCCGGCCTGGCGGTAGCCTTCCGGCGGAATCAGCATGGCCAGATTGGTCTTGCCGCAGGCCGACGGGAACGCCGCGGCGACGTAATGGGTCTCGCCCTGCGGGTTCTCGATGCCGACGATCAGCATGTGCTCGGCCAGCCAGCCCTCCTGGCGCGCCTGGTGCGAGGCGATGCGCAGGGCGTGGCACTTCTTGCCGAGCAGGGCGTTGCCGCCGTAGCCCGAGCCGAACGACTTGATCGTCAGTTCGTCGGGGAAATGCATGATGAAGCGGCGCTCCGGGTCGAGCTCGCCGATGGAATGCAGGCCGCGCACGAACGAATCGCCGCGCTCGATGCGCGCGAGCGCCGCGGCGCCCATGCGGGTCATCACCCGCATGTTGGCGACCACGTACGGCGAATCGGTGATCTCCACGCCGCAACGCGCCAGCGGTGAGTCGATCGGGCCCATGCAGTACGGGATCACGTACAGGGTGCGGCCCTGCATGCAGCCGTCGAACAGCTCGTCCATCTTGGCGTGCGCTTCGGCCGGCGCCATCCAGTGATTGTTCGGGCCGGCGTCGTCGCGTTCGCGGGTGCAGACGAAGGTCAGGTGTTCGACGCGGGCGACGTCGTCGGGATGCGAGCGGTGCAGATAGCTGCCCGGATGAGTGTCCTGATTGAGCTTTTCCAGAGTGCCGTCGGCGAGCATCTGCGCGATCAGCGCTTCGTTCTCGGCATCGCTGCCGTCGCACCAGTGGATCTTGTCCGGACGAGTCAGCGCGGCGACCTGCGCCACCCAGTGATTGAGGGCCGGCAACGAACTGCCCGCGCTCCCCGGCACGGCAGTCGCGGGGGCGGGATCTTTCAAATTGGCATTCACGGCATTGCTCTCCAGCCGGGGAAACGATAGGGAAACTTGTTTACGACGACGGAATGAGCGTGGCCATCATGTGCTCGACATAGGCCTCGAATTCGTCGTGTTGCATGCGGGTCTGGTGCAGCTGCAGGTTCAGCTGCAGGAAGCCGACGTAGGCGGCGTAGAGCAGGCGGGCGCGATGCTGCGCATCGGTGCGGCTGAGGCCGGCCTGGCGGAAGGAAGCGGTGAGGTAATCCAGGCGGCGTTCGGAAACGCGGCCGATCACCGGCTGCACGGCGGGATGATCCAGCGCCTTGAGCAACTCGGAATAGATGATGTGCGACTTGACCTCGTGCGCGACGAGGTGGAACAGCGAGCGCAGGCGCTGGCGCGGGTCCGGAATCGGTTCGAGCTGGCCGAACACGGTTTCCTGCTCGACTTTTTCCCAACGCTCGAGCGCGGCCACCAGCAGCGCATCGCGCGAGGGGAAATGCCAGTAGAAGCTGCCCTTGGTGACGCCGAGCCGGCGCGCCAGCGGCTCCACCGCCACCGCCGCGACGCCTTGTTCGGCGATCAGATCGAGCGCGGCCTGCGCCCAATCGTCGGCGCTCAATCGTCCGCTGCGCTCGGGTTTCGCCTCGGCCTTGGACTCGGTCGCGGCGGTCGTGTCGAGCTTCGGCTCGGGCTTGGTCGGGGCGGTCTGGCTCATGGATGACAAGTTTAACCATACGCCATGGTCGGGAACAGTACGCAGTGCAGCAAAAGCGACGGGAGTAGGGATTTGGGATTCGGGATTCGGGATTCGTTCAAGCAAAAGCCCGAGTCCCATTCAGAAACCCCACGCCCTTCCGGCCGCCGCGCACGAATCCCCCAATCCCCACTCCCCAATCCCGCGCCCGGTTGACAGCTCAGAAACGCGATTCCATACTCGGCCGTATGTTACGCGTTTGATGCCAGCGTTTGAATGCCGGGGCGCCGCACGGAGGCCGGTCCCGCCATCGCCGCCGGCGTCACGCGCATCCGACTAGCTTGAGTCTTAGCCGCATCCTCCGGAGCGCCGCCATGAGTATCGCGATCCCCTTCCTTGCCTTCCTTCTCGTCGGCGCCATCGCCGCCTACCACCGCCTCCGTCTGCCGGTCTGGGCCGCGTTGACCGCCACCGTGCTGGTCGGCTGTTACCTGCTCGGCGCCAATCCGACCGCGACCGTCGTCGCCGCGGTGCTGGTCGCGCTGATCGCGGTGCCGCTGCTGATCCCGCAGATCCGCCTGCCGCTGATCACCAAGCCGCTGCTCGGCTTCTACACCAAGATCCTGCCGCCGCTGTCGGAAACCGAGCGCACCGCGCTGGAGGCCGGCACGGTCGGCTTCGAAGGCGAGCTGTTCTCGGGCAAGCCGGACTGGCAGCAGTTGCTGTCGCAGCCCAAGCCGGAGCTGACCGCCGAGGAGCAGGCCTTCCTCGACGGCCCGACCGAAGAGCTGTGCAAGATGACCAACGACTGGCAGATCACGCACATCGATGCGGACCTGTCGCCGGCGCTGTGGGACTTCGTCAAGAAGAACAAGTTCTTCGGCCTCAACATCCCGAAGGAATACGGCGGCCTGGGCTTCTCGGCGCTGGCCAACCACAAGGTGATCCAGAAGCTGGCTTCGGTGTCGAGCGTGGTCAGCTCCACCGTCGGCGTGCCCAACTCGCTGGGCCCGGCCGAGCTGCTGATGCACTACGGCACCAAGGAGCAGAAGGAGCATTACCTGCCGCGCCTGGCCGACGGCCGCGAAGTGCCCTGCTTCGGCCTGACCGGCCCCTGGGCCGGTTCCGACGCGACCTCGATTCCAGACTACGGCATCGTCACCATGGGCGACTGGAACGGCGCCCGCGTGGTCGGCGTCAAGCTCACCTTCGATAAGCGCTACATCACCCTGGCCCCGGTCGCGACCCTGATCGGCCTGGCCTTCCGCATGTACGACCCGGACGGCCTGATCGGCGACAAGCGCGACATCGGCATCACCCTGGCCCTGCTGCCGCGCGACACCGCCGGGGTCGAAGTCGGCCGTCGCCACTTCCCGCTCAACTGCACCTTCCAGAACGGTCCGATTCACGGCAAGGAAGTGTTCATCCCGCTGAGCCAGCTGATCGGCGGCGAAGCCTATGCCGGCAAGGGCTGGCAGATGCTGGTCGAATGCCTGTCGATCGGCCGCTCGATCACCCTGCCCTCCTCCGGCAGCGGCGGCGCCAAGATGGGCGCGGTCGTGACCGGCGCCTACGCCCGCATCCGCAAGCAGTTCGGCCTGTCGGTCGGCCGCTTCGAAGGCGTCGAGGAAGCGCTGGCCCGCATCGCCGGTAAGGCCTATGCGATCAGCGCGCTGTCGCAGGCCACCGCGGCCGCGGTCGCACGCGGCGAAAACCCGGCCGTGCCCTCGACCATCGCCAAGTACCACTGCACCGAGATGGCGCGCGAAGTCGCCACCGACGTGATGGACATCCACGGCGGCAAGGGCATCATCCTCGGTCCGAAGAACTACGCCGGCCGCAACTGGCAGGCGCTGCCGATCATGATCACGGTCGAAGGCGCCAACATCATGACCCGCTCGCTGATGATCTTCGGCCAGGGCGCGATCCTGTGCCACCCGTGGGTGCTCAAGGAAATGAAGGCGGCGATGCTGCCGGACAAGGCGCAGGCGCTGCGCGAGTTCGACCAGAACCTGTTCGGCCACATCGGCTTCGCGATCTCCAACGCGGTGCGCAGCTGGTGGTTCGGCATCACCGGCGCCAAGCTCGGTGCCGCCCCGGGCGACACCTACACCCGCCGCTACTACCGCAAGCTCAACCGCTACTCGGCGACTCTGGCGCTGATGGCCGATACCTCGATGCTGCTGCTCGGCGGCAAGCTGAAGTTCAAGGAGTCGCTGTCGGGCCGCCTGGGCGACGTGCTGAGCCAGTTGTACATCGCCAGCAGCATGCTCAAGCGCTACGAGGACCAGGGCCGTCCGGCCGGCGACCAGCCGCTGTTGGCCTGGGCCTTCCACGATGCCGTGCACAAGATCGAACTGGCCCTGTCCGGCGCGCTGCGCAACTTCCCGATCCGTCCGGTCGGCTGGCTGCTGTGGGCGCTGATCTTCCCCTGGGGCCGCCGCGCCCAGGCGCCGAGCGACCGCCTCGGCCACCGCGCCGCGTCGCTGCTGATGTCGCCCAACGACGCCCGCGACCGCCTCGCCGAGGGCGTGTTCACCACCCCCTGCGCGAACAACCCGGCCGGCCGCATCAACAGCTACCTGCAGAAGGTGATCCTGGCCGAGCCGGTCGAGCGCAAGTTCCTCAAGGCGCTGAAGAACAGCGACATCCAGGCGCTGGACTTCGCCAGCCAGCTCGACGAAGGCGTGCGCGAAGGCTGGATCACCGCCGAGGAGCGCAAACAGCTGGAAGAACTGCGCGAGATGACCATCGACACCATCAGCGTCGACGACTTCGACGCCGCGGAACTGCGCTCGGCGGGCTACAAGCCCTACGCCGACGACGGCGGCCATCACGGCGATACCCGCGCGGCGGCGTAAGCCTTGCGGAACCGAAAACGGCGGCCTGGGGCCGCCGTTTTCGATATGGGATTAGGGATTAGGGATTAGGGACTAGGGATTAGGGATTAGGGATTAGGGATTAGGGATTTGGGATTTGGGATTTGGGATTTGGGATTTGGGATTTGGGATTTGGGCATCCGGCATCCGGCATCCGGCATCCGGCATCCGGCATCCGGCATCCGGAACGATCATGCCTCGGCGGAGTCCAGATCCAGCCGCGCGCACATCCCGTCTACCGTCATCCTCGCGAAGGGAGGACCCCGAGCCTTCAAAGCCATCTCGCGATAGAGCCGCTGGATTCATGCCCTAGCGGGATCGACGTCCGGAAGCCATCCGCCCCTTTCATCATTCAATTCAATTCAATTCAATTCAATTCAGCCCAGCCCTGCCACCGCCATGAGCGCCAACGTCCTCGCCCTCTACCGCAAGCTCACCCGCTACCCCGCCGGCCACTGGCTGTTCAGCCGCGCCGTCTGCTTCAAGGCGCCCTACTTCGCCAGCATCTCGCCGCGTTTCGAGTCCCTCGAACCGGGCCGTTGCAGCGCGACCATGCGCCACCGCCGCGCCATCACCAACCACCTCGGCACCGTCCACGCCATCGCCATGTGCAACCTGGCCGAACTCACCGGCGGGGTGATGACCGACGTCAGCATCCCCCGGTCGATGCGCTGGATCCCGGTCGGCATGAGCGTGGAATATCTCAAGAAAGCGGTCGGCACGGTCCGCGCCGTCGCCACCCCGGCCGCACCCATCGTCGAATCCGACAGCGCCTACGACCTGCCGGTCGACGTCGTCGTCACCGATCCCGCCGGCGACGCGGTGTTCCGCGCCCGCATCGCGATGCGCGTCTCGCCCAAGCCCAAACGCGGCTGATCCCGCGCTCCGGGCACAACCTGCGGCCGCAGGCCGGCGTAGCATCCGGCCCTAAGGCACTCGGCATCGGGAGACCTGCCATGAGCGCAAGCGCCTGGATCTGGCTCGGCGGCCTGCACAGTCTGGCCTTCGCCGCCTTCCACATGGCCTTCTGGAAACTGTTCGGCTGGCGCCGCAACCTGCAGGCCGCCACCGTCGCCGACCGCGCGATCCTGCAGATCCTCAACCTGCGCCTGATCTACGTCCTGCTCGGCATCGCCGCGCTGTGCTTCTTCTACACCGACGAGCTGCGCAGCACCGCGCTGGGCCGCGCGGTGCTGGCCGGCATGGCCTTGTTCTGGGTCGGGCGGACGATCGAGCAGTTCGTGTTCCTGCGCATCAACCGGCCGATGATTCATGCGCTGACCGCGCTGTTCGTGCTCGGCGCGGCGGTTTTCGCTGCGCCGTTGTTCTATTGATCGGCACGCCCGGCAGCCCGGCGGCGACGATTCAGGCGACTGCGCCCTCGCCCGCCTGCGGCGGCCGGCCGCCCCCTGCCGCCAACAACAGCAGGCCCAGCAATACCGACACCGCCACGATCGCCGCCGCGGCATAGCCCAGCGCGCCGACGCCGATCGCGTCGATGACCCGGCCGCCGACGATGGCGCCGACGCCGATGCCGAGGTTGGCGCCGGAGATATTGAGCGAGGCGGCGAAGGCCGGGGCTTGCGGCGCCGACTTCATCACCCGCACGTGGCTGACCGGAAACAGCGCGGCCTGGGTCACGCCCCACAGGGCCAGGGTCGCTGCGAACAACGGCAACGACTGGATCGAGGGCACCACCAGGACCAGGCCAAGCGCCATCGGCACGCTGAAGATCAACGACACCGCCAGCGGGTGGCGGTCGACGTAGCGGCCGCCGAGGCTGTTGCCGATTAGGCCGACCGCACCGAAGGCCATCAGCGCCCAGCCCACCACTTGCCCGTCGAAGCCGGCCAGGCGCTCGAACAGGTCGGCCAGGTAGGTATAGGCGGTGAACATGCCGGTGAACAGGATCACCGACAGCAGCACGTGGCCGCCGACGCGCGGGTCGCGCAGCACCCGGAACTGCTCGAGCAGGCGCGGTTGCGGCTGGTCGTTGCGGTGGTCGGGCAGGAAGGCGAACAACATCGCCGCCTTGACCAGCGAGGCGATCGCCAGGGCGACGAAGGCGGCGCGCCAGCCGAAGGCGTCGGCGATCAGGGTGCCGGTCGGCACGCCGATCACGGTCGCGCATATGACCCCGAACGAGATCACCGAGATCGCGCGGCCGGCGCGCTCCTGCCCGGCCAGGTCGACCGCGGTCTCGCTGGCCAGGGCCCAGAACACCGGCACGCCGAGCGCGGGGATCAGCCGCGCCAAGGCCATCACGCCCAGGTTGGGCGCCATCGCCGCGATCGCATTGGACGCGGCGAACAGCAACAGCACCACGATGAACAAACGCTTGCGTTCGAAGCGCGAAAAATACGCGGTCAGGAACGGACCGCTGGCGGCGACCGCGAACGCGAACAAGGTCACCAGCAAACCGGCTTGCGACACGCTGACACCGAGATCGCGCGCCAGCGGCGGCAGCAGGCCGACCAGGATGAATTCGGTGGTCAGCACCGTGAACCCGGCGGCCGAAAGCAGTAGCAGGGGAAGAAGCACGACAGACTCCGCGAGACGAATACCGGAAGACGAAAGCACGCGCGACAGCGGCGCAGGGCCGCTACGCGGACGCAAGATCGGGAAGGAGGAGACAGACACCGCACCGCGAGCCGGTGCATGCGGGTCAATCTAGCGGGCGGCGGCAGGCCGATAAACCGCGTCGCATGCAGCCTCATCGTTCCGCAGCGCGAACGGCGGCCGCCGGCCTTGCGAACTGCGCACTTAGCGCGTTTGCGACGATTCGGGACTGTTTATCCCGCGATGCGGGCTGGTGCCTCCGGCTCGATTCGGTCAGTCTGGCCGACGCCTGCGCGGTCGTGGATCGCGCCCAGGCACCGCATCGACGCAGCGCGCAGCGAAGCCCGGTGCGGACAGCGGGAAAGGTCCGTGGCCGGGGCGATCAGCGCAGTCGCGCCGCACGACGCCCCTCGATGCCGGCTACAGCAGCCACAACGCCGCCAGCGCGGCCAGCGCTGGCACCGCCTGCACGTAGAAGATGCGCCGGCTGACCGTCGCCGCGCCGTAAACGCCGGCGACCACCACGCAGGCCAGGAAGAAGGTCGCCACATCGGTCCGCGCGCAGGCCAGGCCCCAGACCAGGCCCGCCACCAGGAAGCCGTTGTACAGCCCCTGGTTCGCCGCCAGCACCCGGGTCAGCTCGGCCTTTTCCGGCGTGTTGCGGAACACCTTCATGCCCAGCGGCTTGGTCCACAGAAACATTTCCAGCACCAGGAAGTACAGGTGCAGCAGCGCGACCAGGGCGATCAGGGCGATGGCGATCCAGGGCATGGCGCGGTCCTAGGCGGGAATCCACGCCAGCATAGGGCAGAAGAGAAGAAGGCCGATAGCGGACCGGAAGCGGCGCAGCGGCCGCCCACCGGGCCGCTTTCGCCATCGCCTACGTCGTCCGGGCATGCCAGGCCTTGAGCACCTCGGCCTCGCGCTCGGGCGCGATGCCCGCCTTGGGCTGGGCGCGGCGCTCGGCCGGCAATTGCCGCCAGTAGGCCAACGTATCGCGGACGGTGTCGCGCAAAGGTCGATGACGCAAGCCGGCGGCCTGGGCCTTGGCCACCGAGGTGCGGCCGAAGCCGGCGTATTCGCCGCGCGCCGGAATCCACGCCGGCATGTCCTGCCACGGCGAGACCTTCTGCGCTTCGAGGAAATCCGCCGGCACCCAGGTCAGGCTCGACTTGGCCCCGGCCGCGCGCCGCGACTCGTCCAACACCGCGCCCATGGTCAACGCGCCCGGTGCGGCGTCGGCGTTGTAGATGCCGAAGCGACGGCGCTCGATCATGGTCAACAGGAACTCGGCCAGGTCGCGCACATCGATGAACTGGGTCGGGTCCTCGGCGCTGCCGGGCGCGAGGATCTCGCCACCGCGGTCGGCGCGCGCCGGCCAGTAAGTAAACCGATCGGTGCGGTCGCCCGGGCCGACGATCAGGCCAGGACGGACGATGGTGGTGCGCCCCGGCGCCTCGCGTTCGGCCGCCGCTTCGCACAGCGCCTTGAGCCCGCCGTAGGTCTCGCCGGTCACCTCGCTCACGTTCGGATCGGCGAGCTGGGCCAAGGGCGAGTTCTCGTCCGCCGGCAGGTCGTTGCGCGCGTAGACCGAGATCGTCGACACCAGCAGATACTGGCCGATGCGCGGCGCCAGCAGGCCGGCCGAGCGGGTCACGTCGGCCGGCAGGTAGGCCGATGTGTCCAACACCGCATCCCAGCGGCGCTCGCCCTCCAGCGCCTTCATGTCGGTCTTGCGGTCGCCGTGCAGTTGTTCGATGTCGCTGAACTCTTCGCCGGCGAATTTCTCCGGCGCGGTCTTGCCGCGATTGAACAAGGTCAGCTTGTGGCCGCGACGGCGCGCCGCCTCGACGAAATGCGGGCCGAGGAAACCGGTGCCGCCGAGCACCAGCAAGCTCAGCGGTTGGGTCTTGGCCTTGATCGCGGCGCGCGCATAAGCCGGCAACGCCAGCAGGCCGGCGGCGGCCGCGCCAGCGGCGAGAAAATCGCGGCGGCGGGTAGTCATGTCTCACCTCGCAAAGGTTGGGCGGAAGTAGGCAGGGCCGAGACGGAGGCCGCCTCGCCGAGACCGCGGCGTGCGCGCAGGATCGCGCAGACGCCGCCGAGCATGCCGGCCGCGGCGATCGCGCCGGTGGCGAACACCGTGGCGGTGCCGGCCGCGGCCACCGCCTTGTGGATCCAGACGAAAGCCAGGTCGGTGCCGCGGAACACCGCGGTGTCGATCACCGCCTTGCCCTGGTAGCGGGAGGGCCGGTCGACCCGGGTGTACAAGGTCTCGCGCGCCGGCTTGGCCAGGGCGAACTCGCCGGCCCGCTGCGCCACCTGCACGATGGCGACCATTACCGGCAACGGCGAGGCCAGCAGCAGGCCGAAGCCGAGCAGCAACACCAGCGCCGGCATCAGCAAGGCCGGCGCCGGCCCGAAACGACCGAGCAGCCAGCGCGTGAGCAGCAGTTGGGTCAGGATCGCCAGCAGGTTGACCGCGCTGTCGATGCGGGCGAAGTACGCGGTCGCCGCAGCCGGATCGGGATAGAACTCGCGCGCGATCGCGGCCTGCTGGTTGTACAGCAGGGTCGCCGCGCCGACGCTGAAGAACAGGGTGATCGCCATCGCCCGCAACAGCGGCCGCTGCCAGACCAGGCGCAGGCCGGCCCAGACCGAGCCGCCCATCGCCGCTTCGCCGCTGGCCAGGCCGTGCCGGCGCTCGCGCCGGATCGCCCAGCCGCGCAGGCGCACGATGCACAACACGCACACCGACAGCAGCGCCGCTGATACCAACAGCAGATGGGCCACGCCGATGACCCCGACCAGGGCCTGGGTCAGCAACGGTCCCAGCACCGCGCCGGCGGTGCCGCCGGCGCCGATATAGCCGTACAGCCGCCGCGCCTGATGCTCGTCGAACACATCGGCCATGTAGCTCCAGAACACGGTCACCGCGAACAGGTTGAACACCGCGATCCAGACGAAGAACAGCATGCCGCGTCCGGACGCCTGGGTTTGGAACGCCCAGTGGAAACCGAGCAGGCAGACGATGAAGAACAGATACACCAGCGGCAGGAACACCCGCCGCGGGAAACGCGCCACCAAGGCGCCGTAGACCGGCTGCAACAGCAGCATGACGGCGAAGGTGCAGGTGAACAAAACCTGCAGCACGAAGTCCTTCAGCGCCCACCCGTGCGCCTGCGCCCAGTCGATCCAGGCCGCGGGAAACACCGCCGTCGCGTCCGCCGACGCGCCCATCGCGTCGCGCACCGGCCGCAGCACGTAGTACCCGCAGAGCAGGCAGAAGAAGTACAACAGCGCCCACCACAACGGCGAGGCGGAGGCCTCGCGCAGTCGCGCGGACACGCTCATGCGAACGCATCCTGCGATGGCGAATTCCCGCCGGCGACGTGCGCAGCCGCGCACGCGCGCGGCGCCGCGGCCTCGCGCATTCCGGTCCTCCCGTTACCCTTCGCTCACGCTAGCGCCGGCATCGCGGACGGCCATCTGCGGATGGTCATCCCGACCTTCGGCACGGGGGCGCGACCGCCGCCACGCTTTGTCCGGCGCAACGCCGCCGCCGCCGGACCGAGCGTCAGCGCGCGCCGGGAACGGCGCCGACCGGCGCGGGCCCGGCGCGGCGGGAAGCGCTGATCGGATGCGGCGACCGCAACGCGGCGCGCAAGGTCAGTCGGGAAATCTCCGGCGGCACACCGAAGCGCACCGGCAGAATGCTGGTACCGATGCCGGTATTGACGAACAGATGCTTGCCGCGCTCGATCAGATGGCCGGCGGCATAGCGCTGCTCGGCCGGCAGCACCGGCGTGCCGATCCAGGGCAGCTTGACCTGGCCGCCATGAGTGTGGCCGGCCAGGGTCAAGGCGGCGCGCGGCGGAATGTCGGGGAAGATGTCCGGATTGTGGGTCAGGGCCAGCGCCGGCGCGTCGTCGCTCACGCCCGAGAAGGCGCGCACCACGTCGTGGCGGGTCTCCCATTTGTCGCCGATCCCGACCACCCACAAGCGGCAGCCGCCGAGTTCGGTGGCGCGCGCCTGGTCCTCCAGCACGATCACCCCGGCCGACTCCAGCGCCGCGCGCACCCTGTGCCCGTCCTTCCACCAATCGTGGTTGCCGAGCACCGCATAGACCGGCTTGCGCGCGGTCAACGGCTTGAGGTGCGGCGCCATCTGCTCGGCGGAGATATAGGTGCCGCCGAGCACGCTGAGGATCACGTAGTCGCCGGCCATCAGCACTGCGCGCGAGTCGCTGGCGATGAGGCGGTTCACCAGCCGGTCGAGCCGGTCCAGGCCGTTGTGCGGCGAGCCGGTGTGGATGTCGGCGACCACGTCGACGCGCAGCCCGTCGCACTGCGGGCTCCAGTGCGGCAGGCGCAACTCGTAGCCGCGTTCGACCAGTTGCCGCGGCTCCCAGAAGAAGCCCCAGCTCAGGCAGCCGACCGCGATCAACACCGTGCCGACGAACAACCGTTGCAGCCACGGCTGGCGCGGCCAGGGCCGCCAACCGCGGTTCATGCGCGCGGCCCGGATTCGGCGGCGGCGCCGCGCTGGACCCAGCGCGCCAGGTTCCAGCCGATCAGGCCGGCGCCGGCGGCGACCGTGGCGCTGATGCCGGCCAATCCGGCGACGCCGACGCCGGCGCTGCGCAAGGCCACCATCGCGGTCGCCACGGCCACGTCGCCGAAGCGCCAGGCCGCGGTGTCGACCGCATTCTTGCCCTTGTAGCGCAGGGTGCGCGCGGCGCTGGCGAACAGGCTTTCGCGCGCCGGGTTGGCCATGCCGTAGGCCAGTCCGCGGCTGACGATCAGGGCCAGCGCCACCGCCGGCATCGAGCCGAGCATCGTCGCCAGCGCCTCCGGCAGCCACGAAAGGGCAGCGCCGAACGCGGGGAAGGTCCGCGCCAGCGGCGCGTGAGGATCGGCCGCCAGGGCCACGGTCAGCAGCGCCGCGACCGTGACCAACGACCAGGCGCCGATCACCGTCGCCGCGCCGCGTCGCGCCAGCAGCCACGGCGTGATCAGCAACTGGGTCGCCAGCGCCAGCAGGTTGGTCATCAGGTCCAGGTCGGCGGCGAAACGGGTGCGCGCGACCGCATCGACGAAGGTCGCCTTGGAGTAGTCCACGACCAGACCATAGTTGACCGTGCCGATCCAGTCGCCGAGCAACAGCAGGATCGCCATCGAGCGCATGAACGGGTTGGCGAACACCTGCTTGAGGCCGTCGAACATGCCGCCGCCGATCGCCGCGTCGTGCGCGGCCTCGTGCCGGCGCGCGCCGTGCACCCGCGCCCAGCGCCCGAGCAGGCCGACGAACAGCAAGGACGAAGCCAGAAGCCCCGCCGAGACCAGCAGCAGCGGCGCCACGCCGATGCGCTCGACCAGCACCCGGGTCAGTGCCGGACCGGCCAGCGAACCGACCGTGCCGGCCACCGCGATCAGCGGGAACAGCCGCCGCGCCTGGCCCTCGTTCCAGATGTCGGTCATGAAGCTCCAGAACACCGACACCACGAACAGGTTGAACACGCTGATCCAGACGAAGAACAGCGTGCCCAGCGCGCGCGGGCTCAACGGTCCGTGCTCGGCGAACAGCGGCACGAAGCCGAGCAGGCAAGCGATGAAGAAGCCGTACACCAGCGGCACCACGATCCGGCGCGGATAGCGCGAGACCAGGCCGGAGAACACCGGGGTCAACGCCAGGGTGGCGATCAGAGTCGCGGCGTAGAACCACGGCAGCTGGGTCGAGCCGACCGCAGCGCTGAGTTGGTCGCGCAGCGGCCGGATCACGTAGTACGCGGTCAGCACGCAGAAGAAATACCCCAGCGAGAACGCGACCGCGGTCCATTCTCCGGTGTGGACGCGCCCCGGCCGCAGGCTGGCGTCTTGGACTGCCGACATTCCGTCGCTCCGTGAGGGCGCCGGCTCGCGGCCGGCGCTTCGGGGGTGATCGGCGTGGGTCGGCGCGGCGCAAACCGGGCCGGACCGCATCGCCGTCGGCGGGCCGGTCGCCGCCGGTCCTCCATTGGCCGGCACGGTAGCCGAACGGCTCGAGGACCGCCACCTCCGCGGCTGGCGGCAAGCCTGGCCGCATCGCCCGACGCGCATTGGGAGCATTTGCTCTAGTTTTGCCGCTTACGGTCGCGGCACGGCGCCGCGCACGGCGCACAACGGCCTCAGATCCCGTGTCCCAAGAGTTCGACTACATCGTCATCGGCGCCGGCTCGGCCGGCTGCGTGCTCGCCAACCGGCTCAGCGAAGACCCCGATACACGCGTGCTGCTGATCGAGGCCGGCCCGCGCGACCGCCATCCGTTCCTGCATATGCCCGCTGGCCTGGCCAAACTGGTCGACAAGAAAGGCGTTAACTGGAGCTACGACACCGCGCCGGAGCCGCAGTTGAACGGCCGCAGCCTGTGGTGGCCGCGCGGCAAGGTGCTCGGCGGCTCCAGCTCGATCAACGCCATGTGCTACATCCGCGGCGTGCCCGGCGACTACGACGACTGGGCCGCGGCCGGCGCCGACGGCTGGGACTGGAACGCGGTGCTGCCGTTCTTCCGCCGCAGCGAACGCAACAGCCGCGGCGACGATGCCCTGCACGGCAGCCTCGGCCCGCTGTACGTCTCCGACCTGCGCTACACCAATCCCCTGTCGTCGGTGTTCATCGAAGCCGGCGTCCAGGCCGGCTATGCGCGCAACAAGGACTTCAACGGCCCCGAGCAGCAGGGCTTCGGCTTTTACCAGGTCACCCAGAAGAACGGCGCGCGCTGCTCCAGCGCGGTCGCCTACCTCGACCCGGCGCGCGAGCGGCGCAACCTGCACATCGTCACCGGCGCCCTGGTCAGCCGCATCACCTTCGAACGCGGTCGCGCCACCGGCGTGGTCTACAGCGCCGGCGGCCGCGCCTACCATCAGCGCGCCGCGCGCGAGGTGCTGCTCAGCGGCGGCGCGATCAATTCGCCGCAGTTGCTGATGCTGTCCGGCATCGGCCCGGCGGCGGAGCTGCGCCGGCACGGCATCGAGGTCGTGCACGACGCGCCGCAGGTCGGACAGAACCTGCAGGACCATCTCGACGTCTGCACCCTGCAGCATTCGACCCAGCGCATCACCTACGACCGGGTCAGCGACGTACGCATCGCCTTCGACTACTACCTGCGCGGCCACCGCGGCCCGGGCAGCAGCAACATCGCCGAGGCCGGCGGTTTCGTGCGCTCGGCGCTGGCGCCGGACGCGCGCGCCGACGTGCAATTCCATTTCGTGCCGGCGATGCTCGACGACCACGGCCGCCGCCGCCTCGCCGGCGACGGCTACACCGCCCACGCCTGCTTCCTGCGTCCGCGCAGCCGCGGCGCGATCTCGCTGGCCAGCGCCAGCGCCGGCGACAAACCGCGCATCCAGGCCAACTACCTCAGCGACCCGGAAGGCTTCGACCTGAAGATGATGGTCGAATGCGCCAAGCTCTCGCGCGAGCTGTTCGCACAGAAGGCCTTCGATCCCTACCGCGGCGCGCCGATCTTTCCCAAGCGCAGCGACCTCAGCGACGCCGAGTTGGTCGAGTTCGTGCGCGCCAAGGCCGAAACCGTGTATCACCCGGTCGGCACCTGCCGCATGGGCCGCGACGACGCGGCCGTGGTCGATCCGCAGCTGCGCGTGCGCGGCGTGGAGGGCCTGCGGGTGATCGACGCTTCGGTGATGCCCAGCCTGATCGGCGGCAACACCAACGCGCCGACGATGATGATCGCCGAGCGCGCCTCCGACCTGATCCGCGGGCGCCTGTAAGCCCCCGCGACGAGGATGTCTGCGTGTCGGCGCCCCGCCCGGGCGGGCGCGCCGGCTCCGTTCCGGCGGCTTTCGCGCACCGGCTTTGACGCAGCGCCGCATGCCGGCGCCGTCCGCGTCGTCGGCGCCGCCGCAACGACCCTTCGTCGGCGTTTTTCGCACGTCGGTAAGCGCGCGCGCCGCCGTTCGCCAGCCCGGCCATTAATCCCTGAAAAAACAGAAACCTGAACACGCTTGTTGTTCAACTCCCTTAGATCGGAGCTAGAATCGGCCATCCGATCCATGCAGGCGCCGAGCGATGAAACACGACTCCTCCCGACGCTCATTCACCCCCTGGCGCCTCGGCACCCTCGCCGCCCTGCTCACTCTGACCCTCGGGTCCAGTGCGCAGACCTCGCTGCGCTGGGGCAACGGCCAGGATCCGGCGACCTCGGTCGTGCGCAGCCAAGGCGCCGACGGCACGACTCAACCGGGCCAGTTCTCCGCCGCGCGCAGCGTTGGCAGCGCCCGCGCTCTGCCGCTGGCCGCGGGCTTCGACGTGCAACAGTTCGAATCCATGGCCCAGGCGCTGGTCGCCGACCAACGCATCCCCGGCATGGCGATGGCGATCGTGCACAACGGCCAGATCCTCAGCGCGCGCGGCTACGGCATCACCGATGTGCGCAACGCCGAACCGATCGACGCCCACACCGTGTTCCGCTTGGCCTCGCTGTCGAAGAGCTTCGCCGGCACCCTGACCGGCCTGCTGGTCAACGACGGCACCCTGCGCTGGGACAGCAAGCTGGTCGACTACATGCCCAGCTTCCAGTTGGTCGATCCCAACGCCGCGCGCACCGTCACCGTCGCCGACGTGCTCAGCCACCGCGTCGGCCTGAGCCACAACACCTACGACCGCGACCTCGAGAACTACGCCGACTACCGCAGCCTGACCCAGAAGCTGGCCTATGCGCCGATGACCTGCCAGCCGGGCACTTGCTACGGCTACCAGAACATCGCTTTCAGCCTGATCGGCGACGTGGTCTTCGCCGCCACCGGCGACTTCTACAGCCAGGAAGTGCAGCGCCGCCTGTTCAAGCCGCTGGGCATGAACGACGCCAGCCTCGGCCTGGAAGGCATCACCGCCAGCGCGCGGTGGGCCAAGCCGCACGTGCGCGGCCGAGGCGGCTGGGCGTCGCTGACGCCGAAGCCGACCTATTACCAGTTGCCGCCGGCCGCCGGCGTCAACGCCAGCGCCAGCGACATGGCGCAGTGGCTGATCGCCCAGACCGGCCATCGCCCCGACGTGCTGCCGCTGCCGCTGCTGGCGACCCTGCATCAGCCGCTGGTCGACACCCCGAGCGAGATCCGCGGCTCCAGCTGGCGCCGCCAGCGCATCGGCTCGGCCAGCTACGCGCTGGGCTGGCGCGTGTTCGACTACGCCGGCCACCGGGTGGTGTTCCATGCCGGCGCGGTGCAGGGCTATCGCGGCATGGTCGCGCTGCTGCCCGAACGCGATCTCGGCTTCGCGGTGCTGTGGAACAGCGAAAGCGCGCTGCCCACCGGCCTGCTGCCGACCATGCTCGACCGCGCCATCGGCATGCCGGCGCAGCGCTGGCTCGATGTCGACGGCTTCGACGAAACCCTGCTGTACGCCTCCGAAGGCGCGCCCAAGGACCCCAGCGGCAGCAACGCACAGAAGTCGACCGCCGCGCCGCAGTAACGTCCCGGCGCCCCGTCCGGTCGCCCCACGGGCCGCGGCCATGCCGCGGCCCGTTGCGTTTTCGCCGCCCGCCCCGGATCAGTGCGGGCCGTCTTCCAGGGTCTGCTTGAGCTTGAGCAAGCCCTTCTCGTAGTCCTTGCCCACCATCGAATCCATCGCCAGGCCGAACCAGCGCGAGACCAGGTTGTAGCCGTGCTGGCTGTCCAGCGACCAGGTCACCCGAGTGCCGGCGCCCTCCTCTTGCAGGTCGAAACGCGCCGTCGCCTCGGTGCCGCCGAAGTCCAGCGCGTTGACGATCCGGCTCGGCGGGACCGACTCGACGATGCGTTGGCTGCCGCTGCCGACCTTCTCGCCCTGCCACGACATCGCCGCGCCGACGCCGGCCTGCGGGCCGCTGTAGGCGTACTTCGCGGTCGGCTCCAACTCGTACCAGGGCGACCACTCGTTGAAGCGCTGGAAGGAATTGAGCATGGCGTGGACTTCGCCCGGCGGGCGCTCGATCAGGATCGAGCGTTCGACGTGACTGCTGGCGGGCAACAGGAAGCCGCCGGCCACGAACGCCAGACCGAGCAACAGCAGCAGGTACAGCGCTCCCTTCAACAAGGCCTTCATCGCGGCTCCCCCGTGTGGTTGGACTTCGGCCGATCGCGACCGGCGATCCCGACGGCCTCTCGACGACCGATCCTAACCGCTGCCGCGACGAGCCGTCGTCGTCGTCCGGATTCGGCCGACGAGAGGTCGATGGCGACAGGCCGCGCCCTACGCAGCACATTTCCTTCGCAGCCGCCGGCACCGAGATCGGTAGCCGCGTCCCCGGTCCGCCGAACGGCCCCTGCACCGCCGGGCGGCACCACCGATGCGGCGAGCGCCACGGCCGTGGTCGCCGTCGGCCTGGGCGAGGAGGCATGTGCGCGGGTCATCGTCCGGCATGCGTCCGCGGCCGGGAGCCGCAACGCGCCCGGTCCGACGCGAACGCTCACCGAGCCTCACGCGCGATGCGCGGACGTTCGCGTTCGCGGCGCCCATAAAAAAACTCTCCCCCCGCCTGGGCTGCGGGGAGAGAGCTGGATTACGGCGTATCGGGGTTTCTTATTAGATCAGCGGCGCCGGGGTGGCCGGCAGAGCAGCCGAAGACTTCGCCTTGCGGGCGCGCTTGGCGGCCTTCTTCGGGGCCTTCTTGGCGGCCTTCTTAGCCGTCTTCTTGGCGGCCTTCTTGGCGGTCTTCTTGGCGGTCTTCTTGGTCGCCTTCTTAGCCGCCTTCTTGGCGGTCTTCTTGGCAGCCTTCTTGGCCGTCTTCTTGGCGGCCTTCTTGGCGGTCTTCTTGGCGGCGGCCTTGCGGACGGTCTTCTTCACGGCCTTCTTGGCGGCCTTCTTGGCGGTCTTCTTGGTGGCCTTCTTGGCGACCTTCTTCGCGCCAGCCTTCTTGGCGACCTTCTTCGTCGCTTTCTTGGCGGCGGACTTCTTAGCGGCTTTCTTAACGGCCATGGGATGGCTCCTCGTCAGTGGTGATCAGGGATTGATCAGTGGTAGTGCGTTAGGCCCAGTGGAAAGGGACTCTGTGAAGACAGAGCCGCGGGAGTCGGACCCGCGTGCAGCCGCCGACGCGCGATGCGCGCCGGAACGGATCGGGGATCGCGTCCGGCCGCGGGTGCGGCGGGAGCGATGGCGCGTGCGCCGGGACGGCGGACGAAAGCGGCCGCCAGACGGGGCGGCCAAACAAAAACCCGGCCCGCCGAGAGCGAACCGGGTTGCAGGGAGCAGGACGCCAGCGATGTCATCGGGAATGTGGATGTCATCGGCGAAGAGAGTGCGGTCAACATTTCTGCAGAGGAAGCGAACCCTGCGTCCACCGTTTTGATTGTCCGGGCGGAGGTTCGATTTGTGCTGCGTGTTGTCGCGCTGGGTTTTCTCACTCTCGTCTGCAGGAAACGTCTGCTGGGCGAAACCTAATCACGCTTTTTCGCACTGTCAACAACCCCGCCGATTTTTCCTTCCGGCGGTCCCGCCTCGACGCCGTCCCGAACGCGTCGTCGGCGCGCGCGACAAATCCATGCGCGAATCCGGATCGTGCGTGGAAGTTTTTTTTCGATCGCGCTGAAAGCCAAGCCTGGCGCGGGTTTCAGCGCACTCGACGAAATCGCGCCGAAGATTTTCGCAAGCACGCATCGCATCCGTCGCGCACTGCGAAGACGCGTTCGGCGGTCGTCGGAGGAAGAAAAAATTCCTTCCGCTCGCCCGGTCCGATTTCGCGTCGCACAAGCCGATTTGCGCGAAACTGCGCGAACCTTTTTTCTGCCGCTCGGCACCGGCTCGTTCGCCCTCGTGCGAATCGGCCGCGCGACTCGCGCATGCGCGAGCGAGCGCGCGCCGGTCGACGCCGGCGCGCGTGCCGCCGACCCCGCGCGCGGCGGCCGCATTCCCACGCATCGCGGCCGCACCGGCGGTAACGAAAAAATCCCCGGGAAAAACGTGTTTTCTTCGTGCGCAGGAGCGGACCGCGCGAACCCGACCGGGATGCGGTGCGGTGCCGTCGACGAGGGCCGCGCGGCGCGATCGCCGCGCCGAAGCGAAGACGCGCCGAGGCGGAGCCCGTGAACGCCGCGTGTGCTGCCGCGCGGGCGCGGCCGACGACCGTTCGTCGGCGCGGCGATCGGGCGAGCGGCGAGCGGGTGCGCCGGAACGCACGGCGCACGCGGCGCCGCACACCGGCGCGACGACGCACGCGGCCGCGGACATCGGGCGCAAACGGGATGGGACGGATGCGGAATGCGCGGCGGTGCATGCGCGCCGCACCGGCCGGCGACGGCGAACCCGCCGCTGCGCGGTCCGCCGAGCGGACGCGGCGACCGCAAACGAAACGGGGAGCGCCGTGCCGGCCGCTGGGCGGCCGCAGTGCGCTCCCCGTGATGCCTGGCGTCGCCCGAGGGCGACGGCGGCGGATCAGTGGTCGTCGTCTTCGAGCAGTTCGGCGTAGTCGTCCGGGCCGAGCAGTTCGTTGAGCTGGTCCGGCTCCTCGATCGCGACGGTGAGGATCCAGCCTTCGCCGTAAGCGTCCTCGTTGATGGTCTCGGGCTTGTCGGCCAGCGCCGAGTTGACCGCGGTCACGGTGCCGGTGACCGGCGAGTAGACGTCCGAAGCCGCCTTGACCGACTCGACCACGGCGCAGGCGTTGCCGGCTTCGAGGCGGTCGCCGACATTGGGCAGCTCGACGTAGACCAGGTCGCCGAGCAGGCGCTGGGCGTGGTCGGAGATGCCGATGGTGACTTTGCCGTCGCCTTCGGCGCGGGCCCACTCGTGGGACTTCATGAACTTCAGATCGCCGGGAATTTCACTCATGGCTGGCCTCGAACGTGACGGGAGCGGCTGGTTGATGGCGCGTAGTTTAACGATGCGGAGTCGACATGCGACAGGGGCGGCGCCGGCGCCTCAGCGCGCCCCGCCGGCGAAGTCGCAGCGGAAAGGCGCGCGACCGCTGCGCAGCGCCTCGCCCAGGGCCTCGACGCGATCCTGGCCCCAGAACGGTTCGCCGCGTAGCACATATCCGGGCAGACCCGGCAGGTCGGCGGCGATCGCCGCCTCGGTATTGCGCCGGTACCGTTCGTCGGCCGCCTCGGCGTCCGCGGCGGCGAGCACCGCCGCCGCGTCGTGTCCGTGCGCGCGCAGCAGCGCGGCGACGGTGTCGCGGTCGGCGAGGTCGCGGTCCTCGGCCCAGACCGCGCGGAACGCGGCGTCCATGTAACCGGCCGGATCGGCGCCGGCCTCGCACAGGGCGATCGCGCAGCGATCGGCCAACGACGGGTCGACCGGAAAATGTTTGGGCGCCAGATTCAGCGTCAGCCCGCGCTCGGCCCGCGCGCGCTGCAGCTCGTACAGGCGGTAACGCTGGCGCGCCGGCGCGCGTTGCCCCAGGGGCAGGCCGCCGTTGGCGGCGAACAGTTCGAAGATCCGCACCGGCCGGTAGACCAGGCGCGCGCCATGCTCGCGCGCCACCGCCTGCACCGCGGCATGGCCGAGATAGGCGTAAGGCGAGAGCAGGCTGAAGTAGTAGTCGATCTCGATCACGTCCGCCGCCTCCGGCTCAGCCGAGCACGCCGTCCTGCGGCTGGCCGTCGCGCACGAACGGGAACTTGATCACCCGCACCGGCACTTCCTTGCCGCGGATGTCGACCCGCAGGTTGCCGGCTGCGCCGAGCGGGATCTCGCCGGCCGGCACGCGGGCGAAGGCGATCGACTTGTTCAGGGTCGGCGAGAAGGTGCCGGAGAGGATCTCGCCCTCGCCGTGCGGGGTCAGCACCTTCTGACCGTGACGCAGCACACCCTTCTCGTCCATCACCAGGCCGATCATCTGCCGCGCCGCGCCGCTGGCCTTGAGCTGCTCCAGCGGCGCGCGACCGATGAAGTCGCGGCCTTCGTCCAGGACCACGGTCCAGGCCAGCGCGGCTTCGTACGGAGACACCGTGTCGTCCATGTCCTGACCGTACAGATTCATGCCGGCCTCCAGGCGCAGGGTATCGCGCGCGCCCAGGCCGGCCGGCTTCACGCCGGCGGCGAGCAGCGCATCCCACAGCGCCACCGCGCGGTCTTCCGGCACCACCACTTCGAAGCCGTCCTCGCCGGTGTAGCCGGTGCGGGCGACGAACAGCTCGATGCCGTCGGCAGTGCGGGCGTTGCCGGCGACGAACTTGCCGAGCTTGCCGATCCGCGCGCGGTCTTCCTCGCGCAGCAGGCCGATCACCTTGTCGCGCGCATTCGGCCCCTGCACCGCGATCATCGCCAGCTCGGGCCGCTCGCTCGCTTCCACGCCGAAGGCCTTGGCCTGTTCGCCGATCCACGCCAGATCTTTCTCGCGGGTGGCCGCATTGACCACCAGGCGGAAATAGCTTTCGTCGAGGAAGTACACGATCAGGTCGTCGATCACCCCGCCCTGCGGGTTGAGCATGCAGGTGTACAGGGCCTTGCCCGACTTCTGCAGTTTGTCGACCGAGTTGGCCACCAGCCGGCGCAGGAACTCGCGCACGCGCTCGCCGCGCAGGTCGACCACGGTCATGTGGCTGACGTCGAACATGCCGGCGTCGCGGCGCACCTGATGGTGTTCCTCGATCTGCGATCCGTAGTTGATCGGCATGTCCCAGCCGCCGAAATCCACCATCTTGGCGCCGAGTGCGCGGTGGGCGTCGTTGAGGATGGTCTTCTGGCTCATGGGGCGCGGCCTGCTGGGTCGGGGGGATGGAGCCGCCGATTATCCCAGAAGCGCGCGTCTTGCGCGTTCCCCGCGATTGAGTACGCAGGCGCATGGAACCTGCGATGCGGCGCCGGCCGTCGCGCCGCGCGGCTCACTCGCCGTCGAGGCCCTCGTTGTAGCACTGCACCTGGCGCGGATCGAGATCGACGAAACGGCCGCTGACGCGGTCCAGGCGCACCGCCCAACGCACCGCGGCGAAGGTCTCGCGCGCCTGCGCGTCCTCGACGGCGGTATCGACGATGGCGATCACGCCGGCGTCGGCGGCGCCATCGACGGTGCAGGTCGAGATCGACACCCGCTCGCCGCGCAACAGCTTCGGGTAAGGCACCACGTCGGTGATCTTCCAGCGCGCCTCGTTGCCGTTGTGGCCGGCCAGTTCGGCGGCGTAGAGGCGCACCGAGCGGTCGTCGGCGTCGTCGATGGTGCCGATGCTGCGCGCGCAGATCTGCTCGGCGTTGCTGCCGGAGCCGACGCAACCGCCGGTGTTGGAACGGAAGCCCTCCGGGAACGGCGGCACCACCCGGCCGATCCAGCCCGCCCAGCCGGTCAGGTGGACCGGCTCGACGCCGCGCGCCGGCGACGGCTTTTGCGGGTCGTGCGGCGCGGCGCCGACGGCGCCGGCCGCCAGACTCAGCAGCGCGGCGACCGCGATGGCGCGCACTGCGTTCATTCGCGGTCCGCCGCCTCGACCTGCAGGGTCATGCCGTCGGTGCCGATCACCCGCACCGGCGTGCCGGCAGCGAGGTCGGGGCCGCTGACGTCCCAGAATGCATCGGCGATCTGCACCCGGCCCACGCCCTGCACGATCGCCCGCTCCAGCGGCACCACCCGCCCGACCAACTGTTCGGCGCGGCGGTTCAACAGCGGCTGGTCGCTGGCGCGCTCGCGGCCGCGGAACCAGGTCCGGTAGACCTGGATCGAGACGAAACTGAGCACCACGAACGCGGCCACCTGGGCCAGCACGGTCAATCCCGGAAACAGCAGCACCAGGCCGAACACCGCGGCCGCGGCGAGGCCGAGCCAGAGCATGAACGCACCGGGCGCCAGCGCTTCGGCCGCGAACAGCAGCAGCGCGATCGCGGCCCAGGCGATGGTCTGCCAACTCCAGGCCATCTCAGCCTCCCGAACGCGGCGGCACGCCGGGGCCGCGCGTCTGCGCCTGCCGGTCCAGCGCGTCCTTGGCCAATTCGGCGATGCCGGCCAGCGAGCCGATCACCCCGGCCGACTCCATCGGCATCATCACGAACTTCTGGTTCGGCGCCTCGGCCAGCGACTTGAAGGCCTCGATGTATTTCTGCGCGACGAAATAATTGATCGCCTGCACGTTGCCGCGCGAGATCGCGTCCGAGACCAGCTGGGTCGCCTTGGCCTCGGCCTCGGCCAAGCGCTCGCGCGCCTCGGCCTCGCGGTAGGCGGCCTCGCGCTTGCCCTCGGCGGCCAGGATCGCGGCCTGCTTGTCGCCCTCGGCGCGCAGGATCTCGGATTGGCGGTGGCCTTCGGCTTCGAGGATGTTGGCGCGCTTCTCGCGCTCGGCCTTCATCTGCCGCGCCATCGAATCGACCAGGTCGCGCGGCGGCTGGATGTCCTTGAGCTCGATGCGGTTGACCTTCAGCCCCCAGGGGTGGGTCGCCGCGTCGACCGCGTTGAGCACCTTGGTGTTGATCTCGTCGCGCTTGGACAGCGACTCGTCCAGGTCCATCGAACCGATCGCGGTGCGGATGTTGGTCATCACCAGGTTGAGGATCGCGATCTCCAGCTGGGCGACCTCGTAGGCCGCCTTGGCCGCGTCCTGGACCTGGAAGAACACGATGCCGTCGACCTTGACCACCGCGTTGTCCTTGGTGATCACGTCCTGGCTCGGCACTTCCAGAACCTGCTCCATCATGTTGATCTTGCGGCCGACGCCGTAGATCACCGGGACCAGGAAGTGCAGCCCGGGGTCCATGGTGTGGGTGTAGCGGCCGAAGCGTTCGACCGTCCATTGGTAGCCCTGCGGGACCATGCGCACGGTCTTGAACAGCAGCACCACCCCGGCGAACACCAGCACCATGGCCAGCAGCGTCGTACCCATGGATCCCCTCCTCCCTAGTCCGATGCGCTCAGTATAGGCCCGACGACCGGCTGCGACCCTTCACGCCCCTGCCGCATCCTTGTCCTGGAATGCCGCCCGAATCCCAGCCCACGCCGCTGTCCCCGCCCGAGCCGACGCGCCCGCTGTCGAGCTTCGCGATCGACGTCCCGGAGACGTTGCTGGCCCGTGCCCGCGCCGGCGAAGGCTCCGCCTTCGAGCAGATCTACCGCTGGTTCGAACGGCCGGTGTTCACCCTAGCGATGCGGATCGCCGGCGACCGCGAGGAGGCCACCGAAGTGCTGCAGGAGACGATGCTCAAAGTGCTCACGCGGATCGGCGACTTCCGCGGCCACCGCGACGGCAGCGGCACGCCGTTCTGGGGCTGGCTGCGCCAGATCGCGGTCAACGAGGCGCTGATGCGGCTGCGCAGCCAACGCCGCCACGAGCACTCGGTCGAAGCCGAGGACGAACACCTCGCCGACGACCGCAGTCCGCCGCCGCCCGCGGCGGCCGACGCCGCCGCCCTCGGCCGCGCGCTGGCGCAACTGCCGCCGGCGACCCGCAGCGTGCTGTGGCTGTACCACGCCGAGGGCTATACCCACGAAGAGATCGCGGCGCTGATGGAGCGCACGCCGAGCTTCTCCAAATCGCAACTGGCGCGCGGCGGACGCCGCCTGCGCCAGTTGCTGGAACCGGACATGCAACGCAACGCCCTGGAGCAGGCCCATGCCTGACCATTTCCTTTCTCCGCCGCAGGACTGGTCCGACGCCTTCGCGCGGCTCGGTCCGGAAGCCCCACCGACCGACGGCTGGGCGCGCCTCTCGGCACAGTTGCAGGCGCACGCCGCCGTCTCCGAACCGATCGCTGCGGCGCCGGCGCTGCGACGCCGCGCCGGCCCGGCCCGCCGCTGGGCCTGGGCCGCCGCCGTGGCCGCGGCGTTGCCCTTGGCGGCGCTGTGGTGGATTCAAGGCGAACGCCACGCGCCGACGGCGCCTATCGTCGCGCCGGTCGCCGCGACCGCAGCGCCCACGGCGGGAACGCCCGCGGCCACGCAGTCGACGCCCCCTGCGGCCGGCACGGCGCACGACGCCGGACGCATCGCGACGGCCGAAGCGGCGGCCGCGGACCGGCCCAGCGCCCCCGCCATCGCGGCCGCACCCGCGGCCACCGCGAGAGCCGCACTGTCGGCCGATCGGCAACCGCGCCCGCCG
>NZ_HG424586.1 GCF_000336385.2 Lysobacter antibioticus HS124 | reverse complement strand
GGGGGGGGGGGCAACGACGTCTAAGAAATTTCCTAGAAAGCCCCGCCCCAGCCTGTGTGCCGGACTAAGACATTTCCGCATACCAAAGCAATAAGACTCTCAGCACAATGTTTCATGTTGGGATGGTAGTCACCGTTTTTGCACCCAGGGATGGGGTTGGAGTGCGTTCTCTAGCGCGCTTCGGGGCGCGGGAGGCTGCGGGTGGCGGGTCGTAGCGAGTCCAGCAGCGGCTGAGACATCGCCGTCCGGCCGCCGCCTTACGAAATCGGCAATCACAGCGGGCGCCTCAGCGGGCGCTCGACCGGCGGAGCTTTGTCCGGCGGATCAGGGGGTACTGGCCTATGAACTTCAACACACATCGTCATGCGGTCCGCTCGATCGCGACCACGGCAGGGGCGGCCGGTTCATCGCCGGCTTGCGCTCGCGGCCCCGCTCCAGCGGGAAGACGGGGGGAGTTCCTCAGTCCCGGCTCGCGGCTCAACAGCCGTGCCTTGCTGACTTTGATTTTCGCCTTGCTCGGCTGCGCCGGGCTGTCGGTGATAGCGCGAGAGTTTTCGTGGTGGGGCGGTAGTGTCGTTTGAGCACAAACTTCTGGCCGTTTGGCCATGGCACCGATCGCTGATGGGTGCCGATCAGTACGGACTTCCGGTGAGTGCATGCGGGCTGTGCCGGCAGCTGGATCAATCAATGGGCGACGAGAAATGAATATTTCCCGGTTAATAAGTGGTGGGACCGGCGATCAAGCGGGGGGCATGCTGCATGCGGCCCTCGGAATCCTGTTGCGGCGCGGCGCGCAAGCGCCTGCGCGTGGTTGGCGGCGCGGGCTCGCATGGAGCTTTCTGCTGCTGGCGCAGTTCGCGGCCGGGCAGGCGCTGGCGCAGACGGAGAATTTTTGTGAGGTAGTTGCTGGAGAGCGGCCCATCTATTCGCTGAGCGGCGGCGGCGGCACGGTCACAATACGTAAGTTCTTCCCGGGCGACACGGCCATGCCGACGCGGTTCACGATCGCCGACCCGGGCTCGAACGCCAACGGCTCCAACGGCCTGATGGTCGACTCGACGGCCGGGCTCCTGCTGTATGTCAACCGCGATTTAAACAATGGAACCGTCCAGCTCAGGGCCATAGACGGCAGCGGTGCCGCAACCGACGCGGCGCAGCCCTTCACCGTCGCCGAGGGCGAAATAAACGCAGGCGATGTCGACGTCGTCCGAGGCGCCTGGGCGCCGGCGAGCCCCGCGTTTCCCAACGGCGTTGGCTACATCTCGTCCGGTTCGAATCCCGTCGTGCTCTATCCGATCATTCCCGTCACCGGCGGCACGGGGAGCAATCGCTATACGATTGGCGCTCGCATCGTACTCACTCCCGATTTTCCCCCGGAAGGCGGCGGCACCGGCGATCTGATTTTCTCCAGCGCCACCGAGGGCATGGTGGCCGTCGGCAGGGACTTCTACGCCTTCAATCTCACCGCCAGCACCTTGACCCGCCTCACCCGCCCGGTGTTGGCCGATGGGTCGGAGAACACCAATCAGTGGAACGCTCTGGCAGCGACCGCAAACTCCGTCTACGTCTCGAACAACACCGGCAACTATCTCTACAACCGAACCACCGGCCGGTATGACATTCCGTTCGGTGCGGCGAGTGTCAACGACACGGCGTCGTGCGCCGTTCCTACCGGTTTCCCGCTGGTGCCCAATATTTCGGGCTTGGTGAAAACGCTGGCTTCGGTCAACGGCACGCCGTATGTGGCCGGCGAACCGATCAAGGCCGGCGACACGCTGGTTTATCGCCTCCAGTTCCGCAACACGGGCAGCGACGCGGGCACGGTCTACACCAACAACGTCATCGAGACCATTCCGCCGAACACGACCTATCTGGCCGGCCACCCGGAGCAGGACTTCGGCACCTGCACCGTCACCGGGACCACTCTTAACTGTACGCCCACTTGCTCGGGCCCCACCTGTGTGAACATCAATACCGTCGCAGTTCCGGCGGGCGGCACTGGCGATTTGACCCTCGTCGTCGAGGTCAATGACCCGCTGCCGAGCGGCGTGGCGGAAATCAACAACGTCGTGGCGGCTACCATCGGCCGGCGTAACGACGGGACCGGCGGTACGCCGATCAATTGCGCGGCTCCCGGCAACGACTGCACCGAGGTGACCCCGATCATCAACGTCGTCAAGACGCTGATCACCGGCGGCCCGACGGCGGCCGCGGGCGAAACCCTGGTTTATCAGATCCAACTGACCAACAGCGGCACCACCCCGGCCACCATTCCGGTCGGTGGCGTTACCGAGACCGTGCCGACGGCGACCACCGCCGCGGCGGGCGACAGCTTCAATTGTGCCGCCGGCGCGGCGGCGGGCACGAGCTGCACCAACACGGCGGCGGTTACGATCGCTCCGGGCGCCTCGCAGGATCTAACCTTCCGGGTGACGGTACTCGACCCGCTGCCCGCGGGTACCGCCAACATCGTCAATACCGTCGCACTGCCGCAGTTCGTCGATTGCGCATCGCCGGGCAACGACTGCTCGGAGGACACGCCGACGGCCGCGACGGTGACGTTGTCCAAGGCACTGACCAGCGAAAGCGGTACCCAGGCGGGCATCGCCGAAGCGGGCGAGACGCTGACCTACACGATC
>NZ_HG424585.1 GCF_000336385.2 Lysobacter antibioticus HS124 | reverse complement strand
TGGTGATGTCGACGCGTTCCAGCAGGTCTATAACACGCTGCAGGGAGGAGGGCTAAGCCAGGGCGACTTGCGCTACATCTATGGCAGCAGCCTGCTCAACTGGGCAGATGGCGTTCACGCCAGGAGCGGTTTACAGCTAACTGCCGCTCTTGGTGCGAGCGGAAGCGCTGGAGCGTTGGCGGCAGCGGGAACCCTGAGCGCCGGTGCCGCAATGAGTCTGGGGAACAGTCTCGTCGTTAGGTGTTTGAGCAATCTGCTCGGATGCAACGGAATTGGTATCGCAGGAATGGAAATCCTGATGGGCGATGCTGCGCCATCTACCGGTCTAGCTATTCCGGTCGGAAATCCGGTGGGGGCGGGTGGTGCGGCATCTGTAGTCGACGATTTGGCGAAGCGCGTGGCCAACAAAGTTGACCGTATCGTCTACGAAACTGATGCCCTCAATGTCTTAAGGGACGATATGCTGGCCGGGGCGGGCGGAAAATGGCCGGTAGTTAACGAGGCGGTCAGCGCTTCAACCGTTCAGCAGAGTACGCCAACATCGTGTGGTCAGGCTTGCGCCCAAATGCTGCTTGCTGATCGTGGAACGGCGATCGACCAAACGCAATTTGGGCTGGGATTGACGTCTCCTCAAGGGTTGGCTGCAAATCTGAACAGGATAGATGATGGGTGGATAGGGGCAGGTGTTGATCCATCTAGTTTTGATGCCTTAAACAAGACGGGCTCGTGGGCGGCGATGATGTGGGAAAGAGGTAGCAGCTACGGCCATTGGGTAGTTGTTGATGGGTTAAATGATGGTGGAATGGTGGTGGTGCGTGATCCGTTCAGTGCAACCCGCTATCTGATGAAAAAAGACGATTTCGATAATGCATGGAGTGGTTACAGTGTATTCAAGCCAGAATCGAAGCCTTGACCTTGTGTTGAACTCAATAACTTATACGGAGAGTGAGTCGGTGGTGTATCGCGCATCTGTTGACGGCGCGGAGATTGAATTCCGTGCGGCTGTATCAGACATTGCTGGGATTAGGTCCGTGGTAATGTCTGATGACTTTGAGAGCTTTCTCAGGCCTTTCTGTAGAGCCGACCCAGCCATTGTTAAGCGATTGATTAAGCTGACATGGGCTGTGATCGAAGGAGACTCGCCGGTTTACCCTGTGCATGTCTAGCAACTCGAATACACGTTGAATTTTTGACGTCGCCCAACAGCGCCTGCGGAACTGGAGCGGCGGCAACAACAAAGCTCCGCTGCACGGCGTGACCGCGGCGGCGACATCGGTGCCGCGCTGCGCTGGGCGGCATGATCGGTAGCGGCAGTGGTGCGGCGTCGGCGCTGG
>NZ_HG424584.1 GCF_000336385.2 Lysobacter antibioticus HS124 | reverse complement strand
GCCGCGCGCGACGGCAACGGCCGCGATTCCAACCCGGCCGACGAAGGCGACTGGTTCAACGCCGGCGAGTGCGGCCGCACCTACGACAGCCCGTCGAGCTGGCACGGCACCCATGTCGCCGGCACCGTCGCCGCGGTGACCAACAACGCCAAGGGCGTGGCGGGCACCGCGTACAACGCCAAGGTCGTGCCGGTGCGCGTGCTGGCCAAGTGCGGCGGCTCGCTGGCCGACATCGCCGACGCCATCACCTGGGCGTCCGGCGGCACCGTGTCCGGCGTGCCGGCCAACGCCAACCCGGCCGAAGTCATCAACATGAGCCTGGGCGGCAGCGGCACCTGCGGCTCGACCTACCAGGCCGCGATCGACGGCGCCGTCTCGCGCGGCACCACCGTGGTGGTCGCCGCCGGCAACAACAACGGCAACGCCTCCAACGCGCGCCCGGCCAACTGCAACAACGTCATCACCGTCGGCGCGGTCGACAGCGCCGGCGCGCGTTCGGTATGGAGCAGCACGCAGAAGTCGAACTACGGCGCCGTGGTCGACATCGCCGCGCCGGGCTCGAACATCCTGTCCACGCTCAACGCCGGCAGCACCACGCCGGGCGCGGAAAGCTACGCCTCCTACGGCGGTACCTCGATGGCGACGCCGCACGTGGCCGGCGTGGTCGCGCTGCTGCAGGCCGCTTCGGCCACGCCGAAGACCCCGGCGCAGATCGAGACCATCCTGAAGAACACCGCGCGTGCGTTCCCGCAGACCCCGGACCAGCCGATCGGCGTGGGCATCGTCAACGCCAAGGCGGCGCTGGACTCGCTCGGCGGCGGTACCCCGGGCGCGCAGACCTATACCAACGGCACCGACTACACGATCAACGACAACGCCACCGTCGACAGCCCGATCACCGTGTCCGGCCGCACCGGCAACGCACCGAGCAACGCCTCGGTGTCGGTGACGATCTACCACACCTACAAAGGCGACCTGAAGGTCGACCTGGTGGCGCCGGACGGCTCGATCTACAACCTGCACAACCGCACCGGTTCCTCGACCGACAACGTCATCGGCACTTACACCGTGAACCTGTCGAGCGAGCCGCTCAACGGCACCTGGAAGCTGCGCGTCAACGACAACGCGGCGCAGGACACCGGCCGCATCGACACCTGGAGCGTCACCTTCTGATCGTTGTCGCGGCCAGGGACGGTCGCACCCGCTTCGAGCGAACCCCGGCTGCGGCCGGGGTTCGCATTTGCGGGCACGGCGGACACGGTCGGCGAACCCGGTTTTGATACAGGTTGCCTATTGAAATTCGTTTGAGAGCGGGCGAAATCCTCCTCCTGAGCGTTCTTTCGGACTCGCCCGGACCGTTCGCAGCGCGCAGTGCGAACGCGGGAGGTAATTTAGACGCACACCGCATTTTGAGCGCAGGGGTAGGGGGATTTGAGTCGTTTGCGTTGCGACTATGTGTGAGAAGGCACATTTCTGATACGTGATTCAACTCACTTTTGAAGGGGCGAAATAACGCCGCCGACATCTTGCCGACGCACGACTGCAATCGTTAGCGTGAATCGAGGGCGCGCACCGGCACACGGCCGGTGAGGGGCGCGTCCACGACCAGTCCGGGCGCCGCGGCTCCTCGTCGTGCCGTCGGTTCACCGGACCAGATCCGCCGCCATCGCGGCTTCCTGTTCGGGGGTTTCCTCAAATGTCCGTCCGTTCCAACCGCATCCACGTCCTCGCCGCCGCCACCGCCCTGGTGCTGGCGTCGACCGCCGCCGGCTCGGCGTTCGCCGCCGAGCGCGTCAACCTGAGCGGCCTGCAGACCGCCGCCAAGTTCGACCGTTTCATCGTCAAGTACCGCGACGGCAGCGTCGAGCGCAGCAGCACCGCCAACGTGCAGCGCGCGCTGAGCACCGCCGCCAGCGCCTCCGGCGCCAAGGCCAAGGGCGCCGCGCTGGGCCTCAAGCATCTGCGCCGCACCGCGATCGGCGCCGACGTGGTGCGCGCCGACCGCGCCCTGGACCGCGCCGAAGCCGAATCGCTGATGCGCCAGATCGCCGCCGATCCGAACGTGGACTTCGTCGAAGTCGACGTGCGCCGCCATCGCCTGCTGACCCCGAACGACACCCACTACGGCCTCCAGTACGGTTTCAACGGCACCAACGGCGGTATCCGCGCCGACCAGGCCTGGGACGTCGCCACCGGCACCGGCGCGGTGGTCGCGGTGCTCGACACCGGCATCACCCCGCACGGCGACCTGAACGCCAACATCCTGCCGGGCTACGACTTCATCTCCGACACCTTCGTCTCGCGCGACGGCAACGGCCGCGATTCCAACCCGAACGACGAAGGCGACTGGAACAACGAGACCGAGTGCGACCAGCCGGGCTACGACGTCGGCGCCAGCGATTCCAGCTGGCACGGCACCCACGTCGCCGGCACCGTCGCCGCGGTGACCAACAACGCCAAGGGCGTGGCCGGCACCGCGTTCAACGCCAAGGTGGTGCCGGTGCGCGTACTGGGCCGCTGCGGCGGCTACGACTCGGACATCTCCGACGCGATCGTGTGGGCCTCCGGCGGTACCGTGTCCGGCGTGCCGGCCAACGCCAATCCGGCCGAGGTCATCAACCTCAGCCTCGGCGGCGGCGGCGCCTGTCCGAGCAGCTATCAGAACGCGATCAACGGCGCGGTCGGCCGCGGCACCACGGTGGTGGTCGCCGCCGGCAACGAAAGCGCCAACGTCTCGACCTCGACCCCGGCCAACTGCGCCAACGTGATCGCGGTCGCCGCGACCACCTCGACCGGCGCCAAGGCCAGCTATTCCAACTACGGCACCGGCATCGACGTGTCGGCGCCGGGCGACCAGATCGCCTCGACCCATAACGGCGGCACCACCACTCAGGGCGCCGAGCAGTACGTGTACATGAGCGGCACTTCGATGGCCTCGCCGCACGTGGCCGGCGTGGTCGCGCTGATGCAGTCGGCGGCGACCACGCCGAAGACGCCGGCCGAGATCGAGAGCATCCTCAAGAGCACCGCGCGCGCGCTGCCGGGCGCCTGCTCCGGCGGTTGCGGCGCGGGCATCATCAACGCCAAGGCCGCGGTCGACGCGGTGCGCGGCGGCACCCCGGGCGGCGGCACCCAGACCTACACCAACGGCACCGACGTCGCCATCCGCGACAACGCCACGGTGGAAAGCCCGATCACCGTGTCCGGCCGCAGCGGCAACGCGCCGAGCAACGCCAGCATCTCGGTGACGATCTATCACACCTACAAGGGCGACCTGAAGGTCGACCTGGTGGCGCCGGACGGCTCGATCTACAACCTGCACAACCGCACCGGTTCCTCGACCGACAACGTCATCGGCACGTTCACCAAGAACCTGTCGACCGAAGCGCTGAACGGCACCTGGAAGCTGCGCGTGAACGACAACGCCGGCGGCGACGTCGGCCGCATCGACACCTGGAGCGTGACGTTCTAAGCCGCGCCGCTGCCTGGACAGCGACGCGATGGAAACCCCGGCTCCGGCCGGGGTTTCTTTTTCCGCCCGCGCCGTCCGCGCGCCGAGCGAGTAAGCTGAGGCGGCAGGACTCGCGCTTCAGCCGTGGTTAGGGCAGGGAGTTCTTAGATCGTCACGCCGATCGAGGGTTCATGCCCGCCGCCGCCGTCCACTGTCGTCGCGGCGTGCCGGTTCGATCCGATCGCCGACCCCGTCCGCCCACTTGGTGCGTTGTCATGAATCGCCCGACTCATTCGCCTCAGGAGACGCCCGCATGTCGATTTCGTCCCGCGCGCCGTGGCTGGCGGCCACGGCCCTGTTCAGTGCGTTCGCGGTAAGCGCCTGCATGGCCGCCGGAACGCCGCCGCCGTCAGGCGCCGCGCCCGCCCAACGCGCCCCGGCCCAGGTCGGCGCGCCGGTCGGCGCCGGCCCGTTCGCCCAATTCATCGTCAAGTACCGCGACAGCAGTGCGCCGCTGAAGCAGAAGGACCTGGTCCAGGCGCGGCTGAACCGCACCGCGGCCCAGGTGCCCGGCAAGCCGCTCAAGCTGACCTGGAAGCACCGCATGGGCATCAACGCCGACGTGTTCGCGGTCGAGCCCGCGCTCGACGCCGCAGGCGCGCAACGCTTGATGCAGGTGTTCGCGGCCGATCCGGACGTGCAGTTCATCGAGCCGGACAATCACATCGCGTTGGATCCGATCATTCGCGGACCGGCCATTCCGGGACCTGAAGTACGCAACCCGGAAGTGATCGAGAAGAGCGACAAATAGACGCGAGTTGCGTTGCGATCAGCGCAGCGCGCCAAGAAAGAAGCATCCGCGAAACCCCGGCCCAGGCCGGGGTTTTGCATTGTTAGGACGGCGCAAAAAACGTCTAAAAAGCGGCGGCAAGCGCGCGGAAAACGCTCAGGCGATGCGGTGCGGTTAGCGCGCCGCTCAGCAGTTTTCCGATGCATGACCACAGTCACGAACATGGCGTTCCGATCGCGGCGAACACCGTTGCCTGGGGATTCGCGCAGCCGCTAGCGTCGTAGTGCGGGCGAGACGACGAACTCGCGCGCAACCGACCGGACACGACGACGCGCCTGCGACGGCGCCGCCGCCGATGCGCCGGCGTTCGCCGCTTCGGCCGCCAGCGCGGCCTTCATCCATCGGGGGTTCCACAAATGTCCAACAGGTCCCATCGCCGCGCCTCGCGCGCGGTCCTCGCCGTACGCCTCACCGCGCTTGCCGCCGCCTTGGCCGCAGCGCCGGCCTTCGCCGCACAGCCTCTGTTCGTCGGCGACGCGCCGACCCCGCGCGCCGGCCTGAGCCGCGCCCAGAGCCTGGCCGCCGCGCCGGCCACCGCCGCGATGCAGCTCAAGCGCGCCAACGCCGCCGTGGTCAGCGCGGACACGCGCGAGATCGAACTGCAACTCGGTGCGCATCGGGTCAACGCCGTACTCGACCAGGCGCGCGATACCGGCCGCGGCAGCACCGTGTGGCTGGGCCACGTGCGCGAGACCGCCAAGGCGGCGGCGCGCGATGCGCGCGAAGTGCGCCACGACGAGCGTAACTCGGTCGCGCTGGTGCGACGCGGCAACGGCGTCACCGGCAACGTGCGCATCGACGGCCAGTTGTACCGCATCCGTCCGCTCGCCGACGGCAGCCACGCGGTGGTCGAGGTCGACGAGACCCGCATGCCGCCGGACCACCCGCGCGGCTTCCGCGACTCGGACCTGCCGCAGTTCGCGATGGACGCCACGCCGACCGTGCGCAGCGCCTCCGGCGGCATCGGCGCGGCCGCGGTCGACCCGGGCGCGACTGCGACCATCCGCGTGCAGGTGGTCGCGACCAATCAGGCCGTGACCGCATACGGCGGCGACATGCAGGCGCTGGTCGAACTGGCGGTGGCCGAAAGCAACCAGGGCTACGCCAACTCCAACGTCGGCATCCAGCTGGAGCTGGCCAACTACCGCACCGTCGAGTACACCTCGGCCGGCGACGGCCATTTCACCGACGAAGAACGCTTCGCCGATCCCAACGACGGCTACATGGACGACATCCATGCCAGCCGCGACGCCAACGCCGCCGACGTCAACGTGTTGATCATCAACGACGGCGGCAACTGCGGCCTGGCCCACTCGATCGGCTCGACCGCCGCGACCGCCTTCGCCACCGTCCACTACGACTGCGCCACCGGCTACTACAGCTTCGCCCACGAGATCGGCCACCTGCTGTCGGCGCGCCACGACCCCGCCGCCGACCCGACCAACACGCCCTACGCTTACGGCCACGGCTATCGCTACGAGCCGGCCACCGGCAGCAAGTGGCGCACGATCATGGCTTACAACTGCAGCGGCGGCTGCCCGCGCCTGAACTACTGGTCGAACCCCGACGTGACCTACAACGGCGTGGCGATGGGCACCGCCGACCGCAACCACAATCAGCGCGTGCTGGTGCAGACCAAGGCGGCGATGGCCGCGTTCCGCGGCGCGCCGGGCGGCAACACCGCGCCGGTGGCGAACTTCAGCGCCTCGGCGAGCGGCCTGACGGTGAGCTTCACCG
>NZ_HG424583.1 GCF_000336385.2 Lysobacter antibioticus HS124 | reverse complement strand
TCGATCATCGCGTCGGTGCGGCTGGGCTTGACGAAGGCGCGCGGCAGCAGATCGACGATCAACTCGTCCTTGAGCCGCTTGCGGGTGCGCCCGCCGGGCTTGCGCCCTTCCTTCTGTTCGATCTCGGCCAGTTTCTTGGCCAGCATGTCGTTGACCACCGCCCCCGGCAGCAGCCGGTCTTCGCCGCCGGAGGTGATCCAGATCGCGTCGCCGATGCGGTTGCTCATCACCGCGTCCTCGGCGTCGCGGCCGAACGGCGAAATGAAGCCGCGCGAGGACAACTCGAGCGGGCCAACCGGCTTGAGCCGGCACTCTTCCAGGCCCTTGTCGAGTTCGCTGAAGTCGTGGCTGGTGGGAAAGCGGAAGAACGTCAGGTTGCGAAAGAACAT
>NZ_HG424582.1 GCF_000336385.2 Lysobacter antibioticus HS124 | reverse complement strand
CGGCGTGACAGGCCAGCATTCTAACCGACTGAACTACCACTCCGCGTTTTGAACTCGGTGCAACCGAACCCTACTCGTACCCGCTTGGACCCCGTCTCTGGACGGGTCCGGCAGAAGACCAGGTCGAACCTGGTGGGTGCTGAGGGTTTCGAACCCCCGACCCTCTCCTTGTAAGGGAGACGCTCTACCGCTGAGCTAAGCACCCCGAGTCTAGGGTTCCGCTGGCGGCCGCCCCTGGCAGCCCCGGCGAGTTGCTTAGTTTACAGCGTCCTTCAGCGCTTTGCCAGCCTTGAAGGAGGGATTCTTCGAAGCCGCGATCTTGATGGTTTCGCCGGTCTTCGGGTTGCGGCCCTGGCGAGCGGCGCGCTTGCGCACCTGGAAGGTGCCGAAGCCAACGAGCGTAACAGTGTCGCCCTTCTTGAGCGCCTTGGTAACGACGTCGATCAGCGCGTCAACGG
The DNA here is from genome assembly GCF_000336385.2 of Lysobacter antibioticus HS124. Taxonomy (GTDB): domain Bacteria; phylum Pseudomonadota; class Gammaproteobacteria; order Xanthomonadales; family Xanthomonadaceae; genus Lysobacter; species Lysobacter firmicutimachus. Next base: position 9,925 of record NZ_HG424582.1, on the reverse strand, counting down.
CAGCGGTAGCGTCGGTCTTCGACAGCTCTGCGGTTTCGGCAACTGCCGCTACGAGTTCGGCCTTGTTCATTATTTTCTTTACTCCTATGCGGATAGACCGCGTGTTCTGAGAATCGCCGCGACGTTGCGGCGTCGCTACGATCAAGCGAGCCGCGTCGCAGTTTTGTGATGAATGCCTGCGACGCGGTTGCGGTCGTTATACCAGCGGCATATTGGGGGTGCAAGCTGGAAAGCTAGCTGTGGCGCGGGTTTCAGCGGTTTTCGACGTTTCCGACCGACGGCCCGGATCAGTGCTTGACGTCGGGCTGCGAAGCCGCCTTGCCGCTGTCGCGCACCGGAATTTCGCCCTCGCCCGACGCGCTCGGCGGCGCGATCGGACGCTCCAGCGCGATGTCGAGCACTTCGTCGATCCAGCGCGCCGGCACGATCTTCAAACCCTGAGTCACGCTCTTGGGCAGGTCGGCCAGATCCTTGCGGTTCTCTTCCGGAATGATCACCGTGCGGATGCCGCCGCGCAGCGCAGCAAGCAGCTTTTCCTTCAGTCCGCCGATCGGCAGCACGCGCCCGCGCAGAGTGATTTCGCCGGTCATCGCCACGTCGGCCTTGACCGGATTCTTGGTCAGCATCGACACCAGCGCGGTGGCCATGCCGATGCCGGCGCTGGGGCCGTCCTTCGGCGTGGCGCCCTCAGGCACGTGCACGTGCACGTCGTGCTTCTGCAGGAACTCCACGTCGATGCCGAGACGCTCGGCGCGCGCGCGCACCACCGACAGCGCCGCCGACGCGGATTCCTTCATCACGTCGCCGAGCTGGCCGGTCAGCAGCAACTGGCCCTTGCCGGGCACCAGGGTCGCTTCGACCTGCAGCAGATCGCCGCCGACCTCGGTCCAGGCCAGGCCGGTGACCAGGCCGATCTCGTTGGCTTCCTCGGCGCGGCCGAAGTCGTAACGGCGCACGCCCAGGTACTTCTCCAGGTTCTTGGAGCCGACGCTGATCGCGCCTTCCTTGCTCTTCTTCTTCGGCCCGGCCAGGGCGATTTCCTTGACCACCTTGCGGCAGATCTTGGAGATCTCGCGTTCGAGATTGCGCACGCCCGATTCGCGGGTGTAGTAGCGCACGATGTCGCGCACCGCCGCTTCGGCGATCTTGATCTCCTCGGACTTCAGGCCGTTGGCCTTGATCTGCTTGGGCAGCAGATAGCGCATGGCGATGTTGAGCTTCTCCTCCTCGGTGTAGCCCGGAATCCGGATCACTTCCATGCGGTCCAGCAACGGGCCGGGGATGTTGAGCGAGTTGGAGGTGGCGACGAACATCACCTCGCTGAGGTCGAGGTCGACTTCCAGGTAGTGGTCGTTGAAGGCGTTGTTCTGCTCCGGGTCGAGCACTTCCAGCAGCGCCGAGGACGGATCGCCGCGGAAGTCCATCGACATCTTGTCGATCTCGTCGAGCACGAACAGCGGATTCTTGCTGCCGACCTTGTTGAGGTTCTGCACGATCCGGCCCGGCATCGAACCGACGTAGGTGCGGCGATGGCCGCGGATCTCCGCCTCGTCGCGCACGCCGCCCAGCGACATGCGCACGAACTTGCGGTTGGTGGCCTTGGCGATCGACTGGCCGAGCGAGGTCTTGCCCACGCCCGGCGGGCCGACCAGGCACAGGATCGCGCCCTTCATGTTCTTCACCCGGGTCTGCACCGCGAGGTACTCGAGGATGCGTTCCTTGACCTTCTCCAGGCCGAAGTGGTCGGCGTCGAGCACGTCCTGCGCGGCCTTGAGGTCCTTGCGGATCTTGGTGCGCTTCTTCCACGGCACGCCCAGCAGCCAGTCGAGGTAGTTGCGCACCACCGCCGCCTCGGCCGACATCGGCGACATCTGCTTGAGCTTGTTGAGCTCGTTCTTGGCCTTGGTCTCCACCGGCTTGGGCATACCGGCTTCGGCGATCTTGCGCGCGAGCTCGTCGACGTCGTTGGGCGCGTCGTCGATCTCGCCGAGCTCCTTCTGGATCGCCTTCATCTGCTCGTTGAGGTAGTACTCGCGCTGGCTCTTCTCCATCTGCGACTTGACCCGGCCGCGGATGCGCTTCTCCAGCTGCTGCACGTCGATTTCGCCGTCGACCAGGCCGACCAGCTGCTCCAGGCGCGCGCCGATCTCGTGCGTCTCCAGCAGCTTCTGCTTGTCGCCGATGCGCACGCCGAGATGGGCGGCGACGGTGTCGGCCAGGCGGCCGGGCTCGTCGATGCCGGCCAAGGTCTGCATCAGCTCCGGCGGCAGCTTGCGGTTGGTCTTGACGTACTGCTCGAACAGGCCCATCAGCGAACGCGCGATGGCCTCGATCTCGCGTTCTTCGCGATCGACCACCGGCTCGACCGCAACGGCCCGGCCGGACAGCGCGCCGTCGCCTTCGGCGACCTCGGTGACGCGCACGCGCGACACGCCCTCGACCAGCACCTTGATGGTGCCGTCGGGCAGCTTGAGCAATTGCAGCACCTGGGCCAGGGTGCCGATCTCGTAGAGGTCGGCGGCGCCGGGGTCGTCGGTCTCGGCGGACTTCTGCGCGACCAGCAGGATGCGCTTGTCCGCTTCCATCGCCAGATCAAGGGCGCGAATCGACTTGTCGCGGCCCACGAACAGCGGGATCACCATGTGCGGGAACACGACCACATCGCGCAGCGGCAGCACCGGCAGGGTCATGAATTCGGCGGAAGACTGAGTCATCGGGGGTCTCGACAAGCGTGGGGTGAGGATGCCGGGGCATCCAGGCTCCCGTTATGGGGGTGGCGGCCCAGGAGCGCAAGCAATGCCCGTCGGGCGGCCCGCAAAATCAATAAAAACCGCTTGAAAATCACCGCCTTGTGATACAAAGCCGAACCTGGGACAGAGCATTCCGGCCGCCTGCCCCATCGCCAAGGACGCCACCGATGCAACGACTGCACGATGCCATCGAGCAATACAACGCAAGCCGGACCCGCTTCTGGGACGACGACTACAACACCCTGCTCGCGGCCGGCCCGGCCGAGCCGGCCCAGATCGAGCGCCTGCAGGCGCTGGAGCCGCGGCCGCTGCCGGCGGACCTGGTGCAGTTCTATCGCCGTTTCGGCGGCCTGCACAACCAGGACAATACCGAGTCCTATTGCATGGAACTGCCGCTTCCCGGGCAATTGGCCGATGGTCTGGAGGCGGCCAACGCCTACCTGCGGATCCGTTCCCTGGGCCTGGTCGACATGATCGCGCACAGCTGGGGCAACGACCGGCCGGAGTTCGCCGCCGGCGGCGCTTTCTCCCAGGCCGAACTGGACGAACTGAACGGGCGCTACCGCTGCTATGGCTGGTACCGCACCGACACGGTGCTAGAGAGCGCCTGGTACCTGTACGCCGATCCGGACGGTCGTTTCGGTGCGCTGCTCTACGACCAGGACCGGTTCGACCGCACCGCGCGCGAGCTGCGCGCCCTGCTCGCCGCCAGCCCCGCCGGCCAGTCGCTGGAGGATGCGCTGTGCGAGGGCGTGGAGCGGATGCACGCGACGATGATCGAGTGGTGCGACGAGGACGCGGACGAAGACGCCTGAACCGGCGGCGCGCGCTGCCCCGACGCGACCGGCGGGCCGGTCGGCGCCGGAGTTCCATCACTGGGGCGAACGGGCCCTAAAACGAATCGCCCCCGCCGAAGCGGGGGCAAAAACCGATCGCCCCTGCCGAGGCAGGGGCGAGGAACTCACTCGGCCGAAGCGACCTTGGGCTGGGCCGGCGGGTTCTGGTAGATCAGGTAAGGCTCGGACTTGTGTTCGATCACCGACTCGTCGACCACCACCTTGCTGACGTTCTCCAGCGAGGGCAGCTCGTACATGGTGTCGAGCAGCACCGACTCGACGATGGTGCGCAGGCCGCGCGCGCCGGTCTTGCGCTTGAGCGCCTTGCGCGCGATCGCCGCCAACGCGTCCGGACGGAACTCGAGCTCGACGCTTTCCATCTCGAACAGCTTGCGGAACTGCTTGGTGATCGCGTTCTTCGGCTCGGTCAGGATCGAAATCAGCGCCGCCTCGTCCAGTTCCTCGAGGGTCGCGACCACCGGCAGGCGGCCGACGAACTCGGGGATCAGGCCGAACTTGATCAGGTCTTCCGGCTCGACGTCGGCCAGCACCTTGCCGATGTCGGCCTTGCGCTCGCTGCTCTTCACCTTGGCGCCGAAGCCGATGCCGCCGGCCTCGGTGCTGCGCTGCTGGATGATCTTGTCCAGGCCGGCGAACGCGCCGCCGACCACGAACAGGATGTTGCGCGTGTCGACCTGCAGGAATTCCTGCTGCGGATGCTTGCGCCCGCCCTGCGGCGGCACGCTGGCGATGGTGCCTTCGATCAGCTTCAGCAGCGCCTGCTGCACGCCTTCGCCGGACACGTCGCGAGTGATCGAGGGGTTGTCGCTCTTACGCGAAATCTTGTCGATTTCGTCGATGTAAACGATGCCCTGCTGCGCCTTCTCGACGTCGTAGTCGCACTTCTGCAGCAGCTTCTGGATGATGTTCTCGACGTCTTCGCCCACGTAGCCGGCTTCGGTCAGCGTGGTGGCGTCGGCGATCGTGAACGGCACGTTGAGCAGGCGCGCCAGGGTTTCGGCGAGCAGGGTCTTGCCCGAACCGGTCGGACCGACCAGCAGGATGTTCGACTTCGACAGTTCGACGTCGTCGTTCTTCTGCCGGCTCTCGATGCGCTTGTAGTGGTTGTACACGGCGACCGCGAGCGTGCGCTTGGCGCGCTGCTGGCCGATCACGTACTGGTCGAGCACCTCGAGGATCTCGCGCGGCTTGGGCAGGTGGCTGCGCGCCGACTGCGCCTTTTCCTCGAGCTCCTCGCGGATGATGTCGTTGCACAGCTCGACGCACTCATCGCAGATGAACACGCTCGGGCCCGCGATCAGCTTGCGGACCTCGTGCTGGCTTTTACCGCAGAACGAGCAATACAGGATCTTGTTGCTGTCGCCCGTGCTGCGTCCTTGTCGATCGTCGGTCATGCGTTGGCCCGTTGGTGCTCTAAATCGTACTCGTGTTCCGGAGCGGGTCCGGCGGCCCGGGCCGCCGCAGCTCGTTCAGCTGTCACGGCCCGAGGATAACACAGCGGTTCGCCCCCGCCTCGCGTCGGGGGCTGGACGGTTATCCGATGCGGATCAATGGCTTGCGTCCGCGCTCGTTCAGGCTGATTGGATCGTCTCGTCCGGACGGCGTTCCAGCACCTGGTCGACCAGGCCGTAGTCGCGGGCGGCCTCGGCGCTCTTGAAGTTGTCGCGCTCGGTGTCGCGCGCGATCGTCTCCAGAGACTGGCCGGTGTGCTTGGACAGGATCTCGTTGAGGCGCTGACGCAGGGTCAGGATCTCGCGGGCGTGGATGTCGATGTCGGTGGCCTGGCCCTGGAAGCCGCCCAGCGGCTGGTGGATCATGACCCGCGAATTCGGCAGCGCCAGGCGCTTGCCCTTGGCGCCGGCGGCGAGTAGCAGCGCGCCCATGCTGGCGGCCTGGCCGATGCAGATCGTGCTCACGTCCGGCTTGATGTACTGCATGGTGTCGTAGATCGCCATGCCGGCGGTGACCACGCCGCCCGGGGAGTTGATGTAGAAGTTGATGTCCTTCTCGGGATTCTCGGCTTCCAGGAACAGCATCTGGGCCACGATCACGTTGGCGACGTGGTCGTCGACGCCGCCGACCAGGAAGATCACCCGCTCCTTGAGCAGACGCGAATAGATGTCGTAGGCGCGCTCGCCGCGGCTGGTCTGCTCGACCACCATCGGCACCAGGTTGAGGGCTTTGGTCAGGTTATCCATTTCGACGGCACCTATTGACTGACTTAGAAGTTGCGCTTGTTAACGCAAGCGCGGCCCGACCAACTTGGGGCCGGCCGGGCCGCAGCGCAAGAGGCGCGATTGCTAATTGCTTCCGCGCCGGCGCGACCGCCCGATCGGGCATGTTCGCTCCGGCGCGGACCCGGCTCAGGCCGGGCGGATCGCTTCGCTGAACGACAGCGACTGCTCGGTGTGCTGGGCGCGCTCGGCGATCCAGTCGATCACCTGCTCTTCCATCACCCGGTTCTGCAGGCCGGCCATCAGCTGCTGGTCGTTGCGGTACAGGTCGATCACCTGCTGCGGCTCCTCGTAGGTCGAGGCGATCAGGCGCAGGGTCTCGTTGACGCGCTTGGGCTCCAGGCGCAGCTCGTTGCGGCGGGCGATCTCGCCGACCAGCAGGCCGACCAAGACACGCTTGCGCGCCGCATCCATGTAGTTCAGGTGAGCATCGGCCGGGGCTTCGATGTGGCGGCCCTGGCGGCGGGCCTGCTCGACGGTCTGCCAGACCATGTCGCGCGCTTCGGCCTCGACCAGCTTCGGCGGCATTTCCACCGACTCGTAGGCGGCGATCAGCTGCTCGCCGACTTCGCGGCGCAGACGGGTCATCAGCGCACCCTTGAGCTCGCGCTCCAGGTTGGTGCGGATGTCGTTGCGGAACTGGTCCGCCTCGCCGCTCTTCACGCCGAAGCTCTTGATGAACTCGGCGTCGACCTCCGGCAGGACCGGCTCGGACACGTTGGTGAGCTTGAGGTGGACCTTGGCCTGCTTGCCGGCCAGCTGCGGCGCGCGCCAGTCGGCCGGAAACTCGACCTCGGCGACGGTCTCGTCGCCGGCCTTGACCCCGACCAGGGCCTCTTCGAGCGGCTTGAACATCGATTCCGAGCCGATCACGGTGCTGCCGTACTCGGCGCCTTCGGCCGGGAAGCGCTCGTCGCCGACCTGGGTCCAGGTTTCGACCTCGACCACGTCGCCGGCCTGAGCGGCGCGCTCGACCTTCTGCAGGGTGCGGCGCTGCAGGCGCAGGTTCTCGATCATCGCGTCGATGTCGGCATCGGCGACTTCGGCGGTATGGCGGACGATGTTGAGCTTGGACACGTCGATGTCGCCGAAATCCGGCACGACTTCGAAGGTGGCCACGTAGGACAGGGTCTCGCCGGCGTCGGCGGCCGGCTCGATGCGCGGCTGGCCGGCGATCTGCAGCTGTTCCTGGCGCACGGCGTTGCTGAAGCCTTCGCGCAGCATGCCGTCGAGGATCTCGGCGCGCACCTGGGCGCCGAAGCGCTGCTCGATGACCTTGGCCGGCACCTTGCCCGGGCGGAAACCCTTGATCTTGGCGCCGCGCGCGATCTCGCGCAGGCGGCCGCCGACCTGGTTTTCCAGGTTCTCGGCCGGGAAGCTGAAGGTCAGTCGGCGTTCGAGCGAGCCCAGCGATTCGAGCGAAACTTGCATATCCACTCCTGCGACCGCGGCACCCGCCGCGGCACGAATGTTGATGATCCTGTCCGGCCGCCGGCCACGACGCATCGCCGGCCAGCGGAACTTGCTAGTTTGGCCGATAAAGGCCGCCGCTGCCAGCGCCGGCGGACGGGAAATCCCTTCCGGACGGGGTTTTGCGCGCGGTTCGGCGGTTTCGGGGGCGGCAGCGGCGGCGCGAGGCGCCGGGCAGGAACGAAATCCAGCCAGTTTCCGCGCATGGGGCCAGTCCGTATCAGAATTGCCCGAGACGGATGCGCCGCCGCCAATGGCGGCGAGATAGGTACGGGCGATACAGGAACGCCGTAGGCATGTCGCCCCGCCCGCATCGAACAACGAGTTCACCGAGCCGCTCAGAGGCAAGATCGAAGGGCCGGACGGGTCCGACGGCCATCGTTGCGTTTGCGGCGGCCTGGCGTCGGCCAGCCGGCGTGGTGCGAAAGGCGGGACTCGATCCAGTTCAAACCATTAAAAATCAATGCGTTGCTCTAGCTTTCCTGGCACAGATGGCGCATAGGAGGGCCATCTGTGCCGCCTAGAGTCCCAACTGTGCCGTCGCTGGCACAGCATCCAGCAACGGAATCAGGGCGTAGCGTACGCTGATTACAGTCACCCCAGGAGCAAACCATGGCAGTCCACGCGCTGTTCGTTCTTGAATCTGGTATCGCTGTAGTGAGGCATTGGCAGGGCTCTGCCGCAATGGCGCGGTATCAGAGCATTGGAATTGATGTCCCTGTCTCGCGCTTACGCTCCCGAACGCATCTCCCGACTGACACAACTTATGAGATATACGCGGAGCCGATGATCCCCGAGTCGGAAGCACTTAGGCGCGCGGCTGAGTGGAACGAGCGGTTCCCCCATGAGGCGGTACCGCCTGCGGGCCTCATCTTTTAACACAGCCGATTGAAACTATCGGTCAGAGCGTACACACGCGCATGCACGCGAACGAATGCAGTAGTACGCATGCATGCGCATGGTGCCGACATGCTGGCCATGTAGATACCACTGGATTGGTCTTCCAGTGCGAGTCGATATCCTGCAGGGGATGCACACTGGCACAGTTTTGGCACACTTTTTCCTGATTTATCTTTTTAAATCAGAAACTTGTGTGGTGCGAAAGGCGGGAGTCGAACCCGCACGCCTTGCGGCGCTGGAACCTAAATCCAGTGCGTCTACCAATTCCGCCACTTTCGCCTGCGCCGGTGCGCGCTGCCGGCGCATTCTAGCGGCCGCGCCGGGGAAACCGCCACGACCGCGGCGCGCACGCCCCGTCCCATCGATCGAAGGTTCGGCCGCCGCGGCAGGACCCGCCGCCGATCGCGGACACGGCAAGGCCGCGCGGCGGCGCTATGCTCGCGCGTCCCCAGCGGAGAACGCCCGTGCGCGAGCTGTACCCGGAAATCGAGCCCTATCGCAGCGAACGCCTGCAGGTCGATGCCATCCACGAACTGCATATCGAAGAATGCGGCAACCCGGACGGGCTGCCGGTGCTGTTCCTGCACGGCGGCCCCGGCGCCGGGGTCTCGCCCTACCACCGCCGCTTCTTCGATCCGGCGCGCTATCGCATCGTGCTGTTCGACCAGCGCGGCGCCGGCCGCTCGACCCCGGCCGCGGAGTTGCGCGAGAACACCACCTGGCACCTGGTCGCCGACATCGAGAAAATCCGCGCCCACCTCGGCATCGAACGCTGGGTGGTGTTCGGCGGCTCCTGGGGCTCGACCCTGGCCCTGGCCTATGCACAGACCCATCCCGCGCCGGTGCTGGGCCTGGTCCTGCGCGGCATCTTCCTCGGCCGCGATTTCGAGCTGCGCTGGTTCAACGAACTCGACGGCGGCGCGCGCTACATCTTTCCCGAGCGTTGGGCGCGCTATCTGGCCTACATTCCTCCGCAAGAGCACGACAACCTCACCGAGGCCTACTGGCGCCGGCTCGACAGCGACGACCCGCAGGTCCGGCTGGCCGCAGCGCTGGCCTGGAGCGACTGGGAAGGCGGCAGCACCACCCTGGTCCACGACCCCGACGGCGCCGACACCCGCGAGGAGCCGCAGGTCGCGATCAACGTGTCGCGCAACGAGGCGCACTACTTCCGCAATCGCGTGTTCCTGCAGCCGGACCAGCTGCTGCGCGGGGTCGAGCGCATCCGCCACATTCCGGCGACGATCGTGCACGGCCGCTACGACATCATCTGCCCGGTCGCCAGCGCGATCGACCTGGCCCAGGCCTGGCCCGAAGCCGAGCTGCGCATCGTCCTGGCCGGCCACAGCGCCGCCGATCCGGCGATCGTCGACGCCCTGGTCGCCGCCACCGACGCGCTGGCCGACCGCTTGGCTTGATCGATGCCGCTCCGGCCCTCGGGGACAGGGGCGGCGCAAGCCGCGACCCGCCAGAGCGGTGCGATGCCGCGCGTCCCCGAGACCGAACGCCTTGGCAGCCGGCGAAAGCCGAGCGGCCCGTTCGCCTCTGCGTCGGTCGCAACGCTCGCGACGCCTGCCACGGCGCCTGCACCGGGTCGCAGCTGAGGCCGCCTCCGCCGGCGCCATTCCCGTAGGAGCGAGGTAATCCGCGCTCTATCGAAGCGGCGCAGTACTTCGCCACCCGCTCCTGCTCCGCCCCGCCCCGCCCCGCCCCG
>NZ_HG424581.1 GCF_000336385.2 Lysobacter antibioticus HS124 | reverse complement strand
CCCCACCCCCCGCCGTAGCCGCCCCAGCCGCCGCCGCGGGCGTAGTGCCCGCCAACGCTGCCGAGCAAACCGGCGAACAGGCCGATCAGGGCGCACAGCCCGACCAGCCACCACGCCAGCGACAACAGCCAGGCGACGCCGCCGACCACCACGGCGGTGATCGCCCCGCGCAGCAGGGCCGGCAGGCGGCCGAGCAAGGCGCGCACGAACTGGGCGCCGAACACGGCGATGAACACCGCCAGCAGCCAGCCGTCGTCGCCCTCGCCGCCTCCGCCCTGGCCGGACGCCATCGGCGCCGGCAACGGCTCGCCGTCGATCAGCCGCACCAGCATCGCGCTGGCGTCGGCGAGGCCGCCGGCGTAGTCGCCGGCGCGGAACTTCGGCGCCAGGTACTCCTGGATGATGCGGCCGGACTGGGCGTCGGTGATCGCGCCCTCCAGGCCGTAGCCGACCTCGATCCGCACCCGCCGGTCGTCCTTGGCCACCACCAGCAGCACGCCGTCGTCGACGCCCTTGCGGCCCAGGCGGAACTGTTCGTAGGCGCGCACCGCGTAGGCGGCGATGTCCTCCGGCGCGGTGGTAGGCACCATCAGCACCTGCAACTGGCTGCCCTTGCGCCGCTGCAGCTCGCGCGCCTGCGCCTCCAGGCGCGCGCGGGCGTCGGCGTCGAGGGTCGCGGTGGTGTCGACCACCGGCGAGGTCAGCGCCGGAATCGGCTGCAGGGCCTGGGCCCGCAACGGCCCCGGCAGGGCCGCCAGGACCAGCAGCCACAACCCGACCAGCAGCGCCGCGAACGCGCTGCGGCCACGGGCGATTGCGGCCGATGCCGCCATCGGCGCCTCAGCCCTGCGACGGGGCCGGCGGGGTCTGCGCCGGCGCGCTGGGCTGGCCGAAATCGACCTTCGGCGCCTGCTGGATCTCGGCCGCGTTCTCGACCGTGAAGTTGGGCTTGGTCGCGTAGCCGAACAGCTTGGCGGTCAGGTTGGTCGGGAACTGGCGGATGTAGGTGTTGTAGTCCTGCACCGCGCCGATGTAGCGCTGGCGCTCGACCGCGATCCGGTTCTCGGTGCCTTCCAGCTGGGTCTGCAGGCTGAGGAAGCTCTGGTCGGCCTTGAGCTGCGGATAGTTTTCGCTGACCACCAGCAGGCGGCCGATCGCGCCGCGCAACTCGCCCTGGGCCTGTTCGAACTGCTTCAGCGATTCGGGGTCGTTGGCGTTGACGTTGATGCTGCCGACCTTGGCCCGGGCCTCGGTGACCTGGGTCAGCACCTGCTGTTCGTGGCTGGCATAGCCGCGCACGGTCGCGACCAGGTTCGGCACCAGGTCGGCGCGGCGCTTGTAGACGTTGAGCACCTGCGACCAGGCGGCGGTCACCGCTTCGTCCTTCTGTTGGATGCTGTTGTAGCCGCAGCCGCTGAGCAGCGCGGTCAACGCGAGCACGATCAAGGCACGGAACATGGCGCGACTCCTGGTTGCACGGGCGACGGCCGCATTGCAGCACCGGCCCCGGGCGGACGCAATGGACGCGATGTGACGACCGGGACGAAGGGGTCAAGCACACTTACCCCCTCCCCCGCGCTGCCCGCCATCCGGCGCCTGGGTGCGCTGCGCCTGCGGCGCCGGCGCGAACGCCGCAACTTCGCGCCCCAGCGCGCGCCAAGCCCTGCGTCCACAACGACGAAGGCCGGCAATCGCTTGCCGGCCTTCGCTGGGACGCTGCGCGCTCGCGGCGGCGCTTATTCGGTGCTGAGCCGCAGGGTGGCGCGGCGACGGGCCCACAGGTTCAGGCACTCGACCAGGGCCGAGAAGCCCATCGCACCGTAGATGTAGCCCTTCGGGATATGGATCTCGAAGCCGTCGGCGATCAGGTACACGCCGACCAGGACGATGAAGGCCAGCGCCAGCATCTTGATGGTCGGGTTGTTGTCGATGAAATGGCCCAGCGGCTTGGCCGCCAGCAGCATCACGCCGACCGCGAGCAGGATCGCGGCGACCATCACCGGGGTGTGGTTGGCCATGCCGACCGCGGCGATCACCGAGTCCAGCGAGAACACGATGTCGATCACCGCGATCTGCGCGATCACCATCATGAACGACGCCGCCGGCTTGGTGTGCACGTCCTCGGACTCGTCCTCGCCGGCGATCAGGTCCTTGATCTCCATCGAGCCCTTCACCAGCAAGAAGGCGCCGCCGAGGATCAGCACCAGGTCGCGCACCGAAATGCCCTGGCCGAACACGTGGAACAGGTCGCTGGTCAGCCCGGCCAGCCAGGCCAGGGTCAGCAGCAGGGCGATGCGGGTGATGCACGCCACCGCGATGCCGAACTTGCGCGCTTTCTCGCGCTGGTCGAACGGCAGCTTGCTGACCGCGATCGAGATGAACACCAGGTTGTCGATGCCGAGCACGATTTCGATCGCGCTCAGGGTGATCAGGGTGATCCAGACTTGCGGATCGGTCAGCAATTCAATCACGTGCGGCATACCTCAAAGAAAGTCGATATCGGAAAGCCCGCGGGCGAGCCGCGGTCGGCGCGCCGCGGAGGCGACGCCTGCGGCCGCGGACGCGGCCGGAAACACGGAACCGGCGCCGTCCCGGCGCTCAGCCCATCAGATGAGTCCACAGCCGCGGGCCGAGGATCGCGGCCCAGATCAGCAGCACGTTCATCAACAACACGAACACCGCCGCCGAGCCCATGTCCTTGGCGCGCCCGGCCAGCTCGTGGAACTCCGGACCGTAGCGTTCGATCACCGCCTCGACCGCGGAGTTGAGCAGCTCCACGCTCAACACCAGCAGGATCGAACCGATCAGCAGCGAGCGCTCGACCCCGTTCTGGCCGAAGTACCAGCCCACCGGCGCCAGGACCAGGAACAGGTAGACCTCGAGCCGGAACGAGGATTCGTGCAGCCAGGCCGCCCGCAGCCCCTGGAAGGACCAGGTCGCGGCCTTCAGGATCCGTCCCGGGCCGCGCGGCAGATGCCCGTATTCGTCAGCCATGCCGGCGCTCCGTCGTCGCGATCGTGCTGCGGCAGCACAGGCGTTCGGGCAGGAACGGCGCAGCGATGGGCATGGCAGGGGATCTCGATGGCAGGCCGGACGGCCAAGCGGACGCGGCCGGAGCCGCTACGGCCGGGGATTTTGCCACAAGCCCGATGACCCTGCCCTCGCGGCCGGCGCCGACCCGCGGGCAGCCTGGGGCCCAAGCCGCGGCGCATACCGCCGGAACCGCGGCGGCGGCGACCGGCCGGGCC
>NZ_HG424580.1:25347-29106 GCF_000336385.2 Lysobacter antibioticus HS124 | reverse complement strand
GCGCAGTGGACGGCGACGCGGGCGGCGCAACCGTCGCCGGGCGGCTCGCGGCGGTGCCCGCCGGTGCCGGAGCGGCGCCGGGCTTGGCCGCGGCATTCGCTGCGTTGTCCGCGGCGCCGACCGCTGGGTGGTTCGCGGCGGGCGCCGCGCCTGCGGCCTGCGCCATCGCCGGCTGGGTGTCGAAGGGCTCGCTCGGCGCCGGCGCGGGCGGCAACGACAGCAGCACCAGCACTTCGCGGCCACGGTCCAACTGCGCGGCCGGCCGCACTTCGCCGACCAGGAAGGCGCGGCTGTCGTCGGGCTTGAGCGCGGTGATGGTGCCGACCGGAAAACCCGGCGGGAATCGCCCGCCCAGGCCCGAGGTCACCAGCACGTCGCCCTCGCGCACGTCGCTGGACAGCGGCACGCTGCGCAGGGTCAGGTGGTCGCTGCGGCCTTCGCCGTACACCACCAGGCGCACGCCGTTGCGCGCCACCGCCACCGGCACCGCGTGCGACGGGTCGGTGATCAGCAGCACGCTGGCGTGCATCGCGGTGATGCCGGTGATCTGGCCGAGCAGGCCGCCGGCGTCGATCACGCTCTGGCCGACCCGGATGCGGTCGCGGCTGCCGGCGTCGAGCACCAGCCGTTGCTTGCTCGGGTCGAGATCGATGTCGAGGATCGGCGCCAGCACCACGTCCAGGTTGCCGCGCTCGGCCGCTTCCAGCAGGCCGCGCAGGCGCTGGTTGTCGGCGGCGACCGACTGCAGCCGCGCCATCCGCGCCTGGTTGACCAAGGCCTCGTGGCGCAGGCGGCGATTCTCTTCGGTCAGCCGGCTCAGGGTGCCGGCGTCGTCGCTGACCCGTTCGATCAGGCGTCCGGGCATGCCGGCCACCGCCCACAACGGCGCCACCGCGGTGGCGACCTGCTTGCGCGCCTGGCTGAGCCAGCCGCCGCGGTGGTCGAGCACGATCAGCACCAGCGCCAACGCCAGATACGCCAGCAGGCGCAGCGTGTCGGCGACTTCGCCGCTACGGGCTGCGGTGGAGGGACCGGCGTAGGGGGGCATTGAGGCCGGGAGTCGTGATTCGGGATTGGGGATTGGAAAAGCGCGAACGCAGCGAGTGACCGCTGCGCGCGCTTGCCGGACTGCGGGTGACGCTAGGCGGGCGCGTCGAAGACGCGGGAGGCGAGAACCGGGCGCTGTTCCGATCCCGAATCCCGAATCCCAAATCCCGGCTTATTCCGGAGCGAAAAACTCGTTGCCGTGCATGTCGACCAGCTCCAGCGCGCGGCCGCCGCCGCGGGCGACGCAGGTCAGCGGGTCGTCGGCGACCTGCACGTGCAGGCCGGTTTCCTCGCTGATCAGGCGGTCCAGGTCGCGCAGCAGGGCGCCGCCGCCGGTCAGGACGATGCCGCGCTCGGCGACGTCGGCGCACAGTTCCGGCGGGGTCTGCTCCAGCGCCAGCTTGATCGCCGAGACGATGCCCGACAGCGGCTCGCGCAGGGCTTCGAGCACCTCGTTGGAGTTGATCGTGACCATCTTCGGCACGCCTTCGGCGAGGTTGCGGCCGGAGATTTCGATGGTGCTGGCGCGCTCCTGCGGGTAGGCGCAGCCGATCTCGAGCTTGATCCGCTCGGCGGTGGCTTCGCCGATCAGGGTGCCGTAGGTGCGGCGCACGTAGTTGATGATCGACTCGTCGAAGCGGTCGCCGCCGATGCGCACCGAGGCCGAGTAGACGATGCCGTTGAGCGCGATCACCGCCACCTCGGTGGTGCCGCCGCCGACGTCGACCACCATCGAGCCGCGCGCCTCGGTCACCGGCATGCCGGCGCCGATCGCCGCGGCCATCGGTTCCTCGATCAGGTAGACCTCGCGCGCGCCGGCCTCCTCGGCCGATTCCTTGATCGCGCGGCGCTCGACCTGGGTCGAGCCGCAAGGCACGCACACCAGCACCCGCGGGCTGGGGCGCAGGAAGCGCGACTTGTGCACCTTGCGGATGAAATGCTTGAGCATTTCCTCGGTGTAAGTGAAGTCGGCGATGACGCCGTCCTTCATCGGCCGGATCGTGGTGATGTGGCCCGGGGTCCGGCCGAGCATCTGCTTGGCCTCGCCGCCGACCGCCGCCACCGTACGGTTGCCGCCGATCATCCGGTCCTGGCGCACCGCGACCACGGACGGCTCATTCAGCACGATCCCCTGGCCGCGGACGTAAATGAGGGTGTTGGCCGTGCCCAGGTCGATGGACAGGTCATTGGAAAACATGCCGCGAAACTTCTTGAACATCGGGGGATTGGGCCGTCAAAAGTAAGGGCGAAGCGGGGCCGTTAGCCTAGCAATCGCCCCCCCTGCGAGCAAGGAAAATCAACGGTTTCACGGCTGCCCGGCTGTTCAGGAGCGGCGCCCGCCCCCTGGGGATAACCCTGGGTCGGCGGGTCCGGAATCGCCCCCTCGCCGGGTCGCCGCCCACCCGGTTCCGGCCCGGCCGACCCGGCCCCGGCGGTCTCCGCGCCGGAGGCCGGAAAACCGCCCGGCCGCCCGCGACCATCCCCCCGCGTACGCAAAAACTGGCCGCGCGCCGCTTCAGCCGCTACCCTACGCCGCCGGGCGGTCTATCGACCGCCCGCTTTTGCGTCGCGACTTCAAAAAATTTTCGGGGTGAACATGTCTGCGCTGATCTGCGGCTCGCTGGCCTACGACACCATCATGGTGTTTCCGGACCAGTTCAAGAACCACATCCTGCCGGACAAGGTCCACATCCTGAACGTCTCGTTCCTGGTCCCGCGCATGCGCCGCGAGTTCGGCGGCTGCGCCGGCAACATCGCCTACAACCTCAAGCTGCTCGGCGGCGATCCGATCCCGATGGCCACCGTCGGCCAGGACTTCGGCCCGTACCGCGAGTGGTTCGACGAACAGAAGATCCGCCTCGACCACGTCAAGGAGATCCCGGAGCTGTTCACGCCGCAGGCGTTCATCACCACCGACCACGACAACAACCAGATCACCGCCTTCCATCCGGGCGCGATGATGCGCTCCTACGAAAACCACGTGCGCGACGTGAAGGGCGTGAGCTTCGGCATCGTCAGCCCCGACGGCCGCGAAGGCATGTTGCAGAACGCGGTGGAGTTCGCCGACGCCGGCATCCCCTTCATCTTCGATCCGGGCCAGGCCATGCCGTTGTTCAACGGCGAAGAGCTGCGCGCCTTCATCGAGCAGGCCGACTACGTCACCGTCAACGACTACGAGTCCAACCTGCTGCAGGAGCGCACCGGCTGGAGCGAGAACGACATCGTCCAGCGGGTCAAGGCCTATATCACCACCCGCGGCCCGCACGGCTCGCAGATCCACACGCTCGGCAAGACCTACGACATCCCGCCGGCGCACGAGCGCCGCGTGACCGATCCGACCGGCTGCGGCGACGCCTTCCGCGCCGGCCTGATCTTCGGCATCGAGAAGGGCTACGACTGGATGACCGTCGGCCGCATGGGCAATCTGATGGGCGCGTTGAAGGTCGAACACCCCGGCACTCAGAACCAGCGCTTCGACTACGAAGAATTCGCCGAACAGTTCAAGCAACAGTTCGGGTATGCGCTTTAAGCCGGGGTGGGAAATTCGCGATTGGGGATTGGTTTGAGGCGGATGCCGGCGGACTGAATCCGCGTTCCGCTGCCCCACCCGCATCGCACGTCGATCGAAAAATCCCGGCCCCGGCCGGGATTTTTTTCGCCTGCATTCTCGCCGCGACTAACGCCCCATTGTAGGAGCGGCGTAAGCCGCGA